>JBCCGN010000013.1:0-75310 GCA_039029255.1 Pseudomonadota bacterium | reverse complement strand
CCGGCTTCCTGGAAATGCTACGGGCCCTTGAAGCCGGCGAAAATGTGGTCCAGACAGCCGATATCCCCAAGGGGATTTCACGCCGGGCCGGTCTGGGCATCGTAACGCTTGCGCAACGTTCCGGAGCGCCGGTTCTACCTTTGGCAATAGCCTCCAGCAGGCGGTTTGTCTTCAAACGGGCCTGGGACAAGGCTGCGCTGAATTTACCATTTGGAACAACTGCCATTTGTGTCGGGGAACTGATATATATAAAATCCGATGCGAGCGACGAAGACTTGGAGGTCAGCCGCAAGCAAGTCGAAACCGAGATGAACCGTGTTACCAAACGCGCCTATGAATTAACCGGCAATCCTGAATGACAAATCTTTTCAGCCAAATTGCGTTCAAGACCTATCGCACGGTCGGCCTGATTGCCTATCCGTTCATGGGACCGTTCCTCAGACTTCGTGCAACCAAGGGGAAGGAAGACCGGAAAAGACGCTACGAGCGCTACGGTTATCCGAGCGCGGAAAAACCGGCAGGTCCGATAATCTGGTTTCATGCGGCAAGTGTCGGTGAATCCATGGCAGTCATTCCGCTTATTGAGCACGTCAACGCACTGGGCATAAACACAATTATGACCACCGGTACTGTAACATCGGCCCAGGTTGTGCGTAGCCGGTTACCACGTGGCTCGTTCCATCAGTATGTTCCGCTTGATCTCAAACCGGCCCTGCAAAGATTTCTGGATCATTGGCAACCGGATCTCGCAATTTTTACGGAGTCGGAAATATGGCCTGTGACCATTCTGGAATTGGCGCAACGCAATGTTCCGAGAATTCTTGTGAACGCCAGGATGTCAGACCGCTCGTTCAAGCGGTGGAAGAATGCATCCGGTTTAGCGGAAGCTCTTTTTGAAAATTTTTCTCATGTAATCGCCCAGTCAAAAGTGGATGCGGATCGCTTCTTTCAATTGGGCGCAACGCCGGTTGATGTATCGGGAAATCTGAAGGTTGATACGGATTCACTTCCCTACGATGAGCGGGAACTGAAGCACTTTCTTCTAACAATTGGTGACCGGCCCTGTTGGGTTGCCTGCAGCACCCATGATGGAGAAGAAGAAGCCATTGGCCGCATTCATGCGCACCTGAAGCAGCGGATGCCAAACCTGCTGACAATTATCGTTCCCCGCCATCCCGATCGGGCTTCCGGTATCACCGCGTTGTTAAGAGAAAACGGTCTTAACGTTTCGCAGCGCAGTGAAAATACCGGTCTGGATAAAAAAACGGATGTTTATATGGGTGATACCATTGGTGAAATGGGCCTGTACCTGCGAATGGCGCAAGTGGCATTTGTCGGCAAAAGTCTGAAATCATCCGGCGGCCAGAACCCGCTCGAACCAGCGATGACCGGGACGCCAATAGTATCGGGACAGGCCGTACACAATTTCAGGGAAGCCTACAACAAGCTGCTTGCAGCAGAAGCTGTTCGTCTCGTATCCGACGAAAAGATGCTCGCTGCGAACGTTGAGTTTTTGCTCCGAAATCCTGAAGAAAGAAACCGTATGGCGGTGGCAGCCACATCCACGCTGGAGCAGATGCAGGGTGCGCTGCATCGCACCAATCAGATACTCGACTCCTATCTTTTCCCACTGACGGTCAAGCGGGACCTGGAGGAGTTCAACTGATGGCGCTCGACGAAGCACCGCCATTCTGGTGGAGAAGTCCGAGCTGGCAGGCCTGGTTACTCTCTCCGCTCTCGCTCGTTTACGGCAGACTTGCAGGCAAGCGTATGGATTTTGCACCATCCGCATCTGTCCCGGTTCCCGTCCTTTGTGTCGGAAACTTCATTGTTGGTGGTGCGGGAAAGACACCTGTCGTGGAGCTCTTGTCGGGGTTTGTACGCGCAAGGGGCTTGCAGCCGGGCGTCCTGACCCGTGGCCACGGTGGCGCAATTACGACCCCTACCGTTGTCAAACCACAACATCACAATGCTCATGATGTCGGCGATGAAGCGCTGTTGCACGCCAGCCATGCCATTACTGTGGTTTCCGCAGATAGGCCCAGCGGCGCTGCACTACTGGTCGAAAAGGGATGCGAGTTCATCCTAATGGATGACGGGTTCCAGAACCCTTCACTTGCCAAAGACTTCAATCTTGTAATCGTGGATTCAAGGCGCGGCCTCGGCAATGGTTTTGCCATGCCTTCCGGTCCAATGCGTGTGCCATTTAGGCACCAGCTTATACATACAGATGCCGTTATGGTGGCGGGTAACGAGCAAGGCGCAGATACTGTCATCAGGCAAAGCTCACGGGCTGGAAAACCTGTCATTCAGGCTGTGATTGCTGCCAAGAACAAGCCGGGTGGGAAGGCCTATCATGCGTTTGCAGGCATAGGCGATCCATCCAAATTTTTTGACACGCTGAGAGAATTGGGCACCGATCTGAAAGATACGATCCCTTTCGGTGATCATCATTTTTTTACCGATGAAGAATGCATCGAGCTTATCGAAAACGCCAAAGCGGCAAAAGCCGGACTGATTACAACAAGCAAGGACGCCGCCAGGTTGCGGGAGATGGGTCAGGAACAGAAAAATCTGCTGAGCGCTTCAGAGGTTCTCGAAATCGAAATTCAGATCGAGGACCCGAACCTGATAGAAGCCATTCTCGACCGCGCGATCGACAATGCCACCAAGCGGCGATTGGGCAAGAAAAAAGAAATCTACTGAGTAGCCGGACCCACAACCACCTGCGTCGGCTCGACCAGAAGCAGTTTTTTTGCAATCTGGTTCACATCTTCAAGAGTCACATTTTCGATCAGCTTTTTGCGCTTCACGATGTAGTCGGTACCCAGGTTCTGGTTCTGGATTGCGACGAGAACTCTGGCAATTTTTCCGGATGTATCGAGATTGCTTATCGCGTATGAACCGCTGACAAACTTCTTGGCAGCTTCGAGTTCTTCTTCAGACACTCCGTTTTCAGCCAGTTTTCGGATTTCCTGCCGTATGATACGGATCGCTTCTTCCTGATTGTCTGCCCGGGTGGATGTCCCGGCAGTCAGGTAAGCCGTATTCTCGAAAGTCGCTAAGCCTGAAGACACACCGTACGCAAGACCGCGTTTCTCGCGGACTTCTGTATAAAGTCTCGAAGTAAATGAACCTCCACCGAGGATGTAATTCATCAGATGCGCGGCAAAGAAGTCAGGATCGTCGCGTTTCAACCCCTTGTAGATAAGCGAGACGCTGGCATTGGGAACCGGCATTCCGATTGATACGGTCTCGCCGAGTTTTGGTTCTATCTCAACCAATGCAGCCGCTTGTGATCTCTCCGGCAATGCGCCGAATGTTTCATCAAGGACTTGTTTCAGTTCTTCTTCGCTGATCGCCCCGACAACGCCTACCGTAAGTGTATCTCGGGCAAAAAGCTTCTTATGCAAATCTGCAATATCTTCGCGGGATATGTTTTCAATTGTCGTTTCATCGCCGCTGGCCCGCAGGGAATAGGGATGCCCCTCAAACAGGGTCTGACGTAATGTAAGGGAAGCCACAGAGCCGGGATTGGTCTTGGACCTTATTATGCCGGTGCGAATTGCATCACGCAGCCTTTCGATTGCCTCCGGATCGAAACGAGGCTCATTCAGTGCAAGCTTCAGCATGTCAAAGGCGGTGCTTCTGTCCGAGCGCAATGTCCGCAAACCGCCTGAAAGAAAATCCCGAGAGCTTGAAAAGCGCAGCTCTATACCGAGTTCCTCAAGCCTGGCACGGAAGGCGGCACTGTCTAGATCACCCGCTCCCTCGTCGATAAGTGCTGCCATTAGCCGGACTGCACCGGTTTTACCCTCAGGATCCTGTGTTGTGCCACCGCGGAATGAGTAGGACATGGAAATGATCGGCAGGGTGTAATCTTCCACAAGCAGCGCGGTAATGCCTCTGTCACTGCGCAGCTCCTTGATTTCGACGGCCAGCACGCTGAAGCTCAGAAGACACGTTGAAATCAATGTGATCAGAGCAAAAAACGGTCTTTTGATCATTCTAACTGCCTTCCGGGAGCAAATAGCTGGTTACAGCATGTTTGTTGACCAGATACTTTCGGGCTACCTGATTGATGTCTTCAACCGTAACCTCTGCAAGCCGATCTGGCCATTCAACAAAATCTTCAACGGAGCCCCCTGTCGACAGAATCGAACCGAAAATCCTGGCAAGCGAAACCTGGCTGTCCTGGCTATAGACAAGGGATTTCAGGTAGGACTTCCGTGCCCTGTCCAGTTCTTCCTGGGTCACGCCATCTGATAACAGTTTATCGACTTGTGCCTCCACAGCAGCAACCACCGCCTCCAGGCTGTTTTCGCCGCGCGGTGTTGCATACAATCCGAAGTAACTCATGTCCCGGTTTGCGCCCTGATAAAATGCGCCGGCGCTGATCGCAACTTCCTCACCTAGAACAACTTCCCGGTAAATCCTGCTTGAAACAGAGTCTCCAAGAATTGTGCCAAGCAGATCGAGCGCTTCGCTCTCGCCCCGTTCAGCAAGACGGTAGGACGGTGTCAAAAAAGACTTCCTCCATACCGGATTCGTTACCCTGCGATCCGAGTATTCAACAGTCTTCGCGGCCACCACTTCCGGATCACGCAGTCTCTTCCTTTCCACCTGCGGACTTGATGCTTCCACGTTTCCGTAGGTTTCTTTGGCGAGATCAAAGACCTCCTCAGGATCAACATCTCCGGCGACTACTACGATCGCGTTCCAGGGCTGGTACCATTTCTCGTAGTATGCAAGTGCATCTTCACGTCCCAGCTGGCGTATTTCATGTTCCCATCCGATCACCGGAATTCCATAGGGATGATGCACATAAAGTGCTGCCTGGGTGAATTCAGACAATATTGCCGACGGGCTATTGTCGACCCGTCCACTGCGTTCTTCAAGTATCACTTCGCGTTCTGGATCAACCACCTCATCGCTGATGACCACATTTCGCATACGGTCAGATTCGTAAGCCATCATGTCCGGTAACGCTTCAGGTGAAACTTTCTGATAGTAGGCCGTGTAATCGTAACTGGTAAACGCATTCTCCTGCCCACCAATTGAAGAAACGGCCTGCGAAAATTCACCGGGTGGCGTGTTTGATGTGCCCTTAAAAAGAAGATGTTCCAGAAAATGGGCAATGCCGGATTTGCCTGGCGGATCATCTGCCGCACCTGCCTTGTACCAGATCATGTGGGTCACCACAGGTGCGCGACGGTCTGGAATGACAACGAGCCGCAAACCGTTCGAGAGTGTAAAATCCTTTATCTTGATCTGAGGAACTTCCTCAGAGCCGTAAGATATTGAAAGGCCCGAAAAAAACAGAACAAACAGAAATGCAAGTCGCTTCATCTGAACTCGACTCCCGATCACATGAGACATTAAGAAGTGGATATAGATTAACCGCCACCATATTCAAATAGGGCAATTGCGGTATCGCCATAAGCACGTGTATCGATCAGGTCAAAACCCTCAATGTTTTCAGGCAATGCAGACCTTCTCTCCTCAAGAATAAACATCGCGTTACTGGCCAACCATCCACCCTGAAAAAGACTTTCTGCTGCCTTTTGCCCCAAGCCAGTCTCATAGGGAGGATCAGCAAACACGAGATCGAAGGGCCTCATTGTACCGATTGAACCAAGGCGCGTTGCATCCCGACGAAAAATCCTGGTCTTTCCGGTAAGAGACAGGTTTTCAACGTTTTCCCGTATTACTGCTCGAGCGGGGCCTGCTTGCTCGACAAAAAGTGCAAACTCGCCACCACGCGATAGGGCCTCGATCCCGAAGGCGCCGGATCCGGCGAACAGATCCAGTATACGTTTCCCTTCAAATTCAACGCGGCTTTCCAGAATATTAAAAAGGTTTTCCCGAACCCTGTCAGTTGTCGGACGTGTGTTTTTGCCACTCGGGCTAACCAGTTTCTGCCCGCCCAAGCTGCCGCCAATGACTCTCATTTTCTTCCTTGCGAAGACCGCGGCCCACGGCGCTTCGGCGGTTGATTTCGGCGTTTTTCTTTTGATGTTGTGAGGCGTGCCAGTGTTTCATCCCTGACCGTTCCCCTCTTTACGTTCGACTTTGGTTTGCTCGCCTTTTTTGAGGATTGCGCCGCCTTGGTTGCACTTCTGGTGACATCCGGAGTCAGATTGACGATTGGCGCATCAAAGTCTGCTCCTGACTCCGTTACAAGCTTTTCTCCCAATTGATCACGGAGGGTGCGGCTGCGGATTTCGCGAATTATGCCTGATGGCAGATCACCGAGCTGGAAAGGACCAAATGAAATGCGGATCAATCTGTTAACCTCAAGACCCAATGCGCCCATTACCTTTTTGATTTCCCGGTTTTTTCCTTCTCGCAAAGATACACTCAACCAGGAGTTTGATCCCTGGACATGTTCGAGTTCAGCGGTAATCGAACCATAAAGTACCCCCTCAACGGCAATGCCGTCCTGCAACTTCGCCAAGGCCTCCTCATCAACTTTGCCGTGCACGCGAACCCGGTATCGCCTCAGCCAACCTGTTGACGGAAGTTCAAGCACCCGTGCCAGACCGCCATCGTTGGTCATGAGCAGGAGACCTTCCGTATTAATGTCGAGACGACCAACGGTCATCAGACGCGGCAGGTTTTCAGGCAATTGTTCAAATACGGTCTTGCGCCCGTCAGGATCGCGATTGGTTGTTACCACGCCAGCCGGTTTGTGAAAAACCCAGAGACGGGTTCTCTCTTTCTGACCCAGCATCACTCCGTCTACTTCTACACGGTCGCCAGATGTGACCTTAAACGCCGGCGTTTCAAGGAGCTTTCCATTGACAGATACACGCCCGGCAGAAATCCAAACCTCCGCTTCCCTGCGAGAACACAGGCCAGCCCGCGCCATACGCTTCGCAATGCGTTCTGGTACCTCGGCAGTTCTCTCGGGCTTCAAGGGTTTGTCAGGCAATTGATTCTTCATTTTCCTGTAGGTGATGTTATTCATGCATGCAGCGTTTCGAAATTCCAGTAGGTGAGCCAATATGCCGGCAAAAGCAAGTTTTATGATGCAGGCTTATGAGGAAGCCGTTGAAGCAGGAAAGAGGGGAGAAGTCCCTGTTGGCGCAGTGATCGTACACAATGGCGAGGTTATCGGCGCGGATGGAAATCGAACTCTGGAGCTGCGAGACCCAACAGCACATGCTGAAATTCTTGCCATCAGACATGCAACAAAGTTCCTGAATTCGGAACGTATCGAAGACTGCGATCTTTATGTAACCCTTGAACCCTGCACCATGTGTGCAGGGGCAATCTCATTTTCCCGGATTCGCCGCCTTTACTATGGTGCAACTGACTTGAAGTCGGGTGGTGTCGAAAACGGTGCGCGTTTTTTCACTCAAGCCACGTGCCATCACGTACCGGAAATTTATTCGGGCATCATGGAAACAGAATGCAGTACGCTACTGCGCGACTTTTTCAAACAAAGACGAAATTGATTAAAATCAGCTTCCCGGTGTCAAAACACCGGCGTCGATGTTACGCTTGTCTTCTTTTGCCGCTTTTTGCGCTTCCGTAATTTGTTCTTTGGTTATACCAGTGTCTCCAGCTTCGGCGCTTGCAGATGGAACACGGTATTCGGAAGGCGGTTCAGTCAAGAACTTGCGTTGTACGCCTGTAGAGTAGGTTAGCTGTTCGCGGCGCTTCCGGACCTCGGCGGCCACTCCGGTCCCATTGGCATCGTCACGAATTTCGTCAATCAGCTGGTCTGCTCCGCTGCGCGCATGAGCCCGGCTCTGCCGATAAACTCTAGCAGAATTGTTTATGCCGTCTTTCTCGCTCAATTGGTATTCAAGCGGAATGTCTTCACTGCCTCGCCAGTCACCGTCCGGCGCAGCTGCACGCACAGCGGCAATGCGTTGTTCGGGTGAAACCGGCCAGTTCTGGTCAGCAACCGCAGTTGTTCCTGATGGAGCAGGCAATGCCTGCGGATTTGCCGGCATCACAAGATCCGGACGCGCGGAATAATCAATGTTGTCTTGCTCATCCGGCGTGATCGCAAGCATATTCACAACACCTTTGAGAGTGTCCTCTTCATGACTTGTGCCTGTACCATATGTTGTACCGCTGGTGCTGCAACCAGCAAGCAGAAACAAACCGGCACCAATTCCATAAAGAGTAAGGTTTCTCATAATCATCCCGACCATAACAACAAATCTGAAGACGTGGCGCTTCACTGAAGCTCAAATGAGGCATTAACACGGCAACTGCTGTTAAATACCTCAAAAGACTCGGTTTTACAAGAAACCTGCAATAACCGATTGGTGATGGTTAACGCGCCTGGGAAATACCTTCGATCTCCCGCATGGCAACTGCATCCCTCGGAGAAATATCCGGATAATCCGGATCTGATCCCACATCTTCCAGTACTTTCCACGATCTGGCGCATTTCTTGCCCTCCGCACGTGCCGGTGTGACGCCCACACCTGACACCTCTTCCAATACAAAGGCATCAGACGGAATGTTATCATCTGAAACATTAATTGAACTGGTAATACAGATTTCAGCCAGATCCTGTTCGGCGATTGCAGCCATCAAGTTTTCATCGGTGATATGGACCACAGGCGCGGATTCCAGAGATGAACCGATGCGTTTTTCACGCCTTTCAACCTCAAGGGCGCCTGTCACAACACGGCGAACTGCACGAATTTTCTTCCACTTCGCCACCAGCGCATCATTTTTCCATGTGCCGGGAACGTCCGGGAATTGTTCCATGTGAACCGAAGCGAGATTGTTGCCCCGCCTACTCTGGAAACTTTCCTCCATTGTAAACGGCATCATGGGAGCAAGCCAGCGGACAAGATGATCGAACAACTGGCTGACCAGATAAAGTGCTGCTTTCCGTTTTTTACTGGATGGCGGATCGCAATAAAGCGCATCTTTTCGGATATCGAAGTAGAACGCGGAAAGTTCCACCGTCATGAAGTTGAAGAGCTGTGCAAAAATGCGTTTGAAATCGAATTCATCATACCCCTTGCGGACAAGACCATCCAGTTCATACAAGCGATGCAACATCAGACGTTCGAGTTCAGGCATTTCTTCGTAGAGCGGGATTTCGCCCTTGAAATGAGTCAGATTGCCAAGCATCCAGCGTAGCGTATTGCGCATCTTGCGGTAGGCATCGACCGAAGTTTTCAGGATTTCCGGCCCGATCCTGAGGTCTTCTGAGTAGTCGGCTGATGAAACCCACAGACGCAGAATATCCGCGCCCGACTGTTTGATCACTTCCTGGGGCGTCACCACGTTACCGAGCGACTTTGACATCTTGCGGCCTTCCTCATCCATCACAAATCCATGTGTGAGAACGGTGTCGTATGGGGCCCGACCTCGGGTACCGCAACTTTCAAGCAGTGACGAATGAAACCAGCCGCGATGCTGGTCGGAGCCTTCAAGATAGAGATCCGCGGGCCACTTCAAATCCTCGCGCTCTTCAAGGCAAAATGCGTGGGTAGAACCGGAATCAAACCAGACATCGAGAATGTCGCCTACTTGTTCCCAATCTCCGGCGTTTTCGACCAGACCTTCCAGGAACTTCTCCTTCGCACCATCCGCAAACCAGGCATCCGCTCCCTCTTCCCTGAAAGCGGCCTCGATCCGGTCAATCAATTCATCCGACCTGGCAAATTCCGGTCCGGGGATGACTTCATCCGTTGCCGGATTGCGGAAGACACAAATCGGCACACCCCATGCCCGCTGACGCGAAAGCACCCAGTCGGGACGCTTCTCAATCATGTCACGCAGGCGATTCTGCCCAGCAGCAGGCACGAAACGGGTTTCATCAATTGCTGCAAGTGCAGTCTGACGAAGGGTTCCCATATTGGTTGCAGGACCTTCGGCAACAACGCCATCCTTGTCCATATAAACAAACCACTGCGGGGTATTACGGAAGATGATGGGCTTTTTCGAACGCCAGGAATGAGGATACTCATGCTTCAAGCGGCCACGGGCAAAGAGATTGTTCTGGCCAATTAGCGCAGTGATCACTTCCTGATTGGCCTTACCCTTCTTGCCCTTGTCGTCAATGACGCGCGCGCCTTCGAAGCCGGGAGCTTCTTCGGTGTAGGAACCATCATCCGCAACGGTGAACGGAATTTTGGAACTAATGCCTTTGGCTTCAATCTCGTTGCGGCGCGCCATCCAGATTTCAAAGTCATCACGACCATGACCAGGAGCCGTATGCACAAATCCCGTGCCCGCATCATCGGTCACATGGTCACCATCAAGCAAAGGAACATCGAACTCATACCCTTCAAGGCCAGCATCACGTAGCGGGTGGGCGCAAGTGATTGCCGACAGTTCTTCTCCGGTCACATCGCGCAGCTTCTTGAATTCGAGCTTGGCTTTTTCAAAGCATTCCTCAGCGAGCTTGTCAGCAAAAACAAGTTTATCACCGGGTTGCGGACCGAAATCATTCTCCGCTGCCGTTACCTCATAAAGTCCATAACTGATTTTCGAAGAAAAACAGATCGCCCTGTTGCCAGGGATTGTCCAGGGGGTAGTGGTCCAGATGACAATCGCCACACCATTTAACGTATCTGCACCCGACACCACAGGAAACTTTACCCATACCGTATCGCTCTCGTGCTGTTCATATTCGATTTCGGCTTCAGCAAGCGCTGTGCGCTCAACAACGGACCACATAATCGGTTTTGAACCACGGTAGAGTTGCCCGGTTTTG
Source organism: Pseudomonadota bacterium (assembly GCA_039029255.1). Classification (GTDB taxonomy): domain Bacteria; phylum Pseudomonadota; class Alphaproteobacteria; order Rhizobiales; family Rhizobiaceae; genus JAALLB01. The sequence continues at coordinate 64,611 of JBCCGN010000013.1, read as the reverse complement.
GCAAATTTCATCAGTTCAGAAGCAATTTTTGCCTCCGCCTTGAAGTCCATGGTTTTATAGGGCGTTTCAAAGTCGCCCTCCACGCCAAGTCGGCGAAACTCTTCCGTCTGCACTCCGATCCAGTGTTCGGCAAATTCCCGACACTCCTGACGGAATTCATTTACCGGAACCTCGTCCTTGTTCTTGCCCTTGGCGCGGTATTGTTCTTCAATCTTCCATTCGATTGGAAGACCGTGACAATCCCAACCGGGAACATAGTTCGAATCGTATCCGCGCATCTGGAATGAACGCGTGATCATGTCTTTCAAAATCTTGTTGAGCGCATGGCCGATATGAAGGTTGCCGTTCGCATATGGCGGACCGTCGTGCAGCACATATTTGGGTCGGCCTTTAGACTGTTCCCGCAGCTTCTTGTACAGGTTGATTTTATCCCACTGGGCAATTAGTTCCGGCTCCTTTTTGGGCAAACCTGCCCGCATGGGAAAATCGGTCTGGGGCAGAAAAAGAGTCTTTGAATAGTCGCGTTCTGAGTTCGTGTCGTCTGTCATGGTTTCACAAGGGTTTGGCCTGTTTCAAACAAGCTGATTATCTGGGATTTCTGGAGATGTAACGTGTTCGGCTTTGTTTGTCATGGGCCAAAACCAACCCTTCCCCGAACTTGCCGTCAAGCCAAGTCCGGGTCCGTAATTCGTATGTATATTTGCGCAATTACGTTCATGTTCATGGCAACCTCTTTAACCGAAACCGGTTAACAAAATCAACAGTGAACCAATGGCCGCAGTCCGTGATCCGGTCCAAGGGTCGCCAGATATGATCTGGCTTCATCACTGTCCTTGTCCATTTGGCTGACAAGTGCTTCGGCATTTTCAAACTTTTCCTCGCCGCGCAGCCAGGCATCCAGGTAAATTGTAATCTGCTGTCCGTAGAGATCACCGGAAAAATCAAAAACGAATGCCTCGAGAAGCGCCTCCCCATCGTCAAATGTCGGCCGTCGGCCATAACTTGCAACACCGGTATACATGAGACCGTCCCCAAGGCGGACGCGGACCGCATAAATGCCATGCGCCAACGTGGTTTCTGCGGGCAAGCTGATATTTGCAGTCGGATAACCAAGTGTACGACCCAGTTGCTTTCCTTTTATGACTTCGCCTGAAATCCGATAGGTGTAACCAAGCAATCCATTTGCTTCTGCTAGGTTTCCGGCAGCCAGACACTCACGAATACGGCTTGATGAAACAACGTTTCCACCCTCGTCGCTAAATGCAGTGACAATCGTGGCTGAAAAACCGTTTTCTTCACCCGCCTGCATCAGAAATTGCGGACTTCCCTCCCTGCCTTTGCCGAAATGAAAATCATAACCAGTCACGACATGCGAAACACCAAAATCGCCGATCAGTACATTCCGGACGAAATCACCCGCTGGCGTAGACGAAAATTCAGAGTTGAACACATGTTCGACGACGCAGTCAAAGCCGAGCGACTCCAGAAGTGAGGCTTTTGTCGATGCGTCGGTCAAACGGAAGACTGGTGCATCCGGTTTGAAGAACGTCCTTGGATGCGGTTCGAACGTAAGCACCGTTGCACTGACGCCGTTCGCTTTTGCGAGATTTACGGCCTGGCACAGAACCGCCTGATGGCCGCGGTGCACCCCGTCAAAGTTGCCGATTGCGACTAGCCCGCCCTTTAGGCTTTCGGGGAAATCGGACGGGTTGTTTATGCGAAGAAATGTCATGCGTGATGAGTGCCCAATTCTTTTCTACCAGACGAGGTTCTTAACCCATGCCGCCGGTCCAGCATTGTTGTCAGCCAGAAATTTTTCAAGCTTTTCTGCATCTACTTCGCCATTCGTGTAGTCTGCAGCATGGATGCCATTCGTTATAAACAAGGCGTCGAGCCCGTAATCCCCGGCACCCTTGATATCCGTTGGCAAGCCATCGCCAATGGCGAGAATGCGGGAGTGGTCAATGTCCCGCCCCAGCTTCTTTTGAGCAAGTTCAATCGCCACTTCATAGATTGGCGCATAGGGCTTGCCGACAATGCGTGTTTCGCCACCCAGTTGATCGTATTCGCGGGCCAGAGCACCGGCACACCACAAAAGCCGGTCAACCACTTCCACAACAATATCCGGATTGGCACATATAAAAGGAAGCTTCAGGTCGATGTACTGCTTGAAACGGTCGACATATTCGCTCGGATGCTCGTTGTAATCATCATACAATCCGGTACACACGATGCCCGCAGCTTCCTCCGGCTCGGCAAACACAACATCAAGACCTTCATAAATCGCATGGTCGCGATCGGGACCTATATTGAAGACCGGACCATCCAGCTGCTGGATCAGAACGCGGGTCACATCACCAGAGGTCACAATTTCATCAAACGTATTCTCGGGACAATTCATGCGGGCAAGCTGTCTAAGAACCGGGCCGCGGGGCCGCGGGGCATTGGTGATCATCACAACGGCCAAGCCGGCTTCACGCGCCTTAGCCAGTGCATTGGCTGCATTCATCCAGATTTCCTTGCCATTGTGCAGGACACCCCAGACATCGCATAAGATGCAGTCGTAACGATCTGTAAGTTCGCTGAGGCCGGTCACGGCTGGAACAGGTGCTGGCATATATAGGTTGTCCGGTATGGGTTGTGATTGGCAACCTCCTCGCACAGTTGCAGAAAATTCTCAATGAAGTTTTGAACAGTTATCCATCCGGCATGCCAGAGCACACCGATGAACAGATCACCGCCATTTTTGACGCTCTTTATTTTCGCTGGGAGCCTTAGACTGAAAGATAGCGTGTTCTTATTTCATAAGGCCAAGGTCAATCAGGCTCCGCGCGGTAGCAACCGCTGCTTCTTCTGTGCTCAGAAAATCTGTTTTCAAGGTTTCGCGGGTTGCAGAATTGTCTATGGAAACAAATTTTCCCAGATCCGGAAGAATCGCTCGCACTGCGGGGTCAAACAGGCCAACAAGGCGGAAAACAAAATCAGGAAACTGTCTGCGCGGCACTCGCCTGGCTTCTTCTCCAACCCCATCAGAAATTGCTTTTGCAAGTTCGACGAACCATATCGGCCTGTCGACCGCAAAGAACCGGTCCAGTTCGTTCCCCTTGTATTCAAGTGCCAGGCGATGGCATTTGGCCACATCGCGAACATCTACACAATATATGCATAATCTCGGAGTTCCGGGATATTTGCCGTTGAGCATCATCAGCACAAGTTCTGCGGATGAGCCGTATTGTTTATCAATTACCGGGCCCAGAACAAATCCCGGATTGACGGTCGCATAGGTCATTTTGCCCTTGTAGTCCGACATGAAATCCCTGCCCGCCTTTTCAGCAAGGGTCTTCGATTTGGCATATGCCGTTGAACCCGGCCCATCCAGAACGCTCCAGTCTTTCTCAGTGAATGGTTCAGTCCGATCATGCGGATGACCATAGGCGACAGCAACCATTGAAGAAGTCTGGATGAACCGCTTCACGCCGTTTTCTGCCGCTGCTCGTAGAACGCGCAAAGTCCCCTCTACGGCAGGTTTTATCAACTCATCCTCATTCTTTGGCTGGGCCAGAGGAAATGGTGACGCGAGGTGTGCAACGAAATCACATCCCGATACGGCCTCATTCCAGCCATCGTCTGCCATAAGGTCGGCTTCTGCAAATTCAAGCCCGGAAATATCTGCATGAGGCTCCAAGAGGGATTTGACATGATCCATCTTTTTCGCCGAGCGCAACGTACCGCGAACTTTGTAGCCGCTGTTGAGAAACTCAATCGCTGTCTGAAGTGCTATGAAGCCGGTGATACCGGTTACCAGAACTTTCCCGGATGATTTTGCCATGATAAAGTGCCTCGCTGGTTTTTGTCCTTTAGGTTGACGGTTGCCGCCCGACCGAACCTGATCTACAACCGCTCAAATTATGTAGGCTCGAGTGTTCCTGATAATAATCTCAGCAAGAAATTTCACAAGAACCCTGTTTTCATTCGCAAATTCCCTTGACATCGCGGGAAACAACTCCTATCTCCACCGCCGTTAGCACTCATTAAACATGAGTGCTAATTTGTTTGAAACGTTAATTGCGTGACTTCGCTCATGAGAGATGAGTGGACGCTTCTAACAAATGGGTAAAACATCATGGCAAAAATCAAATTTCGTCCCCTGCACGACCGCGTGGTTGTCCGCAGGGTAGACTCCGAGGAAAAAACAGCTGGCGGCATCATTCTTCCCGACACCGCACAGGAAAAGCCTTCCGAAGGTGAAATTGTCGCTGTTGGCACAGGTGCACGTGGCGACGACAATGAAATCGTTCCGCTGGAAGTAAAAGCAGGCGACCGCGTTCTCTTCGGCAAATGGTCCGGTACCGAGGTCAAGATCAACGGCGAAGACGTGCTGATCATGAAAGAATCCGACATCATGGGCATCATCAGCTAATCGCTGCCCGGTCTGTCTAGTAATTTGTAAATTCAACAGGAGCTTAAAATGGCTGCCAAAGAAGTAAAATTCGGCTCAGACGCCCGCGAGCGCATGCTCAATGGTGTCGACACACTTGCAAATGCAGTGAAGGTTACCCTCGGTCCAAAAGGCCGCAACGTCGTTCTCGACAAATCATTCGGTGCACCACGCATCACCAAAGACGGTGTTTCCGTTGCTAAGGAAATCGAACTGGATGACAAGTTCGAAAACATGGGCGCGCAAATGGTCAAGGAAGTTGCTTCCAAAACCAACGACGTGGCCGGTGACGGTACAACAACCGCAACCGTACTTGCCCAGTCTATCGTTAAAGAAGGTGCAAAAGCTGTTGCTGCCGGCATGAATCCGATGGATCTCAAGCGCGGTGTAGACATGGCTGTAGAAGAAGTCGTTGCTGAACTCGTCAAGAAGTCAAAGAAAATCAAGACTTCAGAGGAAGTTGCACAAGTAGGAACAATCTCAGCGAACGGCGAAGCCCAGATCGGCGAAGACATTGCCCATGCAATGCAGAAAGTCGGCAATGAAGGCGTTATCACCGTTGAAGAGGCAAAAACCGCTGAAACCGAGCTTGAAGTCGTTGAAGGCATGCAGTTCGACCGTGGTTACCTGTCTCCGTACTTCGTCACCAATCCTGAGAAAATGATTGCTGACCTGGAAGACCCTTACATCCTGCTGCACGAGAAAAAGCTCTCAAACCTGCAGGCAATGCTTCCGATCCTGGAATCAATTGTTCAATCTTCACGTCCGCTTCTGATCATTGCAGAAGATGTTGAAGGTGAAGCGCTTGCAACTCTCGTCGTGAACAAGCTGCGTGGCGGCTTGAAAATCGCTGCTGTGAAAGCACCAGGATTTGGTGACCGTCGTAAAGCAATGCTTGAAGACATTGCGATCCTTACAGGTGGCCAGGTTATTTCCGAAGATCTCGGCATCAAGCTTGAGAATGTCACTCTCGACATGCTCGGCACTGCGAAGAAAGTGAACATCTCGAAAGAGAACACCACGATCGTCGATGGTGCAGGCAAGAAAAAAGAGATCGAGGGCCGTGTTGGTCAGATCAAACAGCAGATCGAAGAAACTTCTTCTGACTACGATCGTGAAAAGCTGCAGGAGCGTCTGGCAAAGCTTGCTGGCGGTGTTGCCGTTATCCGCGTTGGTGGTGCAACCGAAGTTGAAGTGAAAGAAAAGAAAGACCGTGTTGACGATGCCCTGAACGCGACCCGCGCTGCCGTTGAAGAAGGTATTGTTGCCGGTGGTGGAGTTGCACTTCTGAAAGCTTCCGCTGCTATTTCTTCCAAAGGCGAAAACAGTGACCAGGAAGCCGGTGTCAACATTGTTCGCCGAGCACTTCAGGCGCCAATTCGTCAGATCGCTGAAAACGCTGGTGATGAGGGCTCAATCGTGGTTGGCAAAGTCCTCGAGGGCAAAGCTAATTTCGGTTACAACGCGCAAACCGGAGCATATGGCGATATGGTCTCCATGGGTATCATTGACCCTGTAAAGGTCGTTCGTCATGCGCTTCAGGATGCTGCTTCCGTTGCTTCCCTTCTGATCACTACAGAAGCCATGGTTGCCGAAGCACCTAAGAAAGACTCACCTGCTCCTGCAATGCCTGACATGGGCGGCATGGGCGGCATGATGTAGGTTTTCCTACTCATCTGCATTCTCAGATTAAGCCCCGCTTCGGCGGGGCTTTTTTTTGTGCCTCAATCGCCCATGATTATATTTTCGTGAACGCTGGCGAGACAGCGCTTCACCGGCGGCACGGGCGGCATAATGTGGGTTTTTCTACTCATCTGCATTCTCAGATTAAGCCCCGCTTCGGCGGGGCTTTTTTTTGTGCCTCAATCGACCGTGATTTTTTTTCGAGAACGCTGGCGAGACAGCGCTTCACTGGTGCGTATTTTTGGCCGCATTCAAATGAAAACAAAGAAGTGTATTGCTATTCGATGACAATCACCCAGTTGTACTTTAGAATGCCATGAGAACGAGACACAGAAGAGGCTGTGATGAATAAACAGATTGAGATTTCAAACCTTGTTTTGGACGAACTCGAGACAGGATTGCAGGATCTTGAGGCGGCAAAGCATGATTGGGCCAAAACCGGCGTGAAGAGAAGAATTGAAATTCTGTCAGAAATCAAAACAGCACTGATTTCGGTTGCTGAAGGCTGGGCAACAACCGCTGCAGAAAAGAAACTGATCCCCGAAGGTTCTCCTCTCGCTGGTGAAGAATGGATTTCCGGCCCTTATGCTTTGATTTCCGCATGCAACGGCCTTATCGAAACGCTTTCAAAAATTGAAGGGAAGTCATTTCTGGATGACTTGCCGAAGCGTACACTCCCCAACGGTCAGTTGGTGCTGAAATTGACTCCCCATTCAATATGGGACCATCTACTGCTGTCCGGAATTAAGGCTGAAGTATGGATGAAACCGGAAATCAACCGGGAAAATCTGAAAGAAAATGCAGCGGTGATATATGATCAACCCGAGGGTGAGCGCGAAGGCAAGGTGGCCCTTGTTCTCGGCGCCGGAAACATTGCCTCGATAGCTCCGCTTGATGCTTTCCAGAAGCTTTTTATCGAGAACCAGGTTGTGATGCTCAAGATGAATCCGGTGAACGATTATCTCACAACATATCTCAAAGCCGCATTGAAACCGCTGATCGATGAAGATGCGCTCCGAATCGTAAAGGGAGACGGCGTCGTTGGCGAACATCTGGTAAACCACAAGCTGGTCGAAGAGATCCATATTACCGGTGCAGGAGCCACACATGATGCGATAGTCTGGGGCACCGGGAAGACGGGAGCAAAAAACAAGAAAAACGGCAAGGTTCTAAATCCGCGAAAAATCACATCTGAACTTGGGGCTGTCTGTCCGACCATTGTTGTTCCGGGTCCCTGGTCCGCAGCAGACATCCGGTTTCAGGCCGAACAGATAGCCACTCAGAAAATCCACAATTCCGGGTTTAACTGTGTTGCCTGCCAGACACTTATAATGCCGCAGGAATGGGAACATGGCGGCAAGCTTCTCGAAACACTAAACAGCGTAATGTCTGAGTACGGGAAACGTGGCCAATATTATCCCGGAACAGATGAGCGACTTGCAAAATTTACCGAAAATGCCGGCAACACACAAAGTGTCGAAAGAGGCTCTTTCCCGGATCTGGTAATCACCGAAATAAACGATGAAAATCAAGACTGGCTCTGCAACAATGAAATATTTGCGCCAGCACTTTCAGTAAAACACCTTCAGGCCAAGAATTCAGAAGCATTCCTCAGAGAAGCGATCTCCTTTGCAAACGAGTCACTCTATGGGACCCTCGGAGCGAACATCGTTATTCATCCAAGCACCATACGGGAAATTGGCAAGGAAAAGTTTGAAGAAATCCTGACTGATCTGAAATATGGTGCGATCGCGATAAACACATGGACAGGTCTGGCTTTTCTGCTCACTGTTTGTCCGTGGGGCGGATATCCTAACGCAACACTGGAAGATGTCGGCTCAGGTATCGGCACCGTGCATAATACTTTCATGCTGGAAAACACTGAACGAGCAGTGGTATCGGCTCCCTGGCGGCCATTTCCGAGAGGATTGCTTTCCGGACAGTTTACAATGTTGCCGAAACCTCCGTGGTTCGTAACCAATCGTCGCCAGGAACAGGTCAGCAAATTGTTCACGCACTTCGAATATAAACCTTCGCTATTGAAACTGCCGCGCATCTTCATGAACGCGCTTATCGGCTGAATTTTGGAATTCGCGGGTAAACATAATCTCTGACAAAAGTCAGACTGAAAAACCATGCGTGCAGACAATTGATGTCAGAGGGATGGGCGCATTCCCTACGGGATGGCCATTCACCCCTCTTTCCGCTTCATCGCCTGATGCTCGTCTTCAATGAGACCGATCTTCCAATAGCCTGAAATGTAGGTGTCTTCTCTCGGGAGCTTCTTTTCTACGAGCAGGAATGTCCGTAAACTTTTGATCACTCCCGACTCGCCTGCGATGCATGTCTGGACACGCCCTTCAGGCCAATCGAGCGAACGGATAAGTTCTTCCTGCGCTGATGATGGCGTGTGCGGATCGGGATGAACAAGCCAGTGCATTTCTATGCCCTCCGGCGCTTCAAGTTCCTGCTTGTCCTCGAGTGATGTCACTTCGAACAAAGCGATGCCCTTTGCGTCTTTCGGCATTGCCTCCAGGGTGGCAGCAACCACCGGAATTGCCGAAAGGTCCGCAGCAAGCAGATACCAGTCAGCTTCAAAATGAGTGACTTTCGGACCGCTGGGGCCAGCAAAGCCCAGAAAATCTCCGGGCTTGGCATGGTGAGCCCATCGGCTTGCCGGACAATTGTCACCGTGGGCCACAAAATCAATTGTGAGTTCGCGGGAATGAGCATCAAATTTCCGAACCGTGTAAGTGCGCCTGACAGGTGGCGGACCATCAAGTAACCTCCTACCGAAACTCTCCTTTTTTTCTTCTGGTTCGGGAAGCATAAGCTTGCAGTTCCCACCGTTGCGATCTTCCGGAAAACCCTCCAGTTCCGGGCCTGCAAATACTACCCGGATCATGTTTGGAGTGAGGTTCCACGCGTTCTTGACGGTTAGCAGCCGCGGCGGTTTTTTGCCGGAAGCCTTGCGAACCGCCTGTTTAATTCCTGAGATTATTGTCAACCCAACACACCTCGCAGTCATCAATTTAAATCATGACTCATATAGTCATGAAAACGGAAATTACGCTTGATATCTGCAAAAAAATATTGAGATGCGCCTCATTTCAAAAAACCGGTTGCAATTCTAACTTTAACCTTCTCGGCCGAAGCAGATTGTGACGGATTGAAAATCAAGATCACAAAAATGTGTATAATAAATATTTGTGTACTAATTATTAGTATGCAAATTTATAGCTGCTCTTGAATCCCTATTCACCAAACTCGAAAGGTTTTGAAATGAAACTTCGCTATTTGTTTGCCGGCCTCGTTGCCGCTACCCTTCTTACTCCGTTTGCGGCTTTTGCCGAGACAGCCAAGACTGCTGTTCTCGTTCACGGTGCATTTGCTGATGGTTCCTCTTGGAACAAGGTTATACCGCTGCTCCAGAAAGCGGGACTGAAAACAATCGCGGTTCAGAATCCGCTGACTTCTCTGCAGGACGATGTCCGGTTTACAAAACGTGCAGTCGAAAACGCTGAAGGACCGGTTGTACTGGTCGGCCATTCCTGGGGCGGTGTTGTGATCACGGAAGCCGGTGCAAACGACAAGGTGAATTCACTTGTTTACGTCTCAGCATTTGCACCCAGAAAGGGCGAGCATATTCACGATATCCTCGATGATGCTCACGGCGTACAGAAAATCGCCAAAGTTGACGGTTTCAAAAAACCCATTGTCGACAAACAGGGTTATATTCGTCTCTCTGATGAAACCTTCACCAAATATTTTGCGCCTGACATCGCGGAAAATGAAGCCAAACTGATTGCTGCAACACAAGGTTATCTGCACAAGGATGCGCTTGATCAGGTTCCGGCATTTGAAGCCTGGTCTTCCAAGCCAAGCTGGTTCGTTGTTTCCGCAAACGACCAGATGATTGCGCCTGATGTGATGCGTCTTGAAGCAAAGAAAATCGGCGCGACAACTGTCGAACTTCCAACAAGCCATGTTCCAATGCTGGCAAAGCCGGAAGAAGTCGCGAACGTGATCATTGAAGCTGCAAAAGCCAAACCTGCTTCAAACTGACCTTCGTGGTCGGCCGCAAAAGCGGGGGCTGTTTCAAACTAATCCTCGCGCGGCCGATTGTAAAACCACGCAACAAATTACCCACTTGCAGGAAATCGAAAACAAAAGCATCGGCGGTAATTTAAACATCCGACAAGTCTGCCTATAATCGTCATCAAATTTACGGCGCTTCCGTACACGGTACTCAGCACTTTAAATAACAACAATCCGATCAATATTGAAATTTCCACTCCCGGCAGCAATTGACCAAGGGAGTGTTTTCCGCCGCCGCTGAGATTTCGATATGGAACTTTGCCATGCGGAAACAGGCAAAAAATGACATCCCGGTCCAAACAAAGAAAGAAGTAGTATGACACAATTCCCTTCCCACGATATCGAATCAGCACCAGAAGGTTCCAAACCATTGCTCGAAAGCAGTCAGAAAGCCTTTGGCCGTCTTCCCGGATTGCACAAGGTGATGGCTGAGAGTCCTCAGGTGCTTGAAGGCTATCAGGTTCTGCACAAGCTATTCACCGAAACTGAGTTCGATGCAGAAGAACTGACCGTTGTATGGCAGACAATCAATGTGGAACATGAATGCCACTATTGTGTTCCTGCGCATACGGGCATTGCAAAGCGCATGAAAGTCTCAGACGAGATTTCTGAAGCGTTGCGCAACGAAACACCGCTTCCCACCGAGAAGCTCGAAGCGCTTCGTACATTTACGCTGCGTATGCTGCGCTCACGCGGTAACGTGACAGAAGCGCAGATACAGGAGTTCTTCGCTGCCGGTTATGCCCATCGTGCGGTTCTGGATGTGGTACTGGGGCTGGCACAAAAAACCATGTCGAACTACATCAATCACTTCGCTGAAACGCCGCTTGATGAAGTTGTTCGTCCCCTGACCTGGGAAAAAAGCACCAATCACTTGGCAGCCTGACCTAAAATTTACTGTCGGGACCCGGACGAAATCTGTGGTCCCAACTTTCCAGCCAGTTAATGATAACGTAAGGCGGTAAGGCATTCCCGGTCCCCTGGCAACGAGGGAAACCCAGTGATGAAGACAGACTGGCTGTTTCCCGCCTCAGCGTCTCAAACTAAAACAGCTGCCAACAACAATTTTGCTGAGACTTCATACGACAATATTCACCGTCGCTTCCGTGCCTTGCTCACCTTGAACGAAAGTCATGGAAACTGCATCTGCTTGCGCTTTTGACATTCGATTGAACAGCCCGTCCCTGCTGTTGTTAGGGTCGTCTTTAATGTAAAACTGGGTCGTCAGAAGTTCACTGCTGTCATCAAATACCTTGACATGAATATGCGGCGCGCGACCGGGATAGATCGCTGGTTTGATGGTGCGAAACACGTAACGGCCGTCCTGATCCGAGATATCATGGCCAAAGCCCTGAAAGGCCCTGTCAAAGTTTGCGCTGCGGCTGTCGCCGGGATGCATGTAATTGCCGCTCATGTCACACTGCCAGATTTCCACGCGATGTCCGGCATGAGGTTTACCGTCCTTCCCGGTAACTGTGCCGCGCAAAGTGAAAACCTCGCCTCCTGCCTCTTCCACCAGTCCGGATATTTTAACCAGATCGTTATCTGTATCAGGGGTTCGCATGGGAGGTGTGGGATAAAACGGACCCTCCGCAGCGTTTGGTGTCAATATGGCAGCCGCTGCCCGATTGCCGAAAGTTCCGATACTTATCATGCCCACCATTCCGGCTAGCAGGTTTCGGCGTGAATTATTGTGAAGCGTCATGGCGCAGTCCTTTCAGTTTCCAAAAGGTTGCCTCGCCCATAAGCAACAACTGATTTAAGGATGCCAGATGTTTACTGAATGAATTCTGAACGACGCCGGTTCAAGATTTGTATTTCTTCTTGCGTTCGTTGCGCGCCCGGCGATCGCGTATCCGCTCCAGACTGTCACATTTGCTCCGTCCTTCAAGGCAGGGCTTTTCGAACAACCGCAGATAAAGGATCTCGTAATTGTCGCCACTGCACGCAGTTACATAAGGCTTGTGCATGTCGGGTGGGAGCAGGATCACAGTCGGCTGGGGAAAGCAGGTCTTTGGTGGAAACTCAAAGTTTCCCAGTACGGTATAGGCTTTCTCGTACTTGTGGCGAACATGAAACTGGCAAGCGTTCTTTCCTGATTTTCCTGAGAGCCTTTGCAACGCAGCTTTGTATTCGCAATAATAATCAAACTCCTTCTTGCCGTCTTTCAGATAGCCTTTTGCAATTGCCTGTTTCAGAAACCCCTCGGGTTTGTCGAACTTATGGATTGGTTCACTGGCACCCCGAAGTTTCAGTTTCGGCATGTTCGTCGGATTTTCCAGCCGTTTCACTTCGAGGCTGGCAGTTTTTATGCCTCTTTCGAAACTCGAAATGCTTTTGTCAGATATCACGTGTGACTTTTCACGAGCATTTCCAACGGAAATATTCGTTCCTGGAGTCTGGAAACGGAATGCCCGCGCGACTGCATCCTGAAAGGTCTGGCGATTGTGGGCATTGTCGAGGCGGTAGTAGCGATCAAACAAAAAGTGTCTTTTACCCTTTATGTGAGCTTCGGCGCTGGGCCAGCCGTCCTTTCGCTTCTTCTCGAGCTTCAGATTTACACGTTCAAGGTTGCTGGAAAGTAAGCATTCACTGTCTTCATTGCTCCATTCGGCCTTGAGAAAAGTCTTGCCGACCGAGACGCCATCCGGCACGCCAAGGACCACAGGTTCGTGATAACCGCTCACCCAGATTCCGGCAATTCTGGCACCTTCATGCGGCTTGATCTGCCAGGCGATTGAATCGTATCCGCTGAGTGCAAGCAGAACAGGCCTCTTTGTCGGTTTTACTTCGACATTTATGACCCGCGGTGATGAGCGATCCTCGGGGTCAAGCCAAGCTCCGCCGCTGTAAGAGTAGATTGAATGTATTGTGCCGGAACCTTTAAGTTCAGGGAAACACAGAAACTCGCCCTTATCATTCTGTGCAGTAGCAGCGTTTGCTTCCATAATCATGCCGGAAACATCACTCTCCGATGCCCCGAACGACCAGAACAAGTGTGTAACCGCAATTGCAAAAACTGCAGCAATTACCAGTAATGTTTTCTCGCCAAAAGAGCTCTTCGCTCCACGTCGCATGACATTTCCCCTGATTATCGAGTCCCAAAACTATCAGGCAAGTGACAAGAAACAGTGAAATCAAAGGGTTACCAAATAGTAACACCCGCTTTGTCCAGAGCATCCAGATGCTGAACAATCCGTCTACCGAATTAGACCCTGACGAAGGGCGGCTTCCAATCTATATTGTTCCCCACCTAGATACTCCCACGCGGAGAAAACCAAATCTGATGCAACAATCGCTCAAAAATTAAAAGGAGCAGTAACAATGAACAATGCAACCGTCCTCCTGATTGCCCGTATTCTGCTGGCAGCCATCTTCGTTCTCGCAGGACTGAACAAATTCGGCAACATCGCTGGAACAGCAGGCTATATAGGCTCAGTCGGCCTGCCCATGGGCACGCTACTTGCCTGGGGTACAGCAATTTTTGAAGTAGTCGCCGGGATTGCACTTATCGCCGGCTTCCAGACCAGAATTGTGAGCTGGCTGCTTGCCGTGTTCTGTGTGGTTTCCGCCCTGATCTTTCACAACAACTTCGCCGAACAGATTCAGTTCATCCTGTTCATGAAAAACATCGCAATGGCTGGTGGGTTCCTCGCGCTTTCAGTGGCCGGGCCAGGTAACCTGTCGGTTGATGCAAAACGCTGGTAAAGTTTCCGATTAGATACAGTAAATAGGGTTGCCGCTTGGCAACCCTATTTCAGTAAATCCGACAGTGATCCATGTTGGATACAAACAACTTGTTAACCCTTACAAGTGTTTCCATTCCGATTTTAAGAATTTAATTTGGTTTTTCTTTTAATCTCCCAATTACTATTCAGGGGAGAATAACGATGAATTTGTTTTTCGGTTTCCAGGGCAGAATTGGACGCATGCAGTGGTGGTGCGGGCAATTGGCGATTTTCGTATGGTTTGTTGTAGCATTCCTGCTGCTTGTGGCCGTCACCGGACTTTCAATCACTGACTTCGACAATCTTTCAAGCAACGAGAAAGCAGGGCTGGGCGCAAGCGTGTTGCTGTTTGTAGTAGCGGCAATAATTCCCGTGATCTGGGTAAATGCCGCTACCACGGTCAAACGCTACCATGATCGGGACAAGAGCGGCTTCTGGTATTTCATTGCACTTGTTCCGTATATCGGCGGAATCTGGCAACTCGTAGAATGTGGATTTCTTTCAGGGACGCCTGGCGGAAACAGTTATGGAACCCGCGACAGCAGCACATCGTCCTTCGATATGGACCGCGATAACGCAGAGGATTTCGATGCAATCGAACAGATGATCAACAAGCGCCGGGATCAGATGAATTCAAGGGGCGTTCAACGGAACTCAAACAGCGGTGCCAAGTCCGTTTTCGGGAAACGCGGCAATTAGACAAACACAATAACCCGCATTTGAAAGCAGCAGATCCCGACACGAAATCCAAGAGTAACGGTCTACGCTGTCTCAACAGCTTGTATTCCGGTTTCTAGGCGCTGAAGCGTCTCCTCAGTGACATGACCCTGTTATACGAAGACTTGATCCGTGATTTTGAAATTCGTCCGCTCTTTACAGCGCCGGAAATCCATTTGACTGCATCGGCCGGCAGGGCTTCGTCATAGTTCAATGAATTTGAAAGCAGAAGAAGATCATTGCCTGCAGCGAGGGCGAGGATAATGGCCTCTTTCAACTGGAATGACTTTCTGATTGCACCCATGTCGAGATCGTCGGTCAGGATAACGCCGTTATAACCAAGTCCATTGCGCAACTGGGCAACAAGCGCCTTCTGCGAGAAGGTGACCGGCGATTTCCCGTTTGAGAATTGCGGGTGAAACAGATGTCCGCCCATTATCAGCGGCGCCTTGTTTGCAAGGCGTTTAAACGGAACAAGTTCCTCCTTGCTCCAGGTGTTGGTAATGTCGACAAACCCATCATGACTGTCACTGCGTGACGAACCATGGCCCGGAAAATGTTTCAGAGAGCAGGCAACACCGGCAGCGGCAAAACCGTCCACAAACGCACCGGCATAAGCTGAAATACGTTCCACATCTGTAGAAAAGCCACGGCCATACTTGCCGATCACCGGATTTTTCGGATCATGAATATCAACCGAAGGTGCCATGTTGAGGTTGAAACCGGCAGAGCGCAACTCACGACCCGCCTTCGCATACAAGACTTTGGCTTCATCGACCGATCTGTTGCCGGCCACCCACTTGGCTGTGGGCATCGGAGTGAATCCGTGTTTTTTGCCAAGACGTTGTACCTTGCCGCCTTCCTGATCTATGGCAAGCAGGCTGCCGCGATTTGCCGCAATGAATGACTGGGCTGTTGCTTTGGTACTGCCACCACTTTTCACATTGTGGCGAAGAAACAGGGCGCCGCCTGCCCTTCCACTTGCGATGTGATTTGCCAGTGCTCTGGCGGACTTGGAATCCGGGGATGAACCTGGAAATCCGGGAACAAGTAACTGTCCTGCCATTTTTTCGATTTCGGCAGCATTTACCCGGCTGGCACTCAAAAGCGCAGGTGCCGCAAGGCTGCCCACTGCAGCGAGCCCAAGAAACTTTCTACGGTTCATTCTTCGCTTATCCATGTCTCTTCCCTTAATCCCGGAATTCCCCGGACGAATTACAATTATCAGTTTGCGGCAACTTTGGACAAACTGCTGCAGATTGCAAGTGCAGCCTTTGCGCTAAGGTCATCTGTCTCAGCCACTTTCGACACAATAAGATTGGCTTGCGATTTCAATATGACACCATCTGTCAAAATCCGCAGACCATTTGCTTTCAAGGTAGAGCCGGTGGACGTGATATCAACAATCGCATCCGCCTGGCCGGCCGCGGGAGCCGCCTCGGTTGCGCCAAGACTTTCCACAATCCGGTATACGGCAATACCATGGTCGGCAAAATAACCCTGAGTAAGGTTCCAGTATTTCGTGGCAATGCGCAACCTGCGGCCATGACGGTTTCGAAAATCCGCGGCCACATCGTCAAGATCTGCCATCGATTCCACATCGGCCCATGCTTCAGGTACCGCGATGACCACATTTGCATGACCAAAGCCGAGCCTTACAGCAAACTCGAGATACTCTTCAGCATTCATGACGGATTCACGGGCCAGATCCTCCCCGGTGATACCGATATGAATGTTGCCGCTGATCAGTTCGCGTGAAATTTCCGACGCCGACAAGAACACAACATCAATGCCCGCGTCCATTCCGGGCACTCCAAAAAGGTATCCCTGATAGCTGCGATCATCTTCGGGAAGATTGAGTTTGAATCCGGCCGCTGAAAACAATTCAATTGCCTTTTCCCTCAATCGGCCTTTGGACGGAAGTGCGAGTGTGAAGGTCATGGCTTTTCTCCGAGCCTGTCCACCCAGACCGCAAAACCTACGGCAGGGACTTCTTTTTCAGACCCCAGCAATGTCATCAGGTGGTCATACCTGCCACCCCCAACCAGCGGACGATCGAAACCGTTGCGGTAAACTTCAAAAACGAGCCCGGTGTAATAGTCCAGCCGGCGGCCGAAGCTGGCGCGATAAACCGCTGCGTCCAACTTGCGATCCAGTGTGCTGTTGTATGCCTCAAGTGCATCTGCTGCTTGAGGCAAAACAAGTCCGAATTCGGATTCAAATCCGGATATTGTTGAAGCCGCATCTGCGAGAGAAACATCAATCTGCAGGAATGCTTCCAGAATTGTCTGCTTTTCCGCTTCAAGGCGTACAGCATCAAGTTCGGCTTTTTCCAGTATCCGCTCGGCAATGGCTTCAGAAGTGCGCCCGCCGGTCAGAGGCAGTCCATCGGCGAGCATTTTTTCTTTCACCGCTTCCTCCACCGCCGGACGGCCAAGGTTCAATGCAGTTCGGATTTCTGGCGGCAAACCTTCCAGGACCGGATTGGCTTGTCCGGACAAAACATCCAGATGTGTCTTCAGCAGATCCGTATCACCAAACGCACGAATAAGCTTCTTGCGCCATGCCTTGGGTATTTCGAGCGCGTCAAGAAGCTTCATGAAGATTGACTGATTTCCGACGATCAAACTGGTTTCTTTCACACCAGCCGCATCCAGCGTTCTCAGCGCTACCTCAATACAGTTCAAGTCTGCCTGCAATCTGTCTGAGTTTCCGAGATCCTCAAAACCGGCCTGGATGAATTCCGATGCTTCGTTCCGCCGTTGACGGAAAGCACTGCCACCATAGGCATATCGGGCGGGTCCTCTGGCACCTTGCAAGTGTGCGATACACACGGGAACCGTAAACTCCGGGCGCAAACAAAGTGTCGTTCCGGAGTTCTCCTGGGTAATGAAAATACGCCGTCGCAGGTCCTCCCCCGTCGTGTCAAGAAACGGATCGGCAGGTTGCAGCAGTCCAATTTCCGGGAATTCGCAACCTACGGATGCGAGATAATCGGTGATGGCGGTTAGGCTCATTCCCCCTGCTGCTCCATCAGCAGTTTTTTCACTTCCGCCACGAGATCAGTTTCAGCAATCTCAAACTGGCCCGGCCGTGTCTCGCGCCATTCTTCATTTGAAGCGATGGCCTCAGCCTGCTTTCGGCCTTCAATCAAATCCTTGAGCTGGATTTTGCCAGACTCGCGCTCATCAGACCCTTGAATGACGGCAATCGGGCAGCCGCGACGGTCGGCATATTGCAACTGTTTGCCGAACTTGTTCGGATTGCCCTGATACATCTCGGCACGAATACCTGCTTCGCGTAGTTGCTGGACGAAGCCCTGATAGGTGGCGAGTGCTCCCTTGTCCATAACCGTCACCAGCACGGGTGCGAGCACATCGCTGCCTTCAAGAAGACCATTGTTCTTGAGCGCGGACATCAGACGGGAAACGCCCATCGAAAATCCGGTTGCGGGAACATCCTGACCCGTAAAGCGTTTGACGAGGCCGTCATACCGCCCACCACCGCCGACCGAACCAAAGACAACTTCCTGACCTTTTTCGTTTTTCACCTTGAAGGTCAGTTCCGCTTCGAAGACAGGACCGGTGTAATATTCGAGACCGCGAACGCAAGATTGGTCAATAACCACTCGCCCATCGCTATAACCAGCCTGGTCAAAAAGTTCTTTCATGAGCATCAGTTCAAAATCACCTTTGTCGAAAGTTTCATTTTCTCCAAGTGATATACCACCTGATGCAGCGAACCCTCTTTCAGGTTGGGTTACTTGTCCTGCAGAAATATAAGAAACGACAATCTGAATTGCGTCATCATCCAAACCTACACCTTCGGTCCGGTCGCCGCTCTCATCGGTGCGGCCTTCACCCAGCAGTTGACGAACACCTTCGACGCCTAGCCGGTCCAGCTTGTCGATAGCGCGGAGGACATTGAGACGCTTCTCGGCATTCTCATCGCCGCCGAGGTCAATCGCTTCCATAACCCCATCCAGCACTTTGCGGTTGTTGACGCGGATGACATAGTCGCCGCGCTTGATGCCAAGCGCTTCCATGACATCGGCCATCATCATGCACATTTCAGCATCGGCCTGGACGCCCGGTGCCCCAACCGTATCCGCATCAAACTGCATGAACTGGCGGAACCGGCCCGGACCCGGTTTTTCGTTACGGAAAACCCAGCCCGAACGATAGGTTCGGTATGGCAACTGAATCTCATTAATGTTTTCCGCCACATGCCGGGCAAGCGGTGCGGTCAGGTCATAACGCAGGCTCATCCACTGATCGTCGTCATCGGTGAGCGAAAACACGCCCTCATTCGGACGATCTGAATCGGGCAGGAACTTCCCAAGGCAGTCTGTATATTCAAACTGTGGTGTCTCGACCGGATCAAAGCCGTATTTTTCATACACGGTTTTGATCTTTGCGATCATTGCATCGGTCGCGCGGATATCGTCAGCGGAGCGATCAACAAATCCGCGGGGAAGTCTCGCCTTCAGCTTTTGCGGTTTTTTCTTCTTTTTTTCGGACATGGACCTGATTACTTCTTCTGGTGAATTTCTCTCATTCCGCCGGCAACACGCTCGTCGCGGCATTGAGTCTAAAGTCTTGAAACGGAAAGATGGTATCTGCGCTTGCGCAAAAAGAATTCGCTTCCGGATCAAGTGCCGGAATGTCGATGGACATGATGAAAGTCCAGAGCCGTGACGCGCATAAAATTCATGGGCGTTGTTTAGTCCGACTGACCGGAAATGACAAGCTCGGATTTCAATTCAGATGATAGGTAAGGGCCATTGCGATGCAATGCTTCAGTTCTTCTTCAGGCACGACTTCATCAATCTTGAAGATGAGCGCTCGATTGCCTTCAAAATTGAATGTTTCAGGATACAGTTCGCGGAAGCTTTCAACCAGATTGGTCGTGCAAATGAAATACATGGCCACTCTGTCCGGTTCATCCTTTACCGCATCAATCCGGATCGTGCTGCCGGATTTGGGCTTTTTCGTTACAAAGCTTGGCTGACCCCATTTAAGGCATTCTTCAATCTCGCCAACACCTTCGGTTTCTTCCGCAACAGAGAGCACAAGGTGACGCAGATCACTCAGTTTTTCTTCGATTGAAACCGGATAAGATTTGATAACGTTTTCTATATCCGATGTCCTACGCATTTTCTAAATCCTCCAATATGCAATGCTACCTCAAGAGTTACTCAAAAGACCAATTGGCATAAGATTACCGTCCAAACCTGCCCTTCGCACTTGCTCTGCTGACCAGTGCCACGAATGAGTCAAAGCCAATTTGATAGTTTTTACCGGGATGAAGCTTTACGGGAGGCTCCTCACCGGCAAGCTCAAAACACTGAAGCAATCTCATCCCATCAACAATCAACGTGTCTTGATCAAATCTCTTGCCAAAAATGGACAAGATTTTTCCTATCAGTGTGCGTGAATATTCTGTTTCTGACTTGTGAATTTTGATGGTGTTTTTCAATCGATGTGAAAAGTGCGCTCTTGTTGTAGACCAACCTTTGCATATGATCTTCGAATCCATCTCCAATCGTTTTGCCGAATGAATGGTCCAGACTTGAATCTTCATGCTCTACTTCAACTATTTGCATCGGTCGCACGAATCTCATCGCCTTTGCGGTCAACGAAACCACGGGGAAGTAGCGCCTTCAGTTTTTGCGGCTGTTTCTTTTTCTCGGGCATATAAATTTCTTAAACGGTTAAAACGCGCGTTACCTAACCGGAATGTGAATTTCGGGCAAGGAACTCTTAGTTGACACTGGGGTCCACAATGGAAATATCTTTTTCAGCAAAGGAAAACAGATGCTTCGTTTCCTGATAATTGCCCTGATGCTTGCTGGCGCATTTGCCCAGCACGCCAATGCAACGATGGCGGATGTGGATGATATCCTTCTGAACCAGCTAAAATCTGTCTATCAATCCAGCGTTATAAAAGCTTCTGGAAATCCCGCTAAACTCGCCAGACTCAAACAGATATACGAAACCGCCCGTCACAAAGCAGACCGTGCGGGTGGATCAAGTGCGCCGTCCATAATCCACAAAGCCAACAGGGAAATGAGAGCCTTAGCAAAGTAGAACGGGATCAATCATCTTTCAGAAAGAATGCATTCAAGACATCCGCTACCTGACTGGGGTCTTCAAGTTGAGGCAAATGACCAACTCCCGTTAGTTCAACAAATTCGGCATGAGGCACGAGTTCGTGCAATGCTCTGCCTCTTGCTATCGGAATCCAGGGATCGTCCGCGCCCCAAATGATATTCACCGGACATCTGATGTCGCCAAACATCGATTCGACTTCTGCCGTGAACCTCTCATCAGCCAGAGCGAACTGTTTGTAAAAGCTGTTTTTGCCTTGATCATCCAACCATGGCGTTACCAATGCCTGTATGTCTTCTGGTTTAATATGACCGACGATCGCCCCGCGGATGTAAGCTTCCACCACAGCTTGATGTATATGAGGCGGCAACCCGGAAAATGCATCCACATGGCGTCCAACGTGGTCAAAGAACTCTGAACCCCACGGTCTCATCGCCACTACATTCATAAGGGCATATTTCCCAAAGTTACATCCATGCAGCAGATGTGCACGAAGTGTGGTGACTCCACCAAAGTCGTGCGCTACCACCAAAGGTTCATTGAGCTTCCAATGTTCTGAAACCTCGACAAATATCTCGCCCTGAACATCCAGCGAAGTTATCTGTTCTTCATGTTTTTCAGACTTTCCGTAGCCCGGCATATCATACCAATGGACACGAAAATTCTTTCCCAGTTCAGGTATCACCCTATGCCAGGAAAATGAGGACCAGGGCCAACCGTGCGCCAGAATGAGGTCACGACCTGATCCATACCGACCGGCCGCAACACGGCCAGCAGATGTTTCAATATACTCATCCAGAACCCAACTCATGAATAAACCTTTCGGACTCTTAGCAAGGCCTCTTGAACTCTGCCCTCGCCTTTTCAACCTTCTCCCGGAACTCACATCCTTCGATATGATCATTGACCATACCCATGGCCTGCATGAATGCGTAGACAGTTGTAGGCCCGACAAAACTCCAGCCGCGTTTTTTCAGATCCTTGGAAATCGCTGTCGAGATCGGCGTACTGCTTGGAATCGTCTCGCGGGTGATCTTTTCCGGACGATCTTCCGGCCCCGGTTCGTATGCCCAGAAATGAGCGGCGAGTGAGCCCTTCTCTTCAATAAGTTCCAGCGCCCGTCTGGCGTTGTTGATGGTGGACGTGATCTTGCCGCGATGCCGTATGATGCCTGCATTCTGCACCTGCATTTCAATGTCGGCCTCACTCATTGCAGCGACCTTTTCGATCTCGAAACCGTGAAAGGCTTCCCGGAAGTTTTCGCGTTTGGACAGGATCGTGTACCAGGAAAGGCCGGACTGAAATCCTTCGAGACAGATTTTCTCGAACAGCCGGGTATCGCAACCTACCGGCCTACCCCATTCTTCATCGTGATAGGTCACGTAGTCTGGCTGTGGTCCTGCCCAGAAGCAGCGTGTAATGCCATCATCACCTTTAACAAGACCCGGTTTTTCTTCCATATCATGCTCCGACTCACGGATTAACGTTCTGTTAATGGTTAACACAAAGCGTTCTTTTACCAAGAATGAATCAAGTTTTAATTATTGCCCGACGATTCATAATTTCGAACTGGTCTTGCGTCATTCTCTTACCAACTTGCGCGTGTGTTGCGCAGAAACATTGACGAACATGTAGGGACTACGTCATGACCAGAAAAACCGTTCTATTGCTGACTACTGCCATCATTGCCATGCCTGTTGCTCAGGCTGAAGCAGACAGTTCACGCTACTCGACACCGCCTGCGGTTGTTCTCTCCCCCGATCTGACAGCCCCGTGGCTCCTGCAACTGAAAAGACCTCCAACAGCCTCGCAAAAGGCGAAGGTCCGGTTGTACCAACCAAAGCCAAAGGCGAAGACAAAGAAGAGAAAATCGTGGAGCTGGAACGTAAACAAGAAACAGAACAGGCGTGCGACGGGAATATTTGCGGCATTCAACCGGGAAGATCGATCGTCAGTCGCTCGTTCTCGGTCACAAACTGCCTCTCAAAGCCAGACACAGACCGCATATGCCCGGGTTCAGACTCCTGCCCCCCAATCTTCCAATGCTCAAGCAGCGGCCTACATCCAGAAACAGGCTGCACAACGTCCGATTGATCCGAAATTCCTGCCGCAGGTGGTGAATTTCGAGTCCAGTCAGAAGCCCGGCACGATCATTATCGATACAAACACCAAATTCCTTTACCTGGTGTTGGGTGACGGACAAGCCCGCCGTTATGGCATGGGTGTAGGCAAGGAAGGGTTTGAATGGAAGGGAACAGAGAACATTTCCCGTAAAGCCGAGTGGCCAAGCTGGCGTCCACCGCAACAAATGATAGAGCGCGAACGGGCCAAGGGTAGGGAACTTCCAGCCTTCATGGAGGGCGGTCCGGCAAACCCGATGGGTGCACGCGCGCTTTATCTGGGCAGTACACTTTACCGGATTCACGGCACGAATCAGCCCTGGACCATCGGGCAGGCCGTTTCTTCAGGTTGCATTAGGATGCGTAACGAAGATGTGATGGACCTATACGAACGTGCAAAAGTTGGTGCGAAGGTCGTTGTCACCTGACATTCGATGTTGTCGGTTGCGGAAAACTTGCGAAAAAGCAGAAAGATCACCCGCTTTTGGTGTTTTCCGTGTCATCACCAAAGCCTCCAAACCCACTGACAGGTTTCTGCCGAACAGAATCTGAACCAAATCGAACTTGCCTTTTTTTCCTGAAAAAAATAGGTTACCCTAGGTTATGGCAATGGACTCATTTTTTAGGGGAAGATCATGATTACCAGGCGTAAAGCTTTATCAGTACTGGCAGGTGGTACGGTCGCGGCAACCACATTCGGTCTTACCGGCAGGGCATCAGCAGAGCGTGTATTTGATTTCACGGAACGGCGTTGGGTTGAACGCAATCCGAACATAATTCGCACCGACCGTCGCGTGCCCAGCAAATATAAGCGTCGCAATATCGGCATCAGCACTAAACTGAAGTCAGGAACGATCGTCATCGATACAGACAGGAAGTTTCTCTATCATGTTGCATCCAGCAAAAAAGCTGTCCGTTATGGTGTAGGCGTCGGCCGTGAAGGTTTTGCTTGGAAGGGTAACGCTGTGATCCGCCGCAAGGCGGAATGGCCAAGCTGGACACCACCTGCAGCAATGCGCGCGCGTGAACGCAAAAAGGGTATTATTTTGCCCATCACACAAAAAGGTGGAATCGATAATCCGTTGGGAGCGCGTGCGCTTTATCTTTATCAGGGTAATGTGGATACGCTTTACCGGATTCACGGAACCAATCAGCCATGGTCAATCGGTCTTAACCTTTCTTCCGGATGTATCCGTTTGCTGAATTCAGATGTTGAGCATCTGTATGAGCGCGTAAAACTTGGAACAGAAGTCGTGGTGATTGGCCCTGGGCAGAACGCCAGCGCGGTGTTGCGGGAAAATACCAACCCGTTTGCGAGCCTGTTTGGACAGAGTTAATTCTCCAGTCCATTAAGTATTCGGAACCCGCCTTCTCTTCTGGCGGGTTTTTTTATTTTGTTCTCAAGGCTTTGTGTGTGTAAAATCAATTCATGAGCCGATTTGATGATCTAGCAGTCTTCTCGAAAGTTGTTTCGATGGGCAGTATGTCAGCGGCAGCCCGTGAGATGGGGCTTTCTCCAGCCGTGATTTCCAAACGCCTTCAAAGGCTGGAGGAACGGTTGGGAACCAGGCTGCTGAACCGAACCACACGCCAGATATCGCTGACCGAGTCAGGACAGGGTTTCTATGAGCGTGTTGTTGCAATTCTCGCAGGTATTGAAGAAGCGGAAGCGTTTGTGGCAAGGCGCAGTTCACTGGCTCGCGGGTTGTTGAAAATTTCTGCACCCACTTCATTCGGACGCATGCATATCGCACCTCATCTTGTGAAATTCATGCGCGCGAATCCCCAGCTTCGTGTCAATCTGGAACTTTCTGATACCTATGTCGATATCGTGTCGGGTGGCTTTGATCTGGCAATCCGCATCGGGGAACTACCGGATTCGACGCTTGTTGCCCGTAAACTTGCGCCGGTTCGTCGAATCCTGTGTGCAGCACCAAAATATCTTGAAAAATCAGACGTTCCGGAATCGATTGAGGACCTTGATCGTCATTCACTCATTCCGCCGCATTACCCCGGTCCGTGGAAACTTGAAGGGGACGAGGGACAGGTTACATACCGCCCCTCCTCAACCCTGCAAACCAATTCAAGTGAAGTTGTGCGTGAAACGGTTATTGCAGGCCTTGGAATTGCGTTACGTTCGACGTGGGACATAAGTGAAGAACTCAAAACAGGCCAGTTGAAACGGGTACTTCACCGTTACTCCAGCAGCAAAGGCCTGGGCATTTATGCAATCTATCCGAGCCGCAATTTTCTGCCTGCCAAGGTCAGGCTGTTTATTGATTATTTTGCGGAACTCTTTGGTCCCACACCGTATTGGGACAAGGGGCTCGATGCTTCAGGCTTTTTCGGAAAAGATCGCGATACTGAGCCGACCGTTCAGCAAAAGGCATTGTAGATTTTGCCGCTACAGAACCGTGTCACCCCTGACAATTGTATCGTCGCCGATAATTGGCGCGGCAAATTCATGGGAAACAAGGGCGGACGCATACACGATCCGGCAACCAAAACACTTCTGAAACGCAAGTGGGCATCCCGACGCTGGATAATTTGTCTGACTGAATTCAGGCAGCGTAACCGGACAGTCATGGGAGAAGGATACACGGAACTGTTTTTCCTGGACGAGGTGTCGGCACTTGCAGCAGGACACCGACCCTGTTTCGAATGCCGCAGGAAAGCGGCAAAGGCTTTTGCGTTTGGCTGGCAAAGTGCATTCGGGAAAATCCATGGGAGCGTCGCAGACACAATCGATGCCCGTCTGCACACCGAAAGGACCGGCATATATCCCGCGCTTTCGTCAGAAGATCTGGACGAATTGCCAGATGGAGCAATGGTGCGGTCCGACAGCACGTGTTTTGCAAAACACTCTGGACAGTTCCACAAATGGTCGGGGAATGGTTATCGATTGACCAGCATGGAACCGGAAAACTCCTGCCTGATCACACCGATCTCAACCGTCTCGGTTTTAAAAAACGGCTACATGCCTGTATGGCATCCACGCATCGGGTGATGTAACAGCATAGTATGGCGATACATGACTTTAAATCCCAAAGGCTGTTTGTTGAACCAGACCTTGCACAGGGCAAAGCGTTTGAAGCGAGCCGGGAACAGGCGAACTACCTTCTGAATGTGCTTCGTTTGGCGGATGGGTCGGAAGTTCTCGTCTTCAACGGACGTGACGGCGAGTGGCGCGCGCAAATAAAGGTTCAAGGGCGTAAAAAATGCCAACTTGAGCCCATGAAACTCACGCGTGAGCAGCCGGAACCTCCCAAGCTTGTTTATTGTTTTGCACCACTCAAACAGGCGAGACTCGATTATATGATCCAGAAAGCAGTGGAGATGGGTGTGGGAACCCTGCAACCGGTAATCACCCGGTTTACGCAGGTTCGCACGCTCAATCAGAAACGGATTGCTTCAAATGCGGTTGAAGCTGCGGAACAGTGCGGCATCATCAGTCTGCCGGAACTTCGCGACACCATTCCACTTGAGAAGCTTATCAATGCACTGGAATCCGACAGTCTGATTTTCTTTTGTGATGAGGCGGCGAGCAATCATACTGGAATTTCGGATGTTTCACACGACAAGGACAAACCCATCGCCATCATTATCGGGCCGGAAGGAGGGTTCAGTTCGGATGAGCGCGAACTGATCGGGACGTGGCCTAACGTTGTGCGTCTGGGCCTTGGTCCCAGAATTTTGCGGGCTGATACGGCTGCTGTTGCAGCACTGGCACTCGTGCAGGCACAATTTGGCGACTGGCATCAATAAGGATAAACAGACGTTTACAAGGAAACGCTTGATTATGCTCCCCCATTCTGGTTAGCAGTTTCTTCACGCTCAATTCTATGACGGAATTTCTCCCTGATGGCTCGCGACACAACGGACAATCAACCGATTGAGAACAATGACCAGCTTGTTGGCTGGCTGACCGAAGGGTGCAAGCCCAAGGAAGAATGGCGAATTGGTACTGAGCACGAGAAATTCGGATACTGCACGCAATCCTGCACACCCGTACCCTATGATGGTGAAAAGGGAATTCGGACCATTCTTGAGGCGCTGCAGAGGGAAACCGGTTGGGAACCAATCAATGATGCCGGTAACATAATCGGTCTCTTTAATCCGGACGGTGGTGGTGCAATATCGCTTGAACCAGGGGGACAGTTCGAACTCTCAGGCGCTCCTTTGAAAACCATCCACGAAACATGCCGCGAGTCCAATCAGCATCTTGCACAGGTAAAGAAGATTGCCGCTGACATCGGCATTGGGTTTCTGGGGGTTGGCGGTTCTCCATTGTGGACGTTCGAAGAAACGCCGATGATGCCCAAAAGCCGATACAACATTATGAAGAACTATATGCCCAAAGTCGGGAAACAGGGGCACGACATGATGTTCAGAACCACGACCATTCAGGTCAATCTGGATTTCTCTGACGAGCGAGACATGGTTCGCAAACTTCAGGTATCCCTGAAACTGCAATCGCTTGCATCCGCCCTTTTTGCCAGTTCCCCATTTACGGAAGGCAAACCGAACGGATTGCTTTCCTGGCGCAGCGATATCTGGCGAGATGTGGATAACCAACGAGGTGGATATCATCCTTTCATGCTGGAACCGGACTTCAGCTTTCAGAAGTATGTCGACTGGGCGATGGATATTCCAATGTATTTCATCATTCGTGACGGCAAGTATCATGATTGTACCCATGTCACCTTTCAGCAATTTCTGGATGGTGCGCTAAAGGGAGAGGTGGAAGACTGGCAGGCCAATATGGGAGACTGGGGCAACCATATGAGCACGCTCTTTCCCGACGTTCGCCTCAAACGCTTCCTTGAAATGCGCGGCGCCGATGGAGGCCCATGGCAAAGGATCTGTGCACTACCTGCGTTTTGGGTTGGACTGTTGTATGAAGAAAGCGCGCTCAGTGCCGCCGAGGAAGTAACGGCTGGCTGGACACCGGAAATGGTTGGAGAGCTCCGCAATGCAGTGCCCGCTGAAGGTTTGCAGGCCGTTATTGATGGCAAGCCGCTTCTTCATGTCGCCAAGGAAGTTCTCGAAATTTCGCGTTCCGGGCTGGCAGCCCGAAAAAGTGAAAACTCGGACGGGCTCGATGAAACGGCGTTTCTGGCACCACTGGAAGACATTGTGGGTTCTGCAAAAACGCCAGCGGAAGACATGTTGGAGAAATTCCATGGCAGCTGGAACGGCGACATACTGAAAATATTCGACGAGTTTTCGTTTTAGCCTGCCGAAACTCAGATCATTTTCAGGCGGCAGTTACGTGCGATGAACGAAACCGTATGTTTTCTTCCAGATCTCGCAGTTGTACTTCTACATTACTGCCATTGCTGCGAATGACCTTGCACTGGGCCCGGATGCTGTCAGGCTCGACATACAGAGTAAATTCCCCCGGGACACCAAGCCATCCGGACATCGTCAAAATGGCGCTTTCTTCGGTGAAATCCTTAACGGAACAATGTACCGGATTTGCATGCTGTGAGAACACCACCCAACCGATCCTGGGTACGCGTTTGCTCAAAATTCGTTTGCTTCTGCCGGCTTTTCTGCCTGCTCCCACATAATTTTCCTGAAAATTCATTCAATGATATCCACTGCCCTGCTCAAGTAACAACCATAATCCCATCATGGTTAACACATGCTTAAGTTGCGGCGTTGATCAATACACTTTAACCGTCTGTTTTAATTGGAGAATTTTCACACTTCTGAAATTTCTATCGGGTCATGCAAATTTTCCGATAAAACTTGAGGTCTGCAATTTACCGATCCGAAACCTTGCAGTGCAACCCTGTTCCCTGAAATTTCCAAACGGGGTGGACATTCATGCAAGAACTGGCGTTAGAGGTGAAAAACCTCTCAAAAACCTTTGATCGTCCAGCGGTCAACAATTTGAGCTTTTCGGTTAATTCCGGTGAATTTTATGCATTGCTCGGGCCCAATGGTGCCGGCAAGACAACATCGCTGCGAATGGTTGCAGGTCTGATGCAAGCGGATAAGGGTGACATTCATGTGTTTGGCGAAAATGCCGTCACCAATCCGGTTGGTGTAAAACAGATGATGGCCTGGGTTCCTGATGAACCGATGATTTATGACCGGCTAACACCACTCGAATATCTGGAATTTGTCGCCGGTCTTTGGGGCGTGGAAACAGAAGAAGCCAAGCGAAACGCTGCCGAACTGCTCGAATGGCTTGCGTTAAACCCGCATGCACATGAACGCTGTGAAGGATTTTCCAAAGGCATGCGCCAAAAGGTTGCCCTTGCCGGCGCCCTTGTTCATGATCCAAGGCTGATAATCCTGGATGAACCGCTCACTGGTCTTGATGCGGGATCAGCCCGCCTCGTCAAGGATGTGCTGCTTGCCCGTGTTGAACGCGGATGTTCAGTGATCATGACAACACATATTCTCGAGGTTGCTGAGCGGATGGCCGAGCGCATCGGCGTGATTTCCAAAGGACGCCTGATCGCAGAAGGCTCTCTTGATAGCCTGCGAAACCAGGCTGGTCAGGAAAATACAACACTGGAAGAAATCTTTCTTGGCCTTGTTGAAGAGGATAATGAAGAACAGGCGGTCGCGGCATGAGTTTCGCCAATCCCGCAGCAGGCTCCCTGTTCTGGTTTGCCAGGCACGAGTTCAACCTCTCGTGGCGTGACTTTATGCGCATGATGAGCGCCGGCAAATCCGGGCGTGAGAAGGCGATTGTTGCATTTATCGTTTTCGCGGTGCTGGTCGTGCATGTGATTGCCTATTTGTTTCTGGCACCTGCCATTAGAGACGGTCTGACAATCGATAAAACCTTGTTTGCAACGGTTTCGGGCAGCCTGCTGTTGACTTTTTCCCTGATGATGTCACAGGCCATGGAGCTTGTGACAAGGGTTTTCTACTCAAGGTCCGATCTTGATCTTATCCTCTCTTCGCCGGTATCTGCGCGACGCATATTCGCAGTTCGAATTGCCGCTATTTCGGTAGCAACCTCCGCACTATCCCTGCTGATTTTCGGTTCAGCTATCAATGTTCTGGTCATCTTTGAAAGCATCTGGTGGCTTGCAGCCTTTCCTGTGCTGGTCGCCTGCGGTGCATTCGCTACTGCGCTTTCGCTACTCATGACGATCCTGATGTTTGAAACTATCGGGGCCAAACGAACCAGGCTTGTTGCCCAGATCGTTGCTGCGGTCGTCGGTGCAGGTTTTATCATCGGCATTCAACTTGCAGCGATTGCATCGCTCGGCAGCATCTCCCGTATCGAATTCTTCACTTCAGACATGGTTTCACAATCAGTTCCGGAGATTGAAAGCTGGGTCTGGATTCCAGCCAGGGCGGCACTTGGAGAAATCAATTCATTGATTATTGTTGTGGCCGGCGCATTCGCCATTCTTGGCGGCACAATTCTGGCGTTTGCGGGCAGTTTTGGCGAACGGGTCATCGTTGCAGCCGGGATCAGCCAGACAAAATCAGATGTAAAAGCAAGCAAGGCATCCTTTACAAGCAGGAGTCATGGTGCCGTTCTCAGGCAAAAGGAATGGAAGCTGTTGCTGCGGGATCACTGGTTGATTTCGCAGACCCTGATGCAGATCCTGTATCTCATTCCGCCGGCATTCATGCTTTGGCAGGGGTTTGGCAGTGCAGGCGCGCTATCGGTGGTTGCGGTGCCGGTTCTGGTGATGGCGGCCGGACAGTTGGCAGGGGGCCTCGCATGGCTTGCGATCTCCGGTGAGGATGCTCCGCAGCTCGTGCAGACTGCACCAATCGCGAAAGGCGCAATCATTCGTGCCAAAATAGAAGCCGTACTTGGTGCAATCATCATTGTTGTGGCGCCTATCCTCTTCTTGATTGCGTTTTTCGATCTGAAACTGGCAGCGATTGCTGCGGGGGGTATCGCACTTGCGACGGTTTCAGCAACGATGATCCAGTTGTGGTTCCGCAGCCAGGCAAAACGCTCAAGCTTTCGACGCAGGCAAACCTCGTCAAAGGTTGCAACGCTGGCAGAAGCTTTCTCTTCCATTCTCTGGGCGGGCTCCACCGGGCTCGTTGCTGCCGGTCTGTGGATACTCGCGCCTCTGACCGCGCTGCTGGCACTTGGTACCCTGTGGATAGCCCGCAGTTTCAGGCCCGAGCAGGAGATTTGAAACAGGCACATCTCATTCGTTTCTGTTAAAAGGAGCGGATGAGTGACTCCCAGACATATTCAGATACCGGAAACTCGAAGACCAATGCGACGGAGTATACGGTCACAGAAATTTCGGCCTCGCTGAAGAAAACGGTCGAAGACCGTTTCGGTTATGTCAGGGTTCGCGGAGAAATCACCGGATATAGAGGCCCGCATTCGTCTGGTCATTGCTATTTTGCTTTGAAGGATGACCGGGCCCGTATTGAATCGGTAATCTGGAAAGGCTCGTTCACTCGGTTAAAGCACAAGCCCGAAGAAGGACTGGAAGTTATCGCTTCTGGTAAGCTTACAACCTATACAGGATCCTCCAAGTACCAGATTGTCATAGATTCGCTTGAGCCGGCAGGTGCAGGCGCCTTGATGGCCCTCCTTGAAGAAAGGAAGAAGAAGCTCGAAGCTGAAGGACTGTTTGCCGCTGAACGCAAACAATTGCTTCCCTACATGCCGGAACGGATCGGTGTGGTCACCTCTCCCACTGGCGCGGTGATACGTGACATTCTTCACCGGATTGCGGATCGTTTTCCGTTGCACATAACTGTGTGGCCGGTTCGGGTTCAGGGCGAAACGACCGGCAACGAGGTAAGCAACGCAATTACGGGTTTTAATGACATGCCGGAGCCGAGCCGTCCGGATTTGATAATTGTCGCACGCGGTGGTGGCAGTATTGAAGATTTGTGGGGGTTCAATGATGAGGCAGTTGTCAGGGCAGCGGCAGAATCGCATGTGCCGATTATATCAGCCGTTGGCCATGAGACAGATTGGACGCTGATTGATCTGGCTGCAGATGTTCGGGCGCCAACCCCGACCGGAGCTGCGGAAATGGCTGTACCGGTCAAAGCCGAACTTGATGCAACGATTGCTTCCTTCAAAGCCCGTCTTCAGTCCGCGCTCACGCGGCAGTTCGAAAAGGCGCGAAGCGGCCTTCTGGCTGCAGGACGAGGCATTGCAACTCCGGACGCTCTCCTCGCGCTACCCCGGCGTCGGTTTGATGAAGCGAGTGGCCGACTTGGACGTGGTCTTGACATGGCTGCGCGGACAAAACGTACAGCCTACGAACGAGTGGCATCGCGTCTTTCCTATCGTGGGTTGGAGGCGGCAATTGCGCGAAGCAGGGAGAACCTTGAGATGTATTCGGGAAGAGCCCGGGTCGCGTTCATCAATTACACTTCACAGAGGAAAAGTCGTGTTGATCAGGCTGACAGACTGCTTGGCAGCCTTTCCTACAAAGCAGTGCTCGAACGCGGTTATGCGGTCATAAGGAACGCAGATGACAAGCCGGTCCATTCTGCTAATGAAATATCAAGTGGCGAGGCTTTCAACGTCGAATTCAAGGACGGCAAGATCGCCGCAGTTGCTAAAGACGGTAAGGCAAGAACCGTCGAAAAGAAAAAACCTGCCAAACCCCAGAAACCCGCTTCCGGCGATCAGGGCACCCTTTTTTAAACATTTTCCTGCGTCAGACAGTCAGGCCTTCGGTTGAAAGCACATCGGTTTTTGGCATCAGCTGAAGCAGTTCTTTCGTGTAATCATGGGCAGGATTTGCAAACAAATCTTCTGTTGGGCTTACTTCAAGCAACTGCCCGTTTTTCAATACACCGACCCGGTCACACATCTGCCGAACCACAGGTAAGTCATGACTGATGAAAAGCATTGTAAGCCCGAGATGTTCCTGCAGATCCTTCAAAATGTTCAGGATCTGAGCCTGGATTGAAACGTCGAGAGCACTTGTTGGTTCATCGCAAATCAGGAATCTTGGCTGCGTCGCCAAGGCCCTTGCAATCGAGATGCGTTGTCTCTGGCCGCCGGAAAATTCGTGCGGATACTTCAGACCGGCCTCGGCTCCGAGCCCGACACGGTCAAGCAGTTCACCAACGCGGGACTCAATCTGGCTTTTCGGAATTGCCCCAAGATGCAGAGCCGGCTCCGCAATAATCTGATCGACCCTGTGTCTCGGATTGAGCGAAGAGTATGGATCCTGAAAGATCATCTGAATCTGCCGGCGGAACTCGAACATGGCATCTTTGTCACTTCGGGAGACAGGTTTTCCGTCAAATTCGATTTCACCGCCATCAAGGTCGTAGAGCGCTGCAATCATTCGTGCAATGGTTGATTTACCCGATCCGCTTTCTCCAACAAGGCCGAAAACCTCACCTGTCCGAATTTCAAAGCTTACATCATCAACAGCCGTAAAATACCCTCTTTGCGAAGGGATGAAACTCGATTTTTCCAAAAACTGTTTCGTAATGTTCCTGACTTCAACCAGCGGGCCTTCGGATTTCTTTGTCTCTGGCCAATTGCGTGCCAGGTCTTCAATCTTGAACACCGTCTCACGCCCGCCGTAGCTGATCTGGGGAAACCGTTTGAACTTCCGGTCTGGTCTTGGGACTGCCGCTATCAGGCTTTTGGTATAGGGATGTTCTGGTGAGCCTAATACCTGTTCAGTGGGACCGGTTTCCACTATTTCGCCGTCATACATGACGAGGACCCGGTCGGTGGTTTCCGCGATGACACCCATATCGTGGGTAACCAAAATTACACCGACCTGACGTTCTTTAGCCAATTCACGGATCAATTCGAGAATTTGTGCCTGGATCGATACGTCAAGTGCGGTAGTTGGCTCATCAGCAATGATCACCTCAGGATCTGAGCATAATGCCAGCGCAATAACCACACGTTGACGCATACCTCCGGAGAACTGATGCGGATATTGGTCAATACGAACAGATGGATTGGGTATTCCAACGCGTTCCAGTAGGCCGATGGCACGTTCTCTTGCCTCACCAGCACTGATACGAAGATGGTACTCAATCGTTTCGGTTAATTGCTGTCCCACTGTGTAAAGCGGGTTTAGCGAAGTTAAAGGATCCTGGAAAATAACGCCGATGCGCTTACCCCGAATGCTGCGCATTACTTCCGGTGGAAGATTGTCGATGCGTTCGCCCCGCAGTTCCACGGTTCCGTTTGCAATTCGGCCGGGAGGTTCAATCAAACCAATGATGGCCGCGCCAGTCATCGATTTTCCCGCGCCTGATTCTCCAACCACCCCAAGCAACTCACCCTTGAATATCTCAAAGCTAATGCCATCTACGGCGGTTACGGTTTGCTTGCGCATCGGAAATTCGACGACCAGATCTTTAACTGAAACAAGAACTTCCGACATCAGCGTAACCTCGGATTAAGCGCGTCACGGAGCCAGTCTCCGAGAAGGTTTATTGAAAGCACTAAAATTGCCAGAAACAGACCAGGGAACCAGGTCATCCACCATTCACCAGAGAATTGATAATCATTTCCGATACGGATCATGGTTCCCAGCGACGGCTGGGTTGGTGGAATTCCGACGCCAAGGAACGAAAGGGTTGCCTCTGTAATAATAGCCAATGCGAGATTGATGGTCGCAATTACTAACACAGGTCCCATGACATTCGGCAACACATGACGCGCCATTATGCGTATGGGATGCAGTCCGATTAGGCGAGCTGCCTGAACATATTCCTTGTTCTTTTCAACCAGCGTGGAGGATCGAACCGTTCGCGCATACTGGACCCAGAATGAAAGGCCGATCGAAATAACCAGAATATAAAAAGCTGACTGTTCACGATTGATCCCGCCAAGCACACTTCGAACCGATCCGTCGATCAGCAGTGCGATCAGTATTGAAGGAAACGTTAACTGTATATCGGCAATCCTCATGATGATCGCATCAGTTCTGCCACCGACATAACCTGCCAACAATCCGAGCGATATTCCCAAAACTGCAGCAAAGGCGACAGACGCAAACCCAACTGCCAGGGAAATTCTGGAGCCATATAACAGGGTGGATAAAATACCCCTGCCCTGATCATCCGTACCCAGCAGGAATCGCGGATCACCTCCTTCAAGCCACACCGGCGGCGTAAATGCATCAAACAGATCGAGGTTCGCCGGCTCAAAGGGGTTTTGCGGAGCAATCAGCGGTGCAAAAAACGCTCCGAAGAAAATCAGAAAAGTAACAATTGCCGCTACAATCGTAATCTTGGAACGCTTGAATGAATGCCAGACATCTGAATCCAATGCCTGTGCCAGTAAACCTTCTGTCTGATTTGGCTGTTCCAAACTCATGTTTCACCGCCCGTGATCCGTATACGCGGATCCACAAATACATAAAGAAGATCAACGATCAGGTTTATGATCACAAACAGAAAACCGATCAAAAGCAGGTAGGCAGACATAATCGGTATATCCACGTCCTGTACAGATTGCAGAAACAGCAATCCCATGCCGGGCCACTGGAATACCGTTTCTGTAATAATTGCGAACGCGATGATTGTACCAAGCTGCAAGCCGGTTATGGTTATTACCGGAATCAGCGTGTTCTTGAGTGCATGGCCAAAGTGGACAGCACGATCCCGAAGCCCTCTCGCACGCGCAAACTTGATATAGTCAGTGCGCAAAACTTCCAGCATTTCAGATCGCACCAGCCGCATGATCAAGGTCATCTGAAACAGGCCAAGTGTAATTGACGGCATAATCAATGCTTTCAAACCCGATGCTGTCAAAAATCCCGTCGACCACCAGCCGATTTCGACCACTTCGCCTCGCTGCGAACTTGGCAGGAGGCCAAGCCTGACAGCAAAAACATCAATCAGAAGGATGCCGATGAGAAAAGTCGGCAACGAAATTCCGATCAGCGAAGTCGTGAGGAAAAACTTGGAGATAATGCTGTTGCGCCGAAGCGCCGTGTAAACGCCCATGGGTATTCCGGCGACAAGGGCAAAAATTGCAGATACGAATGACAGTTCAAGTGTCGCCGGCAGACGTTCACCGATCATAGTCGCCACCGGTCTTTTGAACTGGTATGAAATTCCGAAGTCGCCCTGGACAGCATTTCCGACAAAATTCAGAAACTGGATTGGAACCGGGTCTTTCAGACCCAATCGCTCGCGCAGTTGTTCGCGCTCTTCCAGGGTCGTTTCCAATCCGACCATCTGGTCGACCGGATCCCCGATGAAAGTGAACATGACAAAGGCGATGAGGGCGACAACCAACATCACCAACGCAGACTGGAAAATTCTCTGGATAACAAAAGCGAGCATGGGAAAGCTTCATGCCCCGCTCATTGGCGGGGCATGAAATGTCAGGTTTTATTTTTTATTGACGTAATACAGCATCAGCTCATTGTCTGCGCGTTGTACCAAATCAACGTTTGATGAAACACCCCAGGCAAGGCCTTGCTGATGAAGAGGAATGTAGGCCACTTCATCGGTTGTCATTTTGTAGGCCTGCGTGATCATGTCGAGACGTGTCGCTGCATCATTCTCGGAGAGAATTTTCGCACTGAGTTCATCGACTTTATCATTGCAATAACCACCAAGGTTGAACAATCCACCGTTGCCTGCTTCGTCACGACAGCCATGCAGGTTGGTCAACACGTTCCAAGAGTCGAATGATCCCGGTGTCCAGCCAAGCAGGTAGAACGACGTGTTGAAGCTGCCTGAGGCCAGTACTTTCGCAAAATATTGCGCTTTTGGCTGTGCATTGAGGTTAACCTTCACGCCCACTTTCGCAAGCATGGAGACCACTGCCTGGCAGATCGCTTCATCGTTCACATAACGGTCGTTCGGACAATCCATGCCGACCTCGAAACCGTCGCCGTAACCTGCCTCGGCAAGCAGCGCTTTCGCACCGTCGGGATTGTACTCAAGACGTGAGAACTGTCCCGCATTTTCAAACATGAACGGGGAAAGCATGATTGCAGACGGGGTTGCAAGGTTACGCATGACCTTGGCTTTGATCGCCTCAATGTCAATCGCATGGTAGAAAGCCTTGCGGACACGAACATCCTTGAACGGATTCTTGCCCTTGACGCTTGATTCAAGAAGCTCATCGCGTATCTGGTCCATTCCCAGGAAAATCGTTCTAAGTTCCGGACCTGTAAGTGCGCTTGTCGTTGGACTTGCATTCACCCGGTTAATGTCCTGGACCGGGATCGGGTAAACAAGATCCATCTCGCCCGACAGAAGTGCAGCAACGCGTGTTGCATCAGAAGCGATCGTGGAAAACTCGATCGAGTCCAGGTTATGCTTGCCGCTGCCTGCATCCCACCAATCCTTGTTGGCGTCAAATGTGGTTTTCACACCGGCATCGTGATTGGAAATCTTGAAAGCGCCGGTGCCATTTGCCTGAAGGGAAATCGTGCTGGCGTTCTGATCAGACGCTGAGGTCACCTTAACCGAGTTGTTCGCTTCAGCCCATTCCTTGTCGATGATGTACCAAGTCGACCATTCGGCATTCAGAATCGGGTTCGGTGCAGTCAGAATCACATCGACGGTATAGTCATCAACTTTTTCGAACTTGGTGCCATCTGGGAACCGGGTTTTCAGGTCCGACCCTTCTGATTTCACACGCTCTGCAGAGAACAGGACATCATCTGCGTTGAAATCGTTGCCATTGTGGAACTTTACGCCCTGACGGAGTTTAAAGCGCCAGCGGGTTGGCTCCACGATCTCCCAGCTTTCTGCAAGTGCCGGTTCAATCTTCAGATCAGGTCCGCGGCGTGTCAATCCTTCGTAAACATTACCCAACGTACCCAAGGTGAACGTTTCATTCAGTGAATAGGGATCCAGTGACTTCAAAGACCCCTGAAAGGCGTACTTGAAAGTGTTTTCTGCAAGCGCAGATGTTGTCATCAGGCCGGTAACGATCGCGGCGCCGATTAAACTTTTTCGAATAGACATTAAGTCCTCCCTTTTGGTTACGGCTACTTTACCCATTGCAGCCTTGGGAGAACTCTAAACGACAACGACCTGAAGAATCCACCCTGAAAACCAAAATAATCGTGCCGTCTCTAGACAGAGCAGCGATTTATTACCTTCCGGAGGAAATCGGTTCCCGCTTCAACCTGTGAAATCTCGATGAATTCATTGGGTTGATGTGCCTGCTCAATCGAGCCTGGGCCACAGATGACCGTTGAAAAACCACCGTCCTGGAACTGACCACCTTCTGTTCCATACGCAACAACATGCTCACTGTTGTCTCCGGTTATTGAGCGAACAAAACCCTCTGCATTGCCGTTTTCCTCCGGACGCAACCCCGGGACATCCGCAACAATTTCAATAGTCACATCACATTCCTTATCGATGGCCTTGATTGCGGGAATAACAGTTTCTTTCAAATGCCTGTTGTAGGCTTCGATATGTTCATGCGGATTTTCATCAGGAATGGTCCGGATGTCGGTTACGAACCAGCAGTCCTTCGCCGTAATGTTATGTGCAGTTCCACCCTCTATCTGGCCGCAATGAAAAGTTGAGTATGGAGGTTCGAACGGATTTTTGACATCAGCTTTTTGAGCGCCTGCAAGCATCCTGTCCTCCCACCAACTGACCAGACGGGCAGCCACCATGACCGCTGATACACCGGTATGAACCAGGCTCGAGTGAACTTCATGACCATGAACCCGGGTAACGATGTCAGCGATCGCTTTATGCGCTGTCACTGCGCGCATTTCGGTTGGCTCGCCAACTATGACACCATGTATAGGCGGACAGTTAACTCCCATTTCAGCAATCATGTCTGGAGCTCCAAGACAAGCTTCTTCCTCATCATAGGACAATGCAAAGTGTATGGGTCGCTTGAGATCGGACTTCAACATTTCCGGAACCAGTGACAGGCCTATGGCAGAAAAAGATTTCATGTCGCATGTGCCGCGACCGAATAGCTTTCCATTTTTCTCAACCACCTTAAACGGATCGGTATCCCACAACTGACCATCTACCGGCACCACGTCCGTATGTCCTGAAAGGACTATACCACCCTCCACCTGCGGTCCAACCATCGCATAGAAATTGGCCTTGTTTCCTTCCTCGTTATAAACCCGGTGACCCTTTATTCCCCATTCCGCGAGATAGTCTTCCACAAAGTCGATCAAATCCAGATTGCTGTCCCTCGAAACAGTCGGAAAGCCGACCAGCCTGTCAATCATTTCACGTTGTGTGTAAGTCCTGCCAGTCATATTCCAGAATCCTTCCCGAGTTGGAAATCAACCGATACATCTTATTGACGAAAGCAACGATCTGGCAAGCACCGCATGGCAGTCATGGATCCAAAAATGCAAAAGGCCCCGAATATTGTTCAGGGCCTCCCAAATATCGTATATGCGATCTGTTATTTTTTCAGCAAATCGCGAATTTCAGTCAACAACACTTCCTGAGCTGGTGGCGCAGCAGGTGCGGCCTCCTCCTCTTCTTTGGCCGCTTCCATCAGCTTGTTCACCGAACGTACAATCAGGAAGATAATAAACCCGATGATCAGGAAATTTATAACAGCCGTGATAAAGCTACCATAGGCAAGGACCGCACCCTGTTCGCGGGCTGCGTCAAGGCTAGTCGCCGTAACACCCTGCGCAAGCGGCGCAAAATAATTGGAAAAATCCAATCCGCCAAAGATTGCTCCGATAACCGGCATCAAAACATCATCGACCAGCGATTTGACAATTGCACTGAACGCTCCACCGATAATAACACCCACGGCAAGGTCCATGACATTGCCCTTCATTATAAACTTCTTGAATTCTCCAAACATCCCGACTTCCTCTAATAAAGTGTTTGACTACTATAATGATTGCTTCCGCAAGTCGCGTTCTTCTACGCTATTTTTAACTTTCCGTTAAGAAAATTCTTCAGGCTGTTTTTGATCAAAACCCGGTTTTCTCGTGTATTGATGGACAGAAAGTACGCTTTTGTGCTGAAGTAAGACCACACAAAGGGAGTACAAAGGGATGATCCAGCCCTGGGTCACGGTACTGGTTGCGATACTTTACATCAGCATCCTGTTCGCAGTCGCCAGCTATGGGGACCGCGCACGAAATGGGATGCAGGGTTACAATCAAAGCAAGCCCAATATTTATGCTTTGAGTCTGGCTGTATACTGCACAACCTGGACATTCTTCGGCTCGGTGGGTTTGGCCTCTACCAGCGGACTGAGCTTCCTGGCGATCTATCTGGGTCCGGTTCTGGTTGTAACTGTCGGTTTTCCGGTCTTGAGGCGAATAGTAAAACTCTCAAAAGAAGAACGGATTACTTCGGTTGCCGATTTTCTGGGTTCCCGCTACGGAAAAAACAACAAGGTTGCAGCCGTAGCAGCGGTTATC
Organism: Pseudomonadota bacterium; assembly: GCA_039029255.1. Taxonomy (GTDB): domain Bacteria; phylum Pseudomonadota; class Alphaproteobacteria; order Rhizobiales; family Rhizobiaceae; genus JAALLB01. The sequence continues at coordinate 24,417 of JBCCGN010000013.1, read as the reverse complement.
GCCGTTATTGGCACAATTCCTTACATCGCATTGCAACTGAAAGCGATTTCGGCCTCGGTCGATACGCTTGTAACCGAATTCAGCAATGGCTTTCCGACCGGGTCAACTCCGTTTGGAGACATCACCCTGTTCGTCGCGGCTACCCTTGCACTATTTGGAATCCTGTTTGGTACGCGGCATGCCGACGCGACTGAGCACCAACATGGCCTTATGCTGGCGATCGCGATGGAATCGGTTATCAAGCTGATCGCATTCCTGTGCATCGGCATATTCGTTACATGGTTCATGTTTGATGGGATTACCGATCTGGTTGACAGGGCAAGTGACAATGACCGGATAAAGGCTATTGTAGCAAACGGTTTTGATGTCGGAAACTTTCTGATCCTTACATTCCTCAGCCTGATCGTGTTTCTACTGCTGCCGCGCCAATTTCATGTGGCCGTGGTTGAAAACAACTCTGACGGTGAATTGCGGCGCGCCCGGTGGCTTTTTCCACTCTATCTGGTCGCAATAAACCTGTTTGTCATACCGATCGCTGTGGCAGGAACGCTCCAGTTCGGCATAGCCGCAAATGCGGATGACTATGTCTTGTTGTTACCGATACTGGAAGAACAGCGAGTTCTGGGCCTGCTTGTCTTTCTCGGCGGTTTGTCCGCCGGCACAGCCATGGTTGTGGTAGCCTCCATCGCCCTCGCCATCATGATCTCAAACGATCTGGTACTTCCCCTGATTTTGAGATCACGCGCGACTTTTGGCAGGGCGGACCCGGTGGACATGGAAGGTAAAATTCTGAACATCCGGCGTACAGCGATCTTTGCTGTCCTGGGACTTGGGTACGTCTATTACACCGCTGCTGACAATTCAGCTGCCCTTGCCTCAATCGGCCTTGTGTCGTTCGCGGCCATAGCACAACTGGCACCGGCATTTTTCATCGGATTGTTCTGGAAACAAGCCAATGCGCGCGGCGCCATGCTCGGTATGCTCGCGGGCTTCTTTGTATGGGCGTATTGCCTGCTGCTCCCGACACTTCTGCCAGAAGACAGCAAATTTGTGATGGAAGGCCTCTTCGGCCTTGCCGCTCTCAGGCCGGAAAATCTCTTCGGAACCACTCTCAGTCCCATAGCCAATGGTGTTGTCTGGAGCCTGCTGATCAATACGACTGCATTCATATGGGGCTCAAAATCGCGAAGCTCGGATCCACAGGAACGCCTGCAGGCTTCCCTTTTTGTGAGTTACCAGTCAGGCGCCGACCGTTACACCGGTATCGGACGGTCAACCTTGCGTGTCCAACACCTCGATGAAACACTGTCGCGATATCTCGGACCCGAGCGCACCCGGCGCTCCTTCGATGCCTATTGGGCAGCGCGCGGTGAAACTCCGGCACCGGAAGTCATGGTGGATCAGGAATTGTTCCGCTTTTCCGAGCAGCTGCTTGCCAGCGCGATCGGGGCTTCTTCTTCCAGGCTTGTACATACATTGCTGATGCAAAGGCACGACAAGAGCAACAGAACAAATCTGGAGTTGCTCGATGAAGCCTCGAAGGCGATCCAGTTCAACCGGGACATGCTGCAGACCGCATTTGACCAGCTTGAACAGGGTATAACAGTCTTTGATGGCGATTTTCGGCTGGCCTCCTGGAACCAGCAGTTTCGGAAAATACTGCAATTGCCGGACAAAATCGGGCAGGCTGGGTTGCCGATTGTGAATGTTGCCAATGCAATCGCGGATTCAGGTCCTTTTGAAGACGAGAAACTTGATGGGGAAAAACTTGCCTATCGATTGATAAACCAGAGCGACCCCTGGCAATTGCATTTACCGAAGCTCGGAAAAGTATTGGAAATCAGCACGAGTCCGATGCCGGAAGGCGGAATTGTCATAACTTGGCATGATATCACTGAAAAAGTGCATGCTGCCGAGGCGTTAAGAGAAGCCAATGAAACGCTGGAAAAGCGGGTGGAGGAGCGTACTCGCGAACTTGAGGAAGCCAAACAGTTCGCTGACAAGGCTAATGCCAGCAAAACCCGGTTTCTTGCGGCAGCAGGCCACGATATTCTTCAACCGCTGAATGCAGCGCGTCTGTATTCTGCAACATTGCAGGAAACCGTTGCTCAATCGCGCGAAGCTGAACTTGCAGACAATATCGGCAAATCTCTTGGTTCGGTGGAGGAAATTCTCGGATCCATCCTTGCAATATCGCGACTGGACTCCGCAAATCCTGATGTTAACACAAGCAATTTTCCGCTGCGCCGGATCACCGAGCAGCTCGAAATCGAATTTGAGCCGATTGCCCGAAAGGCAGGACTGGAACTGAAGTTCGTTCACTCATCAAGATGGGTAAGATCCGATCCGGCACTGTTGCGCCGCATGCTTCAGAACCTGATATCAAACGCACTGAAATTCACACCCGATGGATCAGTCCTCGTGGGGAGTAGATTTAACGGAGATATGATAAGTCTGGAAGTGATTGATACCGGTATCGGCATGAATACCGAAGAGCAAAAGATCGTCTTTTCAGAATTTACGAGACTGAGGAACATGGACAGCCAGGTACCGGGACTGGGGCTTGGTCTGTCTATTGTCGAAAGGATTGCCAAATTATTGGAACATGAAGTTGTCCTCAATTCAAACCCGGGAAGCGGAAGCCGATTTAGAATTTTGCTGAATAGAGTCAGCCCCATAACGAGTGGCGATCAGGCATTTGTAAAACCAAACAAACAGGCACCGGGCCAGCTTACCGGGACCCGTATATTGTGTATCGACAATGAGCCCGCAATTCTTGACGGGATGGAAGCCCTCCTCAAACAGTGGGGCTGTGAGGTCATGTGTGCACGTAATCTCGACGAGACCATTTCCCAACTGGATTCCATGAACGGACTGCCTGACATAATCCTTGTGGATTATCATCTCAACAATATCACGGGAATTGATGTAATTGAAAAAATCCGAAATTCAACTAACGCCTCCCTGCCGGGAATTTTGATTACGGCAGATCGTTCTGAAAGTGTAAAAAAGCAAGCCTCTGAAGCGGGGCTTGGCATCCTCAACAAACCGGTCAAACCGGCTGCTTTGCGCGCACTCGTCTCTCAACATCGTCACAGTTCACAGGCGGCTGAATAAGGCTTTCCTGCTCTAAACTGCACCTTAGTCGGAGCTCACGGCACTTTCCAGAAAACCTGATCCGATCTTGTTCATGCTTATAACAGCCTGGGTCCGGCTATCGACTTCAAGCTTCAGAAGCACTGCAGACACATGCGCCTTGACCGTCGCTTCCGACACATCAAGCTGGTAAGCAATCTGTTTGTTAAGCAATCCCTCACCGAGCATGGAAAGTACTCGCGACTGTTGCGGCGTCAAAGACTGAAGTTTGCTGATGATCGCGGCAGATTCCGGGTCCATATCAGTGTCGAGGTCAATGTTTGGAGGTACCCAAACCTCACCGGACTGAACTGAACGCAGTCCATCAACAATAAACTCCGTACCTGAAGATTTCGGAATAAATCCGGAAGCTCCCAATTCGATGCATTTCTTGATGGTGATTGCATCTTCGGTAGCAGATACGACAACAACCGGTGTATCCGGAAACTCCGCACGAATGGATATAAGGCCCGAAAATCCACTGGTGCCCGGCATTGCCAGATCGAGCAACACGAGGTCGGCTGAACTTGTCTCGTTCAACAAGTCCCGCAAACCCTCCAGATCGCCTACCATTCGGATATCACAATCAGAAATTGCGCCGGTTATCGCCTGACGCAGTGCGTCGCGAAACAATGGATGATCGTCAGCAATTATCACCAAGGGAATCAAAGCAGTGTCCTCCAACACAACTTTAGAGCCTTTCATCACCGAAGCAGATGGGTTAACTGTTCGGTCAGATTTGAAACTAGCCGTTGATATGCTATGTCGCATTATTTGGCAACCAGTTCCATCTTGAATCATTTCTTCCCGGGATGTACCGAAAGCCAACTAAGATGACTGAATTGAAAATTCTTGCCGGAAGATTGAGAAACAGACTGCGCGATGTGCGGCGCAGCTCAGCTGTATCAGCATGCTTACTGGTTTTACTGACTTTGCCTTGGGCCTGGTACCTACTGTCCGGTAAGTCCATGATTTTTGGAATTCCGCAGCCCTATTTTGTTTCTCTTTTCGCAGTACCGGTGTTGATGCTGGTAGTACTTTTGATTTTTGCCAACCTTGCCGAAGACAGTGATCGTCACAACCTGGAATTTGAGGATGAATAATCCGTTTTGTTGCAGAAACCGGTTAGCGAGATAACCGTATGAACAATCAATCTCCATTGGCGGCATCAAACTCCCTCGTGATCATGTTTCTCGCGAGCTTTGGCCTTACGATCATGTTTGCAGCCATTCTTCAGCAGATTGGCGCACCGCTGATTTACGTTTTCCTCTTGATGCTGACATTTGTTGTTGGCAGTTACCTGTTTGCGGGTCTTTTTGGCAAAACGATGCGTTTCAGCACGTTCCAGACAGCTGATCGCCAAGGCAGGCCGGTTTTTACAGGTATGGCTGCCGCTTCCGGTTTACTGTCTGGTGGCGTGATTCTGATGCATCCGGGTTTTGTTTATACAAACGGCACGGACTATCTGGTGTTGCTTTTGGGAATGTTACTCGGAATTGGATTTCTTATTGTCTTTTTTGCCGCGAGTTTTGCGCGATCTAATGCATCAACCCTGTCAGGCATCCTGTTTCCGGCCGGCTCACACAAACTGACAATCGGCATCACCGCCATCATCATTCTCGTGTGCAGTGGTCTGTTGTTGATGGCACAAGTCAAACTCATTGGCCTCTTCATCGACGGAGTTTATTCCATACCAGAGCAGACCGGTGTCACGATTGTATTGCTCGTCTCGGCCACATGCCTTGTGCTTGGCGGCATACAATCCCTTCAGATAGCACGAATGCTCGCTTACCCGGTCATCGTATTTTCCGTATTCATTCCGCTTATCTGGACATCTTATGATGTGACCGGAAACGCGGTACCTCAGCTTGGCTTTGGCACAGGAGCGCTTGGTCCGATACTGGAGATTGACAGAGAGATACTTGAGGCAGGTCTTGCAGAAGAAACAGACATTTTCAATCCGACCATGGATGGCAGGACCTTGGGAGGTATCAACTATCTGGCTGCACTGATTTCAGTTGCATTTGCATTTGCAACAATGCCTCATCTTGTTCAACATTTCATGACCCTTAAAAAGGGCCGCCACGCAAGAAAGAGCGGAATATGGATGTTCGTATTTGTGGCTATCATCCTGACTGCGATTCCGGCAATTGCAGTTTTTGCGAAGTTTGATCTCTATACTTCACTGCTTGGCTTGCAGTTAAGCGAACTCGAACTGGAGGTGCCGTGGATATTCGATCTCAGCGGGAACGGGCAGCTGCCACTCATCACCCTGTGCGGAAACCTTGTTTCCAACACAGCAGAAACGATCGCTGCCTGCGGCCGATCCGGCAACTATTTTCTTTCGCTGAGTGACATCGGAATAAACCAGAACTACCTTATGCTCAGCTTCGCAACCCTGAGTAACCTGCCAGACCTTGTGGGAGTTGGTATTGTAACTGGAGTGGTGCTGGCCATTTTTTCCACGATCGACGGATCATTGCTGGTTATGTCCAACACCATGACGGTTGATGTTTACAACAGGATAATTCGTCCAAAATCTCCTCCCGGTGTTCAGCTGTTCATGAACCGGTTTTTTGTATGTCTGTTTGCGGTATCCGGAATTTTCGCAGTGACCTACATTCCCTATAACGCGGAGCAACTTTTTGTGGCAACTGTGATAATAGCATCCGCATGTCTGTTCCCCGCACTCATCTGTAGAATCTGGTTCCGATGGATTACAGACTTGCAGATCAGCCTTGCCATGACGACATCATTCGTCTTCTGTGTTGTTTTATTCCAACTTAAGATTTCGGGGATGGATTTCATTCCGGCCAACGGTGATGAGATCATATTTGCCGTACCCGGAACGGATGAAAAAATCGAACCATTGAGCATTGGTATCCTTGGAAGTGCTGTCTTCATGGCAGCTGTTACGATTACAGGCCTTGCCTGCCAAACCCTCAACTATCTACGCGACAGGAAAAAGATGAATGCCACTGCTTGATCTTGAAAATCTTGACAAACAGGAAGTCCCAGCGGACACGCTGGCCTTCAATCAACGCATCATTCAGGCAATTGAATCAGGGCCCGAACTCTGGGATTTGCCGCGAGATATAGTCCGGCAGGCCAGACGGGAAGGAAAGGGAATTTTTCCACCGGAACCGTTTGATCCTGCTGCTGAGGTTTTTGAAATTCGCGGCAAGGCTGCAGCCATTCCAATGCGGGCAATCCGCCCAGACGACCGCCCTGAACGAGGCGTGTTCCTGCACTTCCACGGCGGCGGCTGGGTTTACGGAAATGCCGACATGCAGGACCAAAGACTGAAAGAGATTTGCAATGACACAGGTCTGACCTGTATTTCAGTTGAGTATCGGCTCGCACCAGAAAATCCGTATCCCGCCGGTCCCGATGATTGCGAAGCGGCGGCATTATGGCTGGCCACAAAAGGCGCAGAAAAATTCAATACATCTTTCCTCTCAATTGGCGGAGAAAGTGCCGGTGGTCATCTTGCTGCGAATGCTCTCCTTCGCTTGCGGGACAGGCACAACAAAACTCCTTTTCAGGCAGCGGTTCTGATTGCAGGTGCTTTTGATCTCGGCATGACGCCGAGTGCGGCGAATTTCAAAGGCAATCTGGTATTACGCCACAAAGACATGGTGAACTTTGGCGGATGCTTTCTGCAAAGTAACGAAGACACACGCGACCCCGACGTTTCTCCACTTTACGCTGATCCATCGAATATGCCGCCTACACATTTTACAGTTGGAACACGCGATCCTTTACTTGACGACTCAATTTTCATGGCCAATCACTGGGTAAAATCCCAGTCCGATGTCGAACTGGATATTTATCCCGGCGGATGCCATGTGTTTCAGTACTTTGAACAGCTGCAACAGGCGAGAGAAAGCCGTGCGAAGATATCCGAATTCCTCAATAGGCAGATTGAAAAAAACGCTGACGCATGAACGAAAAAATCTACAAGATTGTCACACAGGATGAGTGGGACGAAGCCGTGACCACTGGAATATTCAAAGGAGCGCCAATCGATCTGGAAGATGGCTACATACATTTTTCAACCGCAGAACAGGTTGAAGAAACAGCCGCCAAACACTTTCACGGTCGCAAAAACCTGCTTCTTATTACGGCAGATTCCAATGAATTTGGAGACGCGCTAAAATGGGAACCATCCCGAGGAGGAAACCTTTTCCCGCATCTTTACGCTTCACTCAGAACCGATCAGGCAACTCAAGTTTCGGTACTGGTGGATCAGCCTGACGGTAGCCACATTTTCCCGGAGAATTTTTAATGGGATTGTTTGATCTCGCGACACCTGCCCTTTTCGCCTTGTCTCCGGAAAAGGCGCACCAGATTTCAATCATTGGCCTGAAGTCCGGCATATTACCCTCGGCAAACCTACCTGCGGACTCAAGACTGAATGTTGCGATTGCCGGGATAGATTTTCCAAATCCGGTCGGCCTAGCCGCCGGCTATGACAAAAATGCTGAAGTTCCCGATGCCATTCTGCGCCTCGGTTTCGGTTTTGCGGAAGTCGGCACCATCACGCCTCGCCGGCAATCCGGAAATCCAACGCCTCGTATTTTCCGGCTGACCAACGAAAAGGGCATAATCAACCGCCTTGGCTTCAACAATGAGGGCCATGCAAGTGCACTTAGGCGACTTGAGGCAAGGAAGGCAAACGGAGGGATTCTAGGTGTCAATATAGGGGCAAACAAGGATTCCAAAGACTTTGTAGCTGACTATGAACAGGGCATCGAAACCTTTTATGATCTGGCAACCTATTTCACGGCAAACATCTCATCTCCGAACACGCCGGGATTGAGAAACCTGCAGGCCGCAGAAGCACTGGAAACCTTATTGAAACGGGTTTTCTCAAAAGTCCGGGAAAAAGAACAGGAAACCGGAAAAACGGTTCCGGTCTTTCTGAAGATTGCGCCGGATCTGGATGTGGCGGAACTGGACGAGATCGCCGATGTAGTGAAAGCATCAGATCTGTCCGCGTTGATCGTTTCCAACACAACGCTGGATCGCGACATGCTGAAGTACCGTACCCACAGGGATGAGGCGGGTGGCCTTTCCGGCAAACCGCTGTTTGAAAAGTCGACCCGAATTCTGGCAGAGATGCGCTCACGCCTCAAAATCAAAGTTCCACTTATCGGAGTCGGGGGCATTTGCAACGCTGAGGATGCAATTGCCAAAATTGAGGCAGGAGCAAGCCTTGTGCAGCTTTATACCGGCATGGTCTATGACGGGCCATGCCTTCCCGCCAAAATTGTACGAGGACTGTCGGAACATCTCGACAGAAAAGGGTCAGGCAGCATCGGCGATCTTGTCGGCACCAGAACGGGCGACTGGATCTGAAACTTACTAGCCGAATGTCTGCTTCACCCTTGGTGCCAATCGGAAACACAGGGTTATGCCTCGAAGAATAAGAAAAGCATGCAATGCCAACCACAGGCCATGGTTGCCCAATGATTCTTCGACAAGTTGCCATATAATCAGATAGCAGATGACCGAAACCAGCATCATGATCGTCATGTCCCGTGACCAGGTTGCACCAATGAAAACTCCATCCAGCTGAAAGGCCAGCATTCCGGTCAAAGGGATCAAAGCTGCCCACACCATATATGCCTGGGCAGCTAACCGGACTTCCTCACTTGTGCTCATGAGTGCAATAAGCTTAGGACCTGCCAACCAGAAAGCTAATGTGCAGATTGCTGCCATAACCGTATTCCAGAACAGGGTCAGGTAGAAACCTTTCCAGAACCCTTCACGATACCTTGCACCCACAGCGCGACCAATTATCTGTTCTGCTGCCGTCGCAAGCCCGTCCAGAAAATAACCTGCAATGAAGAAAAAATGTAACAGGACTGCATTTGCAGCAAGCGTCACTTCCCCGAAGGCTGCTCCCTGTGCCGTGAAAAACGCAAAAGCAAAAAGCAGTGCCAGGGATCGGATCATTATGTCCGCGTTGAGATTGGTAAGCCGCCGCAAGGCGGCTTTATTCACTACCCGTTTGAGCGATGGGCGAATAGAATAGTCTAGCAATCGCCAGCAGATGATGCCGCCAATCACAAAGGTTACCGCCTCTGCAATAACCGTCGCGATTGCCACGCCCTCTATCTGCCATTCGAGCCACAATCCCAGATAAATGCTAAGGGCAATGTTTACGCCGTTGAGCAGCAATTGTACCGCAAGAGTAGTGCCAGATCTGCCGATGCCGAGAAGCCACCCAAGAATAACGTAATTTCCGAGGGTAAACGGCGCTGACAACATACGGATCAAAAAGTAAGTAGTCGTCGCCTCAGCTACTTTCTCACCGGGAGACATAAACCAAAGCCCGGCCCAAAGGATCGGCAAGCTAACCAACACCATAATGATGCCGCTGCCAATCGCGATAGCCATCGCGCGGAACAGTACAGCTTGTTTTTCCTTTTCATCATCCGCGCCCAATGCCTGTGCTGTAAGCGCCGATGTGCCGCCTCTGAGAAAATTGAATGTCGTAAAGACCAGGTCAATGATGATCGCGCCAACCGCCAGTCCGCCGATTAACGCGGGATCACCAAATTGGCCGACTACTGCGGTATCGATCAGACCCAGGAGTGGTGTGGAAATGTAAGCAAGCGTAATCGGCACCGCCAGATGCAGAACGGTTCTGTTGCTGATCTCGAATGGTTTCCTATCAGGTTCCCGTGAAACGCTCATCAAACGGAGCTTAGCGGCCCAGCTTGAGAAAGCGCATGATCACGAAGATGGGTACTACGATAATAGCACCCCATACGAAATATCGCCCGATGCTCCATATTGCTTCGAAGCCGAGGTTGTAAAGTGAGACAAAGAAATTCCTGATAGCATCCCATACCTCCCAAGGAGTTACATTGATTGCGCTCAGGATTATCCCGACAACAAAAGAAATAATCGCCAACTTGATAATGGTACGGCCAATCGAATCGCCGAGGAAATTGTCCAAACGTTGTGCCATGCCCGGTTCCTTATTAAACGTCTTCTAGCAGTTAGAAGCCGTTATCCGCTTTTTCAAGCTAAACTATTGCAGCCCCACAGCATCTACAATCCCGGACGGACAGCTTTTCCCAACCCGATCTGCATTGGTCATCGTGCGATCGAGCCTGGAATCAGTTGACAACAGGCCTGACAGCGAAAGTTTGAATTCCCAAATGATGCGACGGCCATCATCGCGGTGACAGTCGACAATCATTCGGTCCGCTGCATGATCGCCGAGAGTGCGGCTCAAGGCATAATGAAGATCATCAAACCTGAGGCGTTCACCGATGTTGCTTGCCAGTAAATCCCGCAACGCAGAGGCGTTCACCTGATCCAATAGATTGAGCGATATTCGGAAATATTCCTCAGCCGTGTAACCCGACATACAGGTTCCATGCTTGTACCACTGATGACGATGAAGATATGACCGATAACCCGGCATTTTCTCTGCAAGTTCCCGGCGCAGAGCTTCACTCAGATCAAGCTTCGGCAACCTGCTCCAATTACCTGAATTGTCAGTATTGATCAGCTTTCGGGGAACATCGCAGTACGTAGCGTTTCTTGGCTGGGGCCAAAGCCCGTGTAGTGAGAAGTTTTCAGCGTCAAAACGGTTCTTTCTCTGGGAACGGCACTCGGCGACATTAGGCCTGCGTTCACAAAAAGCCGGTTGCCAGCTGATCGCCAAAATATAGTCAGCATGCCTGCGTCTGATTGGAGAATCATTCTCGGTGACTTCGCGCCAATCCAGCCACAATACCGCACCAGCAAGGATCGCCAGGAAGACCCAGCCTGCCAAACTTGATTTTTTCATTCGACGTGCCTGATTTGCGAGCCTAAATTATCACTATGAGTGAGCAAGTCCTTACCAGCAGCGGAGATGAAAATCTCCCCTTTTTCCTGCCTGAGCTCTTTGAAAACTGGTTTTCAGGTCACTGCTGGCAACCGCGCGCCCACCAACTGGAATTGTTGGCACGGGCTCAAGCCGGGCATTCCACCTTGCTGATTGCACCAACCGGTGCCGGTAAGACACTTGCCGGATTTCTCCCAAGCCTGGTTGAGCTTACACAAATGAAAAGGCCCCAACCCGGAGAAAGAAAACGGGGCATCCATACGCTTTACATATCCCCTTTGAAAGCGCTTGCAGTAGACATCAAACGAAACCTAGAAACGCCGATCTCGGAAATGGGACTCAACATAGAAATCGAGACCAGAACCGGAGATACGCCACCATCACGACGTCAGAGACAGAAGCTCAATCCACCGCAAATTCTGCTGACAACACCGGAACAGCTCGCACTGCTGATTGCCAACAAGGATGCTGAGCAGTTTTTTGAAAATCTCGATACGGTGATTTTTGATGAACTGCATTCTTTGGTCATTTCGAAGAGAGGACATCTGCTGGCGCTCGGCCTCGCACGTCTGCGAAGCTTTCGCCCGAACATGAAAACCATAGGTCTCTCCGCAACAGTTGCAGAACCGGATGAACTGCGTCGCTGGCTTGTCACCCAGCCATCAACAGGTGAAATCAAACTTTCGGAATTTGTTCACCTGCAAGGCGGAGCCAAACCTCAAATCTCTATCCTTCAATCTGAAGAACGCATTCCCTGGTCCGGTCATTCAGCACGCTATGCGATGCCGGAAGTCTACAAGGCAATTTCGGCGCACAAGACCACTTTACTGTTTGTGAACACGCGCAGTCAGGCCGAACTGTTGTTTCAGGAGCTTTGGAACATCAATGAAGAAGCGCTGCCGATTGCAATTCATCACGGCTCACTGGATGTAGGACGGCGCAGACGCGTGGAAGAAGCGATGCAGCGAAATGAATTGCGGGCAATCGTGGCTACATCCACACTGGATCTCGGCATTGACTGGGGTGACGTCGATCTCGTTATTCATGTGGGTGCGCCAAAGGGAGCGAGTCGCCTGGCCCAGCGCATTGGCCGGGCAAACCACCGGATTGAGGACCCCTCAAAAGCCATTCTGGTTCCGGCCAACCGGTTTGAGGTGATGGAGTGTCAGGCTGCACTGGATGCAAATTATTTCGGGGCACAGGATACGCCGCCCCTGGTGTCCGGATCTCTGGATGTGTTGGCGCAACATGTCCTTGGGACAGCCTGTGCTGGTCCTTTCGACGCTGACAAGCTGTTTTCCGAGGTCACATCATCAGCACCTTATGCAGGGTTGAAGCGTGAGCGTTTTGAGCAAATCATACAGTACGTTGCCACTGGCGGTTATGCGCTGCGGACCTACGAGCAATATGCCAGAATTAGGAAGACCGTCGATGGCCTATGGCGGCTTTCTCACCCATCCATCGCCCAACGTTACCGTTTGAACTGCGGAACCATCATTGAAGCGCCAATGCTGGAAGTCAGACTCACACGCAAGCGCGGCAAGAACGCAGCTTTTCAGGGAGGACCGGTCCTTGGCAAGATTGAAGAAGGGTTTGTGGAGGCACTGGTCCCCGGTGACACATTCATTTTCTCCGGTCAGACATTGCGGCTTGAAGGCATAAGGGAAGCTTCCTGCTATGTTTCGAAGGCCCAGGAGAGCGATCCCAAAATTCCGTCCTATATGGGCGGCAAATTTCCCCTCTCCACCTATCTTGCGGATCAGGTTCGGAAGCTGCTTGCTGATCCTTCGGAATGGAAACGCCTCCCGAAGCAGGTGAGCGAATGGCTTGACATCCAGAGGCTTAAATCTGTGCTTCCGAAACAGGATCAACTTCTGGTCGAGACCTTCCCTCGAGGAGACCGGTTTTATCTGGTCGCATATCCGTTTGAGGGCAGGCTGGCCCACCAGACGCTTGGCATGCTGTTGACCAGAAGGCTTGAACGGGCACGTGCAAGGCCGCTGGGGTTTGTGGCCACCGACTATGCACTTGCCGTATGGGGATTGAAAGACTTCGCGGCCATGATGAGAAAAGGGGAGTTGTCCCTTGAATATCTCTTTGATGAAGACATGCTGGGTGATGATCTGGAAACTTGGCTTGATGAATCCTTCCTTTTGAAACGGACCTTCCGCAGTTGCGCAACCATTGCCGGGCTGATTGAACGCCGTTTTCCAGGCAAGGAGAAAACCGGCAGGCAAATGACGGTATCATCGGATCTGATTTATGACGTTCTGCGGAGCCATGAACCGGATCATATTCTTCTGCAGGCGACACGGACCGATGCGGCACGCGGGCTTCTTGATGTCAGACGGTTAGGCGAAATGTTGTCGCGAACCAAACAGCGAATCGTGCATAAGAACCTCGAGCAGATTTCACCATTAGCTGTTCCGGTCATGATGGAAATCGGAAAAGAATCAATTGCCGGAGAAGCACAGGAATCTCTACTGGAAGAAGCTGCTGCGGAACTGAAGGGAATTGATTGAGCCGATGGCCGTTCAGGCAAAACAGGATGATCGACATTTCGCGGAAATTGTTTTCCGAGATCAACAGCTTTGCATTGATCCCCGTGGATGCCTGTATTGGCCTCAGGAACGATTGCTCGTAGTTTCCGATCTGCACCTTGAAAAAGGTTCATCTTTTGCGATGCGCCGGAATCAATTCTTGCCGCCCTATGATACGCAGGCAACACTGGAACTACTGGCGCTTTGCATTGATGACTGGAGGCCGGAAACCGTTCTTTCACTCGGTGACAGTTTTCATGACCTCAATGCATCACTCAGACTTCCACAAAGCTATCGTCTTGCTTTGCAGCAACTCATGGCGGGGCGCGAATGGCTGTGGGTATGCGGAAACCATGATCCCCAGCCTCCCAAAGATCTGGGAGGTACGTTCTGTTCGGAAATCTTTATCGGCGCACTTAACTTCATACATGAACCTGGCGTAGATTTTCGTCATGGTGAAATCGCGGGACACCTACACCCGAGCGCAAAAATCCGCAGGCGCGGGAAAACCGTTCGGCGGCGCTGTGTTGCAGGGGACCAAAACCGTCTCATCATGCCAGCCTTCGGAACCTTCACAGGAGGCCTCAACATAAAGGATGAGGCATATAAAGGGTTGTTCGACAAAACGCATCTTCGCGCCTGGATGCTGAGCAACTCAGAGGTTTACGAAATTCCGGACAAGCAGCTTGTCTTTTGACGGTTTACTGGGCTGACAGAACCAGCAAGTGTGATGATACAACCAGAATTGTCAGCACCAGTCTGATTTTGGCAAACCACCTTGTTTCCTTGAAATAGCGATAGTCCCACCAGCCATGCGCAAGATACAGAATTGCCAGGATGGTTATCGAGACCCAATCGTCCAGCAATAATGAAAACCATGCAATGATGCACGGAACCACCGACAGGCACATTGCCTTGATGTCGGATGGGTCAGAAACCAGCGCAGTTCCCCAGCGAATGCCACCCAAGAAGGAAAGAATTATCACCGACCAGAAGAGAAACATCTGCTGGGGGTCGAACGGCAAATCAACTGCAGCATCCAAGAAGACAACAAGAGAAAGAACAGCAAACGGAATGAAACCGCCAAGAGCCAAAGCCCAAACGGGTTTTGCATCCAGTTTTGCGGTTTCAACTAGCCCTGAGGACATCAGTTCTTCCTGAACATTGCATTTGCTGCCCAGCCAGTGAAGATTGCCAGCAACACGCACATAATTCCGTAAAGCAGGCTTTGCTCGTGTGCGAAATCGTACATCCAGCGTTCAAATCCAACTTTGCGAATCTGAAAACTGTTTTCTATTTCATCAAGCTTCTTGCCGTCTTTGAACAGGTGGGCGCGTACTTTATGAACGCCTATCGGAACGTTTGGCGGCAAGGATAGAGTTGCCCGGAAGAGAGACGGACTCAACTGTTCAAGAGCCGTTGGATCCTCAGAAAAGAGATTTTCTTCTATGCGAATGCGTCGCAGTGCGCTTGAGAACTCGCCCTGTGTCAGAAACTCCTCGATATTTCCGCGATCAACAGGCTTTGCTTTCAGGTTGTCGATGCCGATACCCATGCTGTTCAGAATGGAAAGGTCCGAGACATCGCCGAGTTTGTTGCGTGACAGAACAGAATAATAAGAAGGTACATCGGTGTAATCGCGCGATGAGGCGTTGACCCAGATTCCACCAATCCAATCCTTCTTTCGTACAATCGCATCTTCCATCTCACCGATGACTTCTATCACCACGTCATATTCACCCCGGTAAAGCTGAGCCTGGTCCGCATTTTCAATAGACCCGAAAATGACAATATCTTGACCGGCAAATCCTGAACTGACCGGAACTAGATCAACAGAGATGCCCATTTGGAGCTTCTCCATGGCAAGCACGGCGTTGGATGCGGCAAAAAGAAACAGAACTGTAAACAGGGAAAGAAGTCTCCTCATCAATGCGCTCCCTGGTCTGCTGTTCCGATAACACTGAACAGATCACCTGGCGTTATGACAAGATCGTATCCAAGGCGGATACACACAGCGAGAACCAGTAAACCCAGCAAGGCGCGCAACTGCTCTCCCTTGAGCCGGTGACCGGCTGCAGCTCCGAATTGTGCACCGATCACACCACCAACCATCAGAATGAAGGCAAGCACCACGTCCACAGTCTGGTTCGTAGTCGACTGGATGATGGTCGTGTATGCCGTCACGAAAATAATCTGAAACAGCGAAGTACCGATGACCACATTCGTTGGCACCCGCAACAGATAAATCATGGCGGGTACCATGATGAAGCCACCGCCGACACCCATGATCGCAGCCAGCACACCTACAAGTGTGCCCAGAGCGACTATCGGAATCGCGCTGAGATAGAGCTTCGACTTCCGGAAACGCATTTTCAGTGGCAAGGCGTGAATCCAGCTGTTGTGCCCGGGGCGCTTGACCTTTACGTCACCACCGTTGTCACGCGCCTTTTTGATCGCACGCAAACTCTCAATGGTCATCAAAGTTCCAATGGCGCCCAGAAAGACCACATAAAGTATGGAAATGATCAGATCGAGCTGGCCTATGCTGCGTAGCAGTGAAAAAACATAGACCCCTATTGTCGACCCGAACAAGCCTCCGACGAGAAGCATGATACCCAATTTGACGTCGACCGTTCCCTTCCTCAAATGAGCAAGTGCACCCGAAAAAGATGAGGCAACAATCTGGTTTGCCTCGGTCGCAACAGCCACAGCAGGTGGAATGTTGTAGAAAATCAACAACGGAGTCATGAGAAAACCGCCGCCGACGCCAAACATTCCAGATAAGAAACCCACGGCAGCACCCATCCCGAACAGGATGAAGATGTTCACCGAAATTTCAGCGATGGGCAGATAGATGCTCAATGCATCCTCCGATGGGTACAAAGGTGTAAGGTATCAAAATCGACTACAGTGAGTCTGGCCATTTATTGGCTTAATGCGCTTCGCAATCACGCTTGTCAATGGATGGATCACGAGCAGCGCCGGTAAAATTTGGGTCCAGTTTGGTGGTTCAGAAACTATAATTCACTTCATCTGACCTTGCCGGTTATCCGTGAATGAACCTTCTTGTTGTTACCAAGATCTATGTGCCCATCGTTGTAAGAAAACTGAGCAAGTTTGGTGGTTCCGTTTCCGCTTGCCAGTCTGACGCGTTTCTTGCTGCATTCCGAACCGGTGCATGTAAAATTGTCTGCGGTTCTAACATTAGCCTTTATGGACTTCATCGACGTTCCCTCAATGGTCGCAAGGTAATTCACGGGAATGCCTTTTGACGCGAGCGTGCTGGCTATCTCTGTCACCAGATTTGCACCATAACTTATACCGATGAGATTAACCGGCTCACTCGGATTGCGTTTGTACCGTTCTTCTATATCCGCAATGATGTTCGGTTTTATGATCCGGTTGCCTTCGATCGATGTGATATAGCTGAACACCTTGGAACCCGGCAGCCGTTTGCCCAGATTGTTCATGCCATAACCGATAAAGGGAACGGCACTGACGAGACCATTCACCAGATAGGTTCGCGAAAACGCGCTGGTTGTTGCAATCTGACCCGCTAACAATGCAAACACAAAAATCTTCAGAATTTTATCCAGTTTCCGGAACATGGCTAACCCCCGATCGAGCAAACAATTGATGGTAAAATCTGTACCACAATTCGCATGCGAATAGTGTCATTATGTCCATAATATGATTTTGGTGCATGCTATGCACGGAATGTCAGGAATCATAACGATTTTCTGTTTTTTTGGCACTTTTGATCAAAAAGTAAGCAAGCGGAACAAGCCCGATAACGGTAAAACCAATCAATAGCCACCAGCCAGACTTGTCTGAATCATGCAGACGTCTGACCGCTGCCGTTAACGTCGGAACAACCAGCAGCGCAAGCATTGTGATTGCAAGTGGCCTGCCTGCATCCTGTTCGAATGGAAGAAATCCCCTTGCCGGCCCTATGATCGCCCCGTCAACAATTGTTGCAACAAGAAGTATGCATACACAAAAAGCGATCCAGAACCAGAATTCACGACGGTTTGCCCGTCCTTCAACCGAAACATATTTGGAAAATGCCGAAGTGATAGCCCTAATGAAACTCATCTGATGGCAGACCCTTTGTGATTCCCGGAATAGATTTCGTCCAGATTAACAACTCACATGGGAATTGGTAGGACTAAATCGATACCGCTTTCAAAGTCTCCATGAACTCGGTGTCCAGATTTTCATTCACTGCAAGACCGCTTTTAGAGCGAAACGCAGCAATTGCCTGTCGCGTTTTCTGGCCGATTATTCCGTCGGCGGGACCAACATCAAACCCAAGCCTCGTAAGGAGTAATTGTGCTTCCGCAACGCTTTTCTGATCGGTAAGCAAGGCAAATCTGTCTTCATTGCTTTTCCAGGAGTCCGGAATGTTCACCTTGTTTGCCGCCGCATCCGGTTCTATCTGCTTCCAGTTGTCCAACCGCTTTCGAGCCTCTTCCAGTTGATCGGGACGTAATGCATCAGCAATGAAATCACGCTTCTTTCCGGCATCCTTGTCTCCGGATTTGGCCGCTATCGCAAACCATTTGTAGGATTCGACCAGATCAACCGGGACGCCGGTTCCTTTGGCCAGAAAGATTCCCATGTTCACCTGACTGTCCCGAACACCATGTTGTGCTGCCTTCAGGAACCATTCGTATGCCTTGTCAAGATCAGTCGTGCCGGTTGTCGGATCCGGCGAAGCGCTCAGAACCGCGAGGTTATGCATGGCGATGACATGGCCGCTTTGCGCCGCCTGTTCATACCATGCTTCAGCGATTGTACGATCCGCAGGCACGCCAATTCCTTTTTCGCTGAAGTTGCCGATCAGGTACTGAGCTGGGATAAACCCGAGCTTTGCTGAATGCTCATACCATCGGGCTGCCTCTTCAAGATTCTTCTCAATCTCAATTCCGTTGGTGTAGCGTCGTCCAATCTCAAAAACAGCCGCCGGATCATTTTGTTCCACGGCCAGTTTCAACGGCTCTGAAGCAAAATCAAACTTGGCATCATCAAAAGGCAACGGATCAATAACCGGAGCACTCAGAGAAGCTGTTTGCACAAATCCACTGGATGAAATTGAACCCACCTTTTCCAAAGGCTCTAGTGGTAAAATCTCCGGCTGCTCTTCCTTCACGAACTCACTGACCACTGAGAGGCGATCCTCCGGCAAATCCAGATCACTGCCTACTACAGGTTCGATCAGTGCCGTTTCAACACTCTCTGGAATGATAACGGTTTCTGCCAATTGGGCTCCGCTATCACCGTTATCGATGAATACAAAATTGCTCACTACCGGGACTGCAATTGCAGTCAGCAAGATTGCCCCTGCTGCAATCGCAATGGCTTTTTTGCGTTTGGATACCATCCCTGTGACAGAGGCCAGCAGACCTTCCGATTTTTGCGGCTTGGCAGCCTCTGCTTCGGCTTCCTGCACGCTTGCTTCCAGCGCAGCAGCCTGAGCCGCCTTCCTGGCTGCAGCAAGAAAATCAGTCCCGGACACGCCCTCTTCGCGGTCCGACAGCGTCTTTCTCTTTGCATTCGCCTGTCTGACAAGTGCCGCCAGATCCGGCCCGCTTGAACCGGGTTCTATTGGCGCGTCCTCTTCATACTCCTCATCCGGCACATGGTCTTGCATGGGTGCTGGCGGCACATATGATGCCATTGGCTCGGGTTCAGGGATGTGGGATTGAGCCGCCTGATTTTCCTCCGCAAGGGAATGTGCACGTGACGCCAGTGTATCTGCATCGGCGAAATCTCTGCTCGAAGGCATAGCGGCGAATTCTTCCTGGTATTCCTGCTTGGCGCGGCGACGCTCCTGTTCTGCCATACGCGCTGCCTTCACAAGACGCTCTCCAGCGGACATCTTCTGGTTATCCAACCCGTCTTCTTGGTCCTGATTGGAGTATGGTTCTTCATCCGGTATGCTTTGCGGAACTTGAAGTGTTTCTTGCTGATGAACAGATCCAAGGTCAGGTTCTGCAGGTATTTCCTGTGCCGGCTCAGGTTCTACAACGGGTTCCGGGTCAATCTCCACGAAATCTTGCACTTCCGGCTCGACGGGATGGTATTCGGGTTCATCGACCTGTGGCTGGTCGGCAGAAACAAAACCCTGCTCCTGCATAGTATGAATACTTGTCTCAAGCGAGCCGAGGCGTTGGGCGATTGCGCCAAGGACATCCTTCAGATCATCAATCGGCACTTCTGTCCGATTTGCGGGTACCATCGTCTCGTTGAGCTTCTCGATGTCCTGATGCAGGGCCGTTATGATTTCCGGATCAATGGCTGACCCGTTACCAGGTATTTCGTGAATGACACGGCGAACCGCTTCCTCTGCAGCGCTTGCCGCGAGTTCGATACTGATATCACGGCTTGCTGCCAACTGCTGTTCAATGCTTCCAAGGCTTTCGGTGATTGGACCAAGTGATGGTGCAGTTGTTGAAAAGTCGCCAAGCTGCTCGGAAATGCCGACAATTTGTTGCTGCAAAGACTGCAGCAGACTGATTGAGTTTTCTCCGTCACCGGACTGATGGCCTTGCATCAGCTCAATTCGCTGGACCATTTCATCGACACGGTCCAACAGAACCGGATCGGTCTGGGTCACCTGAAGCTCACCATCCATCGACCTCGTTGGGATGGCGTCAATTTTTTCACCCAGTTTCTGAATTTCGGCTGAAATTTCACCAAAGTCATAGGCTGGCGCCCCGGACTGACCTGTGATCTGTCCGCCGATTTCAGTCAGCGCCGCATTTACCGCATCAATGCGTTCCTCCAGACCGCTGAAGTCGATTGCCGGCATCGGCAATTCTCGGCTGGCCAGAACATCCAAGCGCTCAAGCAACGCAGGATTGTTTCCCTCATCAAATTCACCGGAACCCGAGGAAAATACCGAAATATTTTCAATCTTGTCGGCGAGATGTCTTATCTCATCGGAGAAGTTGCCAAAATCGGGTTTTGAAGCACTGATCTTGTCCAAGATCCGCTCTTCTATCTCGCGCAGAGCCACTCCCGTTTGTGCGAATTGATTTTCGATGGCACTGAAATCAGGCTGCTTTACCTCAATGTCACCCCGATTTGCCAAGGCATCCATTTCACGCGAGAGGTCAATCAGCCTTGCTTCGATCCGATCAAGATTGTCAGTCCCGCTTTCCATTGAAGACAGGGCAACGATGGCTCTGTTCACTTCTTCCAGCCTCAGTTCAATTTGCGAGAAATCCGGCAGCGGGACTTTGATTTCGCGGGCACCCAGTTCTTCGATTGCTGAGTCCAGACTTGAAAGCTGATTTTGTATCTGACCGAACCATTCGCCGTCCGATTGCCGGTCTAATCCGGTAAAACTGGCATTCAGCTGATCAATCCTGCTGGAAAGGGCATCGTAGCCAACTTCAACCCTTTCGGCCAGATTGACCGCAGCAATCGCGTCATCGCGGACAGAGGACTGAACCTGTTTGACCTGATTGATAATGTCTGCGTGGCTGGTCTCTACCACCTTGGCGTAAGCAGATGGATCAATCCCGTCATTTCGTACACCTT
Organism: Pseudomonadota bacterium; assembly: GCA_039029255.1. Classification (GTDB taxonomy): domain Bacteria; phylum Pseudomonadota; class Alphaproteobacteria; order Rhizobiales; family Rhizobiaceae; genus JAALLB01. The sequence continues at coordinate 3,342 of JBCCGN010000013.1, read as the reverse complement.
CGAGCCGAGACACAATATCCCTGTAACTTTGCTCAATCGAATCCTTGAGACTTATTACCTGCGCTGGTTGTATGCTGTTCGACTGCAAAGCTGAGAAAGTCGACTTCAGTTCTCCAAGCGAATTTGTGATCATGCCGAGATGTTGCCGGAGGAGTTCGTATTCTGTTGTTTGTCCGGTATCCGGCATTTCCCTTGATTGATTCATCAAGCTCAGTTTCTGGGCAAGCTTGTCGAGATTTGCCTTGACACTCTGTAGTTGGCTATCTGCAGGACCACCCTGTTCGTTTAACATTTCTGGTCTGCTGAAGTGGTTGTTTGATGCAGTTTGAGGCGCATAGGCCGGCATTGGTTGATAAGATGCAGCCTGCTGGCTGGCAATCCGGTTCAACCTTTGCTGAATCTGTTCTGCATGTGCCATGATGGCCGAACTACCGGCAGGATTGTTTCCTTGAGGATTGGATACATTTTTCAACAAAGAATTTGATTTGCGCATGAACTCTGGCCTGTCTCGTATATGTGCATGCCCGAACAGATTCGGGACATCACACCACAGGTTTCACAAAACAGGGTAAACAATGCGTTAACTTCACGGTTTCCAAGCACTTTAAAACAGGTTTTCCTTGTCCTGATGATCATTGGGGACAAGAATTGCTGAAATTCTTTCAAAATGTTTGACCGCGAGTTGTCATTGTTTCATCACAGAAGGTATGGTTTTCAAATAATCGTAACTGTGCTAACGGATTCTGATTGGGGAACATAACGGGATGGTGAAAATGGTTGGAATAGCCACAGCCAAACATGTGTTGGAAGAATTGTCAGTCATGATCCCCTGTGAAAGTCATGGCACAAGAGAACATTTCAGAATTGGGGATCTGGCAAGAGAATTTGATGTCAGTCTTCGTACGCTCAGATTCTACGAAGATCGGGGATTACTTCATCCCCAACGTTCAGGTTCCACACGGCTGTATTCGCGCAGCGATCGAAAGCGACTCAAGATAATTCTGCTAATCAAGAGTCTTGGTTTTTCACTTGTCGATATTGAGGAAATGCTGAGACTTTACGATGGTGACGAGACAAACGACGGTCCCGACACAATTCTCGGAAAATTCGCTGAGCAGTTGAAAGCGCTGCAGACCCAAAAGTCGGAAATAGAAAAAGCCATATCCGATATTGTGAATGCAACCAAGCGCATCGAAGAAATGAGCTGAGCGAATTTCCTAACGGGCTTTTTTCAATGATAAACGCTTGGTTTTTGTGCAAAAACTCACATTCTGATGCCCGGTACATATTGAAAATTCAATTTTGACATTTACGTTAACGTAAGAATTTGCTAATCGACAGTGAAAATTGATTTTGCATCACCGGCAATATCGTCTTTTATTGTTTTAATTGTCTACCGCTGAGCGTTTCTTGAGGAGGAAACCACATGCCAAGTTATAACGCACCTGTAAACGAGACCCTCTATGTACTCAACGATGTTCTGAGCATCGACCGTTACAACAACCTTCCAGGGTTTGAAGAAGCCACACCGGATATGATTGAAGCCATTCTCGGGGAAGCCGCGAAAATGTGTGAAGAAATCCTTCAACCCGTAAACCTGTCGGGTGACCAGGAAGGATGCACACGCCACGAAGACGGCTCCGTTACAACACCAAAGGGATTTAAGGAAGCTTACGACGCATACCGGGATGGCGGTTGGATGGGACTGGCAGCCGATCCGGAATATGGTGGTCAAGGCCTGCCCTATACGTTGCATACCGCGGTTGGCGAGTATCTTTCCTCTTCCAATCAGGCATTTGCCATGTATCCCGGCCTCACCCAGGGTGCGATTGCAGCACTTCAGGTTCACGGTTCTGACAAGATCAAGCAACGTTACCTGCCGAAAATGATTGAGGGTACCTGGACCGGTACAATGAACCTGACCGAACCGCACTGTGGTACGGATCTTGGCATGTTGCGCACCAAAGCGGCCCCTCAGGATGACGGATCATATAAAATATCCGGCCAGAAAATCTTTATCTCTGCGGGAGAGCATGATCTTTCCGAGAATATTGTTCATCTCGTACTCGCAAGAATAGAAGGTGCCCCTGATGGCGTGAAAGGCATTTCACTGTTCGTCGTTCCCAAGTACCACGTGGCAGATGATCACTCGCTTGGAGAACGCAATGGCGTAACCTGCGGTTCGATCGAGGAGAAGATGGGTATTCACGGAAATTCCACCTGTGTCCTCAACTATGATGAAGCGGTCGGATACCTGATAGGCGAGGAGAACAAGGGCCTCAAGGCGATGTTCATCATGATGAATGAAGCCCGTCTTGGTGTCGGACTGCAGGGTCTTGCACAGTCGGAAGTCGCCTACCAGAACGCTGCAGTTTATGCGAAAGAACGCATTCAGGGCCGTGCACTCACCGGCCCGGCAGAGCCAGAGAAAAAAGCTGATCCGCTGCTGGTTCATCCGGATGTTCGCCGCATGCTTTTGAACATCAAGTCGTTTAATGAGGCTGCCCGCGCCCTGATGCTGTGGACCGCACTGAAAGGTGATATTTCACATCGTGGTCTCAGCGATGAAGACCGTGAATCAGCAGATGACCTCATGGGGCTTCTGACGCCTATTGTTAAAGGCGTTCTGACAGACATCGGTTTCCAGAACTGTGTAAATGCACAGCAGGTTTTCGGTGGCCATGGCTACATTGAAGAATGGGGCATGAGCCAATTTGTCCGGGATGCCCGTATTGCCCAGATTTATGAAGGCGCAAACGGAGTTCAGGCGCTTGACCTGGTTGGACGCAAACTTCCCAAGGATGGTGGGCGTGCAATGCGTGCATTCATCGAAGAAGTGAATGGTTTTACCAAGAAGCACATGGAAAACGAGGCAATGCTGCCTTACACGAAACCTGTGCGGGAAGGTGTCAAGGCGCTGGAAGCGGCAACCATGTGGCTGATGCAGAACGGAATGAAAAATCCGAACAATGCGGGTGCAGCATCCATGGATTTCATGCACCTGTTTGGTCTTGTCGCACTTGGATACATGTGGGGACTGATGGCTGAGAAGTCTCAGGAGGCTCTGAAGGAGGGTGCGAATGGTTCGTCAGAGTTTCATGAAAACAAACTGATGACCGGTCGTTACTTCATGGAACGGGTGATGCCGGAATGTGCTGCGCATCTAGCACGCATTCAAAGCGGCGCTGACTCCATGATGGCACTCGATGCGGAAGCCTTTTAAGGATCAGTCCGATGACAGCAGCTGAGATCCTTTCCTTTCCAAAGCCGGGCTGGATGGATGAAGAGGTTTCGCTTGTTTCAGACATGGCGAACCGCTTCATGGAAAACGAGATCGCTCCT
>JBCCGN010000012.1:0-75718 GCA_039029255.1 Pseudomonadota bacterium | reverse complement strand
GTCGAAGAAAAGCGCACGCCTCTCTATTGGGACACCTTGCTAAACGCAAGGTAGGGCGCCTTCGACCACTCGGCCACCTGTCCTTAATACAACCCGGGCGGAAAACCGGGCGGGTCGAAGAAAAGCGCACGCCTCTCTATGGGGACACCTTGCGTTTCGCAAGGGTAGGTGCCTTCGACCACTTGGCCACCTGTCCTTGAAACAACCCCGAAACCATGGTTCCGAGTGGGCGCAATATACAAAGTTAAAAGTCACGATCAAGCTCTGATCACAATTTCTCTAAACAAATTCACGCGGTTGCAAATGATCCATGCAGGCTCTATCTAAGCCCCGCAACCGGATTACAAAAATGTTCAGACTAACCGCAAAATTACTTGGCATCCTCTTTCTGGTTCTCACGGTAATTACAGCCATCCTTGACCTCACGAGAACCATCGCAAACTCAGAGCTGACCATCACCAAACTCGGTGTGCAGTGGTTTGAGTTTCACAATGCGAGCCTCAACAATTTTCAGGTCGGGATTGAGCGCCATCTGGGCATGCCATGGTTATGGACGCTGATCGTCGATTACATTTTGTTGTTACCAAGCTGGGGTGTCTTTTTTGTTCTGGCCCTGATATTTTTATGGCTGGGCCGTAAGCCGAAACGAACCTGGCAGAAGCGGTTCGGGCGATAGCGGAACAGACGACACGAGCAGAGCAAGGGAGAGTACCGATGTTTTTGGCGCAGATGTTTGACAGAAAACTTAACAAGCCCAGCGCAACGACCGCATTACCGGGACGTGCCGAACCAATCGAGTCGGGAACCCATCACTATGTTTCGGGAACTGCTCTACATGGTCCTTACCCCGAAGGCATGGAAACGGCAATGTTCGGAATGGGTTGCTTCTGGGGCGTCGAGCGAAAATTCTGGCAGATAGAAGGCGTCTATGTAACGGCCGTCGGCTATGCTGCAGGGTTCACACCCAATGCCACTTACAAGGAAGTGTGTTCCGGTATGACCGGTCATAACGAAGTTGTTCTTGTCGTGTATGATCCCAAGCTTGTTTCTTATGAGAAGCTGCTCAAGACTTTCTGGGAACAACATGATCCCACACAAGGAAACCGGCAGGGTAACGATATCGGGACGCAATACCGTTCCGGGATCTACGTTTATTCTGACAGCCAGCGGATTGCAGCAACTGAATCCAAACATATCTATCAACAGCAACTTGAAAAAGCCGGCGTAAAAAGAACCATCACAACTGAAATCATAGACGCACCGGAACTTTATTTTGCTGAAGAATATCATCAGCAATATCTTGCAAAAAATCCGCTTGGTTATTGCGGCGTGGACGGCACTGGTGTTTCATGCCCGATAGGAACCGGAGTTACCGCCGATTAGTAAGGACGCGGTGTCGGTATCGGTATTTTCGAAACTCCGAGGCCAGCAGCTGTTCCTTCGATTGAACCATTACCTCCCCTTTCCAACACCTTGGAGGCTGAATACTTCGGCAATCTGATTTGAGGGGCAGAGAAGCTTCTGTCCAACGGAACATGGGTTGCTGCGTGCAACGAAGGAGCTGTCGCTGAAAGGACCACCCTGCATGCGCGCGGCAAATCCCCTATCACAATTTCCGGTCTCTTTTTAGGCGGCTGTTTGGGTTTTTCCGCATCCGGATTGAGTGCAACATTAAACCACCAATCGAGCGAACCATCTGTGCATCCGGTGCTGTTTCCAGTCGAATTCTGACGTTTGCAACCAGGGGAGCCATTTGGACATCCAATCCGGATGTGGAAATGGAAGTGGTGTCCCCAGGTGGGACGTATCTTGTTTAGCCACTTTCGGTCTGACTTTACGGTATCACACAATTGCTTTTTGACGCCGGGATGGACGAGTACCCGCTCGACCTCCGGAAAACTTGCCGCATGATAAAGCAATCTGGTGTGAGCGGGGGTCCAGCGTTTCCGGTCTACATATACATCTCCGCGTTTCAGAACCGATACAGCGCTCGTATTTTCGCGTTCCTGGTAAGTCAGGCGACGGTCGGGCATCGGATTAAACCAGATATCAGCGTCCAGACCCATCTGGTGCGAACGATGACCCGTCAGCATCGGACCACCTCTGGGTTGGGAAATGTCTCCCACCATCAGGCCGTTCCACCCGTCCTTTTTACCCTTGTAGGATAGCTCCTCGATAATGCGTATCAAATCCGGATGGCCCCAACGACGGTTCCGCGACAGGCGCATCGCCTGCCAGTTTGGACCATCTACTGGAATGGCAACTCCTCCGGCAAGGCAGCCCTTGGTATAAAAACCATGTGCTGCAGCTTTCATCGATGCAGGGAGCGGCTTGTTACCAAAAAGGCGTTTGGCGGGAGTTTCGGCGAAAACCGGTTCCTGAAGCACAAGAAGTGCCAATCCCGTCACAAAGCACTTTGCCACCTTGTTGCAAATCTTGGTTGTGAACATGGCCTGCTTCCAAATTCCAGAATCACATGCTGACAGAATACACAACATGTCGTGACATTGCATATTCACGATTTCGAAGATGTTGACGCGGAAATTGCTTAACAATTTGACGAACTTCATTCCGCTTTAAACAATATTTACCTTGTTAATATTAGTTGGCTCCATGTGCCGGGTTAAATTGGGGGAACAATGAAACACGACTTCTGGAACAATGTATTCGACACCGGCCCCGTTTGCATATTTATGTGGGAAAATATCACTGGTGAGTGGCCGGTAGTTGAAGTCACCAAAAATGTAGAATCCCTTACTGGTTGGCCTGACACTGAATTCCTGTCCGGCACCAGAAATTATGCTGATCTCATTCATAAAGATGACCTTGCACGCGTGGAAGCAGAAGAAGACGCATGGAAAAACCACTCTTCTGAAAAAACCGTCAATATGAATTATCGCATTACAAACAAAGATGGTGAGGTTCGTTACGTTTCTGAACACACCCAACGCGTTGTTGCGGATGATGGCGAGATAACGCACCTGGTTGGCTATCTCGTTGACGTCACAGATCACTGGCTTACCATCCAGGAAAGGGACATAGCCGAGTCGGCGGAACGGGCCAAATCCGAGTTCCTGGCAAACATGTCCCATGAAATCCGTACGCCGATGAATGGCGTTATGGGTATGGCAGAGCTGCTTGCCACAACCGAGCTCGACACCAAGCAAAAAATGTTCACAGATGTGATCGTGAAATCCGGTGCATCGCTCCTGACAATCATCAACGACATTCTGGATTTTTCAAAAATTGATGCCGGGCAGATGGAACTTGATCCAGCACCCTTTAACCTTGCAGAGGCGATCGAGGATGTAGCGACGTTGGTTTCGGCGAAAGTTGCTGAAAAGGATCTTGAGTTAATTGTGCGGGTTGATCCATCCATTCCAAATATGATGGTCGGAGATGTCGGGCGGATAAGACAGATAGTCACCAATCTGCTCGGCAACGCTGTAAAGTTCACGGAAAAAGGCTATGTCTATGTCAATGTTGATGGAGGAGTAAAGCGCACAGACATCGGCGATCAGATTGAATTAAAGTTTTCCGTTGAGGACACCGGAATTGGAATCCCTCCTGACGAATGTGACAAGATTTTTCAAAAATTCAATCAGGTGGACACGTCGGCAACTCGCAAACACGAGGGGACCGGACTTGGTCTTGCCATAGCCTCTTCTCTTGTGAAATTGATGGATGGCGAAATTGGGGTTGAAAGCGAAATCGGTCATGGGTCTACCTTCTGGTTCACCCTCAAACTTCAATCGCATAGTGAACAGTCACCTGTACGTGTGATACCCGGAGATCTGACTGACGCGCGGGTTTTGATCATTGACGATAACGAAGTGAACCGTTCGATCCTGATGGAGCAGATGACAGCCTGGAATTTTGATAATGCTGCTGTCGGGTCCGGTAAAGAAGGGCTTCAGTTTATGCGGTCCGCGATATCCCAGGGTATCAGTATTGATCTGCTGATCCTGGATTATCAAATGCCGCTGATGAGCGGCGCGGATGTGCTCCGCGCGATGAATCAAGACCCTCTACTGAGTGCCATTCCCGTTGTTATACTGAGTTCCATAGATAGTGCCCAGGCCAATCAGGAACTTTCTCAACTCGGTGCTGGTGCAAACCTCACCAAGCCGACTCGATCCTCTTTGCTGCTGGAAACGATTCTTCAGGTTATGGCAAACGACCGGGATGAAAAATCGGTCTCAGTATCACCAAGATCAAGTACAAGCGATTCATCAGAAACAATCACAGATGCAAATTCGGGTTCCGAAATCGAAGCGACTTTGGACGGTTCGGCCGAATATAGTACCGAGCCGGTTTCTGAAGGATCCACGCATGAAGAGTCGAACGCTGTTGAAACTAACGATGCAGATGTTCGAAGCAAGCTTAACCAACTCGACATACTGGTTGCCGAAGATAATGAGGTGAACCAAATTGTATTTCGTCAAATTCTTGAACACACAGGGTTCAAATTCAAAATCGTCGAAAACGGGAAATTGGCATTTTCATCTTATAAGCTCCTACAACCGCAATTGATATTGATGGATGTTTCCATGCCCGAAATGAATGGCAAGGAGGCAACATCCGCAATTCGCGAATATGAACGCGACAATAACATCGTGAAGGCGCCTATAATTGGAGTGACGGCTCATGCTCTTAAGGGCGATATGGAAAGCTGTCTTGACGCAGGCATGGACGATTATCTTTCAAAACCTGTCTCTCCAAACAAGCTAATTCAGAAAGTTGAACACTGGCTCAATACAGAAAACAATGCGGTTGGATAATTGGGGGCAAAAACGCGCCGGAAGCATAACTTGTAAACTAGGTCATTTGCTTTCAGTCCACTGCTAACGTTCGAAAAGACTGCAGGCACGGAGGGTGTGCCTACAGTCGAGCCGCTAGAGTTCGGTTGCGGCTGTATGTTTGATTTCAGGCCAATTTTTTGCAGCTTTTGAAATCGTGCCTGCTTTGTCCTTTTTGAATTCGTTGAAGATCGCTTCGTTCAGAAAGACGTAAAGCTTGTTATCGATCACTGCAGCAAACTCCGGATCGCCGTCAAATTTCTTTCGCACAGAAACACCAAATGTGCAGAAACCACCGTTTTGCGGAATGAACTTTTCGGGATTGGCTTCAAAAGCAGCAAGGTTTTCAGCGCTGGTAAAATAGTATGCAACACCATCATGCTTGCCGGTAAATTGTGCGCTGCCCTCAACATGATTGCCATTGGAGACAAGCGCTACCGGATCCACACCATGCAAGCCAAGCGGGGCGCCGACATAGGTGAGGCCGGGTGCAACATTGGCTTCGTCTGCGGCAAATGCCGGAACACTGAGAGCAATTGATGATGCGATGGCGAGTGCGACAATTCCGGATTTAGTAATTAGGTTCATGACGTTTCCTTTCAAAGTGTCAGGTTGTTCAGCATCTGAAATTCAGAGGAACACAAATGCTGTAAGCAAACATAGAGAAGGTATTTGATAGCTGAATGCTCAAGCGTACGACTTGCTTGTTCAATCGTTCTTTATAAAAATATTGAATTATTTATGCTAATTCGTTCATGATTTATTGCTGTTCGTACAAAGCACTAGACAATAAGGAAAATTTTCATTAGCTTTTTGGCATGCTCGATTTTCTAAGTGACATTCTAAATCGCCTGTCTCTTGAAGGGACTTTGTACTTTAGAACCAGTTTTACAGAACCATGGGGTTTAACAGTCCCTACCTATCAAAATGTTGCGCGCTTTCACTATGTTCACAAGGGTGATTGCGTTGTAAGCGTGGCAAACTCGGGTAGGAAAATTCACTTAAGCCAAGGTGATCTGGTTTTGATTCCCCACGGTGCCTCTCATACCCTGACCTGCCGGCTTACCGACCCGGACGAGGCCCCTCCTCTTGACGATGTTCTGGAAAGATCAGGTTATGACGGCAACGGTCTCCTGGTGTATGGCGGGATGGAGCCGGCCCATGACACGCAGCTCATATGCGGACATTTTTCTATCGCACCAGGTTCCAAACACGTACTTTTTGATCGACTGCCGCCAATTATTCACATCAATGATTATGGGCCAAACTTGGGAGACTGGCTTGAAACAACTTTGCGTTTGCTCGGTTCAGAAGCCGGTCACTCGAAACTGGGTGGAGATATAATTGCGCTAAAGATTTCTGAAGCGATTTTTGCACAAGCCATAAAGCGCTGTATAGAAACTTCCAAAGATGAAGAAGCCCAGCTGTCCGGATTTGCTGACACAAACATAAGTCGGGCATTGAATGCGTTCCACAGGGCACCGGCAAAACAATGGACTGTGGATCAGCTGGCTCAGGAAGCAGCTCTTTCCAGAACGAGTTTTGCGGTTCGTTTTTCCGAGAAGCTCGGACTGACCCCCATGCAGTATGTTACAACGTGGCGCGTACAATTGGCGCGTGATGCATTGCTGACAAAAAACGCCAGTGTTGCGGAAGCCGCAGATGAGGCGGGATATTCTTCAGAGGCTGCATTCAGCCGTGTATTCAAGAAGGAAACAGGCTTGTCACCAGCGAAATATCGCGAACTGCACTAGGCGATCTTTCGCATCGCTGAACGATCTGCAATGTAATTTATGCTTTCAAGCATTAATAGTCCTTACAACTCACTGTATCTTCAGGAACAAGCAAAACGCTTAATCAGAAACAATAATTTCATGGAGATAATGATGAAGTTTGTAACAAAAGAAATCCACGCCTACCTGGATTACCCGGTTGCTCTCGGTTTGATGATCATGCCCTTTGTTTTCGGCATTGGCGCAACCAACGAGCTTGCAACCTGGCTGTCAGTGGCAACAGGTGTTGCTGCACTTGTCCTTACGATACTCACCGATCACCACCTCGGCCTCATTCGTGTGCTGCCCTACTCTTTCCACCTTCTCGTAGATGGACTTGTGGGTGTTGCATTTGTCGTCGCACCGTTCCTGCTTGGTTTCAGCGGAATTGATTTCGCTTATTACCTGGTCCTCGGACTGACCGTACTTGTTGTGGTCGGCTTGCACAAACCAGAGTCAGCTCCTATCACGACCTGAATACGCAACTCATCTCGGATACGATAAACTGACAGTGACATAATCGCTGCCAGTTTATCACTTTGTTGAACCAATGACCGCAACATACACCAACCCACTGCTCAAGAAGATTCGTTCCTGTACGGTATGCAAAGGTTTACCTCTGGGTCCCAAACCAATAGTTCAGTTCAGCGCCTCTTCGAAGTTACTTATCGTTGGTCAAGCGCCAGGTCGTATTACGCATCACAAGGGTATTCCGTTTGATGACCCCTCGGGCAATCGCCTAAGGACATGGCTGGGTATGGAGCGCGATACGTTTTATGACAGCACAAAAGTCGCCATTGTTCCCATGGGTTTTTGCTTCCCCGGCACCGGTAAAAGCGGCGACCTGCCACCACGGCCCGAATGTGCTGAAACATGGCGAAATGAGATTCTGAACTCTATCGGGTCTGTTGAATTGATTTTGATAATCGGAAAGTACGCGCTTGAGTGGCATTTGCCTGAAATGGCAAAAAGTACTGTCACGGACGCAGCAAAAAGTTGGGAGAGCCACTGGCCGGAACAGCTTGTTCTTCCGCACCCAAGCCCCCGCAACAATCGATGGCTAAAAAACAATCCATGGTTCGAGGACAAGGTGATTCCACTGCTGCAGAATAAAATCAAACAGATGTTCCGATAGTTACCTCACAATTTTTGTGGCTGAGCACCCATGCAAACACCGTTAGTCTCCTTGTAGCTGGGTCCTGTAATTTGGCTTTCTCCCGTAAGGACTAAGAGTCCTTTGATGACCTGTCGGAGCCTTCCAGACACATTCAAATGAATTTCGTATTTTCAACCAAACAATTGTATATTATTAGATGATGAGAAAATTTTCCAAATTATCCATAATGACAAGAATTACCCTGTCTCTTTCATTTATTTTGATGATTACTATTGCTTTTCCAAGCAATAGTGTAAGCGCAGAACCGAAAAAAATCTGCGAAACGCACACCATGTATCCGCTTGGAAAACAGAGATATTGCAAGAACCGTTCGCGCCGCCTTGCTGAAAAGGAGGTCGGTGAAAGGTGTGCTATTGGAAGTAGGAAGACTTACAATTCACAGATGATAGGAAGCTTGAAAAAGACCTCAAGGCCAGCCGGACCAACAATTTTCACTATTGACGAGAATGGCAAGAGAGTACCGCTCATTCTGGAATTATGCGGCGCAACTTGGAAAGTTTGTGTGACTTGCCAACCGCAATAATCCGATAACCTTACCCCAGCCAGATACTCTATAAAGAAATGATCAACAATGACGAAGCTTTACAGGACAATCTCAGAACTTGCTGTTTTGTAAAGCAAACCGTTCTGCCGGATCAGCCCCGCAATATCCCACCGGTAGCCTTTTCGACATTGGCTACGATCTTGGAAGCGGTTGCTGCAATATCCTCATCAGTCAGTGTTTTGTCTTTTGGCTGCAAGGTCACTTCAATGGCAATGGACTTCTTGCCTTCGCCGAGTGAAGCTCCTTCAAACAGGTCAAAGATGTTCACCGCTGAAATCAGGCTCTTGTCAGCACCTGCCGCTGCGCGGGTCAACGTTGCAGCATCGCAAGCGCTGTCAACAACAAATGCGAAATCACGGCTGACTGACTGCAATCCCGACAGTTCGAGCGGTGGTTTGGTCTTTGTCGGTTTTCTGCGCGGATCAGGTATCTGGTCAAGCATAATCTCAAATCCGCACAGGGGACCCGAAACATCAAGCGCTTCAAGCGTCATCGGATGAACCTCACCGAAATGTCCAAGGACCAGCTTCGGGCCGAGTTGAATAGTACCGCTGCGCCCCGGATGAAACCAGTCAGGTCCGCCCGATACGATCTGCACTTTGGATGCGTCCATTCCGGCTGCTTCCAGCACAGCAAGTGCATCTGCCTTTGCATCATAAACGTCGACGGAAGCACTTGCTTCCCGCCAGTCGCGCCCGGGACCGGCCAGTTTTGCGGTTCCCTTTCGAATGCCGCCCGCCGCGCGATGCTGAGTCTCTGGCGTATCACCATGATAGATGCTGGCTACCTCGAATATTGACACATCGCTGTTTCCGCGATCCTGATTACGACCGGCAGCTGCAATCAGTCCGGGCAGCAAAGAAGGCCTCATGTCTGACATTTCAATCGAGATGGGATTGGCAAGCCGACAGGCTTCACTACCACCGCCGAACGCCTTTGCGTGAGTCTCCGGAATGAACGACCAGGTCACCGCTTCCAGCATTCCACGGGAAGCAAGAGCACGACGGATATTGCGGGACCGTGTCTGTCCGGTTGTCAGAACTTTTGATCCAACCGCGCCCGTCGAAGGCAAGGGCTGAGGTTCGATGCGGTTTACTCCGTAAATGCGCATGATCTCTTCGACAATATCCGCTTTGCCAAACACATCAGGTCGCCAGCTTGGAACAGAAACATCCAGAATGTCACCTGATTCCTCAGCCTCGAACCCCAATTTTCCGAGAATGGAAATACATTCCGATGTCGGCACCTCAATTCCTGTCAACCGTTCAACTTCGGATACAGGAAACGCGATTCTAAGATCGGGATCTGGAATTTCACCCACAATCAGCGGTTCGGAAGGTTCGCCGCCGCAAAGTTCCATCACCAGATTTGTACCCTGATAAAGGCCGGGATTGTTCATCGCCGGATCAACTCCGCGCTCAAACCTGTAGCGCGCATCGGTATTTATGCCGAGGTCGCGGCCGGTTCGGGCAATGTTGAGCGGGTCCCACAGGGCCGATTCAACCAACACGTTCACGGTATCAGGCTGACAACCCGATTCTTCACCGCCCATAATACCCGCAAGCGACTCGACGCCTTTGTCGTCCGTAATTACACACATTTTGTCATTTACGGTGTAGTCCTTGCCATCAAGCGCAAGATAGCTTTCGCCTTCCCTGCCCCTGCGAATAACGAGATCACCTTTCACCTTGTCAGCGTCGAACACATGCAGCGGGCGGCCAAGATCATAGGTTACATAGTTGGTAATATCCACCAGGGCCGAAATCGGACGCAGACCAATTGCGATCAGACGCTGCTGCATCCATTTCGGAGAGGGGCCGTTCTTGACACCCCGTACCATCTGCAGGCCAAAAGCAGGACACAGGTTTTCCTGTTCCTTGTCGAATTCCAGTTTCACATCGACTGGGCATGGGAATGTTCCTTTCGGTTCCGAAATGGAAACCGGCTTTACCGTGCCAATACCGGCTGCTTCAAGATCACGAGCAATCCCGGCAACGCCAAGCGCGTCAGGCCGGTTCGGCGTAATGCCAATCTCGATTACCGGATCATCCAGTCCGGCGTAAGTTGCAAATGAACCACCAACCGGAACATCTGCCGGCAGATCGATGATGCCGTCATGATCATCAGACATCTCAAGCTCGCGCTCGGAGCACATCATGCCATGGCTCTCAACACCACGGATTTTTCCGACGGCAAGGGTTACATCAATACCGGGTACATAGGCTCCCGGTGCTGCAAAAGCTCCGATAAGTCCGGCGCGGGCATTGGATGCCCCGCACACGACCTGTACAGGATTGCCGTCTCCGGTATCAACCATAAGCACCTGTAGCTTGTCAGCGTCGGGATGTTTATCAGCAGACAGAACCTTTGCAATCCTGAAGGGTGCAAACTGGGACTTGTCGTCCACATCTTCAACCTCGAGCCCGATGAGGTTGAGCATCTCAACAATCTCGTCGAGTGTTGCTTCCGTTTCAAGATGGTCTTTCAGCCAGGAAAGGGTGAACTTCATTGCATTTGTCCGTTTTACTGTGGTCTCGGATATGAGGTTTCATCAAAGCGTTCCAGGGAATCGGAAAGCTTCAGCCAGCCAATTTTTTCACTGTGATACGAATGGTGGTCCGGAGGAAACGCCTCCGGCTCCGCCATGAAGCCAACATAAAAGAAAATGACTTCAGGCAGTTGATCGTCCGTATAGGCAACAGGGGAACCACAGGCTTTGCAAAAATGGCGTGCAAACTCCCCGTTCCGCCATTCCGCCAGTGTTTCGCGGGATTTCCATTCAATAGTGGAAGCCTCGAACCCAGCGAATGAAACGATTGGTGCTCCATTCGACCTCCGGCAATCGTCGCAATGGCAAAAGCCCTTGAAATGCGGCTTACCAAACGCTGTCACAGAAACGCCTCCGCAACGACAGCTGCCCGGATGCACACTCATGAATGCACCTCTATAAGTTTGGTTTTTTCATAACGCGGCAGATCGTCTGCCAAAGCCAGCCATTCAATCTGCTGACCCTCAAAAGAATGATAAGTGGGTGGAAATCTTCCCGGATCATCCATAAACGCAGTGTAGAAGAATACCAGATCCGGTGCGCTTTCATGTTCTTGCGCAACCGGTGTGCCACACAGCTCGCAGAATGTCCGCGTACAAGTACCCTGAACATAACTGGCAAGGGAATCAGCCGCTATCCACGTTGTCGCATCGCGCGGCATGCCAACGGAAGCGATCACCGGTGCTCCGGTTGAACGGCAGCAGTCATCGCAATGGCAATAGACACTTATTTCCGGTTCTGCATGAACCGAAATGACAACGCCTTCACATCTGCAATGGCCTCGATGCGCTATCATTTCTTCGTCGTAGCCCGTTTGGTTTGCGGTTTTCTCGCAGGCTTCTTGCGCTTGGCGGCATCACGGACTTTCTTGCGTTCTTTAAGCTCATCGAAAATCACAAAGCCGATTTGCATGCCGTCATCCTCATCGGGCTGCTCTTCAGGGTTTCCGGATTTCACAGGTGCCTTGGTGAAGGTCAGTGAAAGTTGTTCAACATGCTGAATCATGGAAACCGGTGCATTATTATCCGGGCGAACACCATCGATGCGCATCAACTCGCCATCCATTGGGGTAATGCCCAGCACCTTGATCGGACCTAGGGCGGAAAAGGTCACGACCTCCAGCTTCTCCTTTGCCGGATCGATTGATTTCTGGAACGCAAATATCTGTTTTGCAACAGACTGCGCCGCGAGCTCGGATCCATTGTCACAGGCAGTCTTTTTCCATTCAGCCTCTTTGGGCGGATTTTTGAGCATCGTGGCATATCCACCCTTCAAAAGGGCAGCGTCGGAGAATTGGGTCATGAAGAAAGTCCTCCAAACAGGGTTGGGATATCAAGCGGGCGGAACCCATAATGTTTCATCCAGCGCACATCGGCATCAAAAAACGCACGCAGGTCCGGCATGCCATACTTGAGCATGGCGATCCGGTCGATGCCTATACCCCAGGCAAACCCCTGATACTCATCAGGGTCGAGGCCGCAATTTCTCAACACGTTGGGATGAACCATGCCGCAGCCAAGGATTTCCATCCAGTCCGTGCCTTCCCCGAAGCGCACTTCATTCCCCGAGCGGTCACACTGGATGTCAACCTCTAGGGACGGTTCGGTAAACGGGAAGAAGGAAGGGCGGAAACGCATCTTCACCTGATCCACCTCGAAAAAGGATTTGCAGAACTCTTCCAGCACCCATTTCAGGTTTGCAACATTCGAAGTCTTGTCGACCACAAGCCCTTCCAGTTGATGAAACATCGGAGAATGGGTCGCATCCGCATCGCAGCGATAGGTCTTGCCCGGAATGACAATGCGGATCGGCGGCTCCTGAGCCTCCATGGTTCTGATCTGCACAGGGGATGTATGGGTGCGAAGAACTTTCCGCTCTCCGTTCTCATCCGGCTGCATGAAAAATGTATCATGCATTTCCCGGGCTGGATGGCCTTCGGGAAAATTCAGCGCTGTAAAATTGTAATAATCGGTTTCGATCTCTGGACCTTCCGCAACCGAAAACCCCATATCGGCAAATATGGCGGTAATCTCGTCCATGACCTGACTGATCGGATGAATGCGACCTGCTTCTGAAGGTGACTGACGCACCGGCAGGGTGACATCGGCTTTTTCGCTTGCCAGCCGGCCTTCAAGGGCGGCGCGTTTGAGTACCTGTTTACGCTCAGCAATTGCGTCCGTGACCTTGGTGCGCAGGCCATTGAGGATAGGCCCCATGGTCTGCCGCTCTTCCGGGGACATCTTACCGAGCGTTTTCATCTGTTCGGAAATCGAACCCTTCTTGCCAAGGCTTGCAACGCGGACTGCTTCTATTGCAGCCTCGTCACCTGCCGCTTCTATTTCGGCGAGAATGGATGTTTCCAGTCCTGCAATATCGGTCATTTCAAAAATCCGTTCAAAAAAGAAACCCGCGTCCGGCAGTCAGCCAGCGCGGGTTCCCGAAATGATGTAATGCGTGGGGCCGCGCTCTCTATCCGACAGCAGCCTCAAATTCGCCAGGTGTTGCATCCTTGAGATAAGCAAGCGCGTCCTTGGCCTTGCCAACAAGATTTGCAAATGCTTCCGGCTCATGAATTGCAAGATCGGAAAGTACCTTGCGGTCCACTTCGATACCAGCCTTGGTGAGACCATCGATCAATCGTGCATAGGTCAAACCGTGTTCGCGTGCACCCGCATTAATCCGTTGAATCCACAACGAGCGGAAATTGCGCTTGCGGACTTTACGGTCCCGGTAAGCATATTGACCTGCCTTCTCGACAGCCTGTTTAGCCACCCGTATCGTATTTTTCCGGCGGCCATAATATCCTTTTGCCTTCTTGAGGACTTTCTTGTGTTTTGCGTGCGCGGTGACGCCACGTTTTACCCGTGCCATGATCTAGCTCCTGAATTTCTGAAACGGCCGTTACTTGCTGTAAGGCATAAATTGTTTGACGATGCGTGCATCCGGCTCGCTCAGCACCATGGTGCCGCGGGCGTCGCGAATGAACTTGTTGGTGCGCTTGATCATGCCGTGACGCTTGCCAGAAGCCTGCGCCTTCACCTTGCCGGTGGCTGTCACCTTGAAGCGCTTTTTGGCGCTCGATTTGGTCTTCATTTTGGGCATTTCGCTCTCCTTGAAATTGAAATCCGGATATGTTCCAGAAAACTAAAAGCCCCGCAGACCGGCGGAGCTTAGCAAAATAATCAACATGGCATGCCCTGCCAGCCGATCAACCTCGCGGGATATACGCCCAAAAAGAACTTTTTGCAAGCGTCGCAGACAGAAATTGCGACACATTCTTTGCCATGATTAAGTGGCTTGAAGAAGGAGAACAAAATGGCCCGAAGAGCACGTGCAAGAAACACCGGCACTGACAGCAAACCGGTCCGGGAAGTAAACTACCGCGATCTCCGCAACCCGTTCATTCCGCAACCAGCTTTCTCCGAAGATGAAATAGAAAACATTCACCGGACATCCCTGAAAGTCCTGGAAGAACTGGGTATGAAAGTGCTTTTGCCCGAAGCCCGGCAGATCTTTGCCGACTCAGGCGCGATCGTTGATGAAGACAGCCAGATGGTGCGGGTAGGCGCTGACATAGTGGAAGCTGCAATCGCCTCTGCACCCCGTTCAATTGCGTTGTTCGGGGGCAGGCAGGAACATGATCACGTACTTGAACTCGGCGCTCTCACCTTCATGGCGGGGGCAGGATGCCCGCATGCATCCGATCGGGAACGCGGTCGCAGGCCCGGCAACGCGGATGATTTCCGCGAGCTGATGATCCTTGAAGACTGTTTTGATGTGATCTCCATGCTCGGCCCTGCAGTAGAGCCACAGGATATACCGGTTCATTTGCGCCACTATGAAACGATGCGAACCCAGCTTGAGGTCAGCGACAAGGTTCCCTTTGTCTATTGCAGAGGGTCTCAGCAAACCGAAGACACGTTCCGGATTCTCGCAATGGCGCGCGGTGTCACCCGGGAAGAGTTTGAGGACAAATGCTGGACCAAGACCATAATCAACACGAATTCACCCAGACAGTTGGATATTCCCATGGGCCAGGGGATCATAGATTTTGCACGTGCCAAGCAACTTTGTGTTGTCACACCCTTCTGTCTGTCAGGCGCCATGGCCCCGATTACTGTTGCGGGTGGACTGATGCTGCAACATTCAGAAGCCATGCTCGGGATCACCCTCTCACAACTGGCGCGCAAGGGTGCGCCGGTGCTTTACGGTAGCTTTGCCTCCAACGTCGATATGAAATCAGGTGCACCGGCGTTTGGAACGCCGGAACATGCAAAATCGACACTTGGAGCAGGCCAGCTCGCACGTCGCATTGGGCTCCCCTGGCGGTCAGGCGGCGGTTCGGCAGGAAATTGCAACGATGCGCAGGCCGCGCACGAGACCGAGATGGCCGCGTGGTCCTCGGTGCTGGCAGGGTGCACGATGATTGTTCATGCTGCGGGATGGTTGGAGGGCGGGCTGACTTTCTCCTATGAAAAAATGGTCACTGATATGGAGATGCTTCAGCAGTTTGCCGAACTCTGCGTGTCGCCCGCGTGTGATGAGGCCGCACTTGCCTATGATGCGATTGCCCGGACAGAGCCCGGCGGTCACTTCTTTGCTGCGGAACATACGATGGAACGGTACCGGACCGAGTTCTACGAACCGCTGGTGGCCGACTGGTCAAACTTCGGCAGTTGGACAGAGGCGGGCAGCATGACTGCGGATGAACGGGCGACTGCAATCTGGAAAAAGCAGTTGGAGGAACATGTACCACCCCAACATGATCCGGCGGTGATGGAAGAGATCAATGCGTTCATTGCCAAACGCACGGAAGAAGGCGGCGCCCATCCGGTGGGGTGATTGCATGGGGCACTGGTGCCCCATGCCTATTTGATTTAGATTCAGTTACAAGGATTTGTGTCGATCACTTGCACCCAATGACCACCCTTTTTCTGTGTAGGAGGAGCTGGCTCCCCTTTAACTAGGGTTGATCTAATACCAGTTTTGGTATCTTTATAGATACCGGAATCAGGCACTTTAGCGCCCGGTTTCACTTTGATGGTCATGATATTAATCCTTTCATGTACCAGTTTCATTGTGCCTACCCTTGAGTTTGATCGCCTTGGGTAGGCATTTTTGTATCCGAAGACACCGGTTGAGAGTTTATGATTCTATCGCAGGAGTCTAGTTTTTTGTGGACGCAGAAAATAAAAAACTGACTTTTCAACAGATTATAGCTACCATTTTGAAAAACTTCAAAACAGAGGTTTGAGATGTCAGATCAACGAGTGATAGCTTTTTCTACTTTTTTGAAGCTCGTGGAGCTTGATGATCAGAAGAAAATGGCAGCGTTGCGCGGCTTTAAGCGTGGAGGCGGTTTCAATTATTGGAGGCCACTACAAGTTTTATCCTCCGAAATTATAAAAAACCAACTTACTTTGGAAGATTTGAGCAGCCGATTAGATACTTTCGCAAAAGGGCACCAGAAAAAGTACAACGAAAGGGCTTTGCTAAAAATTTTACTCTGGAAGTCGAAGAGAAAAGTAAATGCTAGACGCCGTCCAGAGAGGTTTGAGTATCGGTTGGGCTCTTCAGGTTTTACAGTCAAATTTGAGCCGGAATTGTCTTTTGAGCTCAACGGGTCCAACTACTTGGCTCACGTTTGGGCAACAAACACACCGACCTTGTCCGAAACTAGTTTATCCGTTGGACTATACCTTTTGAAGCTTGCAGCCAGAAAGAACGGCTTGATTGACTACAACTATCTAATTTTAGACACCGTAAAAGACCGAACATTTGGCGAATTTGATATATTGGCCAATTCAGAGGATATGCTGAACGATCAAATTTCTATTCTAGGAGATTTATGGAGTGACAGTGTCCCCGATCGCAGGCGCGGTGAGCGTAGTGAAGATTTACTGGCTCCCCCGCCTGCTTTCTGACTTTACTTCGCCGGTGCCACTACCATCATCATCTGGCGGCCTTCAAGCTTGGGTTCGGCTTCGATTTTCGCGATGTCGGCAATCTGTTCCTTGACCTTCATCAAAAGTTGCATTCCGAGTTCCTGGTGGGCCATTTCCCGGCCCCGGAACCGTAGCGTGACTTTCACCTTGTCACCTTCGCCAAGAAACTTTTCCACTGCACGCATCTTCACATCATAATCATGCGTGTCGATGTTCGGACGCATCTTGATTTCCTTGACGTCCTGCGTTTTCTGCTTCTTGCGAGCCTCGGCAGCTTTCTTTTGGGACTGGTACTTGTATTTACCAAAGTCCAGAACCTTGCAGATCGGCGGATTGTTGTTGGGAGAGATTTCAACCAGATCAAGCCCCTGCTCGGAAGCTATTTCCCTGGCCTTGTCAATGCTCACCACGCCATGGTTTTCACCTTCGGCATCGATGAGTTGTACTTCCGGGACCGAAATTTCCTCATTTGAGCGGGGTCCCTCTTTCTTCTGGGCCTGTGCCCTGTGTGGTCTGCGAATGGCGGTAACTCCTATATTGTTTCTGTTTATTCATTGTAACTGAACACTTGGTGTGAACCAACGTTGCGTTTAAGGCCTGAAATACCAAAACACAACGTCAACTATAACACAAATGCGCCGAAATTACACAAAAAATCAATAAGGCCGGGGTTTGGCGACCATTGATCGGCGCATTCCCCGGTCTTGGTGTTGCTGGTTGATCATTCAGCCAGATAGACAGTGACGATCCTGTCAGCGATCGACTCAAACGTTGCGACCAGATCATTGTTGGTTGCCGCATCGAAATAATTGTCATTCTTGGATGCACAGGATTGCATCATGGCTTTTGTAGTTGCATCCACGCCATTCCCAAAGGAGACAGTAAAGATTTCGATGTCATCGCTCTTTGCAACCTGGCAGGTATCGAGTGTCAGGTCATCGGCGACAGATCTGTCAGATCCTGTATGCAAGCCAACATCCATTCTGTTGGGGAAGACATCCCTCGTATATTCGGGTGACTTGGTGTTTATTCCATCGGTCATGACAATTAGAAAGCGTCTGCCGTCTTTGGAGGTTCTGATGCCGTCCGAAAGTGCCTGATCAAACGGAACGCGATTGGTCAAAGTGCGATATCCCCAAACCACACCCTGTGGTATGTAGGTGTCTCCGACTGTAACCATCCCGTTGATTGCATTGCGCAATCTGTTTTTGTCATCCGTCAGCGGTGTAATCGGTGAAGGACAGGTCAACTGGTTGGGACCCGGAACTTTTCGACTGTAATCATTGTCGTTGGTATTAAGGGGATTTGCGCGTGATGCGACACAGCCGTTCCAGTAGATTGTTTGCCGTGTTTCAGGGGTACACACTTCATAAGGTGCGCCATGCACGACGTTGCTGCAGACTTCCTGAGAAGTAGTGTGCGCCGGTGCCCGACTTGCCGGCGTACATGATGCCGGCTGCACCAAAACACCATCGTTATACTTTGCTGGTGAACATTGCTCAGGAACATCCCGGGCAGGATGATTGGTGTATTCGGTTCTGCAGCCAGATTTTGAAACGACATCCTGTTGCATGCTGCATTGGCGTGGTGTGATCTTGATTTCGTTCTGCGCCTCCAGCCAGCTTGCACCGAGGAACCCGGGGCCAACATTTACATACTGGGCAAATGGTACAATTGAAATTTTCACATCACTCAAATCGTGATCGAGCAGAGTGTCCACAAATTCCCTTGCTGTGGTTTTGAGAGCGCCGATCTTTCCGTCAACACTCATCGAGAACGTGTTGTCCAGGACCATCGCCACCTCAATCGGGTAGTCCGGTAGTTTGACGACGGATTTCACTTCGAAATCAAAACTCCCAAATCCAAATGCGGAAAGGAGCGAGTTTTGGCTCGCACCCCTTACAGTAGCAATAATCTCGTCGTTTACCTTTGTAATATCCTTGCTTGTGATCAGGATTGAATCGTTGAGAGGTGACTGGGCATCCAGATAGTCGAGCCCAAGCTTTCGGGACTTGTCCCACGATTCTTTCTTCGATTCGATTGCAGCTGCGATTGCTGCCGCATCTGCCGCATCCTGGTAATCCGATCTTACATTCACCACACGAGAATAGTCGATTGCACCGCCAGTAATGCCCAAAATGACAAAAGCCATCAGAACAAACGTCAAGGCTACATTGCCAGACTCTTCACCCAAAAATTTCCACATAAGAGAAAATCCCCTCTGATTTCCTCCAAGTTATGGATTATAATAGGAAAAATTTGGTAAACAGGTCGCCTGCAATAGCGGTCAACGGTGGGCAATTGGAACAATGAGTAAAGAAACTCTTAACGTGGGAACCGACCAACAAAGTCGGGAAATTGCTGTTCGTCACAGGCAAGGCATGACACCAGGCCTTGTCTGGCTCGGTGGATACCGGTCAGACATGATCGGCACAAAGGCGGAAGCACTCGATGAATGGGCATCTCAACACGGATATGCCTGTTGCCGGCACGACTATTCAGGGCATGGCGAGTCCGGCGGAGATTTCATCGACGGAACGATCTCGCGCTGGCTTGAGGAAAGTCTTGCGGTTTTCGACAGATTTTGCGCAGAAGGCCGTCACGTTCTTGTCGGATCATCGATGGGCGGCTGGATAGCGATCAGGATGGTACAGGAACTTGCCAAACGCAACGAAAGCGGTCGCCTAAAAGCGCTTTTGCTGCTCGCTCCGGCACCGGATTTCACCTACGAACTCATGAAGCCGCAACTTACGGAAGATCAAATAAATCAATTGCAAACAAAAGGTTACATGGAAGAACCTTCAGAATACTCCGACGAGCCCAATATATTCACCCGGGCATTGTTTGATGACGGCGAGGCGAACCGGGTAATGACCGGCATGATCGAGACCGGGTGTCCGGTTCATATCCTGCAGGGAATGCAGGACCCCGATGTTCCGTATGAGCACGCCATGAAACTGGTCACATTTCTGCCCAACGAGCAGGTGTCGATGACGCTGGTAAAGGATGGTGACCATCGGCTGTCGCGAGAAGAAGACATTGCACTGCTTCTGCGGACGATCGAGACACTTGTCAAAATATGAAAAAGGGCGTTCAGGGACCATTGGCCCAAAGCGGCAACACACCGCCTCCCATCCTTGTTTATCGTCCGCCGCCAGACGGTGAACTGCCTGTCATCCACGTGGATAAAGATATTCTTGTCTTGTCCAAACCATCGGGACTTTTAAGTGTTCCCGGAAACAGACCAGAGTTGCAGGATTGCATGGAAACGCGGGCTCAAGCACGTTTCCCACATGCAACAACCGTTCACAGGCTGGATCGCGCCACATCCGGTCTGTTCCTCATGGCACTCAACCCAAGAGCCCATGCCCACATCGGCAAACAATTTGAGACACGCAAAACGTCTAAAGTGTACGCGGCGGTAGTGTCAGGTGTTGTCGAACGAAATGAAGGCGAAATCAACCTTGCGCTTCGCACTGACTGGTACAATCGACCAAAACAGATGGTCGATATATGTCTTGGCAGGGAAGCTGTAACCCGCTGGAGCGTATCGGATCGTCTGGCTGACAGAACCCGCGTCGAATTGATCCCCGTCACAGGCAGGACACATCAATTGAGGGTACACATGATGGAACTCGGACATCCAATTCTGGGCGATGAATTTTACGCACCAGCATCGGTAATTTCATTGGCTGAGCGGCTGATGCTTCATGCCGAGAAACTCGAAATCTTTCATCCGTCAACTGGAGAAAGGATCAAATTTCACGATCCCGTTTCCTTCTAGACGGGCTGAATGTTCAAACTCATCCTGAATTCGTCTGGCTGTCCGAGTTTATCGGGATACCGGCTGTAACCTGCTCCCAGGGCGATACCGCAAGCGGCATGCCGTAAAGACTTCCCTGCAGATAATCGAAACCCCATTCCTGAAGTTCAACTGCGGTTTCAACATCTTCCACCCATTCGACCACAGTCCTGACATCAAAGGCGCTTGCAAGTTGCTGAATGGCTTTGAGAAAGACGCCATTGGCCGGGTTTTCACGAAGATTTCTGACAAAACTGCCATCCACCTTAATCAAATCAACGCCCAGATCGCGCAAATGGGCAAACGAAGTGTAACCTGTTCCAAAATCATCAATTGCTACTCGACATCCCAGGTTTTGCAGATGGCGAACCGCTTTGCGGGTCTCGGCTATGTCGCCCGGGAGATGGGATTCCGTCAATTCTATGATCAGACGATCAGCAACGCCCCTGGTTTCGTGGATCCGGCCGACGAGGGTCGATATCCATTCGCCATTCTCCAGACTCTCATGCGTGGTATTAATGGAAAGGACCGCGTCCGGACAGGTTTCAAGTACATGCAAACCCATTTCCAGCGATTTCAGGTCAAGAATACGCATCAATCCGAGGTCTTCTGCCACCCGTACAAACTCGGCGTCTCGGGTAACTTCTTCACCAATTCCGTCCATCCTGAGCAGTGCTTCATGAAAAGCGGGCTTGCCCGTCGCGGGATCAAAAACGGGTTGAAAAGCAAGATGCATTGCATCCTTTTCCATTACCTCGACAAATCGGGTTAGAAGCTTTGATTCCTGCTCCCGTTTCCGGATCATTTCGGGATCGGGATCATAGAGGTGCACCTTTCGGCCAAATACCAGTCGCGCACGGGTCAGTGCTGCCGTGGCACAGGCAACCGCTTCCACGTCTTTTCTGGCATGGTGCGGCAAGAGACAAGCGCCAATCGCTATTTTAAGCGCAACCGGACCCTGTGACGTTTTCAATACCCGGCCGTTTATCGCAGTGAGAAGCCGATTGGCCGCGACGTGAATTTCAGCACCTTTGCAATCCTTTATGATCAGGCCAAATTTGGCGCCGGAGAAACGTGCTGCGATGTCGTCAGACCGCATTTGCTCTTTCAGTAGCTGCGTAACCTGTTTCAGCACTTCATCACCGGCGGCAAAGCCGTAGGTATTGTTGATACGCTCGAAATCCTGGAGCGCCACAAGCAGAAAAGCGGAAGACGTATTGTCGAGAAAACACTGTTCGGCAGTCTGGTTGATCCGGTCTTCCAGGAGCCGTCGATTGGCAAGGCCGGTCAGTTCGTCGACTTCGGACTTGCGTTTCAGGCTTTCCTCACGTTTGCGGCGTTCATTGATGATGCGGACGACGCCCTTGGCATGTGCAGGCTTGCCGTTTTCATCAGGATACCATCGCCCGATATCTTCGAGCCACAGGATTTCATTGTCATTCAGATGGTTTGGGCTTACCGCATAAACACACTGATATGCGCGACCTGTCTCGTCAATTTGCTCATCTTGACCGATCTGGATTACAGCGTACCGTGTCTCTTGACTGTCAACACTCAGCAATTTTTCAAATTCACGCGCGGATGAAACCACTGTATCCGGTCTGAAACCGACCAGATCGCGAAAATTCGGACTCCATTCAAGGTGGTCTTCGCGTATGTCCCACACATAACTTGCCTGACCTATCGAGGTCAGGATTTCACTAACGTCTGCCATCTATCTTTACCACCAACACCTGATTCGGCGTTGACGCTATCATTCAGACGTTAACATTCCTCAAAAGCCGGCTGCATGACCGTCTTTTCTTGGATCCGAACCGGCAATCAGTACGCCATTATCGTGGTCGATCTGTATTATCTGGCCACCACCATGAACAGCATCCGGCAAACACTTGTGACCGAGCTTTTCAAGACCATGCATGACGGTCTCGGAAACACCCGCTTCCAGAGTGAGATCGCCATACTCGTTCCAGAAAATGCGCGGATCATCGAGAGCGGATTGCGGGTCCATGCCATAATCCAGCATATTGGAAAGCGCATGTGCATGGCCCATCGCCTGATAGGACCCACCCATCACCCCATAGGAATGGGTAACCTTTCCGTCTTTGGTCACCATTGCCGGGATGATCGTATGAAACGGTCTCTTTGATGGTCCGATTGCATTTCCATGTCCGGGGATGACATTGAAGCCGGCACCGCGACATTGCAAAGCAATGCCTGAATTCATGGTTACAATGCCTGTACCGAACCATGCAAACAGCGAATTGATAAAGGAAACCGCCATTCCATCCCGGTCCACGACAGACAGATAGATCGTATCCGATCCGGCAGGATCCGGTAGCGAAATGGACGGATTTTTCTTTGCAGGATCGTATAGCCGCGACAGGGCATCGATGTGATGATCGGAAAGCAAAGTATCGATGGAATGAGGCATTGTAGCGGGATCGGTAATATAAGCATCACGGGCAGCATAGGCGATGCGACCGCATTCCGCTTCTAGATGCGCCCGTTCTACCGATGCCGGGTGGTCCGGAACCCCGAATTTATTCAAAAGCTTTACAAGAATCAGAGCGGCAAGGCCCTGACCGTTGGGCGGAATTTCATGCAGGACATGTCCGCGATATTCTGTTGAAATGAGATCGACCCAATCGGCTGTAACGCCCGCAACATCTGCTTCTGTCAAGAAAGCTCCGGCGGACTGGACAGTTTTGGCAATCTCACTTGCAATTTCACCGTGATAAAAAGCTTCAGCACCACCTTTCGCAATTTTGCGCAGCGTCTCGGCAAGCGCTGGAAACTTCACCTTTTGTCCAACAGAAGGCGATTTTCCATCGATCAGACAATGATGGCTACCGCCTTTATCCGCTGCAAGCTTTTCAACGTTCACTAACCAGTCAGCAGCAACACGAGGTGCCACTGCAAATCCCTCTTCCGCATACTGAATTGCATCAGCAAACAGTCGGTCAAAATCCAGTTTCCCAAACTTCTGATGTAGGGTTTCCCAGGCTTTGACTGCTCCCGGAGCGGTCACGGCGTGCGCGGATACTTCCGGAATCTCGGTAAAGCCGTTTTCGATATACCAGCCGAGATCAGCGCCTGCGGACGAGCGTCCTGACCCGTTCAATCCATGCAATGTTCCATCTGGTTCACCCACAATCGCGAAACAATCCCCGCCTATGCCGGTCATATGAGGCTCAACAACACAGAGTGTTGCGGATGCGGCAAGTGCTGCATCAACCGCATTTCCGCCTTCCTTCAGAACACCAAGGGCCGTTGTTGTTGCAAGGGGATGGGAAGTCGAAACAGCACATTCACTTGCCAAAACTGGCGAACGGCCAGGTAGTCCGAAATTTCTTTGCAAAGTGATGCCTCATATGTTGGAAGTTACCGGGACATTAGGCTATCTAGTCGTGACAGATCAATTGACAATTCGGAGAATACGATGTCGAAACTTTCCCTTTCCCGCGCCAACCGCATCATCAGTCAGGCGCTTGCCCATTCAGCCAGGGAAAAGTTTAAGCCGCTCGCGGTTATCGTCCTCGATACCGGTGGAAATGTAAAGGCGTTCCAGTCCCAGGATGGCGCGTCAAACAACCGTTTTGAAATGGCGCGCGGAAAGGCCAAAGGGGCGCTTGCGGTCGGAATGGGCACCCGCTGGCTCAATGCGCAGGCCGAAGCACGTCCGCATTTCCTGGTGGGCATGTCTTCAATTATTGAAGGTGGCATCCTGCCGGTTCCAGGCGGTGTCATCGCCCGAGACAAGCAGGGCAATATAGTCGCAGCAGTCGGCATCTCCGGAGATATGTCTGATGCAGATGAAGCTTGCGCCGTGGCCGGCATAGAGGCGGTGAACCTTGTTGCCGATACCGGTGCCTGAACCTGGTAGATTAAGGCAGAGCTTCAATATTCTCCGTAGTTGCCGCCGTGGCCAACATTTACATCACGTGTTGCCGAACGGATTGACACGGTAAAGCCTGCGAGAACATCAACAAGCGCTATCATCATCAAGATGAAGAAAACCGAGTGCGCAGCGCCCTGAACGAGAAGGAACTCAACCAGGAATGCGATGAACACGAATGTGGAAAGAAGATGATCAATGATCGTGTTCGCTCCGACGCGTGTCGCCTTGATTATCTCGAAGAACAGTAAAAACAAACCCATGCTGATCATCAGATCGCCCATGCTCATGTTCCAGGTCTGTCCAGAGATCATGCCGAGTTGTATGACCTGCTGATCCCATACACCTACGCCACCGCTAAAAAAGATCTGAATGTTATAAACAATAAACGGAACGATAAGCAGTGGAACATTTGTCAGCATTTTAAATCCCCAAGCATTTTGCCTTCATATGCATCATCAAGGCGAAACATGTCAAAAAAAAGGGCCGACAAAACCCGGCCCAAACGCGCATAATATTAGGTAAAGTCAGATTGAATCTTTGGGTTCAAGAATCTGACGGCCTCTATACATGCCGGTTTTAAGATCAATGTGATGTGGACGACGAAGTTCGCCTGAATCCTTGTCCTCTACGTAAGCTTTTGCTTTCAACGCATCCGAAGAGCGGCGAAAACCGCGCTTCATTCGTGTAATTTTACTCTTTGGTACGGCCATGAGAATCAACTCCAAATTCATTAAAAAAGGGCTCTACAAAGCGAGATCGTTCAATCGCGAGAGCCCTGCTACTTTTTTCTGGTCGGTCCCTTACATGTTTTTGTCCCGTTTGACCATAGGGGCAGTGAAGTTTTTATCCGTCCTCTGTCAGGCATTTGACGTAAGCACCGGAAGTTCTTGCCCTGGCGCGTACGGTCCGGGCAAGCGCGCTCATTTTTCGTGACGGTTTTGCCGGATTCCTGGCTTTGGGATTGGGTAGTGTGACCGTAAGAAGAGAAGAATATTTTGGGCCCAGTTTTGCAGCGGAACGGTTGAAATAGTGCCGGGAAGCGGCTTCAATCCCAAACACACCTTTATCCCATTCAGCAATGTTAAGGTAAATTTCCATCACCCTTCTTTTGCCGAGGATGCGGTCCGCCATCATGGCATAGGGAACTTCCAGTCCCTTACGGACAAAGGAACGATCCGGCCATAAAAAGAGGTTTTTGACAAGCTGCATGGTGATGGTGCTCGCTCCCCGTGTTTTTTCGCCCTCCAACGCATCGTCGATAACCTGATTGAGCGCATCCCAGTCGACACCACTATGTGAGCAAAACCGACCATCCTCGGACATCATGACGGACTGATACAAAACCGGTGCAATTTTTTCAAATTCCACCCATTCACGCCTAACCCCAGAACCGTTCAGGCTGTCACGGATCATAAGGGTTGATACGGGACGAACCACCTCGATCCGATACAACAAAAGCAATAATCCAGGTAAAAATATAAGCACAGCCGCAAAAGCGAGACAAAACCGAAGACCTAATCCCAACCAGCTGCGGCGAAAAAACGGCAAATTTTTCCGACTTGAACGAGCAGTCTGCCCATGCCGCTTTGCAGCCCGTTTCCTGTTTTTCGATCTGGTTGTTGTCATTCGGGCTTTCTAGACCATCTTGAATGGTACGTGAACTCTGCTTGACGCATGATCATGCAAGTGCAACGAGAATATAAAACTGAGCATCCAAAAATTCCTATGACTGATTTCAAAAAATTACTGAATTCTCATGCGAACCTGGTGGAATCCACCCTTGAGGGTTTGTTGAGCCATGAGATCGGGAATTCGGATGACGAGTTGGAGATAGAAGTGGCTAGACCAGGACGGTTGGTCCACGCCATGCGGCACTCATCACTTGACGGAGGAAAACGGCTACGACCTTTCCTGGTGATGGAAAGTGCAGCACTTTTTGGAGTTAGTCCGGAAGAATCTGTTTTTGCTGCTTCGGCACTTGAATGTATTCACTGCTATTCCCTTGTTCATGATGACTTACCCGCAATGGACAATGATGACCTGCGACGCGGAAAACCGACCACGCACAAGGCTTTCGATGAAGCAACTGCAATTCTTGCGGGCGATGCATTACTGACCCTCGCATTTGATGTCCTCTCGCGAAAACAGACGCATCCTGATGCGTCTGTCCGTAGTGAACTGGTTCAGCTTTATGCCAGAAATGCCGGACTGGGCGGCATGGTTGGCGGCCAGATGCTGGATCTTGAAGCGGAATCAAAGACCCCTGACGCGATGGAAATTACCATACTCCAGTCGATGAAAACCGGTGCACTGTTGCGGTGCGCCTGCGTAACCGGGGCCGTGTTGGGCGGTGCAGAACAAGCTCAACGCATGGGATTGTTGCAGTTTGGAAACCAGATCGGAAATGCATTTCAACTCGCCGATGATATTCTCGATGTGACTTCCGATGCGGAAACCATGGGCAAGCGAACAGGCAAAGACGCAGACAAGGGGAAAGGCACTTTGGTCGGCCTTTACGGGCTTGAGAAATGCCGTCAGCTTCTTGATGTTTATCTTGAAGGAGCGATGGAAGGCCTCGAAGATTTTGGGCCTGAAGCGGACATCCTGCGCGAAACCGCCCAATTTATCGTCGACCGCAAGAATTAGGCGCACCCAGAAATACTTCCGAAATCCCTCGGAAGTTTGACCGGCAAAGAAACTTTCCAGACTCGCGTGAGCGCTGGACGGTGCCGGAATTCAGTCCGAAAAAAATACGCTGATCGTTGCCATAATTGTCATCGAACTGTAGCCTACCTGGTATAGAGGACATAACCGGCTCACCAAACAAGGAGGAAAGAATCATGAAAAACAAATTTGTCAAAGCGCTGCTCGCTGGCAGCATGTTGTTTCCATCCGCCACCGCCATGGCTGAAACGGAAGTGAATTTCTGGCATGCGTTTACTGGCAGACTGGGAGAACTAGTTGCGGAACAGGTTGAAACTTTCAACAAAAGTCAAAGCGATTTCAAGGTGGTAGCTTCACACAAGGGCAATTACTCGGAAACACTGAACGCCGGAATTGCCGCTTTCCGCGCTCAGGAGCAGCCGCACATTCTTATGGTTTTTGAGGTTGGAACAGCAACCATGATGGGTGCAAAGGGTGCCATCAAACCGGTCTATGAGGTAATGTCAGAAGTCGGAGCTGATTTCAAACCGGATAGCTACATCAGTTCAGTGAAGGGGTATTACACCACCACTGAAGGCGAAATGCTGTCATTGCCGTTCAACTCTTCCACACCGGTCTTGTGGACAAACAATGATGCCTTGAAGGCAGCCGGAGTTGATCCTTCCGATTTGGGTACATGGCAAAAAGT
Organism: Pseudomonadota bacterium; assembly: GCA_039029255.1. GTDB lineage: Bacteria > Pseudomonadota > Alphaproteobacteria > Rhizobiales > Rhizobiaceae > JAALLB01. Next base: position 47,881 of record JBCCGN010000012.1, on the reverse strand, counting down.
CGGCGATGCGCTGGACAAACTTAAAGCTGCCGGTCACGAGTGTCCGCTTACAACGGCCTGGCAGAGCTGGATCCATCTGGAGAACTTCTCCGCTTACCACAATGTGCCGTTTGCAACGAAGGATAATGGATTTGCTGGTCTCGACACCGAACTTGCAATGAACGGACCGGTCCAGGTTAAGCATCTGCAGACAATGGGTGATTGGGCCAAGGAAGGAAAGTTTGTCTACAAAGGTCGCAGAAATGAAGGTGGCGCAGATTTTCGCGCCGGATCATGTGCAATGTTCACCGAAAGCTCGGCTGGCTATGCGGGGATCAAAAGCGAAGCCAAGTTTGATTTTTCGGTTAATCCGCTTCCGTACTGGGATGGCGTTGACGGCGCTCCGCAAAACACAATCATTGGTGGCGCGTCTCTCTGGGTAATGCAGGGGCATGAAGGCGACGAATATAAAGGCGTCGCGAAATTTCTGAACTTCCTGTCATCCACCGAAATTCAGGCGAAGTGGCATCAGAATACAGGCTATCTTCCGATAACCGTAGCAGCAGGCGATAAAACCCGAATTGACGGGTTCTATGATGAAAACCCCGGAACCGATATTGCAGTTATACAGATGACGGCGAACACTCCAACCGCCAATTCCAAAGGGTTGCGCCTCGGCTCATTTGATCAGATCCGTGGGATAATCGATGAGGAACTGGAAGCGATCTGGTCGGGAGACAAAACTGCACAAGAAGCCATGGACACTGCTGTTGAACGTGGAAACGTGCTGCTACGCCGCTTTGAACAAGCCAATCGCTGATATAGCAGCGTAAAAACATTCAATGGCGGGCTATCGATCCTGCCATTGAAGAACCGATAGCGATTTAGTCAAAGCGGACAGGGCTATGGAGAAAAGGGTTACATTTCGCGGTTGGATGCTGCCCTTGATGCTTGTCTTTCCGCAGATCCTGATCTCCTGCGTATTCTTCTTTTACCCTGCGGTTCAGGCAATCTGGCAGTCTTTGTTCATCCCTGATCCCTTCGGCCTGTCATCACAATTCGTGGGACTGGGCAATTTCGAATTTCTCTTTTCCGACCGGTATTACCGCGGTGCATTCATAACAACCGCTGTTTTTTCAACTCTGGTCACAGTGGTTTCCATGGTACCCGCCCTGTTTCTGGCCGTTCTCGCCGACAGGTTGATCAAAGGTGCGGGCACCTACCGTACCATGCTTATCTGGCCTTATGCGGTCGCGCCCGCCGTGGCCGGTGTGTTGTGGCTTTTCATGTTCAATACCCGTGTTGGGGTGGTCGCCTGGTATCTCGGACAATTGGGTTATGACTGGAATCATGTGCTGAACGAAACCGAAGCTATGGGACTGGTAGTGGTCGCTTCTGCCTGGGGTCGGATCAGCTACAATTTTCTATTCTTTTTTGCAGCGCTTCAGGCAGTACCAAAATCAGTGATAGAGGCTGCTGCAATTGACGGAGCCCGGTTCTGGCGCCGGTTCTTTACAATCGTCTTGCCCTTGCTATCGCCCACGACTTTCTTCCTGCTGGTTGTTAACATCGTCTATGCCTTTTTTGAAACCTTTGGTGTCATTCACACAATTACTGCTGGAGGACCGCAACAAGCGACCACCATTCTGGTGTACAAGGTTTTTTCAGACGGTTTTGTAGGTCAGGATCTCGGTTCATCTGCTGCACAATCGGTAATACTATTAGTGGTCGTTGGCGCTTTGACGGTGATGCAGTTCAAGTTTGTTGAGAAGCGGGTGCATTACTGATGACAATGCCGGCCACTCATAAATCCTCCAACGAGCCGCCACCGGGCATGGTTGAAAAACGCGGTAGCAGTCTCTGGGTCACCCATGCCCTCATGATGTTTGGCGTGTTGATCATATTCTTCCCGATCTGGCTCGCCTTCGTTGCTTCAACGGTCACCCAAGCGGACATTGTGACACCGCCGATGCCGCTTCTGCCGGGCGGCCACTTTTTTGATAATTACCAGCGCGCACTGTTCTCCGGCGTAAACGTTCCGGTCGCAACCATGTTGTTTAACTCGCTAGTCATGGCGCTTGGTATCGCGACCGGAAAGATTGCCATTTCGCTGCTCTCGGCATTCGCTGTCGTGTATTTCCGCTTTCCCGGGCGGACCACATTCTTCTGGATGATCTTCATTACACTGATGTTGCCGGTGGAGGTTCGCATTGTGCCAACGTTCGAGGTAGTGGCAAGCTTTGGCCTACTAAACTCCTATTCGGGCCTGATTTTTCCACTTATAGCTTCAGCGACTGCGACCTTTCTGTTTCGCCAGTTTTTCATGACCATTCCGGATGAACTGGCAGAGGCTGCAAGGGTAGACGGTGCCAGGCCAATGCGTTTCTTCATTGACATTCTGTTACCGATGAGCCGCACCAATATTGCTGCACTTTTCGTTATCCTGTTCATTTTCGGATGGAACCAATACCTGTGGCCGCTTCTGATTACGACGGATCCGGAGATGAACACGATCGTTATGGGTATCAAGCAAATGTTCCCATCCGGAGATGACACCGCTGATTGGCCGGTGATAATGGCAACTTCAATTCTGGCGATGATACCACCCGTTGTTGTCGTGATATCAATGCAAAAACTGTTCATCCGCGGACTGGTCGACAGCGAGAAATAGAATGGCAAATCTTTCCCTTAAAGGTGTAAAAAAACGATTTGGTCCTACAGAGGTCATTCATGGTGTTGATGTGCATATCCAGGACGGTGAGTTTATCGTCATCGTTGGACCTTCGGGTTGCGGCAAATCTACATTGCTGCGAATGGTGGCGGGACTTGAATCCGTAAGCGAAGGCGAAATCCGGATCGCGGATAATCGCGTAAATGATCTGGAGCCAATGGACCGGGATATTGCTATGGTCTTCCAGAACTACGCGCTCTATCCACACATGTCCGTTCGCCAAAACATGGCGTACGGGTTGAAGATCGCCAAGAAGCCCCGTGAGGAAATCAATAACCGTGTTGCAGAGGCTGCCCGCCTTCTCCAGCTTGAAGAATATCTGGACCGCAAGCCAAGTCAGCTTTCGGGAGGTCAAAGACAAAGGGTTGCGATGGGCAGGGCAATTGTGCGCGAACCTTCCGTATTCCTTTTTGATGAACCGCTTTCAAATCTTGACGCCAAGCTGCGTGTTCAAATGCGCCTTGAGATCAGGGAGTTACAGGCCCGCCTCGGGATCACGTCCCTGTATGTCACCCACGACCAGGTTGAAGCGATGACAATGGCAGACCGAATGATTGTCATGAATTCCGGAATCGCAGAGCAAATCGGCACACCCCTGGAAGTCTATGAACGTCCGGAAACACTTTTCGCAGCCCAGTTTATTGGAAGTCCAGCAATGAATATACTGGACAGCACGTTGCAAGAAGGCAAGCTTACTCTCGAAAACGGCAAGTCGCTTGCCTGTGCTTCGAAGGCAGAAGGACAGTTCAAGATGGGAATCCGCCCGGAGCATCTGTCCGCCGACCCAAAAGGTGCCATTGAGCTGGTTCCTTCTCTTGCAGAGCCATTGGGCGCCAACACGCTTATCCATGGCAAGTTACAGAACACTTCAACACTGCTGACAGTCAGCTTGCCCGGGGTTCACGAACTCAATTCCGATCAGGATGTGTTGCGGCTTTCAGCGGACCCGAAAAACATTCACCTGTTTGATCCTGAATCCCAGAAACGCATCGAGAATTGACTTAAGGTAGCCGGAATTTCTTCAGACATTGACCCGTCTACGGACATGGTCAATCAGCGCATCTGAAACCACTCGGATACGATGCAATTTGGCATAGTCTTCATGCACAATGTACCAGAACGTCCTGGTGAAAGAGATTTCATCCGGCAACACCTTGATCAACTGCGGATATTGCCGCGCAATAAAATCATGAATGATACAAACCCCACCGCCCGCAAGCGCTGCCTCCAGTTGAACATGTACGCTGGTGCTCGTCAGGTATGGTTTGATATCCGGTGAAACGAGCGGAATATAATCAAGCTCCTTGTCGTATATCAGGTCGGAAACATATCCGATCCCACGAAGCCTCTTAAGATCCTCGATTTCTTTAACAGGTGGTCGGGATTCAAGATACTCCTTTGTCCCGTAAAGGTGCAGCGTGTAGTCCGAGATTTTACGGTATTTCAGTCGTCCGGAAGTGGGTGCGGAAACAGCAATCGCAATATCGGCTTCCCGCTTGGAAAGCGAAAACGTCCTTGGCATCGCTACAATCTGTAGTTCCAGTTTGGGATGCTCTTCGCAAAGGCGAACGGCGCATTCAGCAAGCATGGATGTCGCCATACCCTCGGGCGCACCAATTCGAACAACGCCGGAAACCTTGTCTGCTTCTCCTGAAAACTCAGTCTGGGCTGCGATTGCACTGGTTTCCATACCTTCCGCCATGGTCACCAGTTTCTGCCCTTCATCGGTCAGTGAATAACCTTGCGGGCTGCGGTCAAACAGATGGATCTTCAGAGCTTCTTCAAGCGCCTTGACCCGACGACCAACGGTTGCATGATCCACACTGAGTTGCTGCCCGGCAAGGCTCAGTTTTCCGGTTCGTGCCACCGCCAGAAAATATCTGTAATCATCCCAGTTCAAACTTGCTTCTTCTTGCGCTAACGTGGTTTCGAACAGCCTGACTCATTGTGCAAATTTGCATAATGAAACGGCTAAAAGATGTATTGTATATACAAATTCGAACAAATAGAAAAGCTGAAAAATTCTGGAGGTAATCCGTGAGGCAAATTTCTCATTACATTGACGGCAAACTTGTCGAAGGAAAATCAGGCCGCTTTGCGGATGTCTACAACCCGGCAACAGGCGAGGTTCAAGCTCAGGTTCCGCTTGCAAATGGCGATGAGCTTAACGCGGCGATTGCGAGTGCCAAAGTTGCACAGGTTGCATGGGCTGCGGAAAATCCGCAGAAGCGGGCGCGGGTGATGATGAAGTTCGTCGATCTTCTAAATCGCGACATGGGGAAACTGGCAGAAATGCTTTCCAGCGAACACGGTAAAACGGTGCCTGATGCTAAGGGTGACGTTCAGCGAGGGCTTGAAGTTGCCGAATTCTGCATTGGTGCTCCCCACCTGCTCAAGGGTGAATTCACGGAAGGTGCCGGACCCGGTATCGACATGCACTCCGTACGCCAGCCTCTGGGTGTTGTAGCGGGAATTACACCATTCAATTTTCCGGCCATGATCCCGATGTGGAAATTTTGCCCCGCCATAACATGCGGCAATGCCTTTATCCTGAAAGCTTCTGAGCGCGATCCAACGGTTCCGGTCATGCTTGCAGAACTTATGAGTGAGGCCGGGCTTCCCGACGGTGTTCTTCAGGTCGTGCACGGCGACAAGGAGGCTGTTGACGGTATTCTCGACCATCCGGACATCATGGCCGTTGGTTTTGTCGGTTCCACCGCAATCGCTGAATATGTGTACACGCGCGGTTGCGCCAACGGTAAGCGGGTCCAGTGTTTTGGTGGTGCGAAAAACCACATGATCATCATGCCGGACGCGGATATGGATCAGGCAGCTGATGCCCTCGTCGGAGCCGGATATGGTGCTGCAGGGGAGCGTTGCATGGCCGTCTCTGTTGCCGTTCCTGTCGGCGATGAAACTGCTGATCGCCTGATGGAAAAACTGGTTCCCAAGGTTGAGAACCTGAAAATCGCACCCTATACGGCGGGCGATGATGCGGATTTCGGACCATTGGTGACGCAGGATGCCTATAACCGGGTCAAAGGATACATTGATGCAGGCGTTGCAGAAGGTGCAACACTTGCTGTGGACGGCCGTGATTTCTCAATGCAAGGCTATGAGAACGGTTTCTTCATGGGTGCCTGCCTTTTCGACAACGTGACGAAAGACATGTCGATTTACAGGGAAGAGATTTTCGGGCCTGTTCTGTCGGTCGTCCGGGCCCAGGATTACGAAGACGGTCTGGATCATGCCATGAGCCATGAATACGGCAATGGTGTAGCGATTTTCACCCGTGACGGCGATACCGCACGCGACTTTGCCAACCGCATCAATATCGGAATGGTCGGAGTCAATGTTCCGATTCCCGTGCCGCTTGCCTATTACACATTCGGCGGCTGGAAGCGCTCAGGATTCGGCGACCTCAATCAGCACGGTCCGGATGCGTTCCGTTTTTACACGCGGACAAAAACCATCACATCGCGCTGGCCTTCCGGGATCAAGGAAGGCGCCGAGTTCTCAATCCCGACCATGAATTGACCAGTAACAGGTGGAAACATGGACTTCTCACTGACAGAAGAGCAAAACGCCATTTACGAAATGGCCTTTGGCTTCGGGCAGGAGGCGATAGCTCCCTATGCACTGCAGTGGGATGAAGAAGGTTCATTCCCGAAAGAGGTTCTCCAGTCCGCCGGAGAACTCGGAATGGCCGGCATATATGTCCGCGAGGATGTCGGCGGATCAGCGTTGACGAGACTTGATGCAACCCTGATTTTTGAAGCCCTTTCGTATGCGTGTCCTTCCATTGCTTCGTTCATTTCGATCCACAATATGACCGCCTGGATGATCGACACTTACGGGACAGAGGAGCAACGGCAGAAGTGGCTGCCGCAGATGACGACCCTTGAAAAATACTGCTCCTATTGCCTGACTGAACCAGGGTCCGGTTCTGATGCAGCAGCCTTGAAGACAAAAGCGGAGAGGCACGGTAACGGCTGGAAGATCAATGGCGGCAAGACGTTCATTTCCGGTGGTGAGACTTCAGAACTTTATCTGGCGATGGTGCGGACCGGAGAAGATGGCCCCAAGGGTGTTTCCGCTGTACTGGTTGAAAGTCCGACTGAAGGTCTCTCGTTCGGCGCGAATGAACGTAAAATGGGCTGGTGCGCGCAACCAACCGCGCAAGTGCTGTTTGATGATTGCAAAATTCCGGCAGATCAGTTGTTGGGTGAAGAGGGCAAGGGTTTCAAATATGCGATGGCGGGCCTTGATGGAGGCCGCCTCAACATCGCTGCTTCGGCGCTCGGCGCAGCACAGTTCACGCTCGACAAGACATTAACCTATGTCAAGGAACGCAAGGCTTTCGGAAAACCGATTGGTGAGTTTCAGGCGCTGCAATTCCGTCTGGCTGACATGGAAACCGAGCTTCAAGCCGCCCGTATCTTCCTGCGTCAGGCTGCCTGGAAACTTGATCAGAAGACACCGGACGCCACCAAATTCTGTGCAATGGCCAAACGGTTGGTCACCGATCTCTCCTTCCGTGTGGCGAATGACGCACTGCAACTGCATGGTGGATACGGTTACCTGTCTGATTATGGTATTGAAAAAGTGGTCCGCGACCTGCGGGTTCACCAGATACTCGAAGGCACCAACGAGATCATGCGCATGATCATCTCGCGACAGATGCTCGCGGAGGTTTAAGTGCTCAAAACAGACGACATCCACATCCGCAAAGTCGGTCCGACAGGACGCATTACGCTTACCCGTCCCGAAGCCCTCAACGCCATGACCTATGAAATGTGCATGGCAATCGGTGAGGCACTTGAGGTTTGGCGCAATGACAAGGATGTGCGGATCATTGTGATCGATGCGGAAGGTAATCGCGCATTTTGCTCCGGCGGTGACATTGCCGAACTCTACCGAACCGGCAAGGCGGGTGATTTCGAATACGGCCGTAAATTCTGGCGCGACGAATACCGGATCAACGAAAAAATCAAGAATTATCCGAAACCCTATGTCGCGATCATGGATGGCATTGTCATGGGTGGCGGAGTTGGCATTTCGGCCCATGGTTCCCATCGGATCGTCACTGAAAACACGCTGTTTGCCATGCCGGAATGCGGCATCGGTCTCGCACCGGATGTGGGCGGAAACTGGATGCTTGCCCGCGCACCCGGAAGGATCGGAGAGTATCTCGCGGCAACCGGCGCAAGGTTGAAAGCAGCCGACTGCCTCTATTCCGGGATAGCCGATGCCTACGTACCCTCCAGTAAACTCCCGGAATTGGTCGAGGCTCTGGAAGATACGGCTGATCTCTCCTTTATCGACACGTTTTTGGACGAGCCGGAACCCGGTGTTCTTGAAGACGAAAAGAGGACCATAGGTCAGTACTTCTCGCTTGAAAGCGCTGTCGACATAATCAAGGCTTTGGAAGCAACTGACGGTGAATGGGAAGCACAGGCTGCTAAACTGATGCGGCGCAGTTGCCCGCTATCGGTTGCCTGCGCAATCGAAATTGTCCGGACTTCCCGCGAAGCAGCCACAATTGAGGACGTGCTGAAACAGGAATACCGGTTTACCTATCGTTCCATGTCGCACGGTGACTTCATCGAAGGCATACGCGCACAAATCATCGACAAAGACAGAAAGCCAGACTGGCAGCCCGCCGCGCTGGAAGAGCTGGACAAAGCGAAAATAAGCACGATGCTGGAATCGCTTGGGGAGCATGAACTGACCTTTTAAAGGTCAAACACAGGAGGAACATATGGCCACGATCGGATTTATCGGCCTTGGTAACATGGGACAACCAATGGCAATCAACCTGGTGAAAGCCGGGCACGAGGTCCAGGGTTTTGACACTGTGCCGGCCGCGCTGGAAGCGGCCAAAGAGGCCGGGATTGTAACCTGTGCCAGAGTTACAGATGCGGTAGACGGCGCTGATACGGTAATCACCATGCTCCCGAACGGCTCGATCATGCTTTCTGTGCTCGAAGAAATCATTCCTGTCTGCAAGCCGGGAACCCTTCTGATCGACTGTTCAACAGTTGATGTTGAAAGTGCACGAAAAGCTCACGCCATGGCGGAAAAAGCCGGTCTTGGATCAATTGATTGTCCGGTGTCCGGCGGCATTTCCGGTGCTGCCGCTGGTACGCTCACCTTCATGATTGGTGGATCTGAGGAAAACTGCAAAGAAGCAGAACCTTTTCTTGATATTATGGGTGGAAGGCAGGTTCGCTGCGGCGAAGGCGGGGCTGGCCAGGCCGCAAAAATCTGTAACAACATGCTGCTGGCGACAACCATGATCGGCGTCGGAGAGGCATTCTCACTCGGTAAGAAACTGGGGCTTGAAGCCCAGGCACTTTATGATGTGATGTCGACGTCATCAGGCTCCTGCTGGTCAATCAACACCTATTGCCCGGTTCCCGGCGTTGGACCGCAATCGCCATCTGACAATGATTACAAACCGGGGTTTGCCGCCTCGCTGATGGTTAAGGACACAACTCTCGCTCAGGAAGCGGCAGAGGGTGCGGGTCAGGCAACGCCGCTTGGCAGCCATGCGCTGGAACTCTACAAACAGTTTTCAGCCGGTGGTGGAGCGGATACGGATTTCTCCGGTATCATCAGGTGGCTCGACCAAATGAAGAGAGGATAACGCCATGAACGATGTGGTACTGGCAGAAAAGAACGGCAGGGTTGGGCTGATTACCATCAACCGACCGGATGCACTTAATGCTGTCGATGCGGATGTTATGGATGGCATCCTGTCAAACACCCGCAAGTTTGATGAAGACCCGGATATCGGGTGCATTGTAATTACCGGCTCAGGCAAGGCTTTTGTTGCCGGAGCGGACATCAAAGAAATGCACCAGAAAACCTACATGGATATGTATCTCGCCGACAAGCAGTCTCAGTGGGAGGGGTTTGCCAATACACGAACACCGATCATCGCAGCAGTAAACGGGTTTGCACTTGGCGGCGGCTGCGAACTCTCGATGATGTGTGACATTGTATTTGCCTCCGAGAAGGCAAAGTTCGGACAACCGGAAATCAAGCTGGGTGTGACGCCGGGCTGGGGCGGCTCGCAACGCCTGACGAAAGCGGTCGGGAAGGCAAAGGCAATGGACCTGATCCTGACCGGCAGAATGATGGATGCAGAAGAAGCAGAACGGTCAGGCCTCGTTGCAAGAATTTTCCCCGCGGAAACGCTGGTTGAAGAGAGCCTCAAAGTAGCGGCAGAGATTGCCGACTATTCCGCACCATCCGTCATGATTGCCAAGGAACAGGTCAATCGTGCGTTTGAAACCACTCTGGCGGAAGGACTTCGCTTCGAGCGCAGGACGTTCTATTCTCTCTTCGCAACTGAAGATCAGAAAGAAGGCATGGCCGCGTTTGCCGAGAAGCGCAAGCCTGACTTCAAAAACCGATAAAGCCTTCGGAAGGTAGATGCATGGAAAACGTACTAGATGAACTCGAAGCCCGCCGGGCCCAGGCAAGGCTGGGCGGTGGCGAGCGGCGTATTGAAGCCCAGCATTCAAAGGGGAAGCTGACTGCGCGGGAACGCATCGAACTGCTCCTAGATGAAGGAAGCTTCGAAGAATACGACATGTATGTTGCCCATCGATGCACCGAATTCGGCATGGAAAAAACCAAAATGCCGGGTGACGGGGTGGTCACCGGATGGGGAACGGTGAACGGGCGCATGGTCTATGTCTATTCCCAGGACTTCACTGTTTTCGGTGGGTCACTTTCTGAAACAAACGCCAACAAGATTCTCAAGATTATGGATATGGCGATGCGCAACGGTGCGCCGATCATCGGCATGAACGATTCCGGTGGTGCACGCATTCAGGAAGGTGTTTCTTCGCTCGGTGGCTATGCCGACATATTCCAGATGAACACTTTGGCTTCAGGTGTCGTTCCGCAGATTTCAATGATCATGGGACCCTGCGCCGGGGGCGCGGTTTACTCGCCGGCAATCACTGACTTCATATTCATGGTTCGCGATACTTCCTACATGTATGTGACCGGACCGGATGTGGTGAAGACGGTCACCAACGAAATTGTAACTCATGAAGAGCTTGGCGGTGCATCCACCCACACGAAGAAAAGCTCTGTCGCTGACGATGCTTTCGACAATGATGTGGAAGCACTTTCTGCACTGCGCCGGTTCATCGACTTTCTGCCGCTGAACAATCGTGAAAAGCCGCCTACGCGTCCGTTTTTCACGCCTGTAGATAATCCTGATCCTTCCCTCGATACGATGATCCCCGATAATCCGAACAAGCCATATGACATCAAAGAGCTGATCTACAAGGTGGCAGACGAGGGAGATTTCTTCGAACTGCAACCGGATTATGCTGGAAATATCGTGACCGGCTTCATACGGATGGAAGGATCAACCGTGGGCGTCGTCGCGAACCAGCCGCTCGTTCTGGCGGGTGTGCTGGACATCAATGCCTCGCGCAAGGCGGCACGGTTTGTGAGGTTTTGCGACTGTTTCAACATTCCCATTCTGACCCTAGTGGACGTTCCGGGCTTCCTTCCGGGAACAGCACAGGAGTATGGCGGCGTCATCAAGCATGGCGCGAAACTGCTCTTTGCCTATGGCGAGGCAACCGTTCCCAAGGTGACGCTGATCACCCGCAAAGCCTATGGCGGAGCTTATGATGTTATGGCGTCAAAGCATCTGCGCGGTGACGTCAATTATGCCTGGCCTTCTGCTGAAATTGCTGTGATGGGAGCCAAGGGTGCCACGGAAATTCTCTATCGCTCGGAACTGAATGATCCTGAAAAAATCGCGGCCCGTACGAAAGAATACGAGGACCGGTTTGCTAATCCGTTTGTAGCGGCAGAAATGGGTTTCATTGATGATGTAATTTACCCGCGCAACACCCGCAGACGCCTCACCCGTGCCTTTGCGTCCCTGCGCAACAAGGACCTGCAGAACCCATGGAAGAAACACGACAACATTCCTTTGTGAGGAGAGTGCCTTGAAGACCGTTTTGCAGTTATTGACCTGGATGGTAATTGCCTTTTGGCTCTCGGGAAATGTTACCCATGCCCAGTTCCTCAGCAAAGAGATCCCGACCTGGGAAGGCATTGAGAAAACCGCAGAAGACATCAAGAATGACGAGGAGCTCGTCCGCAAGTCGATAGAGCTTGCCGGAGACCGTCGGACTGCTGTTCAGTATGCAACACGGCTCGGCTGGGAGCAGATCGGACAGGGTGACCCCAATCATGCAATCCGCCGTTTCAATCAGGCCTGGCTGATCGATCCGGATTTCCCGGACATTTACTGGGGCTTTGCGATTGCCACGCACATGCGCGGCGATGATCTCACAACCGTTGAACGCTGGCTGACAACAGCAATGGAACGGATCGGCCGAAGCGCAAGGCTTACAACCGACCATGGCCGGATTCTTGGCGAACGCGGAATGACCGAAAAGGCAAAGGCAAAATTCGAAGAAGCGCTGGCTATCGATCCCACGTATATTCCAGCGCACCTTGGCATGGTTCGCGTCGCACAGGATTTGGGTGACAGCCCTCTCGAGGAAAAACACCAGAAACTGCATGACGAATTGACCGGAAAGACACAGTAACATGTTCAAGAAAATCCTCATCGCCAACCGGGGCGAAATCGCCTGCCGTGTTATCAAGACAGCAAAGAAAATGGGTATTGCCACAGTCGCTGTTTATTCAGATGCAGATGCGCAGGCGCTTCACGTGAAAATGGCGGATGAGGCTATCCACATTGGCCCGCCACCGGCTGCGGAATCCTACATCGTGATCGACAAGATACTCGATGCCATTAAAAAGAGCGGTGCGGAGGCGGTACATCCGGGTTACGGATTCCTGTCGGAAAATCCGAAATTTGCCGAAGCACTCGACAAGGCAGGCATAGCATTTATTGGCCCGCCAGTCGGCGCCATCGAGGCTATGGGCGACAAGATCACATCCAAGAAACTTGCAGCGGAAGCGGGCGTTTCAACCGTTCCCGGGCATATGGGCCTCATTGAAGATGCCGAAGAAGCAATCAAGATCTCGCAGCAAATCGGTTATCCCGTGATGATCAAGGCCTCCGCCGGGGGTGGCGGAAAAGGCATGCGGATCGCGTGGAATGACGAGGATGCCCGCGAAGGATTTCAGTCTTCTAAAAACGAAGCTAGAAACTCCTTCGGAGATGACCGGATTTTCATTGAGAAATTCGTCACCCAGCCACGTCATATCGAAATTCAGGTGCTCGGCGACAAGCGCGGAAACTGCATTTACCTCGGCGAACGGGAATGCTCTATCCAGCGCCGCAACCAGAAAGTGATTGAAGAAGCGCCGTCCCCGTTTCTGGACGAGGCGACCAGAAAAGCCATGGGCGAGCAGGCAGTAGCCCTGTCAAAAGCGGTGGACTATTGCTCTGCCGGAACAGTTGAGTTCATCGTCGATGGCGAGAAGAACTTCTATTTTCTGGAAATGAATACCCGCCTGCAGGTGGAACATCCGGTAACGGAGTTGATTACCGGCATTGATCTTGTCGAGCAGATGATCCGTGTCGCCAACGATGAAACGCTTTCGATCAAACAGGATGATATTGAACTGAACGGCTGGGCGATTGAAAGCCGACTCTATGCGGAAGACCCGTATCGCAATTTTCTGCCCTCAATTGGGCGACTTACCCGGTATCGCCCGCCGGAAGAAGGCGTTCGGAAAAACGGCACCGTGGTGCGAAACGATACCGGTGTTTTCGAGGGTGGCGAGATTTCCATGTTCTACGATCCGATGATCGCGAAACTCTGCACCTGGGGCGAAGATCGACTAACTGCTATTGCCGCCATGCGCGAGGCACTAGACGGGTTCGAAGTGGAGGGGATCGGTCATAACCTGCCGTTTCTTTCTGCTGTGATGGATCATGGCAAATTCTGTTCCGGTGACATGACAACCGCATTCATTGCGGAAGAATGGCCTGAAGGGTTCGACGGTGTTTCGATTGAGCAGGATAACAAAGCCAAGCTCGCCGCTGCCGCTTCCGTGCTCAACATGATTGCCGAACTTCGGCGGACCCGGCTCAGCGGTGCCCTTGCAAATCACAAACGCAAAGTAGGCAAAGACTGGGTTGTTTCAATTGATGGAGACCTTGTTCCCCTGAAGCTGAGAAAGCTGCGCAATGAGGGCGCAACCGTCAAAATTGGCGACGGGAAACATGAGGTCGAAACCGAATGGCGGCCGGGCGACAGCCTTGCTTCAGTCAGCGTCGGCGGAGAAGTGCTCACGCTCAAAGTCGATACGACCAACACCGGATTCCGGGTTCGCTGGCGTGGCGCGGACATGGATGTGAAAGTATTGCCGCCGAGGGTTGCGGAACTGCTTGCCATGATGCCGGAAAAACAGGCACCGGATACTTCCAACATGCTGCTCTGCCCGATGCCGGGACTGGTGGTTTCGATCTCTGTTGAAGAAGGAGACGAGGTGCAGGAAGGCCAGCCGCTTGCAACTGTCGAGGCGATGAAGATGGAAAACATCCTGCGTGCCGAGAAAAAATGCACCGTGTCAAAGATCAATGCGAAAGCGGGCGACAGCCTGGCACTGGATGACGTGATCATGGAATTTGGGTAGACTCGGGATGGACTGCGCCTATTCCTCATTACTTTCCGGCAGTTCGATTAATCCCGCTTCCGCAAGAATGACAAGAACCTTTTTAGTGAGCTCCATGTCTGGCGCAACTTCTGCCTTTTCACTGCAAGAAAGGTAATCCCGCATCAATGCCGTAACAAGTTTTGCATGGGCTTGCGGCAATGACTCCAGATATGGCAACATGATCCCAACGGCTTCAGCAAAATTTGAAGCAGCCGTTTCATATTGTTCAAGAGATTCAAACACTCTACCATGTGCTCCCAGACTCTTGGCCAGATCAGGAAAAAACGCATCGGGACGGGCTTCCGCAAGATCGCGGCGAATGCTGACAGCCTCCTCACCCGCTAAAAGCGCCTCTTCAAGGCGGCCAAGCGCAGAAAGCCTGTTGGCAAGATTGTTGAGGCTCGATGCCAAGTCTGGAAGAAACGCATCGGGACGTGCATCTGCAAGATCCCGATGAATGCTGATAGCCTTCTCACTCGCAGAAAGCGCCTCTTCATGGCGGCCGAGGGCGGAGAGATGAGCAGCAAGATTGTTGAGGCTCGATGCCAAGTCTGGATGAAATACATCGGGATGGGCTTCCGCGAGATCGCGGCGAATGCTGACAGCCTCCTCACCCGCTAAAAGCGCGTCCTCCCGCCGGCCAAGCGCAGAGAGCTGAGCAGCAATATTGTTGAGGTTCGTTGCCAGATTAGGAAGAAACGCATCGGGACGAGTATCTGCAAGATCGCGATGAATGCTGACAGCCTCCTCACCCGCTGAAAGCGCCTCTTCACGGCGACCGAGGGCAGAGAGATGAGCAGCAAGGTTGTTGAGGCTTGATGCCAGGTCAGGAAGAAATGCATCGGGACGAGCATCTGCAAGGCCGCGACGAATGCTGACAGCCTCCTCACCCGCTAAAAGAGCTTCTTCACGGTGGCCAAGCGCAGAAAGCCTATTGGCAAGATTGTTGAGGCTCGTTGCCAGATTAGGAAGAAACCCATCGGGACGAGTATCTGCAAGATCGCGATGAATGCTGACAGCCTCCTCACTAACGGAAAGCGCCTCTTCACGACGGCCAAGCGCAGAAGGCCTATTGGCGAGTTTGTTGAGACTCGATGCCAGGTCAGGAAGAAACGCATCGGGACGAGTATCAGCAGCATCGCGAAGAATGCTGACAGCCTCCTCACCCGCTGAGAGCGCCTCTTCACGACGGCCAAGCGCAGAAAGCCTATTGGCGAGATTGTTGAGACTCGATGCCAGGTTAGGAAGAAACGCATCGGGACGAGTATCTGCAAGATCGCGCTGAATGCTGACAGCCTCCTCACCCGCTGAAAGCGCCTCTTCACGGCGGCCAAGCGCAGAAAGCCTATTGGCAAGACTGTTGAGCGCCGCCGCCTTTAGTGATTTTTCCTCTTCACTCAATTCATCAGAGTTTTCTTGGGAGGCTGACACCAGAATGTTAATCAATCCGATCACCTCGGCTGCAAGTTCGGCAAATTTGACTGTCTGCTGAGGAAGATGACCAAACAACGAAAGCGCGCTCAGCCACTCTGTCAATTTTCCAGTCTGGCGAACGCGCTCGAAAAAACCGAAGACACGTTCACGCATGTTATGTGAAATTTTATCTAATAAATGGCTCAAGATTTCACTGTTTTCATGTAGAGTTTTGCGAACCAGAAATTCTCCAATCCTGTCAGGTTCCATTGCGGAACATCCGTTCTTCCGTGCATCAATGGGTGGATAAAGAACTGTCAGCAGGTCACACAATTTGTCTGCATTTGTGGAATCGCGGTCATTGATCTCCAGGGCAAACAGGACTGTCTGTTTCAATGATGCGCGATCTTCATGTCCCTGCAGAAGGGTAATCAAAACAATTGCGGTCCGGACGGGCACCAAGTCTCCTTCGCCAAGACCGGATTGCGTTATTCGCTTCTGCCAGAATCCTTCTTCTCTTTTGATCACCTCGTCAAAAAGCTCTGTAACACCCTGCGGATTCTGACCGTGAAGAACGGTATAAGCCATCATGGCGACCAGAAGCGCATTTTCAAATTCATCTGTAGACAGGTCAGGGGTTGGACTGATGCTTCCATCTGACTCTTCGGATGTTTCTGAACCGGACATAGATAGTTCTGAAGCAAAAGACTGCGTGCAACTGGCAAAATATTCGCCGCGGTCATTGTGATCCAGCACAAGAGGTCGGAGGTCGAATGTCTCTCCTGCCGGACCTTTGTTGATCTGGGCAGCCTGTCCTGTGAGCTGCTGATCGCGCCAGCTTCCGTCCTTGCGAGACAGAAGAATAATCCTGAGTTTTTCTGGCTTTACTTCATTCCATGCCTCAAAGAGATTATTGATGAAATCGGTTTCAGCGTCCGCATAGTCGATCACAATTAGAAAACGCTCAGCCGCACGGAAAAATTCTTTGAATGATGGGATGTCAAACTTTGATTTACTATATGACAGGAAACCACATGCCCAAGGTTCACCTGCATCAACATGGGAAAGGATCGACTGGCGCCGAATAGCCTCGATCATCAGTCGGGTTTTTCCTGTTCCGGCTTCCCCGAAATATGTACGCAGACCTACTTTAAGATCGTTGGAACACCATTCCGTAATATCATCAAGTTCATCCACCCTTCCAAAAAGCGGAACGACTTCATGTTGGGCCTTGAGCAACTGGGTTGGAGGGCAAAAAGAAAGATCGAGGTTGTCCGTATTACTGCGTAGCATCTCCAGTAAGCGGGCGTTTTCATATTGTTTTAGAATTGAAGCAAGATCTCCGCCCGCTGCCGCCAGCTTCTCAAGGGTGCTGTTGATATCGGCAAGGTAAGCTGTCTGGAGTTCTCTTACTGTACTTGCATCGCTTCGGCACGTCTGCAGCAAAACTTCCAGCGCGGTTTCGCATGCGGCCTTTTCGTTTGGATTTTCAAAATCGATAACACTTTTCCGGTCCTCCGCAATCTGCAGCATCTGTTCTCCGGTTCCGCTGCGAACCAATTCCCGCATCATCCGCTCGCCCGGTGCAAACGCATTCATCGCAAGTCGCGATTGCGTCAGTCCCTTCTCCCAATGATTATCTGTGCCCGAAAACCCTTTTCGTGCGGTTTCAAGGCCGGATTTCAGCTTCTTTTGAAATTCCTCAAGATGTTTCTTCTGATCGGAAGAAAGCAGAACATCCTTCCCGATATCCCAGGTTGTGGATGCAAATGTAACTGCGGTCGCGCTCGCCGCAAGCCCGCCCACCGTCGGATCAAGGCACAATAAAACTGCGCATTTCCCCATATGGGAAACCGTATTTCCTATCAAACTCATGGAAACCCTTGGAGTTTAAAAATCTTATTCATTATTGAATAAATCAAAGCGAAGAAGCAACCTCTCTTTATATTTGAAAAAATATAATATTCCTGCATGGGAGGGTAAGGCCACCCGACAATCATTTGTGCAAAAAAGCTCTCCCTGTTGGGACTTTATGCGAATTGGAAATCTATTTCCCAAAGCGTATAGTCAGTGCAGGAGATGACCGATGACCGACAAACCGACCAAACGAGACTGGCTTGATCTGGCCTCTAGGGAAATGAAGGGCGGAAACCCGGACGATCTCGTCTGGAACACGCCAGAGGGCATTCCGGTCCAGCCGCTATACACGCAGGAAGACCTCGAGGATATCGATCATATCGGCTCATTGCCCGGCTTCGAACCGTTCCTGCGCGGCCCGAAAGCAACGATGTATACCGGTCGTCCCTGGACCATCCGGCAATATGCCGGTTTCTCGACCGCCGAGGAATCAAATGCCTTTTACAGGAAAAACCTCGCCGGAGGTCAGAAGGGCCTGTCCGTCGCCTTTGATCTTGCTACACACCGCGGATACGATTCCGATCATCCACGCGTTGTGGGAGATGTCGGCAAGGCCGGGGTGGCCATCGATTCAGTCGAAGACATGAAGATCCTGTTTGACGGCATACCGCTTGATGAAATGTCCGTCTCGATGACCATGAACGGTGCGGTTATCCCCGTGATGGCTTCGTTTATTGTGGCAGGCGAAGAACAGGGCGTGGATCGTGCCAAACTCTCCGGAACCATCCAGAACGACATTCTCAAAGAGTTCATGGTTCGCAATACCTACATTTATCCGCCGGAACCATCCATGCGGATTGTGGCGGACATCATTGAATATACGGCAAAGGAAATGCCGAAGTTCAATTCGATCTCGATTTCCGGCTATCACATGCAGGAAGCAGGCGCGAACCTCGTGCAAGAGCTTGCTTACACACTGGCTGACGGGCGCGAGTATGTTCGCGCCGCAATCAACAAGGGTATGGATGTGGATGCGTTCGCCGGCAGGCTTTCCTTCTTTTTCTGCATTGGCATGAACTTTTTCATGGAGGCCGCAAAGCTGCGCGCTGCCCGCCTGCTCTGGTCGCGCATCATGAGCGAATTCAAGCCGCAAAACCCGAAGAGCCTGATGCTGCGCACGCACTGCCAGACGTCCGGTGTTTCACTGCAGGAACAAGACCCGTACAACAACGTTGTCCGCACGGCGTTCGAGGCGATGTCAGCAGTTCTTGGCGGAACACAGTCCCTTCACACGAACTCCTTTGATGAAGCGATTGCCCTGCCAACCGAAACCTCAGCCCGTATTGCTCGTAACACCCAGTTGATCCTTCAGCACGAAACCGGTGTCACCAATGTGGTCGATCCGCTTGCGGGTTCCTATTATGTTGAGAGCCTGACAGACCAGCTGGCGTCTGAAGCTTGGAAACTGATCGAGGAAGTTGAAGCGGCAGGCGGCATGACAAAGGCCGTGGAGGCCGGTCTCCCGAAAGCCCGCATTGAAGAAGCTTCAGCAGCCAAGCAGGCGCGTATTGACCGCGGTGAAGAAGTAATTGTAGGCGTCAACCGCTTCCGGCTCAGCGTGCAGGATGACGTTGATATTCTGGAAGTGGATAATGATGCCGTCAGGAATGCTCAGGTTTCCCGCCTGAACCGTATCAGGAAATCGCGCGATCAGAATGCCTGCGACGCTGCTCTTTCCGAGCTGACACACGTGGCGGAAACCGGAAACGGTAACATTCTGGAAGCCGCCGTTGAATGCGCCCGGGCGCGCGCATCTGTCGGCGAAATATCCGAAGCGATGGAAAAAGCGTGGGGAAGGCATGTTGCGGAAACACGGGTCATCTCGGATGTCTATGAGGCAGGTTTTGAAGGCGATGAGGTTTACGCAAAACTGAAGACCGACATTGCGGCAATGGAAACCACTCTGGGAAGAAAGCCCCGTGTAATGGTTGTTAAGATGGGACAGGACGGCCACGACCGAGGGGCAAAGGTCATAGCGACTGCATTCGAGGATTTGGGCTTTGACGTAATTGTCGGGCCGCTGTTTCAGACACCGCAAGAGGCGGCTGTAATGGCAGTTGCCGAAGACGTGGATGTCGTCGGAATTTCTTCCCATGCAGCAGGGCACAAAACGCTTGCACCGATGCTGCTGAAGGAACTCGCTAACAATAACGCTGCCGACAAGATCGTAATTTGCGGCGGGGTCATCCCGGCACAGGACTATGAATTCCTGAAGGAAGCGGGCGTTGCTGAAATATACGGCCCGGGAACCAATATTCTGGAATCAGCCTCGAGCCTGCTTGGACACATCGGGGAAAAGTTCCGCGGCAGGAATTATGCTGCTGAATAATTCCTTCGGCCCTTTCGCCGAATGACCTGTTTCGTAAAAAGTCCGCGTATACCGACTACATAAATTTTCTGTGGAATGAAAACTGACCGGAAAAGCTTAAGCACTGTGGCCATACATTAGAATAATTCTAATGTATGTTTTAAATCAGCAATTCTGAATCCCCATCTCACACAAACCTAAGATTTTTTGAACCGTGGTGATTTGCAGATTGTCATCGGATACCTAACTGAAGAAAATGGGAAACTATAGATTTGGAGGGAGTTATGACCGGGACGAACATAAAACTCTCGGTTTTTGAGCGGTTATTGGACTGGTTCGGCAAAAAACTTGCCGGAAAACTGGTGCGCCATAGCTCCGGCTACCAGCCGTACACTCCTTCGGATTATCAAACGCTTTGTGAGACACTCATGCCCGGAGACGTACTTTTAGTGGAGGGTAATCAACATGTATCGGTGGCCATCAAATATCTGACGCAATCAACCTGGTCTCACGCTGCACTTTATGTAGGTAACATTCTGGACAACAAGGAAGAGAACGGAGAGAAACATCGTCTTATCGAAGTCAATCTCGGCGAGGGGTGTGTTTCGGCGCCCCTGAGCCGTTATGAAACCTATAATACCAGAATTTGCAGGCCAGTGGGGCTCACTGACGAAGACCGTCAGAAGGTAGTTGACTTCATGGTGGGTAAACTGGGCATGCAATATGACGTAAAAAACATCTTCGACCTGTTGAGGTATTTTTTTCCAACACCTCCGGTTCCGATACGCTGGAGGCGCAGAATGCTGGCGTTTGGATCATCTTCACCAACCAAGGCTATTTGCTCTTCACTGATCGCGCAGGCCTATCAATCAGTCGGATATCCTATCCTGCCTGAAGTTACCCGAGCCCCCGGCAGAACGACAGCCGTGTCGCGCTATTCCCGCAAAGAAATCATGCATATCCGGCATCATTCGCTGTTTACACCCCGGGACTTTGATCTCTCGCCGTATTTCGAGGTCGTCAAACCAACCATAAACAGGGGATTCGACTACAGGCAGGTCAAATGGAGCGGGAAGGTATCCGAAAAGGATATCCTGCGTCTCGAAAAGCCGCCGAAAAACACGGAAAATAAAGCGGGCGGCATCGATAAACCGGATTCCTGACCCGGATTTAGTGCGATAATTGCATGTCGTGGATTCACTCTTTACGACGAAAAAATTCGTATCTTCATTAAATAGCGTCGCAAATCATGCGTTATACCCCTGTTGCGATTGTACAACCACCATGCAATTATATCACATCATTTTGTTGGGAGGAAAACAGACAAATGACCGATAGTAAACGAACACACCCGTTTGTTCCTCAATTTATTGAGGATGCAAAATCGGGTAAAATTTCACGTCGTGAGTTCCTTGCCTATGCAAGTGCTTTCGGCATGACAACTGCAGCTGCATATGGTGCATTGGGTCTCGCTGCCCCAAGCACAGCTCAGGCAGCAGCCAAACAGGGCGGAACAATCCGCATGCAGATGGAAGTTCGCGCACTGAAAGATCCGCGCACTTACGACTGGACACAGATTGCAACTTACACGGCAGGCTGGCTGGAGTATCTCGTCGAATACAACTCAGACGGTACATTCAAGCCAATGCTGCTCGAAGGTTGGGATATTAACGACGAAGCCACCGAGTACACATTGAAAGTTCGCAAGGGCGTCAAGTGGAACAACGGCGACGACTTCACTGCTGAAGATGTTGCGCGCAACATCAACGGTTGGTGTGAGAAGGATGTCGAAGGTAACTCCATGGCCGGTCGTTTCTCCGCTATTATCGGTGAAGACAACAAAGCCCTTCCAGGAGCTATTTCTGTTGTCGACAGCCATACGGTAAAGCTGACACTGCCACAAGCTGACATCACGCTGATTGCCGGCATGGCAGACTATCCTGC
The DNA here is from genome assembly GCA_039029255.1 of Pseudomonadota bacterium. Taxonomy (GTDB): domain Bacteria; phylum Pseudomonadota; class Alphaproteobacteria; order Rhizobiales; family Rhizobiaceae; genus JAALLB01. The sequence goes on along the minus strand of JBCCGN010000012.1, from coordinate 25,967 downwards.
TGCAATCGTTCATAGCAGTCACAACCCTGAAGACATGATGGGTACTGCAGTCGGTACCGGCCCGTACAAACCCGAAAGCCTTGAAGTGGGCGTGAAGGGTGTTGTTGTGCGTAATGAGGGCTTTGACTGGTGGGGTTATGGTGAAGGCAGAGGTGCTTACATAGACCGCATCGAGTTCGTTGACTACGGCACAGATGCTTCTGCATTTGTGGCAGCCTATGATGCCGATGAGATCGACATGAACTGGGAATCCGTGGGCGAGTTCTCCGATGTGATGGACGGCCTTGGCCTTACCCGTTCCGATGTGGTTTCCGGTGCTACCATTGTTATCCGTCCAAACCAGGACAACAAGCCTTACGATGACGTTCGCGTCCGTAAAGCGCTTGCGATGGCGGTTGATAACCAGGTCTGTCTTGATCTCGGTGTTAGCGGCAAGGGTCTTGTCGCGAACAACCAGCATGTCGGCCCGGTTCACCCTGAGCACGATCCTGCTGTGGGCCGTATCCCACATGATCCTGCAGGTGCAAAGGCACTGATGGAAGAAGCAGGCCAGGGCGACTATGAGCATGAGCTTCAGTCCATCGATGATGACTGGCGCAAAAACACCACTGATGCGGTTGCAGCGCAACTGCGCGACGCCGGCATCAAGGTGAAGCGTACGGTTCTGCCTGGCTCAACCTTCTGGAATGACTGGGCGAAATACCCGTTCTCTTCCACGAACTGGAACCACCGCCCGCTCGGCACACAAGTGCTCGGTCTGGCTTACCGTTCCGGCGAGGCGTGGAACGAGACTGCATTTGCAAATTCTGAGTTTGATTCACTTCTTGCTCAGGCAAACTCGATTGCGGATGCTGACAAGCGTCGCGAGGTGATGTCCAAGATCCAGAAAATCATGGTTGACGAGGGCGTTACCATTCAGCCTTACTGGCGGACCATCAGCCGTCACCACAAACCGGACATGGTCGGAGTTGATATGCACATCGCATACCTTCCACAGGTCTATAAGTGGGGCTGGAAAGCCTAATTAAGAAAAAGACAGAGGGTCGTCCAGTGGGCGGCCCTTTTTTGATTCTGACAGTATAGCCGGTGAACTTTCGGCAAAAGCGAGGGGAGCAATGGGACAGTTTATTTTACGCCGCTTGGGAGTTATGCTTCTAACGGCATTGTGTCTGACATTCGTCGTATTCTTTTTGACAAATCTTTATCCCAACCTCGAGAAGCTTGCCAAAACACAAGGTAACTTCCGAATGAGTGAAGAGGAGGTTGCGACCTGGCTCGGTAACCGGGGTTACAATCAGAATATTTTCGTAAAATACGGGGAATGGCTTGGCGTTGTTCCCGGTTATGTGATCGAGGGGACCGATGGCGAAACCCGTGCAAGGTGTGCTCCCAGAGGTATAGCAGTTGAAGATGCCGCCACCTATTGCGGTGTCCTGCAGGGCTACTGGGGTTATTCGTCCGTATCAAAAGCACCGGTAGGCGGAATTTTGCTTGGGCGTCTCGGTCTGACTGGCTTTTTAATGATGTGGGCCCTTCTGCTCACGGTTCCAGTCGCGCTTTTCATTGGTGTGGTCGCAGGAATGTGGGAAGGCACGAAGACTGACCGAAGTCTCTCAACCTTTGCGATTGCCACATCGGCGACGCCTGAATATGTGTCCGGTGTTATATTGATAGCTGTTTTCACTTCGTCCGCGGTAGGACTGAAATGGTTTAAGGGCACTGCAGCACAGGCGATGGAAAATCCGGATTTTGTGAACTTCACACTGCCCGTTGTGACCATTGCACTGTTCAGTATCGGTTACATCGCGCGCATGACCCGGGCATCAATGGCTGAGGTAATGACCGCTCAATACATTCGGACAGCACGCCTGAAAGGCGTCTCGTTTGCAGGGGTGGTTATCAAACATGCGTTGCGGAATGCACTGATTGCTCCGTTTACAGTCATCATTCTTCAGATTCCGTACCTGCTTACCGGTGTTGTGATCACCGAAACGCTCTTTAACTACAAGGGAATGGGATGGGAGCTGGTTCGGGCGGCAGGAAACAATGACATCGAGATGCTGCTTGGAGTTTCGGTAGTTTCGGTTGTCATCGTTTTGTTAACGCAGCTTATTTCAGACATTGGTTACGTGTTTCTCAATCCACGTATCCGGATTTCTTAGGGGGAAGACATGGATCCGTTATCCTGGATAGAGATAATCGTTCGCATTTTAGGCCTGTTCTTGCCGGTCTGGACTGCACTTTTCGTAACGTTCACCGTTTCAATCTACTACAAGGAAAAGCTTGGTCTTTATGGTCGGCTGTTCGACAGCCTGATCGGTATGATCGGGTTTTTCCTGGTGATGTTCTGGATTTATACGGCCCTGTTCACTGGAATTTTTGATCTGATCGCCACGCACGATCCATTATCCCAAATTGCCCAGATGAAGAACAAAGTACCGGGAACTGCTCTTCCGGCCAAAGCGGCGGAAGAAGCCTATGCCTATTACCTACTTGGCGGCGACAACCTTGGACGGGATGTGTTCAGTCGTATGGTCAAGGGCTCGGTGATTGTTATACAGATCGCGCCTCTTGCAACGATTTTTGCCTATATGGTCGGCATCACACTGGGACTTCCCGCCGGATATTACGGCGCCAAGTTTGACACCTATCTGTCATTCGCGGCGAACCTCATACTGGCATTCCCGGTTATCCTGCTGTTCTATCTTCTGGTGACGCCTGAGATCGTCCTGACCGGCATTCCGGCCTACATGGCTGCGGTTCTGTTCATATTCCCGGTTATATTTGTAGGAATCCTGGTCAATTCGAAAATGGCGACCAGACCGAACGTACGAACGCCGATTCTCGCAAGCGTTCTGGCGGTGGCAATCTGGCTGTACATGTCGCTTGTCTCTGAAAAAGGGCGTGGCACGTTGGTCGATTTCTGGCCGAGTTTCATGGATCTGTTTAACATCCCAGGCGGCGTTCTGGTTGTGTTTGTTGCCGTCGTGTTCGTCAACTCGCCTACCATTTTCCGGATTGTTCGCGGCCTGACATTTGACGTGAAAACACGGGATTATGTGTCTGCAGCGCAAACCAGAGGTGAATCAGCCTGGTACATCATGTTGTGGGAAATTCTGCCAAACGTGCGTGGACCGATCATCGTGGATTTCTGCCTGCGTGTCGGCTACACAACAATCCTGCTTGGCACACTGGGTTTCTTCGGCCTCGGCCTTCCACCTGAAAGTCCTGACTGGGGTTCAACCATCAATGACGGACGCAGATTGCTGTCTGTGTACCTTCACCCACCACTTGCACCTGCACTGAGCCTTCTCAGCCTGGTTCTCGGCCTCAACCTTCTGGCCGACGGACTACGCGAAGAATCGCTGAAAGACTAAGAGGAGAAAGAACATGGCTAAAGAAGACGTTCAACCAATCCTCGAAATTGATGACCTGAATATTTCATTCTTCGTTCGCGCAGGTGAAATACCGGCTGTTATGGATTTTTCCTGCAAGGTAATGCCCGGCGAAACCATGGGGCTCGTTGGGGAATCCGGTTGCGGTAAATCCACCGTGGCTCTTGGCATCATGCGGGACATGGGTAACCGTGGCAAGATTGTTGGTGGCACCATCAAGTTCAAGGGCCGCGACATGGGAGAGATGAGCGACGAGGAATTGCGGGAATTGCGCGGTTATAAAATTGCCATGATCTATCAGGAACCCATGGCATCGCTCAATCCTGCGATGAAGGTCGGAAAACAGTTGATGGAAGTACCAATCCTGCACGAAAAAGTTTCCAAAGAGGAAGCTTACCAACGCGCATTGGATATGGTTGCTTCGGTCAAACTGCCGGACCCTGCCCGGATGATGGACTCTTATCCTCACCAGCTGTCCGGCGGACAGCAACAGCGTATCGTTATAGCGATGGCACTGCTGTCCAATCCGGACCTGCTGTTACTTGATGAGCCTACAACTGCGCTTGATGTGACGGTTGAGGCCGGGATTGTACAACTGGTCAAGGAGCTTGGGGAGAAAACCGGGACATCCATGTTGTTCATTTCTCACAACCTGGGTCTTATCCTGGAGACGTGTGACAAGATTACCGTTATGTATTCTGGAGAAGCGGTTGAAACAGGCACTTGCCACGAAGTATTCGACCGGATGCGTCACCCTTATACCCAGGGCCTGTTCAATTCGATTCCCTTACCCGGAGCAGACAAGAATTCCCGCCCGCTACTCTCAATCCCAGGCCAGTTGCCGCTACCACATCAAAGGCCGCTGGGATGCAACTTCGGCCCGCGTTGCGAGCACTTTGATGAAGAAAAGTGCAATTCTGCAGAGGTCAGGATGCAGCCGATCAAGGGTGAGCCAAGCCATATGTCGCGGTGTAACCGGATCAGTGAAATTGACTGGGAGGCCGAGCCTGAAAGACCGGTTGTGGCAGATCCTGTGGAGCCTGGCGATGTTGTGCTCAAGATTGATGATCTGAAAAAGTACTATTCAGTTGCAGCAAACAGCATGTTCGGTGGGACCGACACCCGTACCGTGAAGGCTAACGAAAGCGTCAGCGTCACAGCCCGTGAAGCGGAAACCGTGGCGATCGTGGGTGAATCCGGTTGCGGTAAATCCACACTTGCGAAAGTGCTCCTTGGTCTTGAAACAAAGACCGAGGGAGATGTCGTGCTCGGTAATCTGGAAATCGGTGACGTGGAAGTCAATGACAGAGAAACGGACACGGTCGCTTCAATCCAGATGGTTTTCCAGAATCCGTTCGACACCCTTAATCCAAGTCAGACTGTTGGAAACCAGATCATCCGAACACTTGAGATGTTCAAGATCGGCGATACCTCAGCAGATCGCAAGAAACGCATGCTCGAGTTGCTGGATTTGGTAAAACTGCCCCGTGCATTCGCTGATCGCATGCCGCGCCAGCTTTCCGGTGGTCAGAAGCAGCGGATCGGTGTTGCACGCGCCTTTGCCGGACAACCCAAGGTCGTGGTGGCCGATGAACCGGTTTCAGCGCTCGATGTATCCGTTCAGGCTGCCGTTACCGAACTCTTGATGGAGATCCAACGTGAGGCCAAAACCACAATGCTGTTTATCAGCCACGACCTCTCGGTTGTGCGATATATAGCAGACCGGGTGGTTGTCATGTACTTGGGCCACATCGTTGAGCAGGGGACGACAGACGAAATTTTCTCTCCGCCGTATCATCCTTATACGGAAGCCCTGCTTTCCGCGGTGCCGATTGCTGATACAAGCGTTGAGAAAAAGCACATTGTGCTGGAAGGTGATATTCCTTCCGCTCTTAATCCGCCATCCGGATGTCCGTTCCAGACTCGTTGTCCGAGGAAGGAAATGGTGCAGGGCGACATATGTGAACGCGAAGTCCCGCCAATGCGCGATCTTGGTAGCGGACACATTGTAAAATGCCACCTGGATGACGATGTTCTGACAGAAATGGAACCGGTTATTGTTCTTGGAGACAAGAAAAAAGCGTCGAAGAAAGGAGCTGCTTCAATTGCAACAGCATCAGCCCTTGCAACTGCACGAGATGCAGCCGCCAAAACATCCTCTGCTCCCAAATCGAAGCCAAAATCAGCGAAAAAGGGAAAAGCTGAAACTTCGAAGAAGGACGCTCGTCCTCCTGCAATGAAGAAACCCGCCAATCCGGATGACCTGAAGCGAATTTCCGGTGTTGGCCCCAAGCTTGAAGGCGTGCTCAATGGACTTGGTGTCTACAAGTTCGAGCAGATTTCAAAGTGGAAAAAGGCTGAGCGTGACTGGGTTGATGGATACCTGAAGTTCAAAGGACGGATTGAGCGCGATGACTGGATCGCTCAGGCCAAGAAATTCTCCAAGGAAAAATAATTCGATCAGGCTGGCGGTATCAAAACCGCCAGTAAAGCACCCATGTCCGCACCATCATCCAGGTTCATGATCGTTTCATGAACTTTCTTTGCCCGTGTTTCTCCAATAACCGGGCTTGTGAGGAAATAATATTTGTCGATGATTTCCTGATCGCTTAGCGGATCTTCGTGATCGCCGCGCGCCGGGTGACGCTCGGAAATATAAGTCTCACCATTCTTGAGCCTTATTTCTACATGGGCAAAACGCTGCTCCGGAAATGCATCATTATAGGGATCATGCTCTTTCAGGACCATTTCTTCAGACAACCGCAACACCCGCCTGTCACTCAGAGCACCCCCGCCTACTTCCGCCGGTCCCAATTGACCGAAAACCAGGGCTGCACCCACAGGAAACGGAAGTGAATATTGCGCTTCCTCAGTTGTTTTCGGATGGACCGTCGCCAGACGTGTTGCTTCGTGAAAGGAGTGAACAGTGATTTGATCGATATCCTCATGGTCAAATCCGTGTTTCCGCTTAAGCGTCAGGGATGCTTCTGCTGCCGGTTGCGCCCATCTGCAGACAGGATAGGGTTTGAAATACTGTTTCGGCATGGTCCAATGTTCACCAAGGTCAGACCAGTAACCGGCAACATCATCTCCCTCGACCGTAATTGCAGGTGCACCTGTAAATCCTGAAGCGGCGAGATAGGCTGCACTTACCCCCGCCATCGCACCCCATCCGGACCCATCTTTCAGCATGGTCGGATGATCAATGCACCGCATCATCTGGCTTCTCGGGCCGTGATACTCTCCAATGCCCATTGCATGTCTTGTTTTTTGCCGGTCGAGCTTCATTAATCTACTGCCAAGCGCTGCGGCAGTTACAGCACCCCAGGCCCCAGAGGTATGATAATCGGGAACACTGCCATGGAGTGCTACAGCAGCGCGTGCACCAATCTCGTAGCCCACTGCCATGCAGGTGAGAAACTCCGTTCCGTCATCAATATTCTCGGCCTGAAAGAATGCGAGCAGTGCTGGCAGGACATGACATCCAATGTGACCTTTTGCTGGTTTATACCCGTCATGTGCGTCGATTGAATCTATCATCATACCGTTTGCCAGAGCAGCACCTGCGGGGCTCACGGACCTGCCATCAAACACGATGCTCGCGGCCGCGTTCCCAGCAGCAAAATGCCCTGCTGCATGATCGCAGATCAGACGTGTCAATTCTGTCGTTGATCCGGCGACCATCACGCCTACGAGATCAATGAGGCAACGTTTTGAGAATGCCTTTACATTTTCCGGCAAGTCACCATAGCAAGTTGAATGTAGAAAGGACTGAAAACCTGCAGTGTTTGTCACAACGAAATACTCCTCGAGTTAGTTCCCTGATATTCAATTCCTTTGTCGAACAGGTCAATCAGGAGTTTGCGACAGATATGACGTAAACCAAGTTCCAAATTATTGAAAAATTCATACTTGCTGTCATCCATTTGTCATGGAAATAGACTAACTGCACGCGCAGCCCGTGGCCGGAGTTAAGGGAAAATCATGAGCAATTACAATCATACACAACGGCTGGTAGCGGAGTTCACTGGCACAGCTATTCTGCTGGCAACGGTTGTCGGATCCGGCATCATGGGCGAGATGTTGTCGGGCGGCAATGTTGCAATAGCCCTTTTGGGCAATACGATCCCTACAGGCGCTATCCTGGTAGTATTGATCACTATGCTTGGGCCCGTTTCAGGTGCACATTTTAATCCGGCGGTTACATTCGTCTTTGCGTTACGCAAGGAAATCTCATTCACAGAGGGAGCGGGCTTCGTTATCGTTCAAATCATGGGCGGTGTTATCGGTGTTTGGGCAGCTCATCTGATGTTTGATCTGGAAGTTATGCAGTTTTCCCAGAAAGCCCGGACAGGTGGTGCCCAATGGTTCGCGGAGACTGTCGCGGCCTTCGGTCTGCTGGTCACTATTCTTGGTACAATCAGAGCACGCCCGGCAGCAGTGCCCATGGCGGTCGGTCTTTATATCACCGCAGCATACTGGTTTACCGCATCAACATCATTCGCAAATCCGGCAGTTACAATTGCCCGCTCACTTACAAATACGTTTTCTGGTATTCAGCCAAACCATGTATTTGCCTTCATAGCAGCTCAGATGATAGGGGCGTTTGTTGCCTGGTTGTATTGTACATGGCAATTTTCATCAGACAGTGAAAGGGATACATCAAAGTGACCATCGTCATTCATCATAACCCCGATTGTGGCACGTCGCGGAATGTCCTCGACATCATTAAAGCTTCAGGTAGCGAACCGGTCGTCCTGGATTATCTGAACGAAGGTTGGACACGCCCACAATTGCAAGCCTTATTCGCAGCTGCTGACATAACACCTCGCGAGGCCCTGCGAACAAAACGTTCGCCTGCCGAAGAATTGGGGCTTCTTGATGAATCCGTTTCTGATGAACAACTTATCGATGCCATGATTGAACATCCGATCCTTGTAAACCGGCCAATCGTCTGCAGTTCGAAAGGGGTGAAAATGTGCAGGCCTTCAGAGGAAGTTTTGGATCTTCTCGAAAATCCCCTACCGAAATCATTCACCAAGGAAGATGGTAAAATAGTAGGCTGAATGAATATCCAGCCAGGCGAAACGGTCTAAAATTTCACATGTTTCGGAAACGCGAACTCGCGGTCGAACTGGGGATATCCATTCTTTGGTGTTTTCAGATTTGAAGCCAGATTGAATGTGCGCATTCTAAGGGTTTTAACGAGTTCCTTGCGGTCCGTGAAACCTGCAATTTCTTCCGGAGTAATCGGTTCGCCAACTACAAACTCTATTTCGCTGCCAATTCGACGTGCCGTCTCGAAAAAAAACAATGCGAGCCTCAAGGTCGAGCTGAAATGGCTGGCCATCTGAAACAGTCTTGAGTTCTGACCACCAAAATATATCGGAATGACGGTTGCTCCGGACATCTTGATCATCTTTGCGGCAAACGGATGCCAGGCTGTATCCAGAGCCGGGCCCTTGTGCGGTTTCTCGCTTGCTCCCACGCCACCGGCAGGAAAAATTCCAATCGCACCACCCTCTTTCAGGGTTTCAATCGCTGATTTGCGGGTCTCGATGTTGGTCTGACGGGCTTCCTCGGTACCATTGAAGTCTACTGGCAGCAAAGCTCCCGCCGCGTCCGGCGCCTGGCAAAGCACATGGTTGGCCATGACCTTGACATCGGGCCTCGCTTTGCGGGCCAGCCATGTCAAAAGAATTCCATCGAGCACGCCATAGGGGTGGTTGGCGATGAACACGACAGGGCCTTCCTTCGGAACTTTTGAAAGCGGTGTTTCATCTGCAGAAATCTCAAGCTGCATGAGTTCAACAGCCGCCTGGAAAAAGTCACTCGTTCCCGCATAACCGCTATGGAACTGATCATACAGGAACTTCAGGCGACGCTGCCCGCCAATTGCTTCAACTGCCCTGATAAATCCACGGCGCGGAAGCGAATCATACGGTGAAGAGTAGGTAAAATCTATTCTGTCTCTTGATGATAAGGATCCTGACATCGAATCACATCCCTGACTTTTTCAACCCGGTTAAGTTATGATCGTGACAGCAAAACAACAGTTTTATGAAACTGTCATGACAAATCCGGCACATTTGCAATTCGACATACCACAGTTCGTACCGAGTGCAATCTCACCTGTCTCAAAAGTGATGTGAATATTCACCGGCAAATCTCACGAGACTATCCGTCCCCCATCTTGAGTGCCTGGATGAAAGCTTCCTGCGGGATTTCCACCCGACCGAACTGACGCATTTTCTTCTTGCCTGCCTTCTGCTTGTCAAGGAGTTTGCGCTTACGGGTCGCATCGCCGCCATAGCATTTCGCGGTCACGTCCTTGCGCATCGCAGAAAGTGTTTCGCGGGCAATCACCTTGCCGCCAATCGCTGCCTGAATCGGTATCTTGAACAGATGCCGCGGAATGAGTTCTTTCAGCTTCTCGCACATGATGCGGCCGCGTTTTTCTGCCTGGGAGCGGTGAACCAGCATGGAAAGTGCATCGACCGGTTCTTCGTTGACGAGAATCTGCATCTTGACCAGATCACCTTCCCGGTGATCGGTAATCTGATAATCAAAACTCGCATAGCCGCGAGAGATGGATTTCAGCCTGTCATAGAAATCAAACACGACCTCATTGAGCGGCAGATCATAGGAAAGCATCGCGCGCTTTCCCACATAGGTCAGTTCAATCTGGATACCGCGCCGTTCCTGACACAGTTTCAGTATTGCACCGAGATACTCATCCGGCGTCAGAATGGTTGCCCGAATCCAGGGTTCGTGGATTTCTTCAATGTAAACCACGTCCGGCATGTCTGCCGGATTGTGCAGATGCTGGATCTCGCCGCTTTTTAAGTAAATGTCATAGACAACGCTGGGTGCTGTCGCGATCAGGTCAAGATCAAACTCGCGTTCAAGCCGCTCCTGGATTATTTCCAGATGCAGGAGCCCTAGAAAGCCGCAGCGAAATCCAAAGCCAAGCGCGGCAGAGGTTTCCATTTCGAATGAGAAGCTTGCGTCATTGAGGCGAAGTTTCCCCATCGCAGAGCGAAGATCTTCAAAGTCCGCCGCATCAACCGGAAAAAGTCCGCAGAACACAACCGGCTGTGCCGGCTTGAAACCCGGAAGGGCTTCGCCAGTCTGTCGTTTTTCCTCGGTGATCGTGTCACCAACCCTCGTATCGGCGACTTCCTTGATCGAAGCAGTGATGAAACCGATCTCACCGGGTCCGAGCTGGTCGACCGGGATCATTTTCGGGGTCATGATGCCGACCCGGTCGATCAGGTACTTTGCATCCGTGCCCATCATCTTGATGGTCTGACCCTTTTTGATCATGCCGTCGATCACACGCACCAGCACGATCACACCAAGATAGGCATCGTACCAGGAGTCCACCAAAAGCGCTTTCAGCGGCTCGTCGGTCTCGCCAATGGACGGGGCCGGAAGCTGATGGACAATCGCTTCGAGAACTTCTTCGATGCCCTGTCCGGTCTTCGCAGAAACCTCAATTGCATCGGTTGCATCGAGGCCTATTACGTCCTCGATCTGTTCCTTGATGCGATCAGGTTCTGCAGCGGGAAGGTCAATCTTGTTCAGAACCGGAACGATCTAATGATCGTTATCGATCGCCTGGTAGACATTCGCGAGCGTCTGGGCTTCCACACCCTGCGAAGCATCCACAACCAGAAGCGAACCCTCACAGGCTGAAAGCGAACGGGAAACCTCATAGGCAAAGTCGACGTGACCCGGCGTGTCGATCAGGTTGAGCACATAAATCTCGCCATCTTTCGCCTTGTAGTGCAGACGGACGGTCTGGGCCTTGATCGTAATGCCGCGCTCGCGCTCGATCTCCATGTTGTCGAGCACCTGTTCCTGCATGTCGCGTTCAGCAAGCCCGCCCGTATCCTGGATCAGGCGGTCAGCAAGCGTCGACTTCCCGTGGTCAATATGCGCAACAATCGAGAAGTTGCGGATATGATCACGACCGGGATAGGAGCCTTGGGCTTTCGATTTATCTGTCACGTGTTCGTTCATCGCAGAAGCATGTATCACCGTTGCGCAGGAATGCAATGGGGCTTGATGTCGTCTGCGTAAACTGTCACTGATTGCGGATGCGAAACCTGCCATTACGCCTCATTATGATCGCCCTGTTTCTGGCATCGACACCGGTTGCGGCGCAGACGGTTCCTGTACCCCAACCAAATCCGAAATCGCAGGAAGCGGCACAGGTAAAAGAAGAAACAGGCGAAGAAGAGCGCCAACCACAGCAACAACCCGATACACGAATCTATCAGGCGGCTTGCCCTGCCGTGCTCGACGGTACGGTGATTGCGAGATTGCTGCCACCGCTTGTGCAGGATCAGTGCGGCGAGCGTTCACCACTTGAGGTGCGGGAAATTGCGGGGATCAAACTGACGGCCAAAGCAGTACTCAACTGCCGGATGGCGACCGAAACCGCCCACTGGATCGGCGATCTCAACCGGGCGGCGGAGGAAGTCCTCGCAACGAAAGTATCCTCCATCGCAACAAGCACGTCGTTTCTCTGCCGTCGCCGCAACAATGCACCGGACGGCAAGATTTCCGAGCACGGTTTTGCCAATGCGCTCGACATTATCGGCTTCAACTTTGAGGATGGCAGCAGGGTCACGCTGATCGATGACTGGCCGCAGCCTGCGGTGCCAACCGAAGGGGAAGACATACCGGCAACCGACCGGACGCCTGAATACCGGTTTCTGAGAACAGTCCGCGACAAGGCCTGCGAGCGGTTCACCACCGTTCTGGGCCCGGAAGCCAATGCACTCCATGCAGACCACTTCCATTTTGATCTCGGCTGCCACGGCAAAACATGTACTTACAAGATATGTGAGTAGGCCGCCTTTCCGGATAGTCAAAAATACCATCCGGAAAGACGATTTGGTTTACTTGTGGCCACCAGAGCCGCTGATTTCATCCATCGCAAGCAGGAAATACAATATTGAGGTGGTTGCCATGACTGCAGATTTGTCCAGTCCAATAAATGCACCGCCATAAGCAAATGCAAGTGCGAGGTAACATGTAAAGTGGGTAAACTTCTTCATTGAATTTCTCCAGAAGCTATTTACCGGCCGGTTTGGTTAGTCTTGTGTGATCACGATAAAAAGATAAGCTGCAGGAATGGAATCGGACGACACGATTGATCCGGCATGTTGGTGCAAATTACGGAAGTGGGTACGGAAAGTTACGGAATGTCGAATTTTGGTGTCAGATTCGGTTTGTTGATACGCAGATATCGCGAATCGGAAGGCTTAAGTGCTGCAGAACTTGCCCTCTATGCATTCGGCGATCAGGCAAAGCGTTCCCGCATCTCCGAATTGGAAAACGGCAAAGTCAAAAATCCGCAGGCCAAGACCATCAGTTCATTACAGGTTTATCTGAACATTCCCCAAGAGGAGATTGATGCCTGCAGAGTTGCGCCAGAACAATCAATTGCGGAAGAACAAAATGCCTCCGATAACACATTTGCCATGCAAATGTTCGACCGCCTTAGCGCCGAGAATCGTGAACTGGCAAAGCAAGCCGGTGTTCAGGAAGACCGGCTAAAATCGATCGCACGTCGCATTGCCGATGACATAGAGAACGCTGAGCAGGCCCTGTTGGAATTTGAAAGCCTCGTAAACACTGAGATTGAACGGCAGAATCTGGCAAGGACAGGGTCCAATTTCGGCTCGGAGCTGGAGGATGTCATTCAGCAAATGGATGCCCTTTCAGATCAAAACGAGGACGACAAGGCGTCTGAACTCGCGGACCGAATACTGGCAGATCGACAGGAAATTCGGGAACGAGAAGATCAGGCGACGCTGCGAATATTGGATACAGCCCTGAAAACCGATCTCCTGCGCCGCGATGCCGAAAAAGCAGCTCTGCGTCTGTTTCAGAAAGCGGAAATTGAATATCCCGACTACGAATCCCGCTTCAATCACCTTCGACAGATCATGCAAGAATGGTATTATCAAGGAGTACGCATTGGCACGCTGATTGATATCAAGGTATCAGAGCAGCTTGCCGCGCTCTATTACATTGCTGCCGCCGACATTGAGAAACGTGGCATTGCGTTAACTGATCGTGCCAATGCACTTACACGCCTCGGAGAAAGTGCGGGCGGGGAACAGGGCTTCAATTACCTGCAGCAGGCAGTCGACGCCTGTGATAGCGCACTGGAAATCAGAACCCGCGAGACAATGCCTGCACAATGGGCAACAACACAGATGAATCGCGCCGGCGCACTTGTACGCCTCGGAGAACGCGGGGGCGGGGAACAGGGCCTCAACTACCTGCAACAGGCAGTGGATGCCTTTGATGCCGCGCTGGAAATCAGAACCCGGGAGACAATGCCTGCAGACTGGGCAATAACACAGATGAACCGCGCCGTTGCACTTAGAATCCTCGGAGAACGCGCGGGCGGGGAACAGGGCTTCAAATACCTGCAGCAGGCAGTCGACGCCTGTGATAGCGCACTGGAAATCAGAACCCGGGAGACAATGCCTGCGGACTGGGCAACAACACAGATGAACCGCGCCACTGCACTTCAAACCCTCGGAGAACGCGCGGGCGGGGAACAGAGCCTCAATTACCTGCAGAAGGCCGTGGAAGCCTATGATGGAGCGCTGGAAATCGCAACCCGAGAGACAATGCCTGCACAATGGGCAACAACACAGATGAACCGCGCCACTGCACTTCAAACCCTCGGACAACGCGCGGGCGGGGAACAGAGCCTCAATTACCTGCAGCAGGCGATGGAAGCTTATGATGGGGCGCTGGAAATCTTCACCCGAGAGACAATGCCTGCAGACTGGGCAACAACACAGATGAACCGCGCCATTGTACTTAGAAACCTCGGGGAACGCGCGGGCGGGGAACAGAGCCTCGATTACCTGCAGAAGGCCGTGGAAGCCTATGATGGAGCACTGAAAATCACAACCCGGGAGACAATGCCTGCAGACTGGGCAACAACACAGATGAACCGCGCCGTTGCACTTCGAAACCTCGGAGAACGCGCGCGTGGCGAACAGGGTCTAAAGTATCTGCAGGATGCGGTGGATGCCTGTGATGCTGCGCTGGAAATCAGTACCCGGGAGACAATGCCTGCAGACTGGGCAACAACACAGATGAACCGCGCCGTTGCACTTCAAACCCTCGGGCAACGCGCGGGCGGGGAACAGGGCCTCGAATACCTGCAGCAGGCCGTGGATGCCTATGATAGCGCGCTGGAAATCAGAACCCGGGAGACAATGCCTGCAGACTGGGCAATGACACAGATGAACCGCGCCGGTGCACTTCAAACCCTCGGACAACGCGCGGGTGGGGAAAAGGGCCTCGAATACCTGCAGCTGGCCGTGGACGCCTATGATGCGGCATTGGAAATTTTCGGCGAACCCGGCATGGAATATCATGCGGAGGTGACCCAGAATAACCGAAGCATGGCGATTGAAGCACTCGAAATGCTAAAATCTGAAGCCGATTCCTAACCCATCTTCTTGCGCTTGTACCAGTGCAGAGCCGCCATGAGGGCGATGCAGACAACAGACACACCAACAAGCCATTCCCAGGAGAGGTAGGTCATCTGTGCGCCCATATAGACCATCAGGGCGGTGAGCGGCAGGATGCCGATGCCGGTGGTCCAGAAGAAGGTCCACCAGCTCACCTTTGTCAGGCCTGCGGCATAGTTGATCAGGTTAAAGGCGATGACCGGAATAAACCGGCTGATGAGCAACGTCACCGCGCCCTGATCCTCTGTCCACTTGTCGAGCGCCGCCTTTTGCCTTTCCGGCAGCGCCCAGGCAACGAAGGGCTGGCCGAAAATCCGCGTCAGTGCGAAAGAAAGCATCGCGCCGAGCATTGCACCGGTCCAGGTATAGAGTGTACCGTAAAACGTGCCGAACGCGCTGCCCGCTGCGATAGCCACGAACTCTGCCGGGAAGGGCACGAAACAATGGACAATCATCAGCGCGATGATGCCCGCCGGACCCCACCAGCCCATCTCCTCAATCATCTCGGGAAACGCGTGGAACCCGTCGATCCAGTCGACGCCGGTTGAAGATTTTGCAAAGATGGCCGCACCGATCAGCCCGGCGACAAACAACACAAGAACGCCCCACTGCCAGAACCGTGGCGGCTGTCTTTCCGGTTTCTGCATCGCTCCCTTTTCGCTCACGGTACTCAACATCCCCTCTTCCCGCGATATCCGGAAACTATAAACGCTCCCGGTCAAAGATCAAATCACCAGCGGTTTATTGAGTGCCAGATTACGAACTGGCGCCGTGCAGGGCCAGAACTTCAGTCGCCCGCATCAGCCCGGACGAACCATGGTGGATCTCAAGCGCCTTCATGGCCGTATCAATCGCGCTCAGAGCACCCATGATCATCGGAATGTTCTGGTGTCCCATGTGCCCGATGCGAAAACGGTTTGCAGCCGTTTCCCCTTCAAAGCCAAGTGGAATGCCGAAGGTAACCCCTGCTTCGGCTTCACACCAGGCCCGGATTCGGTCCGCTTCGCCGGTCCCTGTTTCAATTGCTGAAACCGCATTGGACCGTTTGGCCTGATCAGAAATGTTGTGGCGCATGCTGGCGCCCTCGCCCCAGCCGTCAATTGCTGCCCACACGGCGCGGGCTATGGTTGCATGGCGTGTCCATGCAGCTTCCAGCCCCTCTTCATGCAACAGCATGTCGAGTGCTTCCCGCAGACCATAGAGATGATGGGTTGGCGCGGTGCCACAGAATTTCTGGTAGAAGAGTTCGGAGCGGGTGCGCGCAATCCAGTCCCAGTACTGGCCCGGTGAAACGCGCTTGCTAGCTTCCGCGCCCTTTTCATTGAAATAGACAAAGGAAAGTCCCGCCGGGGTCATCAACCCCTTCTGGCAACCCGCCACCATCACATCAACGCCCCACGCGTCCATCTCGAACTGCTCGCAGCCGAGCGATGCGATGCAGTCCACCATGAACAGTGCGTCGTGGTTGCAATCGGTGACCAGCTTTCGGAGTGCGGGTATGTCATTCTTGACCGAAGACGCAGTATCCGTCTGGACGACCAGTATCGCGCGGATTTCGCCAGCCGTATCCTCTCTCAGAACCTTTTCAACCTGTTCAAGATCGACATCGCCCTGCATACCGAAATCGACGACTTTGGTCCTGATGCCAAGGGTTTCCGCCAGAATGCCCCAGTTCGTAGCAAAACGGCCGGTCTGCAGCACAAGCGCTGTGTCCCCTTCCGTCAGCGTGTTGCGAAGGGCAGCTTCCCAGGCACCATGCCCGTTGGCAATGTAGAGCGCCACATCGCCTTTTGTGCGGGCGACGGACTTCAGATCGGGATAAAGGGAATTGGTGATTGTTTCCAGTTCACCGCCATATATGTTCGGGGAAGAGCGATGCATGGCATTGAGGACCCGCTCCGGGATGACCGAGGGTCCGGGAATTGCGAGCAGGGTTCGGCCAAAATTCAGTGACATGATTTACCGGCTGTGGTGAAAAGTTTCTCTTTGTCCTAGATTGATACTTGTGAGCCGTGAGTCAACAACCCGCCAACAAAGGATTGCAAGCATGAACAGGGAAATCAGTACGGACAAGGCACCGCCATCCTTTTCGAACTATGCCCAGGCCATGGAAGTGCCGCCAGGTGCGCGATGCGTGCATGTTTCAGGTCAAGTGGGTGTAACGCCAGATGGTAGACTTCCGGAAGCGTCGAGCGAACAACATGAACTTGCCTGGCAAAACATCTTTGCAATTCTCGAGAGCGCAGACATGGAAAAGTCAGACATTGTTGAGGTCTGGGCGATTGTCCGGGATCATGGCGAAGTTCCGGTTTACCGGGAAATACGCGACAGGATGCTTGAAGGACACCGATGTGTTTCCACCATGCTGGTTTGTAGTCTCGCCAGCCCGGACTGGAAGGTGGAAATTGCAGTCAGAGCCTGCAAGGTCGACTGAAACCGTGTTTCATGTCGCCTTGGGAAAAGGCAGCAGTCCTTGACTAACCAGCAGGTCTTCAATCTCTTTCCAGTTGTTCAACACAAAATCATAAATCCGCGCGTAGATTTCTTGATGCGCTGCTGTTGCCTTGGCTTCGTCACAGCCGATGAAGCCAGACAGGGCTGAAATCTCAAGCCAGTTAACAATGATATGCAGATAAGTTGAGAATTCATTCCGTGCGGTATCGGGCCCATCCGTGTGCAGATCGGGATAGAGTTCCTGCAGATTGCGGATGAAGTCCGGAAGCATTTCCTCGAAATGAAGCGACAATCCCCAGTGAACCTGCTCATGAAGATAGACTGACAGGAATGCAGACCTATCCACGATCCGGCGGGTATTGAGCGTAAGAACAGGATGGCTGTGTGGAATCTCGGCGGGTGCGATCCGGACTTTCCTGGTGAACTCCCAGTCTGAAAGATCGTACTGTTCGCGAAGATCGTTGAGTAATTTTACCGCCTGTTTCGCATTGCGTTCCGCTTCGCAAAGAACCATTCCGGATTTTTCGGCAGCGGATAAATCTATTGAAACGTCAATGTCCTGCATTTCTGAGATGTTCCAATGCCTTTTCCTCTTCCCTTATCCTCACGAGTAGCATAAGCGCGTTCAGAAGTGAAAAGACAACCGCAACCTGCCACAGGCCAAGCACCATGGGAGCGACAAAGATTTCCATAATCACCAAGATGTAATTGGGATGTTTGAAATACCGAAACGGTCCGGCCAGAACCAGAGGTTCATCAACGACAATGATCCTTGTCGTCCACCGGTCACCCAGTGTCACCAGTATCCAGACACGGAAGATTTGCAGGATCGCGAATATTCCCAGCCAGAACCAGACAACCTGCTTGTCATAACCGCCCAGAACGAGAGCGATGACCCAGCCGGTGTGGAGCGCTACCATAAATGGGTAATGTCCGGCCCCATGTTCCTCTGCGCCACGCCCAACGAGAGCGGCGGTATTGCGTTTTGCGAGATAGAGTTCCCCTAGCCTTTGGGTGATGATGAATATCAGGAACATGATCGCTGGCAGGGTCATATCAGGTTGCGACCTCAATCGGCATGAAGCTTGCGGCGAATCCGGGGCCAAGTGCTCCCATAAGCATTTTCCCGGAAAGTTTTTTCTTCAACACTTCCTTGAGAACAAATAATACGGTTGGTGCAGACATGTTGCCATAGTTTTTCAGGACATGACGTTCAGCATCAAGCGTTCCAGTCTGTAGACCAAGCGCTTCTTCAACCGCCTGTGCCACTTTTGCACCACCTGGATGGAACACATGTCTGCTCAGTTCATTTTCCTGAATTCGCGCTTTCTGCAAAGCCGTGTCGCGGACTTCTTTCATATGTTCCTTAACAAAGGCGGGAACACTCCTGTCCAGTACCACTCCCAGACCTACCGGGTCCACATTCCAGCCCATGATGTTGAGCGTATCAGGCCAAAGGTGGTGGCTGCCTTCGCCAAGGGCGATCTGCATGTCTGCAGAACTGCCGGGCCTGCTGGAAACACAGGCTGCCGCGGCCCCATCACCAAACAATACGGTTGAGATGATATCAGCTTTCTCAAGCCGATCGGAACGGAAGGACAAGGTGCAGGCTTCGATAACCACCATCAGGACGTTAGTCCCCGGCGTGGATCGTGCAAGGCGTTCTGCAATCGCAAGACCTGAAACACCACCGGCACAACCAAGGCCAAAAACCGGCACCCGCATGATGTCATTGCGAAAACCCATTTCGGAAAATACCCTGGCTTCGAGCGTCGGAGTTGCTATGCCACTTGTTGATACGGTTACGACAACATCAATTTCCCGGGCGGCCAGCTCTGCCGATGCAAGAGCTTTACCTGCAACCTGTTTGAATATTTCGGTTGCCCCTTCAATGTATCGGTCATTGCGGGACTGCCAGTCATTCTCCTGTTCAAACCAGTCGATGGGTGCAAACGAATAGCGCTGTTCCACGCCTGAAGTCTGGAACGTGGATGCCATACGTTCGAACGCTGCGTAGCGGTCGCCGAGTATTTTGCGGGCATTGCGCTCAACCAAATCCTGGGGAAGGCGGTGTGGAGGCGTCGCTGTCTCCAGACTATTCAAGTAAATTGCCATTGTGAAGTTTTTCTACGATTAAAACTTCACAACACATAGTACGTTCCGTTTTTTCGCGGGGTAACAATGTCATGACGCGCACTCAAAAACAGTTGTGCGCAATGTAATGAATAACATGACTGAAAAAGTGTTTGCTCAGTAAGGAGCCGGAAACTCCCTGTAGACTTCCAGTATTTCTTCCATGATTTCCTCATCCAGCGACAGGTCTGCTGAAGCTACAGAGTTCTCAAGCTGTGCCATGGAGGTTGCCCCGAAAATTACCGAAGTCATGAAAGGCCTTGTCAGACACCAGGCGAGAGCCATCTGGGTCAAATCAATCCCGTGTTTCTCTGCAATACGACTGTAAGCAGAAACTGCCTTATGTGTCGTTGAATTCCATCGCCCGCCAAGCGATGCATTGCTGACGTCTGCGCGGGAACCTTCAGGCCGGTCATCGCCTTTGCAGTCTGCGTATTTTCCAGTTAGAAGACCGCATGCCAGGGGAGAAAAGGAAAGCAGGCCGACGTCCTCATGGTGACAGAGTTCACCCAGATCAAGATCAAAAATACGGCAAAGGAGTGAATACTCATTCTGGATAGAAGCCATGCGTGGCAGGCCTTTTTCCTCCGCGATACGTAACCATTGGGAGGTACCCCAGGCACTTTCGTTGGAAAGTCCGACCGCCCGTATCTTGCCTTCCCTCACATATCCGGCGAGTGAATCAAGTATTTCGTGCATATGGTCCAGCGTCTTGGCGGTATCCTGACCCGTTGCATTGAACTTCCAGCTTTGGCGAAAGTGATACGACCCCCGATTTGGCCAGTGAAGCTGATACAAATCGATGTAATCGGTCTGGAGGCTCTTTAGACTGTCATGCAATGCAATATCGATTGTTCTGGCGGAAATCGGTTCTCCGTCCCGGACGTTTCTATAACCGGAGCCGGAAACTTTGGTCGCTAAAACCACCTCATCGCGGCGACCACTCTTTGCAACCCATGACCCTATAATCCGTTCTGTATCGCCTTGGGTCTCTTTGCCAAGCGGGGTGGTAGGGTACATTTCTGCGGTATCGATGAAATTGATACCATGATCGACGGCAAAATCGATTTGCTCGTGACCTTCTGCTTCAGAGTTCTGTGTTCCCCAAGTCATGGAGCCCAGGCATAATTCGCTCACCTTGATGCCGGTTCGGCCAAGTTCGTTTAATTTCACGAGATTCCCCAAATGGCTGCTGATTTGTTCCAGACATTAATTACGCTTGCTGGAGCACGCAACCGTTTTGGCGAATATTACCGGTTGTGCATCCGGTCATGTAGTTCAGCTATTTTCCGGCTCGCGGTCCGTTCGCATAATGACGGAATAACCGCATGAACCAGAGCAGCCAGGGCCGCAACAAAAAGCCCTGCAGAAAACGCAGCGGCAAACCGCAAATGCTCAAAATAGGTTTCATCCACAGATTGCGGATGTTCAAACAGCATGGAGTGAATGAAGTTCTTCATGGTTTTCTCCCTTCCAATGAACATTAGCATCTGTAAGGAGAGCAGAGTTCCCAAAATTCCTTTGTAAAATTATTATATTGGGATATTATCCCTATCATGAGCGACTTTGATGAATATGATCTCAGTATTTTAAGACTGTTGCAAAAGGATGCTTCGATGAGTGTTGACCAACTTGCAGAAGCCGTTCACCTTTCACGCAATGCTTGCTGGCGACGTATGAAGCGGCTTGAAAACGAAGGTGTCATCGCAAACAGGGTGGCACTTATCAATCCGGAAACTGTAGGACTCGAATTGCAAGTGTTTGTAATGATACGCGCGCTTGATCATGATCCGGTCTGGCTTGAAAAGTTCAGGAACGCAGTGGCATCAATGCCGGAGATCATAGGGGCACATCGTATGAGTGGAGAACTGGACTATGTCCTTCGTGTAAGGGTTGGTGATGTGAAGTCCTATGACACCTTTTATCAACGGCTCATATCCAAGGTCCCTATTGGGGATGTGTCTGCAAGTTTTGTGATGGAAGACATCAAGGATACTACCGCATTGCCCGTTTGATGCTGATCAGGCCATGAAAACCCAGTATGCGCCCAATGCCGCTATTGCCCATAGCGCTGAATGGCCGAACCGGTTGTTTCTTGCCTCAGCCTTGCCTATTGCTTCTGTTGTTTCCGTATCCAGCTTCATGCCATTTTTTATCAACACTTCCATATCGAGCGAGAGCGTTTCCGCTTTCTGAGCCATTTCCGGTAGCAAGTGAACCAGCCTGCGGGCGGCCATCAGTCCATCTTTGGCATCATCCAGCATACCGATTGGTCCCAGGTTCTTCGCAATCCAGTCCCCGACTACCGGTTCGGCCGTTTTCCACATGTTGAATGCAGGATCAAGAGTACGCGCAACGCCCTCAACCACGACCATCGTTTTTTGAAGCATGATCAATTCCGGCCGAGTCTCCATATCGAACAAATCAGTGACCTCGAAAAGAAGTGTAAGCAGCTTGGCCATTGATATGGTTTCGGCAGATTGGCCGTGGATTGGTTCGCCAATCGCTCTTATGGCCTGGGCAAAGCTTGCGACATCATGGTGGATGGGTACGTAGCCGGCATCAAAGTGAACCTGGGCGACTCTCAGGTAATCCCGGGTGATGAATCCATACAGAATTTCAGCCAGAAAACGCCTTTCTTTCTTGGCTAGGCGTCCGGTGATACCGAGATCAACGGCCACAATCTCGCCCGCTGGAGACACAAACAGATTACCGGGATGCATGTCGGCATGAAAGAAACCATCACGCAACGTGTGACGCAGGAATGACTGGATCAGGTCGGCCGCAATCCGGTCGAGGTCATGCCCAGCATCTTTCAACATCTGGACTTCAGTCAGCTTAATTCCATCCACCCAGTCCATGGTAACACAGTCGCGTCCGGTCAGATTCCAGTTGACTGCTGGAACCCGAAAGCCTTCATCATCCTTTATATTCTCACCCATCTCAGAGAATGCTGCGGCCTCCAGCCGTAGGTCCATTTCAATACGGGCGGACTGAGCCAGAATATCTACAACGGAATTCGGTTTCAGACGTTCTGCATCTGGGGAAAACCTCTCCAGCAATCCGGCTGCCGCATAAAAGGTATCAAGGTCCTTGCGAAACCTATTTCGAATGCCTGGACGTATTACCTTTACAGCAACGGTTTCACCGCTTTCCTTCAAGACAGCCTTGTGCACCTGCGCAACAGATGCCGCAGCCACCGGTTCACCAAACTCCGAATACATGTCTTCCACAGGCTGACCCAGGGATTCAGAAACCCGCTGCATTGCCACCTTTGTATCAAATGGTGCAATACGATCGTGCAACAGTTCGAGATCCTTAGCCATTGCCTGTCCGACCACATCTGGTCGGGTAGCCAGAAACTGACCAAGCTTCACCCAACTGGGGCCCAGCCGATTAAGCGCGATGGAGATGCGTTCAGACTGTCGACGGTTTCTTGCCTGCTTGCGGGCCAGCATTGTGGCAAGCCGGTAAGCTGTTTTAGCGGACCCGGCAAGGCCTTCTGCCGGTAAGGCAGAAACTACACCTTCACGAACCAGAACCCAGCCCGCACGCACAAGCGCCAAATAGGAACGGTTAGATGTCATATGCCGCCTTACAGTTTCCAACCGGAATGAAGTGCTACAACGCCACCGGTGAAATTCCGCCAGCTTACCTTTTCAAAGCCACAGTCACTAATTGCAGCGGAAAATTTCTCCTGGTTCGGAAATCTCGCTATTGATTCGACCAGATACTGATAGGAATCACGATCACCTGTAACCGCCTGTCCTATTCTGGGTATCGCATTGAGCGACCATTGTTCATAGAACTTGTCGAGCATCGGAACATCAACTTCGGAAAATTCGAGACACAGGAATTTTCCGCCATATTTCAACACTCTGAAAGCTTCACGGATCGCGATCTTCATTTGCGGAACATTTCGGATACCAAATGCGATCGTATAGGCGTCAAAAGAATGATCGTCGAAAGGAAGCTTTTCAGCATTTCCTTCCACGAAAGTGAGCTTCTCATCAAGCTTGCGCTGATGAGCCCGGTTTTTACCCACTTCGAGCATTGATGAATTAATGTCAAAGACCGTGGTATGAACGTTCGGACCACCGCGATCTACAATTCGAAACGCTATGTCTCCCGTGCCACCCGCCACGTCCAGTGAATTCCAGACACGATCGTTTTTGGGTGGTGCTGCAGAAGTTACCATTGCCTCTTTCCATATCCGGTGCATGCCTGCGGACATGAGGTCATTCATCAGGTCATACCGGTTTGCGACAGAATGAAACACGTCGTTGACCAGAGGCTGCTTTTCTCCCTTGCCCACCTCTGAAAAACCGAACGAGGTTTCCATGCTTTCTGCCCGTACGGTGCGGGAATTGGACATGATCTTACAACTCCAAACTTTCCTGGTCTGCTTTATAGTATATATAAGCAAAGCCAAAGAGATTTCATTCGGACATTTTGTGCACGGTTAAGGCGTGATCATGCACGGTATTGAGGATGCAGCATGCCAGAATTGCCGGAAGTGGAAACAGTCCGACGCGGATTACAACCCGTAATGGAGGGCTCGAAAATACGAAAGGCAACGATCAATCGCCCTGACTTGCGATTTCCTTTTCCCGAAAGGTTTGCGGCACGCCTGACCGGTCGTGTCGTCAGGCATGTGGGAAGACGCGCCAAATATCTGGTTGTTGAACTTGATGACGGCATGGCGCTCATCATGCACCTTGGAATGTCCGGTTCATTTCGCGTTGAGGCCGAAGAAGAAACCCAGCTACCGGGCATGTTTCATCATCCCAGATCCCAGGCCAAAGCTCATGATCACGTGGAGCTGGAATTGGTCGGCGAAGCGGGGACCTTTCATGTGATATACAATGATCCGAGGCGGTTTGGGTTCATGGATCTGGTTGCAGCGGACCAGCTTGCCGAATGTCGACATTTCAAGGGTATGGGAATTGAGCCGACCGGAAATTCGCTGGATGGAGACACCCTTGCTGAACTATTTTACGGGAAGTCCGTGCCGCTAAAGGCAGCTTTGCTTGACCAGCGACTTATAGCAGGTCTAGGGAACATATATGTATGCGAAGCCCTTTGGCGGGCAAATCTTTCCCCAAGACGAAAAGCTTCGACCCTTTCGCGCAAGGGTGGCCACGAGACGGACCGAAGCCGGATACTTGCAGGTCACATCCGGGATGTGATTTCAGAGGCGATAGAAGCAGGTGGTTCTTCTTTGAGGGATCACAGGCAAACCAACGGAGAGCTCGGGTATTTCCAACACCGGTTCAATGCTTATGGTCAGGAAGGGAACGATTGCACCAAGCGGGATTGTACCGGGGTCATAAAGCGAATTATGCAATCAGGTCGTTCCACATTTTATTGTCCGAATTGCCAACGGTAACGACTTCAATGTTTATATTGACGCGAAATCACTTTCGATGTATGCGTCTCCCAGATTTACAGGCAAAACAAACGCCTGTCTCTTTCCCTGTCATTTTCGACACGACGTGCTTGAGACAGTAGCTTAGAAATGGTTTTGCCAATCATGAATTGAAGACAGGAAGCCCGATATGGCAAATACACCATCCGCGAAGAAGTCGGTTCGTAAAATTGCTGCCCGCACCGAAGTAAACAAAGCGCGCCGTTCCCGTGTTCGCACCTTTATCCGTAAGGTTGAGGAAGCAATCACTGGCGGCGACAAGGATGCTGCAAATGCGGCATTGAAATCAGCGCAGCCTGAAATCATGCGCTCGGTTTCAAAAGGCGTAATGAAAAAGAACACTGCTGCACGCAAGATTTCGCGTCTCTCAGCAAGCGTAAAGAAAATCAGCGCCTGATACAGCTACAATTACAGTTCACAAAGCCTGGTTGATAACCGGGCTTTTTTGTTTTGTAGCGAATATTTTTTGTATAATACTCTGAAATACAGTATCATTATACGTACACAATCACAGCATAATGGATTGGGCGACGGTATTTTTTCCGCTCTAAATTCCGGGTACTGAAATATCACAATAATTTCCAACCAGCTTCCGCAAAATCGAATCTTCTGGAAAATTTACTATATTTTTCAGATGCTTAAGTGATAGTGCTGTAAAGTTCACCTGGAATCGATGACATAACCACGTGTCAAGGATTTGTTTGAAAAATATTTTCTTCAGCCACGGATGAACCAGATTGTTTGTTTTCGAATTGGAAGTCCCTTGATTCAATTATGAAAAATCGGGAGACTGGGAATTCAACTTGAGAAGCATCCGTCATTTCGGAAATTTACGGTCAATAATCGTTTGCGATTCTCATTCACTTTTGCCACGCTGATTTTGGAAGAAAGAACTTAGGGAGCCGTCACCTTCATTTGCTGGGGAGCAAAGCGTTCGAAAAGAGAAACAATAAAAACGACCGCTGAAGTGAAAATTTGGTGACTTGGTGTCAAGCTGATTGGATGGGATTTTTGAGCCCATTCTGAATATTGCATCTAGCC
>JBCCGN010000011.1:0-76069 GCA_039029255.1 Pseudomonadota bacterium | reverse complement strand
TTAAGCAGAAGAATGTGAAACTTATCCCCGATTGCTCTCGATAGTATATAGGAATATAATCATATAAATTGAGGGTAAAAAATTGGATACAGGCATTCCTGATTTGGCAAACTGTTGTGGTAGTAACGCTGACAGGCATCATGAAAAGATTTGGCCAGGTGATTTTGCAAGCAAAGATCCCGATATGGCATTGCTTGTCGATGTGATTGTTCACATAGTCGCAAATTCGTTTGATTTGGATCCGCAGATCATCGTGCAGACCAGGCGAGGTGTAGCCAAGGTCGCACGAGCTAGGCAAATTCTCTTTTACCTGCTTCACACCAGTCTGTCATTTCCACTCGTGGAGATAGCTCAGATATTTGGTAAAGATCGGACAACAATTGGTCACGCGTGTCGGCTGATAGAAGATTTGAGGGATGAAGCCGAATTTGATGGCTTCGTAAGCAAACTGGAAAAAGTAACACATTTGGTTGCCAGAATCTCCGGCGGCAAAATATAGGGTGTACTGGATGAACGGGATCTCATCGGACGATAAAAGAAGCAAAAAGACAAAGCTTAGGTTTATAAAAATACTATCATCAAGGACAGAAAGAGGGTTCCCCTTAAAGATTATCGATCAACAGATTGCCATTAGATACAAAGAGCGGGTCCATCACTTTCGTTTGGAACTTTTGAACCGATTGCATGCCGATGGGATTGTTGACTACAAAGATGGTCGAGTGAGGCTGACAACCAGCGGAATTCTCGGATTGAAAAGAGAGCTCGGTTTATTGTCCGAAAGCGGCAAAACGCCGGACAATGAAACGCCAGATGACCAATCCGTGCCCGCTGCAAGGAATAATCAGATTCGCGTCAATGTGCATGAGTCTCCGCTCATGCGACTGTATTCGCGGAAATTGCAAAGCGGTAAATCCTATATTTCAGACACCGAATTCAGGGCCGGCGAGAGATTGAGAAGTGATTTTGAACGGGGTCAGCTTCAACCCAAAATTACCGCCAGTTATGCTTCGGTCGGAAGTTCTGGGGCAAGTGGTCATCGAAACGGCACAATTGAAATTTCCGATTTTGCGATGGATGCCAGAAGTCGTGTAAACAACGCGCTGGAGGTATTGGGCCCGGAACTGTCAGGAGTGGCTTTGGATATATGCTGTTTCCTTAAAGGGTTTGAATTGACAGAACGAGAGCGCAAATGGCCGCCCCGGTCAGCGAAACTGATGTTGAAGACAGCGCTGTCCATTTTGGCGAAACATTATGGCTTTGAAATCCGTAATCGTTCCGGTCACGATCAGATCAACGGGTGGGGAATTGACGGTTATCGGCCGTCAATTTCATGACGCACCCCCGGTTGGCCTCTAGAGCTGCGACGCGTCAGCTTTTATGCGTTTGACCAGTGCCCTGAGACCGTTCGAGCGTTGCGGAGTGATATGCTCCGATAAATTGATGCGATCGAAAATGGAATTTTCATCAGTTGCCAGAATCTTGGAAGCAGGATTATCGGAGAATATTGCGAATGTTACGGCAATCAGCCCGCTAACAATATGTGCATCAGATGCGCCGCGAAAGTGTAACACCGGATCCGCATCTGCAGACTTGCTGGATGTAACCCATACCTGACTTACACATCCTTGAACTTTGTTTTCCCGAGTACGTAAATTCTCAGGAAATTCCTCCAGCATTGCGCCCAATTCAATCAGATACTTGTACCGATCATCCCAATCTTCAAGAAATTCAAAATTCTCGATAATTTCATCAATGTTCATGTCTGACCCTGCGGTAACGGTGCGTATTTGCCTATACCGCGCGGCGCTGCATTACAAACATTTTTGAACTTTATCGGCCGGATTTATTGTTTGGCATTTACGGTCTGATTACCGGAAGAAAACCCTTCCAAACGTGCCTGGATGTTGCTGGAAGCGGTGGCATAAATCTGCTGGCCTGTAATACAGGTTTCAACATTGCGCTCACAGAAACCACCGATATCCGAATAAATTGACTGAGCGGCACTGAACACGTCGCCGGAAGTTATTTCAATTCCGGAAACGGACAACATTTCGCTGTTCTCGTCGACTGGCCAAAGCACTCCTGCAAGGCCAAGTACTAGCAGTAATCTAATCATGTCCCACCTGTTTTTTGTTTAGCATACAAGTAGGCGATTAAGAATCCGGGCAGGACAGATGATGCAATTGAATAAAACTTTATGAAATCCGTTAAACGGGAAATCGCAACACTCTGTTTACCATGCGGACAGTTAGACCCTGAAAACCGCGGCAAGCATTCTTCATCCGGCTGGTTCTGCCAAATAATTTAGCATTCCATTAAACACGTTATGTAAGCAATTTCGGTGAGTTAAAATTCGGATATTGTATTGAGTAACGTTTCCATTCAGCAGCCGGCATCTCCGAAAGGGGGAATTTCAGAACCTCTCATGGTCGAGGCCCGGAGGAAGAATGCCTGTCAGTGTATGCACGGATCACAGTTGCAAGCCTTTCGCAGACTTCCTGATTGTGTATCGATCCACGGGATCTGTGGTGAAGCCTTATGGGTCTCCGAACGGTCATTTGATGTGCTGCAGAAACATCACCATGAACTTGAGGGTGACGGCTTTCGCAGTTTGTTTGAGAACGTAGGTGATTTCGAATTTACTTCTCTTCTAGGCCGTTCTTTACTGCAAAAAACAGAGATTACTCAAACAGTGCATTTAAGTACAAAGGGATTGAGGCAGGCCCTGTCAGTGCGGTTTGTTCCGTTAGACAGTTGTGAGTACGGCGACTGTGAACCCAGGATTATGGTGATCACCGGACAGCCGCCGTCTGTAACAGCGGAAAAAACTCAGGTATTGGGCATGAATTCTCAGCTCTTTGATCCAGTCGCGACCATCCGCTCCGAATTCGAGAAATTCTCTGCTGGTTTTGGCTGCACGGGAAAAATTATGACTGTTTGCGACGAAGAAGACATTCCATCGATAAACAGCGATCCATTTCTCTTTTCCAATTTGATTGGCAAACTCATTAATGCTGCTATTGGCGCAGAAACTGGAAGAAACAATGTTGAGTTATCGATTTCACGCACAGCCAGGCTACTGCAGATCGGCATTGATTCTTTCGCAGGAGAAACTATTACATCGGATCACCCAGGGTCGGGCCGAAGCCGCGTTCCTCCAGATGTCGCACAGGAAGGTGAAGGCTTTACGATCGAAGCTCTCCAAAATGCATTGGGAACAAATCTGAAGCTGGTGGCCGGTGAAGCACAGCACTGGAAGTGTATTCTTTCCGTACCGGTTAATGCGGGCATTTCGTTACCAGACCCTTCCGATGTGATTTCCGAAATTGTTTACGTTCAAAAGAATGACAATGGAAAATCACCGTTCAATCCAATTCCAAGAGAGCAAACAACAGGTAGATCAAAGTGTCTAAATTAAATCAGGTTCCAGCCCATGCGATAGGGTTTCTTATTCGAAACCCAATGCGATCAATTGCAACGATCTTGTTTGGCCTCTCATTTTCGTTGGTCGCATCCAACGCCATACTGTACCAGTCTGAGAAGCACCCAGCTCCGATCTGGGTGTCACAGAAAAACGGTTCCGAAGTACCTGTAAATAAACCAGTGGAACTGGCAATC
The DNA here is from genome assembly GCA_039029255.1 of Pseudomonadota bacterium. GTDB lineage: Bacteria > Pseudomonadota > Alphaproteobacteria > Rhizobiales > Rhizobiaceae > JAALLB01. Next base: position 72,451 of record JBCCGN010000011.1, on the reverse strand, counting down.
GCCCCGGGTGAGAGTTCCGATTACATCATTACTCAGAGTATCAGTTTGGAAAGAATCCCTGTCCCGATCGCCAAGCCGATTAATCCGCGCACCTTTGCAGCCCAGTCCTCACTCGTGCGGGAAGTACAGGCAAGCCTCAAGGATGTTGGAATATACAAAGGTCATGTTGATGGCATTTACGGGGATGAAACCAGGCGCGCGATCCAGGAATTTCAGGAAAAGGCGGGTATCATTCCTGATGGGGAAGCAAGTTATGGTCTCCTCGCCAGAATAAAATCCGTTTTTGCGGTCGCACAGGCACAAACCAGAATCGATCAAAACAGTTCCAGGGAAATCCAGCCCGAACTGATTGTGCTTGATCATACGATGGTATCCCGCGTGCAAAGTGGGTTGCGCGATATTTATGGTGATGAGAAAATAAGTGTTGATGGGATATTTGGAAACCAGACCCGCGAAGCGTTGAAACGATTTCAAAAACGGTTTGAAATACCATTGACCGGGGAACTGGATGAGGCAACGCTCAGCAAGCTGCGTGATGTTGGTGTATTGAATTCCATCTAAAACCAAGCGAATTGGCAGGAATCTGGCGTGAGACCATGCGTTTAACATCTGTAATGTGGTTGGGTGTGTTTATGCGTCAGGAGTCCGCTCGTGGTGCATACGTTACTGTAGTAAAGACAGGTGCCCAACAGGCAGGCGCGATGTTCGTTCTGCACAACAGGCTTAAAGGTGCGTATGACCTCTACGGGCCTGCCCCCCAGAGTATTTTCGAAGACAAGAACTCAGATCGTAAGTTTGAGTTGCTCTTACAGGACATTGATCTTGCCGTGGCCGAAAACTACCTTGATAAACAGAAGAACTTTGATCCGGACCTTTGGGTCATTGAAACCGAATCCGGGATCGGTGAAATTTCACTAGAAATTATGCGCGCTTGAGCGCATCAGCTTTGGAAACGTATTTTTTCCCGTACGGGTCATTAAAGTTCCGTATGGATTGTCTGCGGTGTTCTATCAGCAGGTTCAGATTTGTTGTTTGCTGATGTCTTTTTGCAGCAGCAGACCGAACTTCAAATTCAGCCCCAAGTTTGGTGAAGAACGAAACAACCTTCAATTTTTCAAGCTGGTCATAACGTTTCATGATTTCTGAGAATACAGACTTGTCGTGCCCCAGATGGGAAAATAGCAAGAGCATTATTCTTCCAGCGGATGACCTTGGTATCTCAAGCGCCGAAAGTAGACAGGCAAACGTGCCCACATCCTTTTGTTCTATATATTCAAGAGTGAGTTCCTGTTTGAGCCCACATGCCGAATTTATGATTTCTGCAAATCTGTCATGCTGGAGACTGCGAGCGGCAAAAATCAGTTCAACATTGAGTTTTTCAGTTTGAAAAAATGCCGGTCCTTTTTGCTTGGGCCTTTCATCATGGCGCAATCTGTTTCCATGGTTTGCCATTTCCAGGAGCCCTTGACCAAGATCTCTGGTCTTGACTGGAGGCTCGCTTTCGCTTTCGTTTTTGCTGAGCGGGGCAAAAGGCTTCACCGCTGCCGGTGTTTCCCAAAGGGCCATTTCGGCTTCATTGAGAATCCCCAACTTGAGTGCTTCGGAAAATTCTCGCTGAATGGAAGAATTTTGCCGCAGTATTTTCTGCAATGTGTCCTGATCATCATCCCGACTCAACAGCAATTGAACGGTCAAGGTGGAAATATGACTGCGCCGGGCAATGACCCTCGCATGCGCCAGATCGGTTCTGCGGATGATATTCTGCAAATCGGCTTCTGAAAGAACCTTTGAAAACAGCAGTACGGGTGACGCGATTTCTATTTCTTCAAGGCCAAGAAATATGAGGATGGATCTCGGAGTATAATGGTTACGTGAAAGCGCAACGGAAATCCGTCGTCTCTGCCTGTCTTCAGTACTGCTGATGAAACTGTAAAAGAATTCCTTGAGCTGTCGGATTGCCAAACGATCAGGCCGGTTGATCAATATGAATTGCTCAACATGGTCAACAAGAATTGAACCCTGATTGCGTGTTTTCACTTTCTCATCGGAAAGCATATTCATAGCAGTGTTGGTCATGATCGCCTTCGAGAATCACATTTAAAATACCCTCTCACTCAAGTCGTTTACAACCTGTTAACCATGTTGGGTTTTGATGAAAAATAGTCGTCCTGTGGATGGCTCTCTTTTTCGAGATGTAACTGAATCACTCAGGAGGTGATGATGGGTGTAATACTCAGGTTTCCATCGGAGAAAGTGCAGGGTAAATCCGATATCAGGCTGAATGCCAAAGAAAGTGCAAAAATTTATATTTTCGAAGGTGTTAGGTATCTGAATGAGAATGGTCCGGAACCCCCTTCAGCATCCGGGAGCAGCGCTGTACCAACTTCCTGACCGCGGCAATCGGGAGTTCCTTGAAATCAAACTTGGCCCGTATAGTCTGAGCATCTCAGCTTGTGGAGAAAGTTGTTTGCCCTTTGTGTAAGACTGGTATCTTTCACTAAAACTCGGACAGCTATAAAGCCAACATTCTCGCTTGTTTCGACCACAATTGACGTTTCAAGTTCCTCAGGTTGCCGTTGGCGGATACTTGCCATCTGTATCGGGTTTACAAGAATCAGTTTCAGTTTCTTGCCGATTGCCGTGCGGTTGTTGAAACTGTAGAGCACCCGGCCACGGGCGTTGAATATGGATGCTGACCAGAACAGATCTGTCCGTTCCCCCTCCACCTCTACGCCGACATCCGAAATGTCAAATTTGCAGGTTGCGATCTCGAAGAACGGATCGCTATTCAAAATTTCGATATCCTTGATGTCCGCCAGTTTTTCGAACTTTCCGGTTGGAACGCTGGCCAGTATCTTTCGTGCGGCATCCTTCTCACCAAGCAATGGTACCAAAAGGATTATGCAGATATGTGCCACGACACCCATGACGATGCTGCAAATTAAGAGATAAAAGAGCCTCGCTTTCATCTAACCGCACCTCAGCCGCTTAACACTTGGCAATTCCGGATCGGTCAAACCGGAACTGCTCGCAATTGGTGTATCGTAAAGCCGCAAAATCAGTTTGAAATTCCCACCCCCCTCAACATACAGCCAGTTTCCTGAGGATGGTTGATCGCTTACGGTAATTTTCATTGAAAAGTCCGGTTCCCAAACCAGACCACCTGAATAGGCTGCTGAAGCTTTGCCTTCAGAGTTTTTGATAACGTTCCCTTTGAGATCGTAGGTTGCAAGTGTCCAGAAACGGGCTGCCGGAGTGCTCCCTGACAAAAGATAGTGGCAGGAACGCGATAGCGAATCTCCCTGATCATCCTTTGTTGTCTCGAAGGCAAGACCCTCTGCCGATCCCAGCGCAATCGAACCGTTCATGGTTGCTCTGGCAGCCGTATAAGGATCAACCTCTTCGTTGCCGAGCAAAGGCGAAGCAGACCAGGTGCCTGTGTTAATTGAACCAACACCAATTGAATTCAGAATGGCAAATCGCGCTGACAATCCACCGATCAAAAGCCCGAGTGCAAATATTATTGCTAGATTGATTGCCAGACGCATTTCACGACAACTACAACGAATTCAGTTACTGGGACACAACCACAGGGCTGAGGGTGCTTGCAACCTCTTCTGATGCTTTAAGAGGCTTTGCATCCTGGAAAATCGTTTCCATCTTCCTCAGCGTTTCTTCCGATTCCCTGGAAAGGATTTTTGGTCTTGCGGGCGGTGCATCTCCGTCATTGTCTTGAATTGCCACGTTCGTGTCCGGATTCTGGTCGAGAATTGGGAGTGGATTTTCAATATAGGGAATAGGCCGAAGTTCGATGTTCTGATGCGCATAAGACATGAACTTGTTCCATGTCATGGCAGGTAAGCGGCCTCCTGTAAGTCGCCGCGTCGGCTGATAGTTGTCGTTGCCATACCAGACAGCCGCAACATAGTTGCCGGTGTATCCGACATACCAGGCATCGCGATATGCCTGGGTGGTTCCCGTCTTCCCGGCAGAACGGATGCCCTCCAGAGCAGCTCTGCGCCCTGTTCCCCATTCGGGGATCTGCGACATGATCTTGTTCATGACCTGTGCCGTGGATTCTTTCAGGATACGTTCGGGAACCGCTTTGTCATTGCGATGATCGTACAGCACATTACCGGCTGTATCCGAAATCTGGCTGATACCGAAACGGTCAAGTTTCATGCCGCCCGTCATGAATGTGCCATAGCCGCCGGCCATTTCCAGAACAGTCAGGCCGTTGGAACCGAGCACCATCGGCGGGTTCACGACAAGATCGGATTCGACGCCCATTTTCCGGACTGTTTCCACGAGGCGGTCACCGCCGAGTTGTGGAAGCCTGTCCCGTCCGAGGTAGATTTTCACGGGAACCGTATTGATCGATTTGATCAGCGCGGTTTGCAGATCGGTAGCACCGCGAAAACCGCCGGAATAGTTTCTTGGACACCAGGTTCTGCCGAAGGATGAACGGCATACGGGGCCATCTATCACCCGCGTTGTTTCCTTGAGATCGAAATTTTCGACGGCAGAGGCATAAACATATGGCTTGAATGAAGAGCCCGGCTGGCGTTTTGAGGCAGTTGCCCGGTTGAACTGGCTCTGACCATAGTCGCGACCACCCACCATCGCGCGAACAGCACCCTCGTGATCCATCACCACCATCGCGGCATCGCGAACACCATATTGTCGGCCGAACTGGCGAAGATGGCTTTCGACAGAATCTTCCGCAGCCTTTTGCAAATCAAGGTCAACGGTTGTCTTTACTATGAGACTACGGCTTTTGTACCTGGCAGCGAGGCGTTGCACTTCGCTGTAAGCCCAGTCCATAAAATAGTTTGGGCCATTGAGATCATCGCGTTCAACAACATTCGCGGGCTCCTTGCGGGCACGAATAACCTGTCCCTCGGTGAGAAACTCGCCCTGAACCATATTTGTCAGAACCTCATTTGCGCGGGCGCGCGCAGCAGGAAGGTTGATGTGCGGGGCATATTTGCCCGGGGCCTTGTAAAGCCCTGCAAGCATGGCAGCTTCCGCAAGGTTCACATCCTGTATGTTCTTTTCAAAGTAATATTTCGAGGCCGCTGAAATCCCGAAGTTGCCGCCACCCATATAGGCACGATCGATATACAGTTTCAGGATTTCCTTCTTCGAGAGATTTGCTTCCAGCCATAGTGCCAGAAAAGCCTCGTTTATCTTCCGCTCGACCGTTCGCTCATTGGTCAGGAAGAGGTTTTTGGCGAGCTGCTGGGTGATGGTACTGCCGCCCTGCACAACCGAATTCGCCTTAACATTTTCAGCCATGGCACGGGCTAGACCATAAAAATCAATCCCGAAATGCTCAAAGAACCGCCGGTCTTCAGTCGCGAGTACTGCCTTGATGAAATGATCGGGTAACTCATCAAGGTTTTCAGCGTTTGTCTGGCGAATGCCGCGCTGGCCGATCACCTTGCCGTTACGGTCAAGGAAGGTGACTGAAAAATCACCCTGGCTGCGCCAGTCTTTTTGGGTTTCTTCAAAGGCGGGGAGGGCGAGCGCCAGCATGGCCACCGCACCGATCAGCGCAAGCGTCACACCTTCATCGGCAATCTCGACAAAAAACCTTGTGAAACCGCGCACCCGGAAGCGGCGGAAAAAGATCGTGATGCTTTCCCATCCCTCGCCGGCGCTGTTGAAAGCGTTGTAGATTGATGAATCAAGCCAGGAGTCGAAATCCATCAACCGGTTCCAAAGAGAGATTTTCTTCGGCCTGTCCGGAGTTTCGGTTTTCGGGTTTTCGAGAGGCTCGCGCACGGTATTTCGGTCCGTTACTTTAGTTGCTGTTTACATATAGCAGAATGAAGGTCATTACCATGGGTCAGGTGATCACAAGATGGTCCTCTAATCTTTACCGCAAAACAGGCGATTTGATGCCCGAAACCGAATTCTGGAAGCATAAAAAGCTCGAAGAGATGAGCAAAAGCGAATGGGAATCGCTTTGCGACGGTTGCGGGAAGTGTTGCCTCAACAAGCTTGAAGACTGGGAAACCGGCGAGATTTACTGGACGAACATCGGTTGCGAATTGCTCAACTGCGAAACATGCCGATGTACAGATTACGCGGACCGCTTCAAGCAGGTGCCCGATTGCATACAGCTCACGCCGCAAAACGTCGAAACGATTGGCTGGCTTCCGCCAACCTGTGCCTACCGGTTGGTGCGGGAGGGAGATGATCTCTACTGGTGGCACCCGCTCATTTCAGGGGACCCCGATACAGTGCATCAGGCAGGCGTGAGCGCCAAGGGCAGGGCAATCCCCGATCCCGGCATCGCGCCGGAAGACTATGAAGACTATCTGATCGACTGGCCGCTGGAGATTTATCAGGGGTAGTTCCGTTATGTTGCGATTTACGCATAATAATAAAGTTTGCTTTAAGGCTTTCCAAAATGAGAGAGATCGTTCTCACCGATGAACACTACAGTATGTTTGGCCGAATAATATTTGGTTACGCAGCAGCTGAAAGTGGTTTCAAAATCCTCCTATCTGCAATGCTAAAGATGGACGTTGGAGTATTCATGGCTGTTTCAGCTCCCTACCAATCAAGAGACCTGAAAGATGTGGTGAAATCCATCGCTAAGTTGTCTGAATTTGAACATGAGGATGAATATGACAAAATCATTGATCTAGTTGGTAGGTTTCAGGGTTTTTCTCACATACGGAATGAAATAGCTCATTGCAGATGGACTGAAGGGGTCAGAGGTGATTCCATCAAGCCTATTTCTGTGAAAGTGGGCAAAGGGAAAGTTGTTGCAAAGGGGTTTGATGACGGTGAGCGAGATTACACCAACCAAGAGCTAATCGACCTAGCCAACGGTATATTCAAACTTAATAATGATCTTCGGAGATTCATAGTTGATTATGGGTATGCAGAAATTATCGAAGAAAAGATGCAAGAATCCAGCACTGCTGATAAGTAGCGCTGCCATGCAACAAAAATAGGAAAAAATTCCTTGACACCGAAACGGTGTTGCGCTATACATTGTATACGATGGGAAAACTGCGGGCAAAGACAGTCCGCAGCATCGCAAGACATAGTTTCACTAAAATTTGTCGGGCCGCAGGGTCCTTTAGCTGATCAGGAGTTTCATGACTGACGCATCGGTTGTCGCACGGCTGTCCGGTCTCGCGGAGATGTTCGAGGAGACGGTTGTCGATCTGCATCGGCGATTGGCGGAGGAGATGAAGCAGCTGGATGCGGCGCTGACGGACGAGGATGTAACAACTGAGCAGCGGTTCAGGACATTTACCGGCTATTTCAAAATGGTGCAGGGAGTAGAATTGATGATTAACGGGATAAGACAGCAGCGTGAGCAGGACCGGGAACAAGGAATCGAATTGGTGGAATTCCGCCGACAGCTTGAGGAACAGATTTCCAGAATTGTCGACGCAGAAGCTGAGGGAACTGTTTCTGAATGAACTGACTGATGATGAAATTGTTCGTTTGAAATTCGATTGGCCGCTCTGGGCAAGGCTCAAACAACGTCCGCCACTCAACAACTGGCGCACCTGGCTGGTGCTCGGTGGGCGCGGGGCAGGCAAGACCCGCACCGGTGCGGAATGGCTCAAAGGTGTTGCCCTTGGCGATCCGCATTATCCCGGCAGCAGTGGTGGTCGCGTCGCACTGGTTGGCACGAATTACGATGATATTCGTGATGTGATGATTGAGGGTGAGTCGGGCCTGCTTGCGGTTTCGCACAAGTCCGAACGCCCGCAATGGCTGGTTTCGAAACGAGAATTGGTCTGGCCGAACGGTACGATTGGAAAGCTTTTTTCCTCCGCCGATCCGGAAGGATTGCGCGGCAGCCAGTTCGGAGCGGTTTGGCTGGATGAAGTCGTGAAGTGGCACAAGCTGGAACAGACCTGGGACATGCTGCAATTTTGCCTGAGGATCGGGAAATACCCGCGTCAGGTGGTAACTACAACGCCGAAGCCGTTGAAGCTTCTGCAGAGAATACTGGATGATCCGATGACGGTGGCTGTACGCTCCACGACCCGCGAGAACATGCACAATCTCTCGGGCAGTTTCCTTGATTATGTAGAGGGAATTTATGCAGGCACCAGTCTTGGACGGCAGGAACTGGATGGTGAGATTATTGCTGACAACGAGCACGGCCTTTGGTCTCGCGCGATGATTGAAGCGGGAAGGGAGGATGAAGCACCCGCCATGGGCAGGATCGTCATTGCAGTTGATCCGCCCGCAGGTTCCGGCGAGAAGTCAGCGTGTTGCGGTATTATCGCGGCAGGCAAGGCCGACGATGACACCTGTCATGTATTGGCAGACCGTACGCTCGCAAGCGCAAAGCCCCATGAGTGGGCAGGTGCGGTTGTCCGGCTTTACCATATGCTGGAAGCGGATTTGGTGGTTGCCGAAGCCAATCAGGGTGGAGAGATGGTTCGCTCCGTGTTGCATACGGAAGACAAATCGATCCCGGTGCGTACGGTTCATGCACGACGCAGCAAATGGCTGCGGGCTGAGCCTGTCGCGATGCTCTACGAACAGGGCAGGGTGCGCCATGCAGGCCGCTTCCCGGAACTGGAAGATCAGATGTGCGCCATCGGTGTGGACGGACTGGCAAACGGTGTTTCGCCGGACCGGGTGGATGCGCTCGTATGGGCAATATCAGAACTTGCGCTTCAGACCCGCGGTCAACCCCGGGTGCGGAAGCTTTGAAGAAACAAGACCAGCGGAAAGCAGAAATGAAGCGATTTTTATACTGGCTCAAACCGGGTTTGGGCAGCAGGCAAATGCTTGAACAAAAAAATGCGAATGCGGGTTTGATTGCCTTCCATGGGGGAGGTGTGCCTTCGTGGTCGATGTTCGAGAATGGCGGGAGCGCAAGAAACGGCTTTTGTCGTAATCCTGTTGTCTATCGCTGCGTAAGCATGATCAGCGAGACTGCTGCTTCGGTGCCGCTCAAGGTCTGCGAAGACAGGCTTGATTGCGATGAACACCCTTTGCTGGATGTGCTTGCCCGGCCCAACATGCGCCAGTCCGGTGCCAAGCTGCTGGAGTCTCTCTATGCGCATCTGCTTATCAGCGGCAATGCGTATCTGACCCGAATTCATCTCGGTGATGATCTGCGGGAAATTCACGTCCTTGATCCCCAGAAAGTGTCGGTTACCGCTGAAGAGCAAGGTTGGCCGGTCGAATACACATATGCATCAAAACAGGAACGGACCGTTTACAGGCAGGATCGCGAACGCCCGGAAGTTCTGCATCTGTCCCTTTTCAACCCGCTCAACGAAACCGATGGCCTTTCACCGGTTTCTGCAGCCCATATGGCACTGGACATTCACAATTCGGCAAGCGCCTGGAACAAGGCATTGCTGGACAACTCCGCTCGACCATCCGGCGCGCTGGTTTATGCTTCGGCAGCGGGAGAAAACCTTACTGATGACCAGTTCAACCGCCTGAAGGGTGAACTTGAGGAAGGATACACTGGAGCAGGACGGGCAGGGCGACCCATGGTCCTTGAAGGTGGCCTGGACTGGAAGTCGATGGGCTTCAGTCCGCGTGACATGGATTTTCTCCAGGCCAAGAATGGTGCTGCCCGGGAAATCGCACTAGCCTTTGGCGTCCCGCCAATGCTGCTTGGCATCCCGGGAGACAATACCTATTCGAATTACCGGGAAGCCAATCTAGCTTTCTGGCGGCAAACGGTGATGCCGCTGGTTGAAAAGACGGCACGGGATCTGGGAATCTGGCTTTCTGCTGACTTTGGTCCGGATATCACGCTCGCAGCGGCTACCGACCATGTTTCCGTGTTCGCTTCCGAGCGTGAAATGCACTGGAACCGGATTGATCGCGCAAGTTTTCTGACAAGTGATGAAAAGCGCGAAATTTTGGGATTTTCGCCGTTGGAAGATGACGATGTGGCGTGACGAGCGTTCTTTGATGATACCCACTGCACCTGACATGCCGGAAGCAGTCTGGCTGCTGTTGGCCAAGCTGGTTGGAGCCGTAGCGGGATCGGCAATTTCGATTGTCTACGTTCTGCCGGGTGGTCCGAGGGAAGCGTTCATACGCTTCATCGTGGGACTGGGTATTGGAATAGTGTTCGGTTCTGCGACCGGACACGCAATGGCAGACTACCTGGGCATCGCCGAACGGCTTTCCCGGGTTGAGATCACGCTTTCGGGCTCAACTGCAGCCAGTTTGTGCGCCTGGTGGGGCCTTGGCATGCTGGCCCGATTTGCAAAAAAGCTGAACAGTTAGGAATACGCATGAGTGAGACAGTACGGCGACGCAGGCTTGCCCTGCAGCGCGAGAAGAAGTTTTTGCCGATTGCGATGGACAGCGTTCGTCTGGATGGAAAGTTCTCCGGCTATGCGAGCATATTCAACGAAGTGGATCAGGGGCAGGATGCAGTCGCAAAGGGTGCGTTTGCAGCTTCGCTGAAATCACAAGGAGCGGATTCCGTACGCATGCTTTTTCAGCATGATCCTGACCAGCCAATTGGTGTCTGGGAAAAGATCATCGAAGATAAAAAGGGCCTCTATGTCGAAGGCCGGATAGTTCGCGGTGTCAGTCGCAGCGAGGAAATACTCGAACTCATGCGGTCCGGCGCGATCGATGGTCTTTCCATCGGTTTCAAGACAAGGCGTGCAAAAACCGACCCGAACACAAAGGTTCGATGGATCCTCTCTGCTGATCTTTGGGAGATTTCAGTTGTAACCTTCCCTTTGCTTGATACGGCCCGGATTTCTTCAATCAAATCAAAATATTCACCGTTACCGAAGGTAAGGGAATTTGAGCGATGGCTGACGCGGGATGCGGGGCTGTCGCGGCGTGATGCCAGACTGGTCATATCAGATGGTTTCAACGCATTGGCCTGCAAGCAGGACGCTGCACGGCTTGAAACCCTGCATGAGAAAATACGCAGGGCAACACAAACACTGAATATAAGGAATTGAAAATGACAGAACAGACAATTCGTGTTCCGGAGATCAAGGCCGCGACGGGTGATGCCGAAAGCGTCGCCGAATGTTTCGATGAATTCATGGAAGCCTTCGAGGCTTTTCGTGAAGCAAACGATGATCGCCTTACACAGATGGAATCCCAACTCGGCGAAGACGTGGTCACTACGGAAAAGATGAACCGGATCAACCGCAAACTTGATGAACAGAAAAATCTCATGGATGCGATGGTTCTGAAAGGAAAACGCCCGGGGTCTGCAGGCGGCATGAATGTTTCGATTGCTGGCATGGAGCATAAGAATGCATTCGATGCCTATTTCCGTAAAGGGCATGAAAATGACTTGCGGCGATACGAGCAAAAGGCACTTTCCTACGGGTCGGATGCCGATGGTGGTTATCTGGTTCCGGATGAAACTGCTAATGAAATTGGCAGACGTCTCGCCGAAGGATCGCCGATCAGAGCTATCTCAACCGTTCAGACAGTTTCTTCATCCGTATACAAGAAACCCTTCGCGGTAACCGGCCCAGTGGCGGGTTGGGCGAATGAAACTGATTTGCGCGCTGAAACAGCGTCTCCGAGCCTTTCCGAACTGCAGTTCCCGACCATGGAACTTTATGCAATGCCGGCAGCGACCTCGCAATTGCTGGACGATGCTGCGGTAGATGTTGATGCCTGGATTGCCAGCGAAGTGGAACAGGCATTTGCAGAGCAGGAAAGCGCCGCATTCGTAAACGGAGATGGTGTCAACAAGCCGCGAGGCTTTCTGGCGAACCCTCTCATAGATGAGAGCAGCTGGTCCTGGGGAAACCTCGGATACGTGACCACAGGCGAAGCCGGGGCCTTCTCAACGAGTGATGAATCCGACACGTTGATAGAAACGATATACGCTCTGAAGGCCGGTTATCGTCAGAACGCAAACTGGGTGATGAATCGAAAGACGCAGGCTGAAGTCCGCAAACTGAAAGATGGAGATGGGAATTACCTCTGGCAGGCACCTGCCGCAGCAGGACAGGCTGCTAGCCTAATGGGCTTTCCCGTTGTAGAGGCTGAGGACATGCCGGATATCGCATCTGACGCAACGCCGATTGCTTTCGGAGACTTCAGACGCGGATATCTGGTGGTTGACCGCGCCGGTATCCGGGTTCTCCGCGACCCCTATTCGGCAAAACCATATGTCCTCTTCTACACGACCAAACGCGTTGGCGGTGGCGTCCAGGACTTTGATGCAATCAAACTGATCAAATTCGGCACAGCGTAACGACCCCCTCCCTCGTTGATACGCACTTGTGCGTACACACGTGCCGAGCAGCGGCCCCGTCCTCAGTATGACGGGGCCGTTTCCTTTTCCGAAACAGGTAAAACATAATGCCACTTTCAGTGATATCTCAGCCAGCAGCGCTACCGGTCACGCTGGTACAGCTTAAACAACATCTGCGGATTGATCACGATACGGAAGACACGTTTCTTCTTGAGCTTGCGAGTGCAGCAACTCAGCATGTGGAATCAGAAGTTGGTCAAAATCTTATTGAACGAACGCTCCGGCAATACCTGGATGCTTTACCCGCAAACCGGGAAATCAGACTGCAGGCATGGCCGGTTAAACACATCGAGACAGTAATCGGATATGGCGTCGACGGTACCCCTGTGACAGTTGATCCGGGGCATTATTCTCTTAGCCGATCCGAAGACCCGGCGATGCTTGCGTTCAGCGATGCGCCTGGCGTCGCTGATTTTGAAAATGGGTTGGAAATCGATTTTGTTTCTGGCTTCGGATCAACCGGACTGGATATCCCATCCAACATAATCCGCGCCATTCTGGTTCTTTGTGCGCATTGGTATGAAAACCGGGGGGTGTACTCCTCAGGTTTAGGAATCGAAATTGTTCCCGAAGGGTTGCAGACATTGCTGAAACCTGCCCGGAGGGTCAAACTTTGAAGCAAGCGAAGGTCTATGATGCAGGGCGGTTCAATCGTCAGCTATCAATTGAAAATGATGTCAAAGTTTCTGACGGTCTGGGAGGGTTTGTCAGTCAATATGAGGTTCAAGGCTCGGTGTGGGCGCACATCTGCCCGGTGAAAGCAACCGTCGCAGTGCAAGGTGATGTTGCTGAACAGCATGTCAGCCATCGTGTACTGATGCGTTTTCGTTCCGGTATTTCCCGCGGGACCAGACTAGTATCAGGCAGCCGAAGATTTCACGTTGTCACGGCGAAAGACCCCGATGAAACCGGTCGATATCTTGAGTGCGAGGTAGCCGAGAAATGACTATGTCTCTTTCAATCCGGATAACCGGAAAGGACCTTGCATCGGTGCTGCGTTCGATGAACAAACCCGAAAATAAAACCCTGGGACAACGATCAGCAAACGCTGCACAAAATACTCGAAACACACATTTCAAACGTTCCAGGAGCAGTCAATGATTCATTCTGGTCTAGCGCTTCAAAGCTCGCTGTTTGTTCTTCTGAATGAAAATGGCCCGCTGATTGACCGCTTGGGCTCTACGGCAATCTACGATCATGTCCCGACTGAAGCAGCGCCTCCGTATATTACCTTTGGCGAGGCAACGTATTTCGACTGGGGCACTGGAACAGAAGCCGGAACCGAACATGCGATCACCCTCAATGTGTGGTCAGCACATGATGGCCGCAAGGAGGTCTTGCAGATTGCAGGACTGGTTGAGCAGGCAATGCAATCAGCTCCGCATGAACTTGATGGTCATGTGCTTGTCAATCTGACTCATGAATCGACCGAAGTTTCGCGAGATGTCGAGGCAGACCTGTTTTTGGCTCGTATCAATTTGCGGGCTGTTACCGAACCAAACTGATCTCACAAAGGATAATAAGCATGGTTGCACAAAAAGGCCGGGACTTGCTGTTGAAGCTTGATCCCGATGGCAATGGTTACACGACGGTGGCAGGTCTGCGCGCGCGCCAGATTTCATTCAATGCCGAAACGGTGGATATCACCGACTCAGAGTCTTCCGGCCGATGGCGGGAACTGCTGGCAGGAGCGGGTCTGCGACGCTCATCTGTCAGTGGAAGCGGGATATTCAAGGACGCAGCAAGCGATGAACAGGTTCGTACGACTTTCTTCAACGGCGCAGTCGTTAGTTGGCAGATCGTAATCCCGGGATTCGGTGAAGTTACAGGCCCTTTCCAGATCGTTTCCCTGGAGTATTCCGGCCTACATGATGGTGAGGTCACATTTGAACTGGCACTCGAATCTGCCGGAGAGATCAGTTTTGCGAGTATCGGATGATGGTGAACTCCATACGTGGGGAAATAGCCGCTGAACTGGATGGCAAGCTCTACCGGCTCTGTTTGACCCTCGGTGCATTGGCATCACTTGAAGAAAAACTGGAAGCGAACAGTCTGGCGGCACTTGGAGAAAGGTTTTCCTCGGGTAAGGTTCGCTCGGACGATCTGATCAAGGTAATCACTGCGGGTCTTTTTGGGGGTGGCAACGAACTGTCGGAGGCAGAAGTTTCACAAATGCGGGTGGACGGCGGTGTGAGTGGATATGTCGAGATTGCGGCCCGGCTGCTTGAAGCAGCATTTACGCCTGTAACAGAACGAGAAGATGACTGACCTCAATATCCCGTGGAACAATCTGATGTCGTTTGGCATCGGTCGACTGGGACTTACTCCAAAAGCATTCTGGTCAATGACACCAAGAGAATTTTTGGCAGCTGCCGGCTTGTATGATCGAGCTGGTCATCTGAATGAAGTTTTGAGCAGACGGTCACTTGAAGAATTAATCCGCACAAATCCGGATAGAAGAAAGAATGAACAATGAGACGTGAACAGGTGAACGTGGATGTGTTTGCAGATACTGCACAATTTGACGATGCGATGCGAGCGCTCACAGATGCTACCGAAGATTTTGGAAGGGTTTTTTCCTCCACTATCAGGGGGTCCATCAAATCGGGACGCGGCTTTGAAGATGTGTTGAAGAACCTCGGCAAAAGGTTCACGGATCTTGCCCTCAACAGGGCGCTAAAGCCTCTGGACAATCTCTTGGGAAATGTTCTTGGTTCGCTCACCGGCGGGTTGAGCGGCACGACCATTCCTGGGTTTGCATCTGGCGGGGTATTCTCAAATGGAGGTATTACGCCCTTTGCACAAGGCGGCATAGTAAACGGTCCGTCGCTTTTCAGATTCCAAAGCGGGACAGGGGTCATGGGAGAGAGCGGCCCCGAAGCCGTCATGCCGCTTCGCAGGGGCAACGATGGAAAACTGGGTGTAGCGGCATCAACCGGAAAATCTTCCGCCGTCAATGTAGTTTTCAATGTCCAGGCAACGGATGCAGCGAGCTTCAGAAAGTCTGAAGGACAGATAAGTGCAATGCTGGCGCGCGCGGTCAGTCGCGGGCAACGCGGAATTTGAACATATGCCTACAGAACATTCATTTCACGAGGTTCGATTTCCAACGGACCTTGCATTCGGAGCCACGGGTGGTCCTCAAAGACGCACAGAAGTCGTTACGATGGGATCAGGCAGGGAACAACGTAATGCACGCTGGGCCCACTCTCGCAGAAGGTACAATGCGGGCTACGGGATCAAAACCATCGGAGATCTTCAGGTTGTTATAGAGTTTTTTGAAGAAAGGCGTGGACGGTTATTCGGATTCAGGTTCCGCGACCCGCTGGATTGGAAGTCATCTGTCGCTGACATCGCAATAGCAGCCACAGATCAGCTGATCGGTGCAGGTGATGGCAACACAAGGGAGTTTCAACTCGTAAAACGAACTGGAACAGCAGAGACAGGCTACGTCCGCACAATCTTGAAGCCCATTTCCCACTCAGTCATAGTTTCAATTGATGAAGTTCAACTGGAGCCATCCAGCTATGTCGTTGAGCCAACTTCCGGGGTTCTGACCATAAACACTCCACAACCTCCGCAGGGTGGTCAGCAAATCCGGGCCGGGTTTGAATTTGATATTCCGGTGCGTTTTGACACCGATGAAATCATTATCAATCTCAGTCAGTTTGAGGCTGGAGACATCCCATCCATTCCGATTGTGGAATTATTGCCATGAAACAACTGTCACCGGAATTCAGGGAACATATAGAACAAGAGGCAACAACGCTTTGTCGTTGCTGGATTATGGAATTAGGTAACGGAGATAAGCTCGGGTTTACTGATCACGATCAGGATTTGATTGTGAATGGAACGGTCTGTGAACGATCCGCAGGGGCTGAATCGAGCGGCATAGAAGAACGTTTGGGGCTCAGTGTGGATTCAGCCCAAATATCCGGAGCGCTTCGATCAGACACAATTTCCACCGCGGATATTGCTGCAGGAAAATATGACAATGCACGTATCACCACCTACATCGTGAATTGGTCGCAACCGGATTTGTTCTCCATCGATCAGGTCATGATGATAGGAGAAATTTCGGAAGAGGATGGTATCTACCGCTTCGAATTGCGTGGCATTTCATCGTCACTTGACCAGACAAAGGGACGCCAGTTTATTCGCAGATGTCAGGCGGACTTGGGAGATAATCGTTGCGGTATCGATTTATCGAATGGTCTCTACTCGGCGGAAGGTACTGTACTTGAGACGCGTTCTGCATTTGATTTAACGGCTTCCGGCCTGGATGAGTTCGAGAATGGCTGGTTCACATTTGGTGCTCTGGAGTGGATATCGGGTGAAAACTCCGGAAGTCGGATAGAAGTGGCTTCTCACATTCGCAGTGAAAATTCAGTTACTGTAACCCTTTGGTCACCCATGGCAGCTGTCGTATTGCCTGGTGATCAATTCACGATCACTGCCGGTTGCAACAAGCAGTTTGAAACTTGCAGGGCCAAGTTCCTCAATCCGGCCAACTTCCAGGGCTTCCCCCATATGCCGGGTGATGAAGTTTCATTGACGCATGCTGGAAATCAAACCGAGTTCGATGGCGGTCCAATCGTTCCATGATCAATTCAAAATTCAGGTGTTCCATCGTCGAAAGTGTGAGACGATGGATTGGTACGCCATATGTGCACCAGGCCAGTACTTTGGGCCATGGAGCTGACTGTCTCGGCCTGATACGCGGGGTTTGGCGCGAGATTGTTGGTGAGGAACCTGAAAACGTCCCTAATTATTTACCGAACTGGGGACAGGTTTCAGGAGATGAGACCCTGCTGAATGCGGCCGACCGATGGTTCGAAAGGATTTCTTCGAAGGAAGCAATGATGGGTGATCTCCTGCTTTTTCGCTGGAAGAACTCCGGTGTTGCCGGGCATGCCGCCATCCTGACCGATGCTGACCGTTTTGTTCATGCCTATGAAAAAGCGGGTGTCGTTGAAACGGCACTAGGAAATCATTGGCGCCGCCGCATCGCCGCCGCTTATCGGTTCCCGCAGGCGGATGGGGTCAGATAACGTAAATGGCTACTGTAGTATTGCAAACCGTTGGCGCTGCGATTGGCGGCGCTGTCGGCGGTCCCGTTGGGGCAATTGTTGGACGGGCAGCCGGTGGTCTTGCCGGTAATGCGCTGGACCAGAGATTGTTTTCCAAGGACCGGGTGGTTCAGGGTCCGCGTCTTGAGCAAACAAGGATACTTACGTCCACAGAGGGAACGTCTGTTCCGCGTGTCTACGGACGCAACCGACTTTCCGGTCAGATTATTTGGGCGACACGTTTTGAGGAATTTGTTTCCCGCGAGAAATCATCCGGCAAAGGAAGTGCCGGTAACTCTACCAGCACCACTACATTCTCTTACTTTGCCAACTTCGCAATCGGGATTTGCGAAGGGCCAATTTCTGGTGTCAGGCGCATATGGGCAGATGCGCAGGAACTCGATCTCACCAGTATTGAATTCCGGTTTTACAAGGGGGGTGAAGATCAGACAGTCGACCCGTTGATTGAAGCAAAACAGGGAGCGGATAACTCACCTGCCTATCGCGGCACGGCTTATATCGTGTTTGAAGACTTTCCGCTGTCAAAATACGGAAACCGAATTCCGCAGTTCAGTTTCGAGGTTATTCGGTCAATCGGTAAACTTGAGAAAAGTATCCGTTCAATCTCCGTCATTCCGGGAGCAACCGAGTATGGTTATGAAACCGATCTCGTTGGTAGCGGCGGGATGGGCGAAACCTACAATGCGCATAACCGGCATACATCTATCGCCTCCACAGACTGGGAAGCCTCAATTGATGAACTACAAGAGGTTTGCCCCAACCTAGAATCTGTCTCATTGGTAGTAACCTGGTACGGGACAGATCTGCGGGCTGGTGAATGTGACGTGTTACCGGGCGTCACGCACATCTTCGATGTTCCCTGGCTTGTGAAGGGCTTGAAACGCCATGAAGTCCGTCTCGTCTCCCAGATTGAGGGACGTGCCGCCTTCGGCGGTACACCCACAGACCTTTCAATCCTTCATGCGATTCAAGATTTAAAGAATAGAGGTCTGAAGGTGACCATCAACCCGTTTCTTATGATGGACATTCCGGAAGGCAATCTACTGCCATGGTTGGACCAGAGTGTCGGACAACCTGAATACCCCTGGCGTGGAGAAATAACATGCTTCCCACCTCCAGGTGCAAATGGATCAGCTGATAAGACGATTGGCGCGCGGGAGCAGGTAACTTCGTTTGCTCAAAAATATAGTGTCATGGTGCGTCATTACGCGGGACTGTGCAGTCAGGCCGGAGGAGTGGATGGCTTCCTGATCGGTTCTGAGCTTAGGGGTTTGACCAGAGTTCGCGATGAAAATGGATTTTTCCCCTTTGTCGAAAGCCTTGTTGATCTGGCTTCCGAAGCAAAATCAATTATGGGGACCGAATGTTTGGTTACCTATGGCGCGGACTGGAGTGAATATTTCGGCTACCAACCCAATGATGGTAGTTCAGATGTGCTTTATAATCTTGACCCGCTTTGGTCATCGGCTTCGATTGATGCTGTCGGCATCGATAATTATATGCCCACCTCCGACTGGCGAAACGGCGGTGATCCAGGCTTTCCGAACGTTCATTCGGTACATGATTGTGAATACCAAAAACATAATATAGCGTCCAGCGAAGGTTACGACTGGTATTACGCTTCACCTGGTGACCGAGAAGAACGCATTCGCACACCAATAACCGATGGTCAGGGTGAACCCTGGATTTACAGATACAAGGATTTGGTTTCATGGTGGTCCAATGCTCATCATGAGCGTCTGCAAGGAGTGCGGCAGAGCACCAGCACTTCCTGGCTTCCATCCTCGAAGCCTATAATTTTCACTGAGCTTGGTTGTCCAGCGATCGACCTCGGCAGCAATCAGCCAAACGTCTTTTTTGATTCGAAGTCTGCCCAATCGGCAATTCCATACTTTTCCTCCGGCGAGCGTGATGATCTTGTTCAGAGGAGATATCTGGAAGCACACTATGAATACTGGAGCGAACCGGAAAACAATCCTGCTTCAGATGTTTACGAGGGGCGAATGATCGACCCCGCGCAGATTACCCCTTGGGCATGGGATGCGCGTCCTTTTCCATGGTTTCCTCTAAGTCTTGATACTTGGAGTGATGGAGAGAATTGGCACGTGGGTCATTGGTTGACGGGCCGGCTGGGGAGTTGTCCGCTCGATGATCTCATCAATGAGATACTGTCGGACTATGGACACGTAGAACCCGTGGTCTCAGCAAACGGTATTGTTGACGGCTATATCGTTCCCGAAGTGATTTCAGCACGACAGGCACTGGAACCGCTACTGGGTTTGTTCGACATCAAGGCTTTCGAAGTTGAAGGAAGATTGGCGTTTCAAACCAGTCCCTATGCAACCCGCCAGATGATTGAGAGCTCGCAAATTGTTCAGGAAGATGATCAGCCAGCTGTAACGGGTCGTCGGCGTTCCGAGATAGAATTGCCGGCAGAAGCTGTTGTGTTTCATACATCAGTATTTTCGGAGTTTGAGGACAGGGCTACAAAGTCCAGGCGAATTGAAGGTGGAAGTGATCGGCAGATAGCGTTGCAGGCTCCGGTTGTTATGCCGGAGGGTGCTGCGCTCGCAATAGCAGACAACCGACTTCAGAATGACTGGCTGGGTCGGGAAGAAAAGTTGGTGGGGCTGCCCCGACGTTTCATGGATGTTGCAGCTGGCGACGTAATCAGTTTCAGCGAAACTCCGGAAAGAAAATGGCAGGTGGAGAGTGTTGAAATCGGTGAGCGTCAGAACCTTTCGCTTGTATCTTTCGAACCGGTCCCGGAACGCATGTTTGTTGGCGGTACCGAGGTTGGCAAGGTCGCTGAGCAGAGGGTTCTGGGAACTCCGAGTGTTGTGCTCATGGACTTGCCGAGCCTTCCGCGGGGAGATTCGACAAAACTGGTCACGCATTTGGCCGTTAACGCAAGCCCCTGGGGACGAAACTATGGTGCCTTGGTTTCCCCAACCCAGGAAGGTTTTGTACGACGGGCTGTTATAAATCGGCGTTCAATCATAGGCAGATTGAAGACACCACTTCATTCCGGCGCTGCAGGCCGTTGGGACAATGCCAATGCGATAGACGTATTATTGTCATCAGGTACATTCCGATCGGCGGAGAACCTACTGGTGCTGAATGGTACCAACCTGATCGCCGTTGAAGCAGCAAACGGTTCTCACGAGCTGATACAGTTTCGAAAAGCTGAGTTAATGGGCGATGGAAGCTGGCGTTTGAGCGAGCTTCTTCGGGGACAGTTGGGAACCGAAGAGGAAGCAAATTTCGGCGCGCTCGCGGATTCCCGCCTTATAGTCCTGGACGACAGTGTGGTGCCGCTGGAGCTTGACTTCGCAGAACGCGGGATTTCTCTCAACTGGCGTGTCGGGCCGTTGGAAGCTCCGATCTCTTCGGCTGCATATTCGCAGCAAGAACATACGAATAACGGACGTAGCACACGGATGCTGAGCCCCGTACATCTGATATCTGAAAAAGTTGATGAGGCGGATTGGAATTTTTCCTGGATTCGACGTGGCCGTCATGATGCGGACAGCTGGGAAAATGCGGAAATTCCGCTGGATGCGCAATCAGAACGCTACCGAGTTTTGATATTGAGTTCATCTGGTCAGGTGATGGGTGAAAGCGAAACCGTGGAATCGACTTTTCACTACGACCTTCAAAACCAGATATCAGATTTTGGTGAGGTACCGACAAACTTTGAAATCAGGGTTTCACAAATTTCTGACAACGGCCTCGCCGGGGCTGAAGCAAGCTCAATTGTAAACACGATATAGCGTCGAAAGGATCAATAATGATTGAAGAAAAAGACTGGTACATGTCTAAGACAATTTGGGGTTCCATGATTGCAGTAGCTGCTTCATTGTCAGGAGGGCTGGGCATTAGTCTTGATACGCAAAGTCAGGCGGAACTGGCCGACGCAATTATCCAGGTGATCGGAGCGATGGGAGCAATATTTGCGATATATGGCAGGCTTAACGCAACCGAGGTTATTTCTTAAAGGGGGTGTCGAGGTTTTTCCTAATGTTCTGAATTCGCAAACAAACATGCTCATAACGGAATTTTCATTGCAAAGTCATTCAGTTTTTTGTTCATTCTTGGTTCATTCCGTTCATGGTACATGATTGCAATGAAACTGAAATTTCTCGTAGCCCTGATTTTGGCATCGATGTTCTTTACAACGGGTCCCGCTTTGGCTGACGCGTGCAGTAACCGCGCGCGTGCGCTGGTGGCCAGTACCCCTGGTGCCATGCTGCTTGCTGTGAAGTCCGCGACGAATGCAAATGGGCAGACTGTGTGTGTTGCGCGGATCAAGTTACCTGCCAGAAACGGGAATCCAGCCCGTGTTGTCACGCGCCGGTTCAGGCCTTAGAGGCGAGCAGTTTAAGGGGAGAGGAAATGCGTATTCTGATAGTTGAAGACGATCTGGATTTGAATCGCCAACTGGTGGATGCATGCAGTGATGCCGGTTATGCGGTGGACAAAGCCTTTGACGGAGAGGAAGGGCATTTCCTGGGTGACACAGAACCCTATGATGCCGTGATTTTAGACATAGGCTTGCCTGGCATGGATGGTCTTACGATCCTGGAAGAGTGGCGGAAAGCCGAAAGAAAGATGCCGGTGCTGATGCTGACCGCACGTGATCGTTGGAGCGACAAGGTTGCAGGGATAGATGCCGGAGCCGATGATTATCTTGCAAAGCCGTTTCATATCGAAGAGGTCCTCGCGAGATTACGCGCGCTTATCCGGCGCAATGCCGGACATGCGTCTTCGGAATTGACCAGCGGAGGAGTTGTTTTGGACACCAGGACTTCCAAGGTCAGCCTGGAAGGAAAGCCCGTCAAACTGACTTCTCATGAGTTGCGTCTGTTGTCATATATGCTCCACCATCCTGGTGAAATCATTTCCCGAACTGAACTGACGGAACATCTATACGATCAGGATTTCGATAAGGATTCGAATACGATTGAAGTTTTCGTCGGTCGGTTGAGGAAAAAGCTTGGTGCTGAATTCATAGAGACCGTACGGGGTCTCGGTTATCGTCTACAGGAAACCGAATGAAATCGGTAAGCGGATTTTGGGAGTTTCTGTTTCCAAATACACTTGCCTGGCGATTGTTCCTTCTGTCTTCAATTGCCGCGTTGGCGGGTGTCGCGGCTGTGGCGATTTTCATTTCTTCAGATTACCGCAGGAGTGCTGAGTCCCGGCAGGAAGAATTGCTCACCGCCAATATTTTTAATCTGATGGGCAGCGTTCAGGTCAATGAAACAGGCACGCTCATGGGGCTTCCTGATCTGGGTGACTCGCGATACAGCCTTTTTGATTCCGGTTGGTACTGGTCTATCGAAAAGGTTGGTGAAGATGAAAACCGCCTCTCAAGCCTGTCTCTATCAGACCGGACTATCGATGTTCCGGTCACCAGTGATTTCGATGAGACTTTTCAACGTGTCTTTGAGATCGAGGAAGAAAGCGGTCAGGTTCTGTCAGGTCTGGAAGCGCAGGTTTTTCTGGGTGAGGGTAGCGATCTCTTCAGCTTCAAGATAACGGCGAACATAAGCTCACTTGAAAGCGAGATTAACGAATTTAGTCAAAGACTGTTTTTCACGCTTTCCCTGTTTGCGCTTTCAATTGTGTTGGCGATGTCTCAGCTCGTAAGGTTCGGCCTCAGACCGGTCTCGAAAGCAGCTCAGATATTGGCTGATGTGCGCAGTGGCGATGCAAGTAGCATCGAAGGCAAATATCCCGATGAAATCCAGCCGTTTATTGATGAAACCAATGCACTGATCAGTTCCAACAACACAATTGTCGAACGGGCCAGAACACAGGTGGGGAATCTGGCGCATTCCCTGAAAACACCACTCGCCATCCTGCAGAATGAAGTTTCTTCGGTGCCAGCGGAAAAACGCGAACTGTTTCGCGAGCAAATCGACACAATGAGGCAGCAGGTGCAGGTTTATCTCGACCGCGCGAGAATTTCCGCACGAAGTTCAACTGCGATTGCAAAGACGCCGCTGAACGAGGAATTGGAAAAACTGGTTGCAGTCGTCTCAAAACTTAGCCCAAACACGGACATAGCATTGGATTTGCAAACCGAAGACAGCGTCTGTTTTGAAGGTGAAAAGCATGATCTACAGGAAATTTTTGGAAACGTAATTGAAAATGCAACAAAATATGCTGAGACCCGTGTTCGTGTGTCTTCCCGCTTTGAGAGTGCGTCAGTGACGGTCGATGTGGAAGATGATGGGACAGGCATGTCGGCCGAACAGATCGAAAAGGCAATGCGGCGCGGCGGCAGAATCGATGAAGGTAAATCCGGATGGGGACTGGGCCTTTCGATTGTAACTGATATTGTTGATGAATATTCCGGAGAATTGCACCTCTCGAAGTCTGAATTGGGTGGTCTGAAAGCTTCGATAAGCCTTCCTGGTGTTAATTAATGCGGTGGGCATCAAAATTTAGACAATATCAATCTTAATCTATGATCTTTGAATCAGCTTCAAAGGCGGTGCAAAATGAAAAACCAGTTCAGATATGCGTCTGTAGTCAGCGCGGTAGCTGCATTGCTGTTGTCTGCCTGCACTCCAAGCAATGAAAATATAGGCCGGGTCACTGGAGCAATTGCAGGTGGTGTAGTCGGCAATCAATTTGGTGGCGGATCCGGCCGGATAGCTGCAACAGCGCTTGGCGCGTTAGCCGGCGGCGTGATCGGAGGTAGCATCGGACGCAGTCTAGACAATGGTAGCAGACAAGCTGCCTTACAGGCCGAGTATAATGCGCTTGAGAGAGGTGCTCCCGGTCAGCCTGTCAGATGGCAGGGCAACAACGGTACCTATGGGCAGGTAGTTCCGCAGCAAACTTATCAGGTTGGGGCACAGAACTGCCGTCGTTATACCCACACGATTTACGTTGACGGATCTCCACAGCAAGCAGCAGGTACAGCCTGCAGAAACTCCGATGGCACCTGGACTCCGTTGAGTTAGAGAAGCCGGTTCATGACGAATTTTTGACCTGTAAGCGATGATGCCGCGTCAATATTGACCGCGAGCGCACCTTTTTAGCGTATGCTTTTGCAGCTATGTAATCGGAATGCTTATCTGGATTATAATTATTGCGTTTGCACTGATATCGGTTGCCTTGGCGTTTAGTGGATTGTGGTTCTCAAGAACCCCTCGTCCCTCTGCCGATGCTGGTCACGAGAAGGCACTTTACAACGCAAGAATTTCCGAGATCGAAACAGACTTTGAGCTTGGCCGCATCGACGAGACTACCAAGGAGGCTGCAAAAGCTGAGCACGCCAGAAAGTTTCTCAAACTCGAGCGTACCAAATCCACTGATAGCTCGCTTACAAACAGTCGGACTTTTTTGCTGATGGTGGTGGCGATGGTCTTTGTGCCCGTGTTTTCCTTTGGACTTTACGGAAAATACGGTTCACCTGAATCAACGCTACTAACTCTGGATGCCAAAGCACCCGACACTCTGCCTTCATTTGAGGAATTACTGACAGCTGCTGAAAAACGGCTACTTGAAGACCCCAATGATTTGCGTGGCTGGCGAGTTGTTGCTCCGATATATATACGGATTGGGGAGTATGGAAAGGCTGCAAACGCTCTCAGAAATGTAATGCGTCTTGAAGGCGAGAAATTGGAAACACTTCTGTCTCTTGGCGAATCATTGGTTCAAATGAAGAACGGTGAAATTGATGATGAGGCCTTTGAAATCTTCAAGAGCATTTCTGATCAGGAACCGGCACATGCGAGGGCCACATATTTTGTCGCTTTGGGAGAGTTTCAACGCGGCAATGCAGAAATCGCGCGGGAAATCTGGCAGTCGATGGCTTCAGGTGCTTCAGGCGAAGAGCTCTGGTTGCCGGTCGTCAGAAGGCATCTGCGCGAGCTGGATCGTGGAGAATTCGGAACATCCGGGATAACAAGAGATCAACTGGAACAGATCAACCAGATGGTTTCCGGTCTTGCAGCAAGGTTAGAGGAAGAACCGAGTGATCGTGAGGGTTGGGAACGCCTCATAAGATCCTATATGGTATTGGGGCGTCCGGAGGACGCGAGCAGGGCAGTTCAATCAGCAAAATTGCATTTCCCGGAAGATCAGGCTTTTATTGAAAGGCTTAATCAAATGATACCTTCGGTTCCCGGAGTTGAGGCGAGCCAATGACCAGAAAACAGAAAAGGTTTGCGGGTATCGCGGTAATAGGTGCCGTAATCGGGTTGGCGACCCTGTTGGTAGCTACTGCTTTGCGGGACGAGATTGTGTTCTTCTACGACCCGACAGAAGTGATCGAGAAAGCCAAAGTCAAGCCAGGGCAGAATTTTCGCCTTGGAGGATTGGTTGCGGATGAAAGTGTAAGAAAATCCAACGCCGTTGTAGAATTCACGGTAACCGATGGCCGGCACAGCATCGAAGTGTCTTATGATGGATTATTGCCAGACCTCTTCCGCGAGGGCCAGGGGGTGATTGCAGAAGGGCAATTGAATGCATCCGGCACATTTATTGCAACCAGTGTTCTCGCAAAACATGACGAAAAATACATTCCCAAGGAATTGCAAGGTGTTTTGAAGGAAAAACAGGTCTGGAAATCGGGTGAAGCGCAATGATTGCTGAACTTGGCCACTTTGCACTAATTCTCAGCCTTGCTCTGGCGCTGATCCAGTCGTCTTTGCCCATGATAGGAGCTTGGAAGAACAGCCCGCAACTGATGCTTGTAGGAACCAGCTCAGCGCTGACCGGCTTTTTGTTGCTGGCCTTTTCGTTCGCTGCCCTGACGCACGCTTACGTCACATCTGATTTCAGCCTTGCCAACGTTTGGCAGAACTCCCATTCAGACAAGCCGCTTTTGTACAAGTTTACAGGCGTATGGGGCAATCACGAAGGGTCCATGTTGCTGTGGGTGTTGATCCTGGCTTTGTTTTCGGCATTGCTGGCCGGTTTTGCAAAAGGCCTGCCGATGCAACTCAAGGCAAACGTTCTCGGTGTGCAGGGGTGGGTCACTGTGGCGTTCCTGATGTTCGTTATTTTCACTTCCAATCCATTCGAGCGACTGCCTGAAATTCCAGCGGAAGGTCGTGATCTTAATCCGATCCTCCAAGACATCGGTCTCGCTATTCATCCACCGCTCTTGTACGTCGGTTATGTCGGGTTTTCCCTCACATTTTCCTTTGCGGTGGCAGCGCTGATAAGCGGAAGAATTGATGGTTCATGGGCGCGGTACGTGCGTCCTTGGGCACTTCTGGCCTGGGTGTTCCTAACTGCCGGAATCGCGATGGGATCCTATTGGGCCTACTATGAACTTGGATGGGGTGGATGGTGGTTCTGGGACCCGGTCGAAAATGCATCCTTCATGCCCTGGCTGGTTGGAACTGCACTCATACATTCGGCACTCGTCATGGAAAAACGAGACTCTCTGAAAATCTGGACCATTCTGCTCGCAATTCTGACTTTCTCCCTGTCCCTGCTTGGAACCTTCATTGTTCGTTCCGGCGTACTCACCTCCGTGCACAGTTTCGCCAGCGATCCAACACGCGGCATTTTCATTCTTGTTATCCTCCTTCTGTTCATTGGTGGTTCCCTTGCGTTGTTTGCCATACGTGCCGGCACGTTACAGCAGGGCGGTTTGTTCCAGCCGATTTCCAGGGAAGGCGCACTTGTATTCAACAATCTCTTTTTGACGGTGGCATGCGCCACAGTTTTGCTCGGGACACTTTACCCGCTGTTTCTGGAGGCAGTCGACGGGTCCAAAATTTCAGTTGGTCCTCCTTATTTCAATCTGACATTTGGCCCCTTGATGATCCCGGTTTTGATGGCTGTGCCACTTGGTCCTCTGATTTCATGGAAACGCTCTGACCTGCTTCCCGTGCTGCAGCGATTATACTTTGTGGCCGCGTTTGCATTGTTGGCTACGATTGTTTCGCTTACCTACACCACTGACGGTCCGGTTCTTTCTTCATTGGCGATTGGATTGGGCGTCTGGGTGATGTTGGGTGCCTTTGCGGAAATCTATACCCGCTCGGGGTTTTCAAAAAATCCGCTTCCAGTCGCTTTTGCCCGGTTGCGCGGGTTGCCACGTTCAATCTGGGGTACAGCCTTCGCGCATTTCGGGATTGGTGTGATGGTAATAGGCATCGTCGGAGCAACTGTCTTCAGTAGTGAGGAGGGCGCTGCTCTAAAGAAGGGTGAAACACTCGAAATTGAGGGTTTTGTCTTAGTGCATGACGGTACAACACGGCATCAGGGTCCAAATTTCATTCAGGACACGCTGCATGTCTCCGCACGTCAAGGTGGTGTAGAAAAATACAAGCTAACTCCGGCAAAGCGCTTCTACGTGGCACATGGAACTGCAACAACTGAAGCCTCAATCAGGACGCGCCGGTTTTCACAGCTGTATGTTTCCGTAGGTGATACGGACGAAGAGGGACGAACAGTTTTGCGGGCCTGGTGGAAATCACAGGTTATTCTGGTTTGGCTGGGGCCGATACTGATGGTGTTCGGAGGTGTGCTCTCACTGTCGGATCAGCGTTTGAGGGTGGGTGCGCCAATCACTTCCAAGCGTAAACGGGAATTGGCAAATGCGTAAGTTGCCGAATATTTTTTTGCTGTTGTTTTTTTCGGTCATGTCGGTTTTTCCGGCTTTTGCAGTCAATCCGGATGAAGTTTTGAATGATCCCGTTCTGGAGGCGAGGGCGCGCGCGCTTTCCGTCGAAATCCGCTGTCTTGTGTGTCAGAATCAGTCAATTGATGACTCCGATGCCGAACTCGCCAGGGAGTTACGCATTCTGGTTCGGGAGAAACTGGTTGAGGGGTTCAGCGACGCGGAAGTACTCGATTTTCTCGTTGCCCGTTACGGTGAATTCGTCTTGTTGAAGCCAAGATTTAACGCCGCTACAGCAGTTTTGTGGATCGCACCGTTTTTCCTGTTGATGCTTGCAGGCACAGCGCTTCTGGTTGTTTCGCGCCGGCGCAAATTCGTAAGCTCTGAAACGGCTCTTCTGACAGATGAAGAACAAAAAACTCTAAATCGGTTGCTCGATAAGTCGGATTGATCACAAATTCTGTGTTGCACCTTTCAATTGTTGGTGAAATGGCCCATTTTCGGAAATATCTGAAGAAGGGAATGAAGCATGTCGACCACACAAAGACTGGATTTCGATGGAAGCCTCGGTGCGAAACTGTCCGCCAGGCTTGATTTGCCGGAAGGGAACATCAGGGCCTACGCGATTTTTGCCCACTGCTTCACGTGTTCCAAGGATCTTCATGCCACGCGTCGCATCGCAGCCGCACTGTCTGATAGCGGGATTGCAGTTCTCAGGTTTGATTTTACCGGATTGGGTAAAAGCGGCGGTGAGTTTGCGTCTACAAATTTTTCTTCCAACCGTCAGGACCTGATTATAGCAGCCGATTTTTTGCGAGAAAACTTTGAAGCTCCCGGACTTCTTATAGGACATTCTCTTGGTGGCGCCGCGGTCTTGTCTGTCGCTGCTGATATCCCTGAAGTCCGAGCGGTTGCAACCATCGGTGCACCAGCTGAGGCGGGCCATGTCGTCCACAATTTTGGCGCAAAACTGGATGAAATATCAGAGCAGGGGGAGGCGGAAGTCTCGCTTGGTGGAAGGAATTTTTCCATCCGAAAACAGTTTCTCGATGACCTGCAATCCAACGATGTTCTGGAAAAGGTTGCAGCGCTTAAGAAACCGCTTCTGGTCATGCATTCACCGATCGACGACACCGTCGGCGTCGATAACGCAACAAAGATATTCGTCGCTGCAAAGCATCCCAAGAGCTTCGTTTCCCTGGATCAGGCTGACCACCTGGTTACCAGGGATCGCGATGCTGACTTTGCTGCATCCGTGATAGCATCGTGGGCAGAGCGTTACATTGCTGCTGCGGACACAGGCGTCAGCGAGGAAATTCAAGGAGCGGTTCGCATCGCAGAAACGGGCGCTGGCAAATTCCAGAACCGGATACTTTCAGGATCCCACCAACTGTTTGCTGATGAACCGAAATCTGTTGGCGGTCTGGATTCAGGTCCATCGCCCTACGACTATCTTGCAATGGCTCTCGGTGCGTGTACTTCCATGACCATGCGCATGTATGCCGATTTCAAGAAAATCGAGCTGGGCAAAATATCCGTGGATGTTTCCCACTCCAAGGTTCATGCAAAAGACTGCGAAATCTGTACTCATGATGAAATCGCCGAAGGCGGAAAGATCGATATTTTCGGGCGGGAAATCACGATTGAGGGCCTGGAGGACGAAGCTCTGAAAGCGAAAATGCTTGAAATCGCAGACAAGTGCCCGGTACATAAGACATTGGAAAAAGGGGCAAAAGTCGAGACTGGTTACAAGTCCTGACTGTTTTTTCATTACCAAACTTTAATTTTGCGGCCATGAAACCGTAATTTTTACTTCCCCATATGTGTTGCATCTACAGCGTACACAACGCTGATCCCAGATGGTGCGATCCGAGCTGCAATGTTTGCACGTGTTGCTCGTACCAGGCCAACAACAATGAGGAAGCCAAACATGAATTCATCGAATTCCCCAAAGTCTCTTAGGCGCATTCTGCTCGCTTCTGCCGTCGCTGCCGGTGTCATCGGCTATGGCGCTGGTAATTTGCAGGTGTTTTCCGCGAACCCGGCCCTTGCTGACGCGGTAAAGGTAGAGGCGCCTGCCGTATTTTCTTTTGCTGACGTGGTGGATGCAGTTTCTCCCGCAGTTGTAAGTGTTCGGGTGGAAGCTGGCATTGAGCCTGCCACAAACGGTAGCGAATATGATTTTCAGCGCCAGGGGCGTGAATTTCTTGAGGAATTTTTCCGCAATGGACCGGGAAAAAATTTCAGGGAAGAAAGACGCCCGAACCGGAAATTTGGACAATCTCAGGGATCCGGTTTTTTTGTTTCGGAAGACGGCTATGTCGTCACGAATAATCATGTGATTGAAAACGGGTCAAAATTCACAATCGTAAGTTCCGATGGAACTGAGTATGATGCATCACTGGTCGGAACAGACCCCCGCACTGATCTTGCAGTCTTGAAAGTCGAATCCGATGAGGAATTCACCTATGTCGATTTTGGCAACAAGCGTCCGCGTATCGGTGAATGGGTTGTCGCTGTCGGTAATCCGTTCGGTCTTGGCGGAACGGTAACCGCAGGTATTGTCTCCGCACATGGCCGCGAGATCGGTGCAAGCCGCTACGATGATTTCATTCAGATTGATGCAGCTGTCAACAAGGGCAATTCCGGGGGACCGGCCTTCAATCTCAATGGCGAAGTTGTTGGTGTAAACACCGCGATTTTCTCGCCGTCAGGCGGCAATGTGGGTATCGCATTTGCCATCCCTGCCGCGCTTGCTGATGAGGTTGTTTCGGAACTGATAGACAAGGGTTCGGTTACCCGTGGATGGTTGGGTGTACAAATTCAACCGGTAACTCCTGAGATATCCGAATCTCTTGGCTTAGACCTTGAAAGTGGTGCGATTGTAACTTCCACGCAACCGGACAGCCCCGCTGATAAGGCCGGCATCGTTTCCGGTGATATCATTACGGCGGTGGACGGCTCTCAGGTCGAAGGACCAAAGGAACTGGCAAAGGCGGTGGCAGCACTTGATCCGGATTCGGAGGTCGAGATGACAATCTGGAGAGACGGACAACAACAGACAATTGACGTGTTGCTGGGTGAACTTGAAAAGGTTGCTGCTGCAGGGAATCGGCCCGGGGAAAAGTCACAGCGGATGAACCGTCTTGGCCTGGCCCTCGAACAGACTTCTGAAGGCCTTGTTGTTACCCGTGTCCGTCCGGGAAGTCGCGCTGAAGAACAGGGTATCCGCGAAGGCGATGTAATCGTCACCCTTAACGGAGAGGAGATCGAGACGGTACGCGAGTTGCGATCCGGATTGAAAACTGCCCGTGAATCCGGCCGCAAATCAGCATTGTTTCAATTGAAACGGAGAAACGGCACGGTTTTTGTTCCGGTCCCGCTGGGACGCGGCTAACGCTAACCGAATTCGGCATTTCGCACTACCCCCCGGCCGCTTCCAAGCGGAATGTCGACTACGCGGTGGGCCATGCCCCTGTGGCTCACCGCAATTTGTTTCAAAATCCAAGAAATTTTCGTATGCTTCGCTCATGAGAATATTGCTAGTAGAAGATGACAGAGATGCAGCCGGGTACATATCCCGCGCGTTTGTTGAGGCCGGCCACAATCTGACCCACGCAGCCGACGGGGAGACCGGTAAACATCTTGCAGAATCAGAAGAGTTCGACATTTTCATTCTGGATCGGATGTTGCCGAAACTGGATGGCCTCAGCCTTCTGAAGCAGGTCCGCGAGGCTGGCAACAATACGCCGGCTCTGATCCTGTCAGCATTGGGCGAAGTTGATGACCGGGTTGAGGGTCTTCGATCAGGCGGCGATGACTATCTTACCAAGCCTTATGCTTTTTCAGAACTCCTGGCACGTGTCGAAGTGCTTGGCCGTCGCGCCGGTAACGCAGAGGCTGAAACAACGCTGAAAGTGGGTGACCTGGAACTCGACCGCCTGTCTCATACCGTTCACCGGGCTGGCGAGAAGATACTTCTGCAGCCACGGGAATTTCGCCTTCTGGCTTATCTCATGCAGAACGCGGATCGCGTAGTTACGCGGACCATGTTATTGGAAAAGGTCTGGGATTACCATTTCGATCCCCAGACAAATGTTGTCGATGTCCATATTTCAAGACTGCGCGGCAAGATTGACAAGGACTTTGAAACACAGATGTTGCAGACCGTTCGCGGGGCTGGCTACAAACTTGCCAGTTCGGGCGGTGACTGATGCTGGCCCGCATTCGTTCCCTGTTACGTGTCACTGCAGTCCGGCTTTCAATCATCTATACCATCATATTCGGGTTGCTGGCCGTAGGAATTGTCGCCTACATGACGGGTGCGACTGTAAACGTGCTACGGAGTCAATTCGAGGAATCCATCAACCAGGAGATTGTTGGGCTTTCAAGAATATATCGTAACAGTGGACTGCGCAGTTTGATCGGTGTACTGGAGCGGCGTTCGAGAAGGCCTGGTGCGAATCTGTATGTAGTCACGAATCCTTCAGGCGAGATTATCGCGGGAAATGTACCCCGGCTGGAACCCGGAATCATGAACCGTACGGGCTGGTCGAGGCGATCGTTTCGCTATTCGCGGTACGGTGACGGATCTGACGGTAACCACAGGGCCGTCGCCCGTGTTCTGGAGGTGCCGAGCGGAATCCGCATTTTGGTAGGGCGTGACATCGGCGAACTTGAAGAGTTTCGCGAGGTCGTCGGACGCGCATTCAAACTGGCGATCGGCACCATGCTTGCGCTTGGAATCCTTACCTGGTTTTTTGTGGGCAGAAGGGCTCTCAAACGCATTGATCAGGTTTCAAAATCATCGGTGCGAATTATGGGGGGAGACCGTTCTGAGCGGCTACCGGTCAGCGGAACAGGCGACGAGTTTGATCGCCTATCGGAAAACCTCAATCATATGCTGGATCGGATCAACCGTCTTGATGATGGATTGAAACAGATGTCAGACAATATTGCACATGATTTGAAAACGCCGATAACCCGCCTGCGTAACAAGGCTGACAATGCGCTTACGCTTACCGACAATCCTGAAGCGCAGGCAGACGCGCTCGAAGAGATCATTTCGGATTGCGATCAGATCGTTAAGACCTTTGATGCCCTGTTGATGATTTCCCGGGTGGAATCCGGATCGCAGGTGGCCCGAATGGGTGAAGTTGATATACACGAACTGCTCACTGATGTTTTTGAGCTTTATGAGGCAGCTGCGGAAGAGCAGGGAATAGACCTGAAGCTGGAAGCAGGAAAATTGGGTCGCATCATAAGAGGTAATCGGGAACTGCTCAGTCAGGCGCTTTCCAATCTCATCGACAATGCGCTGAAATATGCAATTGTGTCCGATCAATCGGCCACAATAACGCTTGCAACGGAACAGCGCGATTCCGGGTTGGGGATAATTGTTTCCGACAACGGTCCTGGCATCACAGCAGAGGACCGCACACGTGCAACCGAGCGGTTTGTGCGACTTGATAAAAGCCGAAACAAGGCCGGCAACGGTCTCGGTCTCAGTCTTGTCAAGGCTGTAGCCGAATTGCACAATGGCAATCTTTTCCTTGAGGACAACAATCCGGGATTGAAGGTTGTGCTTCTCGTGGATCGTGAAGAGGCTATGGCGAATGGGTGAAGCCGCGTTGGAATATGGTTCCCCCAAGCCGGTACTGGCACTCGAACGGGAGCGAGCAGATAATTTTGCCAGCGAATGTCTGAACAGGGTTGCCGATGCGAATTGTTTGACTGCAGAGCAAAGGAATTTGCTGGGATCTGCGCTGGATGTTTCGCCGTACTTGAGGGATTGCGCAAATCGCAATCCGTCGTTTGTAGTTCGCTGTTTTGACGGGGGATTTGAAAGCGCCTTCGAAGAGGTCATCGGACAAACCCTCAAGCTTGGTTGCGGCGTGACCGATGAAAAGGGATTTATGTCCCAACTGCGGATCGCCAAGCGGGATGTTGCACTCGTCTGTGGCTTGGCTGATCTCTCCCGAAACTGGAAAGACCAACAGGTCACAAAGAACCTGTCACGTTTTGCACGCGCCAGTCTGTCAGCATGTTTCGATTTTCTGCTCTTGGAAGCTGAGAGAAATCAGAAGATCACACTTCACGATGAACGTGAACCGCAAAAGGAAAGCGGACTTGTCGTACTGGGCATGGGAAAGTTTGGCGCAGATGAGCTCAATTATTCAAGTGATATAGACCTTGTAATCTTCCACGATTCCTCAGCAAAATCTCAGTTTCTGACCGATGATCCCGTAACCCTGCTAAACCGGATGGCAAAGCAGCTGGTCAAGTTGATGCAGGAGCGCACGCCGGAAGGGTATGTCTTCAGAACCGACCTGCGTTTGCGGCCCGATCCCTCATCGACACCGCTGATCATACCAACAGAAGCCGCGTTGAATTACTATGAGGGGCAGGGCCAGAATTGGGAACGTGCAGCCATGATTAAAGCGGCTTGTGTTGCAGGTGACTTGCGCGCTGGCGAGCAATTCCTGAAAGAACTCAAACCATTTGTTTGGCGCAAGTATCTGGATTTTGCAGCAATCCAGGATGTTCACTCAATCAAGCGGCAGATTCATGCCCATAAGGGGCACGGTGAGATCCGGGTAAACGGACACAACATCAAGCTGGGAAGAGGTGGTATTCGGGAGATTGAGTTTTTCGTTCAGACACAGCAGTTGATTGCCGGCGGCCGCAATCCGGAGTTGCGCCAGCGGAACACAGTTGAAGCTCTACAAGCCCTGTGTGCCAACGGCTGGATCGAATCTGGAGCAATGGATGAACTCTCTGAAGCCTACTGGTTCTTGAGAAATCTGGAGCACCGCCTGCAGATGGTGGAGGATCAACAGACGCATACTCTACCGGACGACAAGAACGAACTGAAACGTATAGCCGCCATGTTCGGTGAAAAAGATATCAAGCGGTTCAGCGATCAGATCAAGAAGACGTTGCTGTGTGTCGAAAACTATTATTCAAGGTTGTTTGAAACCGCGCCTCAGCTTTCTGCAGCCGGTGGTAATCTTGTTTTTACCGGCCAGGACGATGATCCAGATACCGTAGCAACACTTCAATCCCTTGGCTTTGAACGGCCGGGCGAAGTCATCAAACTTGTAAAACACTGGCATGTCGCCAAACTGCCTGCGTTACAGACAAGTCAGGCCAGGGAGTTGCTGACCGAATTGTTGCCGGAGTTGCTGAAAGCTTTCGGGAAGTCGTCCAGTCCGGACAAGACGCTGTTTACTTTCGATGAATTTTTGTCCGGGCTGCCAGCAGGTATCCAGCTCTTTTCCATCCTCAAATCAAATCCTGCTTTGAGCAGTTTGCTGGTTCGCATTCTGACAGCGGCCCCGCATATGGCAGAACAGATTTCGAGGAAACCACATGTATTCGATCAAATGCTGGAACCTCGAACCATCGATGAAATTCCATCCCGGGAACATCTTGAAAAAGGCCTCAGGTCCGGTCTTTCGTTGGTTGAGAATTACGAGATGAAACTTGACCAGGCGCGGCGGTATTTCCGAGAAGTTCAGTTTCAGATTGCGTCCAGGTTCATCGGTGGTGCTTTGGACTACACCAAAACAGCATCGGCCATGAGCAACCTTGCTGAGGCCATGATAGTGGTTCTGCTGGAGGTGGTAAGCGAAGAGTTCTCGCATCAACATGGAAATGTCGAGGGGTCCCGGATTTGCGTCCTCGCCATGGGAAAGTTGGGCAGTCGTGAATTAATGATCGGTTCTGATCTAGATCTGATTTTCTTGTATGATTTTGGAGAGGATGTCTCAAAATCGGATGGCGTGAAGCCGCTCGATCCTTCCCTTTACTTCATTCGGTTGATGCAGAGATTCATTTCAGCGATGAGTTCCCCTACCGCTGAAGGGAAAATCTTTGATCTGGATTTCCGTTTGAGGCCATCGGGTAATGCAGGACCTCTTGCAACCCATGTGGACAGCTTTTTGAAATACCAGAAGCAAGAAGCCTGGGTTTGGGAATCACAGGCACTCACACGCGCAAGACCCGTTGCCGGGAGCGAGGAATTGTGTGCTCTGCTTGCTGAGCAAATCCCTGAAATCCTGAACGTTGCCGGCCGAAACCCGGATCTTGAGAAAGAGGTATTCAGGATGCGGATGTTGATTGAGAAAGAAAAAGGAACCGAAAACGCATGGGACACCAAAAACACAAAAGGGGGTGTGTTGGACGTTGAATTTATCGCCCAGTGGGTTTCTCTGAAATATG
This sequence comes from Pseudomonadota bacterium, assembly GCA_039029255.1. Classification (GTDB taxonomy): domain Bacteria; phylum Pseudomonadota; class Alphaproteobacteria; order Rhizobiales; family Rhizobiaceae; genus JAALLB01. The sequence goes on along the minus strand of JBCCGN010000011.1, from coordinate 36,273 downwards.
GGGCTGATGGATCGAGGCAGTTTGGCACCCGGGAAATTCTGGCTGAAGATACCGCGTCACCACTGGCCGAAATCCAAAGAGATAGCCTAGTTAATGCGTTCGATCTTTACTCGCTTACGATGCATCTTTTCAGGACGTGTCTGGGAAGTGATGGAGCAGAAGAAGATCTCCCGCAAGGCTTTCAGGAAGTTGTTTGTTCGGCGTTAGATCTGCCAAACATCGCAGCATGTGAAGCGCATCTCAAGAACACTCAAAAACAGGTCAGGGAAATTTTTCTGACACTGTTGGGTCAGGAAAATCAGGGGAAATGAAATTATCGAAATTGGTGGCGGCCAAAACACCAAAGGAGCATAGAAATGAAACATAGAACCAAGATTGTCGTAGCCGGTGTAGCCGGTCTTGTTGCACTGGGCGGGTTTGCCTTTGCAGCACAGGGCTATGACCAGCATAAAAAAATGAAACGGTTTTTCTCTCCGGAGAGAATAATGCAGCAAATCGATCAGGATGGAGATTCCGCTGCAAGCCGCGAAGAAATTGCCGAGTTTGCCAAAAAGCATTTTTCGCGTGCTGATGCCAACAACGACCAGATAGTGACCAAGGCGGAAATTGTTGCGGCAATTGAAGCCGGGAACCTACCGGAAAAAATGAAAAGGCGCTCAGGTCGAATTGCGGATCGCCTGGTCGGTCAGGGAGACATAAATCTGGATGGCAACCTCACCTTGGTTGAACTTGAAAACAGGCTTGGTAAATTCCACGCGCTCGCGGACTGGAACGATGATAATTCGGTCGAATTTGCTGAACTCAAGCGATTGCGTGACGGCATGAGGCGCGGTGGCCGCAAAAACAGATAAAAGCCAAAAAAAAGCCCCGGATTTTCATCCGGGGCACAGTAAGGCAGGGTAGAACTGTTTTCAGGAATTGCAATCCTGCATTGCATCCTGACAAGAAGAATTCTGTGTTAAAGGCAGGCGTATGGAGACGATTGTTCCGTTCCCCTCTACGGAGCGAATCTTCATCGCTCCACCATGGAGTTCCGCCAGGGATCGAGAAATTGCCAACCCGAGACCGGACCCTTTGTGACATTTTGTGAATTGGTTCTGGACCTGTTCAAATGGTCTTCCAAGCATCTTGAGGTCGCGGCGGGATATTCCGATACCGTTGTCTTCTATGGTAATCGTTACGCATTCGCCGCGGCGCTTGGCACGGATTTGGATTCGGCCACCATCGTTCGAAAATTTCACGGCATTGGACAACAGGTTGATCAGGATTTGCTTGATCGCCCGCCGGTCAGCCTCAAGCTCTACCTTCGGCGAAACATTGTCCTGTATTTCAATTCCCCGGTCCTGCGATTGTCCTTTGACAATTCTCAGGGTTTCTTCAATCATCTCATCCAGATTGAATCTTGTGTAGTCCAGTGTGAACCTTCCTGCTTCAATTTTTGACATGTCAAGGACATCATTGATCATGCCAAGCAGGTATGAGCCGCTTTCGTAGATGTCTTTTGCATATTCCCGGTATTTGTCCGAGCCCAATGGACCGAACAGTCCTTCGTTCATGATTTCAGAAAAGCCGATAATGGCATTGAGCGGCGTGCGCAATTCATGGGAGATGTTGGCAAGAAATTCCGACTTGGTCTGGTTGGCTGCCTCGGCACGGTTCTTCTCACTGGCGTATTTTTCCGCCATTTCTGCAAGCTTTTGTTTCTGAATCTCGAGTGTTTGCCGGGATTTTTCCAGATCGGAAACGGTTGCCATCAGCCGTTTTTCGGATTCCATCAGTTTGGCTTCATTACGCTTGATGGCTGTTATGTCGGTGCCGACCGAAACAAAGCCGCCATCCTTTGTATGGCGTTCGTTGATTTGCAGCCATCTTCCGTCGAGAAGTCTGGCCTCAAGGGTTCGGGTATTTTCATCTTCATTCAGATTGCGCACCAACTGACTGGATACAGCCGGAGGCGAAGCCATGTCCATGATTTCATCGTATTTCATGCCGGGCATAACGAATTCGGAAGAAAGCTGATGCAATTGTTGATACTTCGAGTTGCACATCACCAGCTTCTTGTGTTCGTCCCAGAGAACAAAGGCTTCCGGCAGGTTTTCGATAGCGTCATGCAGCCGGATATCCTTGCGCTTGCTTGCCTGTTCGATTGCATGCTGCTCGGTTATGTCTTCTGCAATCCCGACGAGTCTTGTCTGGGAAGAATTGCTTCCAGCCCTCTCTACCTTCAGTCGTATCCAGATCCAGTCTTCATTGACATGTCGCATCCGGAAAATCTGTTCGACATGAACCAGTCCCTGTTCCATGACCGAACAAGCCAGGGCGAACAAGTCGGTATCATCTGGGTGCACCAACTGGTTGACTTCGGAAAAGCCAATAGTTTCGTCCATAGGCTTCATGCCCAGCAATTCAAACATGGATTTCGACCAGTAGAATTGACCTCTGGACAGGTCCCAGTCCCAGAGGCCGCATCCGCCACGCATCAAAGCTGTGTCAAACCGTGTCTGAACCTCTTCGTAAATCTGATCGGCTTCCCGTGCGCGTTGGCTCTGTGCAAAATACGCATAAAGGACAACCAGCAATATGCTGGAAGTTCCGACGAACAGAGTAACGTTGAGGGAAACCGTTTTACGCCAGTCAGCATAAGTGCCGCTTTCAGGTTGAATTAACGTAACGCCACCCTGAGAGTCAGGAAGGAGGCGATGAACCGCCATTGCAACTGTGCCGTCCTGTAGTTTTATCTCTCGACTTTGTGCGCTGGCACCAAATGTGGTCAGCAGGACCACATCGCCCAAAACCGCGCTTAATTGACTGCCATGAAGCTCGGGTTTGTAGGGTAATGTCGCAATGATTTTACCATCCTTGTCGGTAATGGAGATTTCCCGTCCGAGATTCAAAAAGCGCGAGGGTATGGTATCGGCAAGAAGGTTCTGCAGCTGGATCCGACCAGCTTCCGGCTCTGCGGAATTGATGCCGGTTATCAGGCGTTCGTTGATCAACTCGGCAATGAAGTGCATTTCCCTGTCGGTTGAAACGCGAATGTACTCTGCCTGGCTTTGAAGCGCTGACCATCTCGCAATTGCAACGATTGCCAGAAACAGGACGATTAGAACTGGAACCAGACGGCGCAGGAACGTTTCTGACCGCAGCAGACTTTCATACGCAGGATGGCTAAGCTGACGTGCGTATCCAGCCACGATGCTGGCTGTCTTGTCGCTGTTCAGCTTGAATATGCCTTTGCGGGGTCGCACATCGTGCGCCTCCGTGTGAGCCATTGCCGCCTCCTCGATTCATTACAGCCTGAATGGCTTAGAGTGTGGAACCGCCGCGTTCCGAATCACTCCTACTTTGAATCAAGGAGAATCCTCTTGTCCAGCCCTTTGTACACAAATTTAATTTTGGAAGTTTACACCCGGATTCCTTACCGGTTCAGCATTCGGTCCAGAATGTCGCTGACATCATTGGAGAGTTTATCCTGCCGTTGCAGTTCCTTCAGATAATCCTGTGCCAATGTTCGCCGGCCTGGTTCAAGTGAATTGAAAGATCGGAAAGCAGTGAGCATTCTGGCGGCAACCTGAGGATTGGAATTGTCAAGTCTCCTGATCACATCCGCAACCAGTTTGTAACCCCGACCATTATCCGCATTGAAACCGGTCGGATTTGACGTCGCAAAGACTCCGATAAGAGACCGTAACCGGTTCGGGTTGCTGAATGAAAAGTCCTTGCGCCGGGTCAGGCGTTTGACAGTGGCAACCGCGCTCTTTCCAGGTTTGGTCGCCTGAACTGCGAACCACTTGTCCAGAACTATGTGGTTTAAATGATACTTCTGGTAAAAATCTTCGAGCACCTTCTCCCGCAAATCACGGGATGGGTGATAGTGAACGATAGTGGCAAGGGCATTGAACTTGTCTGTCATGTTGTTCGCATCAAAATACATGGTTTCGATCTCAGACAACGCTTCGGGTGCGCGGGCTATTACGCCCAATTTCAAGATGGTTGAGCGGAGGCTGCGTTTTCCGGCAGAAAGCGCGTCAGGTTTAAATTTGTCTTCGATTGTGAGCCCCTTGAGTATCGGACCCTGAATGTCCTTGATCGCCTTTCCCAACTGGGCACAGTGCTTCATCCACGATTTGTGAATCGCCTCAGGGTCTACATTCTTTCCAATCATCTGTGCGAGATCGCCTTCACCCGGCACTGTCAGCATCGTGGCCCGGAATGCTGGTTCGAGTTCGTCTGCTTCGGCAATTTTTTTTCCGACTTCGAGAAACAGATCTTCGGCATTTACGGGTTCACCTGATTTTGCTGCTTTGGCACCCCTGATGATTGTGCGACTTGCATAGGTCTGGAAGGCCTGCCAACGGGAAAATCCGTCTGTTTCGTTCAGGGCGAGAAAGGCGAGTTCGTTCGAGCTTTGTCTGTAGTTTACTTCAATCGGAGCCGTGAATCCCCGGTTCAAACTGATTATCGGTCTCTCTGGAACATCATTGAAGATCAGTTTCTGACTGCGTTTGGTCAGATGCAGTATCCCGTTTTCGATACCGGCAGTTTTGGTGCTGGTAACGGGAATCTCTGAACCGTCTTTGCCAAAAAGCGCGATTGCCTGGGGAATGAGCATCGGCGCTTTTCGCCTCTGCCCTGATGTTGGTCGCTGAAACTGTTCAAACTCGATTTCCAGGCGCTTGGCTGAATTCTCATATTTCGCGACTACGTTTAACAACGGTGTTCCAGCCTGCGAATACCAAAGCGCAAATTGAGTCAAATCGACTTTTCCGGCCTTCTCGAAACAGTCTATAAACTGTTCAATTGTTGCAGCTTCACCGTCATGGCGCTTGAAATAAAGGTCCATCCCTTTTCTGAATTTTTGTTCGCCCAATACCGTTGCAATCATGCGAACGATTTCAGCGCCTTTTTCATATACGGTCGCTGTATAGAAATTATTGATTTCCACATAGGATTCCGGCCTCACTGGATGGGCGAGCGGGCCGGCATCTTCAGGGAACTGGCTGCTCTTTAGACGACGTACATCCTCGATGCGTTTGACACCGCGCGAGCGTTGATCAGATGAAAACTCCTGATCCCGAAAGACCGTAAGACCTTCCTTTAAACAAAGCTGAAACCAGTCTCGGCAAGTGATACGGTTTCCCGTCCAGTTATGAAAATATTCGTGCGCAATGATTGCTTCGATATTGGCATAATCAGTATCGGTTGCCGTATCATGATTGGCGAGCACATATTTGTCGTTGAATATGTTCAGGCCCTTGTTTTCCATGGCGCCCATATTGAAGTCGGACACGGCAACAATGTTGAAAACATCAAGGTCGTATTCGAGGCCAAATACTTCTTCATCCCAACGCATGGATCGAACAAGCGAATCCATCGCATAATCGGCGCTGTTCTGTTTTCCCTTTTCAACATAGATTCCAAGTTTGACCTTGCGACCCGAAGCAGTCCGGAAATTTTTGTGAATGGAATCCAGATTGCCTCCGACAAGTGCAAACAGATAGCTCGGTTTGGGATGGGGGTCATGCCAGATTGCGTAGTGACGACCTTTGCCGACTGCACCTTTTTTGACCGGGTTTCCATTGCCAAGCAGAATCGGGACATCTTTCTTGTCTGCCTCGATACGGGTTGTGTAAACCGCAAGAATGTCCGGTCGGTCCGGAAAAAAAGTGATGCGGCGAAAACCTTCCGCCTCGCATTGTGTGCAGTAATTTCCGCTGGAGCGATACAGCCCCATCAGTTTTGTATTGGTGTCAGGATTGATCTCTGTTTCAATTTCGACTTCGAACTTCTTTTTCTTTGGGACCTTTCCCAGGGTCAGCATGGTAGGTGTCAGTTGATAGTCTCTCTCGTCAAGTTCTTTTCCATCCACAGACACCGATAAGAGTTTCAGTTCATCGCCGTTCAATTTGACCGGTATTGTGGGATCGACACCTTTCGCTCGCACAAGCAGCATCTTCGACTTTACATACGTCTGAGTTTTGTGGAGATGAATGTCGAGATCGACGGTAACTACCCGATATTCTGGAGCCTGATAGTCCTTGAGATGAATTGCCTGTCCCTGGCTTGTGCGCATTTTGCGCTCCTGTTTGTTTGTGGAAAATACCGAATCCGGTAAAAGGCAATAATTAGTGCAAACAGGTCCGCTTGCCAAATAGCCTTTTAATCAATGTCAGGAATCAAGTGTCAAATTTGAATCTTACGGACAAACTTGAAACGCTTGTTGAACACAGGGATCGGCTGGCCCTGGTCACGACGAAGAGTCTTTTTGAAGATGATTCGGACCGCTTTGGACAATTCTCCCGGAGATTGGGGAATGTGCTGTTCGACTTTTCAAAGAACAAGGTGGACCGCTTGGCGTTTGAGGCTCTGGTTCAGACCGCGGTGGACCTCGATGTCGAAGAAAAGCGCGATCGCATGTTTGCTGGGGAAGTGATCAACGTAACAGAGGGTCGTGCTGTTTTGCATACTGCATTGCGACGCCCTGCAGAAGGCTCTGTTCTGGCAGGCGGTGCTGATGTCATGCCCCAGGTCAGACAGGTTTTGGAAAGTTTGAAATCTTTCTCGGAAAGTGTTCGATCCGGCGATTATACCGTTACAGGTGGTCCGGTAACTGACGTGGTGAACATCGGTATCGGCGGATCTGATCTTGGTCCGAGAATGGTGACACATGCATTGCGCCCTTACCACGACGGGCCGCGTCTGCATTTTGTTTCCAATGTTGACGGAGCAGATTTGTCAGACACAGTGAAGCAGCTTTCTCCTGAAACCACCCTGTTCATAGTTGCATCCAAGAGCTTTACCACCCTCGAAACCATGACCAACGCACATTCGGCGCGATCATGGCTTGAATCGAAAGTTGGCGATTCCGCACACCAGCACTTTGTGGCGCTGTCTACCAACCTGGAAGCAACTCGGGAATTTGGGATCCCGGATGAGCGCACGTTCGGGTTCTGGGATTGGGTGGGTGGTCGATGCTCCGTCTGGTCGGCAATCGGATTATCGGTGATGATGGCGATTGGCAGCAGTAGGTTCGAAGAATTTCTAAGCGGGGCATATGAAGCTGACGAGCATTTCCGAACGGCTCCGCTTGGCGAAAACATACCTGCAATCATGGCGTTGCTCGGAGTCTGGCACCGTAACGTTTGTGCATGCCGGACATACGCAATCCTGCCTTACGATAACCGTATGCAGGATTTTCCGGGATGGCTGCAGCAACTTGACATGGAATCCAATGGTAAGTCCGTTGCCACTGACGGAAAACCGGTCGTTCTGGATACGGCTCCAGTGGTTTTTGGCGAACCGGGCACCAACGGGCAGCACGCGTTTTATCAATTGATACATCAGGGTACGGAAATTGTTCCTTGTGATTTTCTCGTCGCCGCAAGAGGACATGAAGCTACCCTCGATTATCATCATAGACTTCTGGCATCGAACTGTTTTGCCCAGTCAGAAGCTTTGATGACAGGGCGGTCTCTTGAAGATGCAGACGGTGATCCGCACCGCGTGTTTGAAGGGGATCGTCCCAGCAACACTTTTCTCTATGAAAAGCTGGACCCGGGAACTCTTGGTATGTTGATGGCTTTGTATGAGCACAAGATTTTTGTTCAGGGTGCTCTGTGGAACATTAATTCCTTTGATCAATGGGGTGTGGAACTGGGCAAGGAACTCGCCTACTCAATCGAAGGAATGATTGATGCGGGCGATCCGTCGCAGGCGAACAACGGATCGACGAGGGGCTTGTTGGAAGCATTCCAGGCTCTCCGTTCAGATTAGATTGAGACTGCGGGCGCAAGGCCTAGGAGACTTTTTCGCGACCTTCAGCGGTGCGAAGAATAACCTGCTTCTTTTGAGCTTCCCGATGAATTGTATAGATCGATGCAGCAATGATGATCATTGCGCCGAACCAGGTCCAGAAATCCGGAAAACTGTTGAACAGAAGCCAACCGAAGAAGACCGAATAAATAAGCCTTACGTAATCCAGCGATGCCATGACCGAGGCTTCACCATGTTTGTAGGCGATGATGTTGTACATCTGCGCCACATAGGAAATCAAACCCATGGCGACGAGCAATATCCATTCAAATGCGGAAGGCCATTGCCAAAACCAGATGCCGGGTAGTGCAACTGCAAGGCCGACCCCTAGTGCCTGATAAGTCAGAATGGTTGTCGCGCTTTCGGTTCGGGTCAGGATGCGAATGACCACCATAACCATGCCGGCCCCCGCCGCTCCAATCAGAGCGTAAACGCCATAGACCGTAAAGCCGTCGAAGCCCGGTCGCAAAACGATCAGAACCCCAAAAAATCCGATCATCACCGCAGTCCAGCGGCGAATTCCGATCACTTCATTGAGCACAAAAATAGCGCAGATGGTGACAAAAAAGCTTTTGGCAAATCCGATTGCGGTCGCATCCGCAAGGGGCATATTAACAACTGCAGTGAAGCCGAATCCCATGGCGATCAGAGCCAGAATTATGCGCAATATCTGGAGCCCCAGATGATTTGTTTTCAGGCTACCGGGAAAGTCCCGCAGGATTGTCGGTGCAACAATCAGCGCCATGACAATCTGCCTCACAAGCAGGATTTGTGCCACATGGAGGTTTTCACCAAGCAGTTTGATAAGCGCGACCATGGTTCCAAAACCAGCGGCTGCGAACATCAGAAAAACGCCGCCTTTCACATTGTCCGGCAAACGATCGAAATTCGATGTAATGGATTGAAGAGACATGGGGAATCCTTGCGATCAGCATTGCATCCGGAACCGGTGACTGCAATCCTGTTTCTCACAATAGTTGACCAAAAAAGGCTCGATGCATTTCAAATGTTCCTTATATTTGGATAACGTTTCAAACAACGCTTCGGTAAAGGTTTCGGATTTTCAATGAACGAAATTATGCACGCCAAATTTGGCATGGGCGCATCAGTTTTGCGCACGGAAGACAACGCATTCATCACAGGCAAAGGCTGCTACACAGATGACAAGCATGCCGATGGTGTTTTGCACGGGTATGTTCTTCGCTCGCCAATGGCACATGCCAGATTCAGAATAATCGATGTAACTTCAGCGATGGAAATGCCGGGTGTTCACGCTGTGATCACCGCTGATGATGTTGCGGGACTAAATCCGATTCCCTGTCTTGCGCCAGTGAAGCAACCCGATGGCAGCATGAGTCGTAGCCGGGATATACCGATTCTCTGTGCTGACACGGTACGCCACGTGGGTGATGCAATTGCATTTATTGTTGCTGACTCAGTTGCGATTGCAAAAGACGCGGCGGAAATGATTGACCTCGATTTTGAAATACTTCCGGCTGTCGTGGACACCAAGGCAGCACTCGAACCTGACAGTGTTAAAGTCTATCAGGATGATGACGGCAATCTGGCGTTCACGCATTTCATGGGCGATCAGGAAAAGACCGAGGAAGCTTTTTCCCGGGCGCATCACATCACTGAAATTTCCCTCGTAAACAACAGGCTGATCTCCAATTACATGGAAGGCCGGGCATGCCTTGCCGCATGGGATCAGGAAATGAACCGGTTTGATGTCACGGTTGGTTCACAGGGGGTCTTTGGCCAACGGCGCGCACTTGCGGGAATATTCGGCATAGACCCTGAATTGATCCACGTTATGACACCGGATGTCGGTGGAGGTTTTGGAACAAAGGTTTTCTGCTATCGCGAATATCCGCTTTGCATGTTCGCGGCGAAAAAGCTCGGACGACCCGTCAAGTGGACTTCGGATCGCACAGAACACTTTACAAGCGATGCGCAAGGCCGGGACAATGTGGTAACGGCCCGAATGGCAATGGATGAGCGGGGAAAATTCCTGGCGATTGAAGTCGATCTCATTGCAGCCATGGGCGCCTACCTTCATACATTCGGTCCCTACATTCCCTATCTCGGGATAACCATGACCACCGGTCTTTATGACATTCCAGCAATGGCAGTGCAGATGCGAGGCAGTTATACGCATACTGTTCCTGTTGATGCCTATCGTGGTGCGGGCCGACCGGAGGCTTCATTCCTGATCGAAAGACTGGTGGACAAATGCGCGCGCGAAACCGGATTGTCCCGCGATGAAATCCGCCGGCGGAATTTTATCCGACCGGAGCAGCTTCCATACACAACACCCGGCGGGCGGATGTATGATACCGGAGAGTATCAGGCGCATATGGAAGAATGTATGCAACGCGCCGAGTGGCAGGAGTTTGCTTCCCGGGCAGCAGCGGCAAGAGAGCAGGGTAAAGTTCGCGGAATTGGTATGTCTACCTATGTCGAAGCCTGCGCATTTGCAGGTTCCGAGCCTGCGTTCGTTGATTTGAAGGAAGACGGCACTGTCGAAATCAGGATCGGTACGCAATCAAACGGCCAGGGTCATGCAACAGCATACAGCCAGCTTGCAGCGGAAAAGCTTGGTCTCGACTACAGACAGATACAATTGCGCCAGGGCAACACGGACGAGCTTGAGAATGGCGGCGGAACCGGAGGTTCACGCTCGCTGCCATTGGGCGGCGCATCCGTTTCCCGTGCCAGTGAGGCATTGGCTGAGAAAATCAAACAGATTGCGGCTGATGAACTGGAAGCTTCTGCGGCAGACATTGTTCTCGAGGACGGACAAGCGAAGATCGTTGGAACTGATCGTACGATCACGTTTTCCGATATTGCCGCTGCCGCTTCCAGCCCGGACGAACTGACAGCCGAAGGGGTGTTCAAGCAGGAAGAGGCAACCTATCCCAATGGCACGCACATATGCGAAGTGGAAATTGACCCCGATACGGGCGTAACGGAGATTATTAAATATACGGTGGTCGACGACTTTGGCGCCACGGTCAATCCGATCCTCCTTGAAGGGCAGGTCCATGGCGGAATTGTGCAGGGCATCGGCCAGTGCCTCAATGAGCACGTGGTTTATGACGAGGAAGGGCAACTTCTGACTGCTTCGTTTATGGATTATTGCATGCCAAAGGCAGACACGGTCCCGAATTTCGATTTCTCTACCCGCAACGTACCCTCTACCACCAATGCGCTCGGCATCAAGGGTGCAGGAGAGGCGGGCACCATCGGCTCATGCCCAGCGGTAATGAATGCAGTGGTTGATGCACTGTACCGGGAATACGGTGTCACTGATTTTGACATGCCCGCGACGCCGGCAAGGTTATGGGCAGCGATGAACGGACGGGGCTAAACCTGTTCGTTCAACCAATGAATCACGCAACTTTTGAGGCCAATACGCTGACATACGCTGATGGTGTGGGACGGTTATGGTTCGAGATTTTGATCCCATCTGAACTGAAGACGCGGAAGGAGCCAGTCAAACGGAGACACTTAATAAAACTGGCAAGGGCAGCTTGGAGCTCAAGATGGACAATCAGGCAGTGCGGTAAGCAAAGAAGTATCGACTATTAACGCACATTTGCCGGTCATAACCAAATTTATGTCACTGTTGCTTTTGCAACAACCTCTTGTCGCGCTTCTGCCTTCAACCATTGCTGAATCTTTAACTTCAGTTTCTTTGGTGAAACAGGTTTTGAAAGATAATCATCCATACCGGCATCAAGGCAAGCTTCCATGTCGCCTTTCATGGCGTGAGCTGTGACGCCCACAATTGGCGTTCTCGGTTTTTTATTCTCCCGCTCGTATTTGCGAATTGCAATCGTCGCTTCCTTACCGTTCATCTCCGGCATTGAAACGTCCATCAGAATCATTCTTGGTGTCTGCACCTTGTAGGTCGCAAAAGCTAACCTTCCATTCTCGACCATTTTGAAGCCAAGGCCTGTCTCTTCAAGTATTTGCCGGAAGACTATCTGATTAACTTCATTGTCTTCAGCTAACAGAATGTCGAGTTGGTCATCCGGCATGCTGGACATTTGAAGAATTTGAGGGGCTTGCTCAGATTTGTTAACCCCCAAATGCGAGGGTCTGTTAACAACTGATGATTTCGTTTTCACATCTGCCCTATTGTTGGCAATCACCTGGAGAATTGTTTCCAATAATAATGAAGACCGAGCCGGCTTCGTCAGATGAGCTTCAATTCCAAGTTTGGCCAATTGCTGGTTGGTTTCGGAACTATCCACCGAAGTCAGCATCAAAACTGGAATGCTCCTCAAGGTGACATCATCACGCATGTTGCGCAAGACTTCGGCACCGCTCATCTCTGGCATTTGATAGTCTAAAATTACCAAATCCAAGTTCATACCATTTTCAAGAACCTCCTTCATTACGTGTAATCCCTCAGCCCCACTTTTTGCAGCAGCGCCGTCAAAATTCCACGCGGTCATTTGTTCCGTAAGGATTGAACGGTTCACCATGTTGTCATCAATGATGAGAATGCGGGCACCTGAGATGTCACCGGGAATTACTTGTTTTGGGGCGGTCTCACCGTGGACTGGAAGGTGTAACTTAAACCAAAAAGTAGATCCCTGACCCACCTTGCTGTCCACACCCAATTCACCGTTCATCAAACCGATCAGCGAAGAGGCAATCGAAAGACCGAGCCCCGTTCCCTCATGCTTGCGTGTGGCCGAAGTATCGGCTTGGTTGAACTTTACGAAAATCTGATCGCGTTGACTTTCAGGAATTCCTATTCCTGTGTCTTCAACCAAGAACTTTAAATCTGCGAAGTTCCCGGCCTCGTTCTGAACGATTTGACCTTCAACATTGACGTAGACATGCCCCTTTTCTGTAAACTTGACCGCATTACCCAGCAGATTGGTGACAATCTGGCGGATACGTCCAACATCGCCAACCAGCATCTTTGGTAAGGCTGGATCAATCCTGACAATTAGCTCAAGATCCTTCTCAGCGACCTTGGCAGAAATGAGTGTTGCAACATCCTCAATAGCTTCGGCCAACTGAAATGGGACGGGGTCAAGTTCCATCTGCCCAGCATCTATCTTGGAGAAGTCCAGAATGTCGTTGATGATAGTCAACAACGATGCACCTGATTTGACAATCACATCCGTGAACATCTTTTGCTTCGCGTCTAACTCTGTATCCGCAAGCAATTCGGCCATACCCATGACACCGTTCATCGGCGTTCTGATCTCATGAGACATGTTGGCTAAAAATTCGCTTTTTGCGCGTTCTGCACTCTCAGCCATTTTTATCGATTCTTCTAGTTGGGCTTCCCGTTCCTTTAACTCTGTTATGTCGGTCAGAGTAAGCGTCATGCCGCCTATTGAATTAGGAATGCGGTCCGCTCTGATAATCCGACCATTTCCTGCCTTTCGCTCAATCTGCATTATCTTGCGCCTTTCAAAATTCGCAATTAATGCATCGAAAAACTCCTGGGCCTCTTCCCCTTCGCCAAAATCTCCTCGCTCCATTTGGAACAAGAAGAAGTCAAGCCATGGTTTGCCGACATCCAATACCGATTCTGGGACACCGTTTAGTTCTCTGGCGCGCTCATTGCAAAACTCAATATTCTTCTCACCGAGTATAATCACGCCCTGCCTGCTGACATCAGCAAGCTCATAAATGAGGTCGGCGGTTCGTTCTGAATTTCCTTCTGCCAGTCCGGATTGGTTCTTAAGCTCAACAACCTGTTCTTTTAAGCGGGCATGCTCATCGACAAGTTTTTCAAGTTTCGCGCGATCGTCAATTAATTCGTCAATCTCGTCCATTTTCATGCCCCATCCATGATATAAGTAGTTAGTGAGTAAGCCCTAAAACTCCACAAAGCCACCCAAAAGGATACACGAACAGAAGCTTCCGGAGGCGAATCAAAACGTTAGTTGCCTAAGCTACTTGTAGTTATCTGATAGCAACATACGGTTAATTTTCTCTGGTTCTGTCACAGGGTTTTGGAACTTTGACAAGCTAGCCATGTAACACGTCTTCATCCTTCCTAATGCTGCCTTTAGCTGATGGATTAAGAGCGGACGCTTTGTCCGCATCTCTGCCGCTTAGTGCTGAACCATGAAATCACTCGTGAATGTCAGCTTCGGTGAATTCGGTTTGTAGTTACAAACTCCTTCCCAATCACAGGTATGGGCCTTGAACGTTGTTCTGGTACAGGCCGGTCCGAACCATGCGGGTACGTCATCCTCCTAAATCCGGTTTTGTCCCCCTTGCATCATCCATCCAGACCCTTTATGAAATTTTCAACTCATGGAGGTGCCCGTTTTTCGGGCTGAGAGTTGTCAATCAGGCATCAACTCTTTGAACCTGATCCGGATTGTGCCGGCGTAGGGAATGAGGCGACACGTACTTAAACCCTTGCATCCGAGTTTGATCCGTTTCACAGCAGACGGAACCAATGCCCATGGCGGTCAAGACATTACTGGATGATGCGATGCAGGCGATCAATGCCTTGCGGTCCGGCGGGTGCCACGTACACTCTGTTACGAATACGGTGGCTCAGAATTTCACAGCAAATGTTCTGCTTGCCTGCGGCGCTACTGTTTCAATGACGGCGAATCCGGAAGAGATTGAAAGTTTTCTGGCAAAAGCCCAAGCATTACACATCAACCTTGGAACCCTGGATGAAAAGCGAGTTGAAGCGATAACAAAGGCTGTGAAGTTTGCCGGTAATAACCAGATTCCTGTAACTCTCGATCCGGTAATGATTCACATGTCGAAAGTGAGACAGCAGCTTGCATCAGACCTTGCGGAATCCGCTTCGATAATTCGGTGTAATCAAAAGGAGGCGGAAGCGCTTGGCATAAGTGGAGGCTCGCAAACGCGTCTGGTCAAGACTGGTTCCATCGATGAAGTGGAAACAGGGGATTGCACAATTAAGGTGAAAAACGGTCATCCGATGATGAGCAAGGTGATAGCCACCGGTTGCGCCCAGGGTGCGCTTATCTCTGCATTGTCCGCGAAAACTTCCAATCTAGGTTCAGCAGCTTTGGCAGGTGTGTTGTGGTTCTCTGTAGCCGGAGAGGTTGCGGCGGAAAAGGTTAACGGACCGGGCAGTTTTCAGATGGCGTTTCTTGATGAACTGCATGGCATCACCGTTGAAACAATCAGGCGAAGGGCGAAACTGTCATGAACCCGGTTGACATCTCTCTTTACGGTATAATTGATCCGGAGCATTGCCTCGGGAGGGAATTGGCTGAGCTGGCGAAGATCTCGGTAGAGAACGGTGTCACATTGATCCAGTATCGTGACAAGAAGAATGGCATCAGAACGATGATTGAAAATGCTTCGGCTATTCGTGATGCCCTCAAGGGGACAAATGTCCCGCTGATCATCAATGATCGTGTGGATGTTGCAATCGCCTGTAATGCGGATGGTGTCCATCTCGGACAGGAAGACATGCCGGTTGACCATGCAAGAAGCATTCTGGGTGAGGAAGCAATCATGGGCCTCTCGATCAAGACCGTCGAGGAAGCCAGATCATGCCCAGTGGATCGGATCGACTATGCATTTGTTGGCGGGGTTTTTGTTACCCATTCCAAGGACAATCCCTCGGCAATCGGAATAGATGGCTGGATGGAACGTGCGAATCTGATCAAGAATACCAAGCCTGAAATGCCGGTCGGTGCAATAGCTGGGATTGATTCCGACAATGCGAAACAGATGGTGGCAGCTGGTTGCGACGGTGTCGCGGTGATCTCATCAATATACATGGCAGAGGATGTAGCTTCCGCAACCCGTGAACTCTCGAATGTTGTGAAGGGGAAATCAGCATGACGACAATACCAATTGCGCTGACGATTGCAGGCTCTGATTCAGGTGGCGGCGCTGGAATCCAAGCTGATCTCAAGAGCTTTTCAGCCAATCACGTTTATGGAGCGTCTGTTGTTACGGCTTTGACAGCCCAGAATACGGTTGGGGTTTCAGCCATTCATGATGTGCCGGCTGAATTCATAAATGCCCAACTCGACGCTGTCTTTTCCGATCTGCAGATTGAGGCGGTCAAAATCGGCATGCTTTCGCAGGCTCCGGTCATTGAAACGGTGGCGCAAGCGCTTGTGAAACATGATGTCGAAAAGGTTGTGCTGGACCCGGTAATGGTGGCAACGTCCGGTGATGTGTTGCTGGCGGAAGATGCAATTCATGCGCTGAAGTCTGAATTGGTTCCAAAAGCTGTATTGATCACCCCGAACATGCATGAAGCAGCTAAACTCACGGATAGCGCACTGGCTGAAGACGAGCAGGCGATAATTTCACAGTCTGAAATGTTGCTTGATGCTGGTGCACAGGCCGTCCTGATAAAGGGCGGGCATGGGAACAGTAAAGAGAGTGCCGATTTGCTCGCTACGCCGAACGATTTCCAGTGGTACCGATCGCCTCGTATTGAGACCAGAAACACACACGGGACGGGTTGCTCCCTTTCATCAGCGATTGCAGCAAATCTGGCTCGTGGCAACTCCCTTGAAGATGCTGTCGGCAAAGCAAAAATTTGGCTTACAGGGGCACTGCAAGCTTCTGATCAGCTGAAGATTGGGACTGGCTCAGGACCAGTTCACCACTTTCATGAAATATGGAGAAATTGACGTGAAGCAATTCAAGACATCCCGGCGCAATGCACTCGGCCTCATTGCCGGTTCGGCTGCATTGCCTGTACTCTCCAAGCCGGCGATTGCCCAGGGAAAAGTGAAATGGCGCATGGTGACATCATGGCCGAAAAACCTGCCCGGGCCTGGCGTCACTGCTCAAAGGCTGGTTGACCGGATCGAAAGTATGTCAGACGGGCGATTGACAATCAGGCTATATGGCGCTGGCGAAATTGTTCCTGGCCTCGGGACTTTCGATGCCGTTGCAAATGGAACTGCCCAGATGGCCCATACAGCACCGCTGTTCTGGTCTGGCAAGTTTCCTGCAGCTCCACTCTTTACAGCCGGTCCATTCGGTTTGACACCGATCGAGCATATTACCTGGATAAATCATGGAGGTGGTCAGGCGCTGTGGGATGCGCTCTATGAGCCAGTTGGCATCAAGCCTTTCATGGCTGGAAACACCGGTTATCAGATGGGTGGATGGTACAAGAAGCCGGTCAATACGCTTGCCGATCTAAAGGGTTTGAAAATTCGAATGCCGGGACTTGGTGGCGCTGTTCTTTCGAAACTCGGAGCGCTCCCGGTGGGGCTTCCGCCATCCGAAATTTTTACGAGCCTTGCGACCGGCGTTATTGACGCGACTGAATTTCTGGGACCCTTTAGCGATTCCGCCATGGGCTTTCACAAAGTTGCAAAGAATTATTATTCTCCCGGCTTTCATGAACCGAACGGCACTGGTGAAGCGCTGGTTTCAAAATCAGCCCTGGAAGCGCTACCGAAGGATTTGCAGGCAATTGTCGAAGCCGCTTGCTCGGCAGAGAACATCTATTCGCTCAGTGAAGCGGAATGGAACAATGCGGCAAGCCTTAAAAACCTCACTGAAAATGAAGGTGTCATCATACGCTCATACCCGGAGGACATCCTTGCAGCTGCAAAATCAGCAACGGTGGAGGTCATGCAGGATCTCGCCGAGCGAGATAAGATATCCGGTGATGTTGTAGCCAGTTACTTAGCCGCTGCCAGACACCTTGATCCCTGGTCAAAGATTTCAATCCGCTCGTTCCTGTCGGCGAGGGGATAATACCTCTCAGCTTGACGATTCTTCTGGCTCATCCTCTGCCATATAGGTCTCCGCATCCGAGCGCGGGTCAAGTGCGAAGGTCTCCGTTGACAGACCAACGGTAGCGATTGGGCCAACCTGATAATCCATGACATCCTCTACCGGAGCTTCCCGACGCATGATCCTGTATGTCATATGAATGGCGAGTAACAAATGGGAAAGCCCGATCATCTGGAAAAGGGCACCGTTTCCAAACGCTTCCATAGCCGGACCAGTAACCAAAGGTCCGATCATGTTGCCGATACCATAGAGAATAAGAAGGCTCGATGAAATTTTAACAAAGTCTTCGGGATCGGCATGGTCATTTGCATGGGCATTAACGAGACCGTATATTGGATAAACAAACCCGCCCAGCAAGACCATCAAAAGGAAGAATTCCCATTGCGGAGCTGAGCCATCGACCTGATATTGTGCAACCAGGAAACCCACAGCACCTCCTGCAAGAGACAGACCTACCATTACATAGCGCCGGTCAGTTATGTCAGAGAGTTTCCCCAGCGGATACTGGAACAGAATTGCACCCAACATGATTAGTGCCATCATGTTTGCAATGTTTGTGGATGACATCCCTTCAGAAATTCCGAATACCGGACCGAAACTCTGTACCGATGAAGCCAGAATTCCGGCTATCAGCATGCCGACAAATGCGGCGGGTGAATTGGTGAACATGCCCTTCAGGTCAATTTTGACTTGTGTGAGGGGAGCAGGAGAACGGGCTTTGGAAAGAGCTGTGGGAAGAACAGCAAGGCTGTAAAGGATCGCTCCGAGCATAAACAATGTCTCGGTTGAGGGTTCAGCAACCACGATCAGATATTGTCCTCCCATGAATGCAGCCTGGGAAACAATCATGTAAATGGAAAATAATGCTCCGCGATGCTCATCTGCGATGCCCTCATTGAGCCAGCTTTCTATAATCATGTAGGAACCGGCGAAGCAAAAGCCTGCTAGCGCCCGTAACAGGATCCATGTGTAGGCTTCAACGACGAGGCCATTAAGCAGAACCACCGTTGCCAACAGTGCAGCCAAAGCGCCGAATGTACGAATGTGGCCGACCCTGCGGACAAGATGCGGCACCAGAACGCAACCCACAGTGAAACCTATCGCCCAGCCCGTTCCGATATAGCCGATCTGAGAGGCACTGAAACCTTCAAGCTGGCCGCGTATGGGCAACAAGACAACCTGCATGCCGCCGCCGGCTATAAGGAAGACTGCGCTGCAAAACAGGGCGAGGAGTGGGAAGATCTGGCGTATCATTTGGAATTCAAGACCTGCTTCGACTAACTGATATCAAAGCCCTGTGTCAGGAAACTGAATGATTTGCAAATGCAAATTTTGCATGCCTGTTTCATTTGCAAAAAAAACGGCCCGCTTGTGAGCGGGCCGAATTCTTAGCTTAACGGTTTTCCGTTACCGGGGTTCTGTCTGAAGAGCTTTGTACACTGTGTAACACATCAGCAATACAATGATCGTGAACGGGATACCGGTTGAAACAGCCGCACCCTGCAGCGCACTAAGGCCGCCGCCAAGCAGCAGAGCAATGGCGACCAGACCTTCCAGCGTACACCAGAATACCCGCTGAACCACAGGTGCATCCATTTTACCGCCGGCTGTAATCGTATCGATAACCAGCGAACCAGAGTCGGACGAGGTCACGAAGAAGATTATAATCAGGATAAGTGCTATTGGCGAAATGATGCTGTAGAGCGGCAGTTCCTTAAGGAAGCCGAACAGTGCGCCTTCAGGCTTGTACGCATCAATAACGGTTGCCCTGACACCTTCAGCGCCGCCAGCATTCAGCATGTCGATTGCTGCACCACCGAAAGTTGACATCCACAATGCACAGACACAGGTCGGTGCAATCAGAGCGCACAGAACGAATTCACGTACGGTCCGACCTTTGGAAATGCGGGCAATAAACATACCAACGAATGGCGACCATGCTATCCACCATGCCCAATAGAACGTTGTCCAGCCATGGAAGAAGCTTGTGTCTTCACGTCCGAACGGGTTCGAAAGTGCCGGTAGTAGCAAAACGTAATCCACCATCACGCTGAAGTAACGTGTGATCGCGTCTATCGCACCCGTCATGAAGAAGACGAAGAAGAAGAGCGCCACAGCCATCAGCATGTTGATTTCTGAAAGGCGTTTCACACCCTTGTCCATGCCGAGCATGACCGAACCCAGTGCAACCGCAGTAATGAAAATGATCAGAACCACGGTAACCGTGTTGGTGGTTTCGATTCCAAACACTTCATTCAGGCCAAACGCTACCTGCTGAGCACCAAGTCCCAGAGATGTTGTCAGACCGAACAAGGTCGCAAATACCGCCAGGGTATCAATGATATGGCCAGGCCAGCCCCATACCCGCTCGCCGAGGATCGGATAAAAAGCCGAACGCAATGTCATTGGCAGTCCCTTGTTGTACGCGAAAATTGCCAGCGTCAAACCAACAAGTGCATAGACGCACCATCCGCCAAGGCCCCAATGGTGTATGGTGCCGACAATACCGATATACTCGTTTCCTGGTTGGGTAATATCGATGTTGAGTGGTCGTGCATTACCACCTTCAGAGAAGTTGTAGTAAGTCGGTTCCAAAACGCCAAAGAACAGCAGTCCGATGCCGATACCGGCTGCAAACATCATCGCAATCCAACCAGCGTATGAGTAATCCGGCTTGGCGTCCTTGCCACCAATCCGAACCGACCCGACAGGCAGGAAGATCAGCGCTAGGCAGAACAGAAGTATAATGTCGACAGAAATGACCAGAAACCAGTCAAACTCGCTAGTCAGGAATGGCCTCAACCAACCAAAAAATTCTGCTGTGGCTTCCTGGTTTGCCAGCGCCAGCAGCACGAATGCGATAATTATAAGACTGGAAATAAGAAATACAGGATTGTGTATATCAAGCCCAAACGGCCGAATATTGTCCTGGCCCATTTCATAATCTGTTGCTAGCTCTCCGCCAGCTTCTTCATCCGCTACAGTCATCAAATCCCTCCTGTTACAACTGCGATGTGATAAATGCACAAGACGAGATTTTGAAACAATCGTGATGTCTTGGTCATTCGATTCTTTGAGGATACTACTTAAGTAGAAAAAGGCAAATGCAGGTATTCCAATAGCGACATGCTTGTGGATATATAAGTTTCGTGTTCTGACTATTTTGGCCCCTAATTCGGATGGTGTTGAAGATCAGGCCGTTGCGATTTTGGGTTTTATGATCTGAATTCACCAACTTGCGCGATTATATGTTATCTCTGGTGTCATTTCGTTTTCTGAATGAGACGTCTGTTTTCAGGCGGTCTGCGACTCCTCGCAACCGACAAGAACTCCGGATCTACACCGCCAAATGAAACATTTTTGTGGTATGGTTTAGCGCCTTTTATTCGTTCCAGATTATCCGCGCACGGCCAAGCGAAGTATTATGCTCGACGCACCAGATGTACACTTCGTTGAAATCCGGCGGATGCAATTTTGGCCCCACAAGGTGTGACTGGCTACCGGAAAGCTGATTGAGTTTGCCGATAATTCCGTGCCGCTGAAATCCATCCCGCCCGAACGCGATCCACGGGTCGGGTGAACCATCATGGACGAAGTCCTCTCCGAAGGTAACAACCCATTGTCCTCCGGTCTCCCTGACCAAAACTGAACCGGAGGTAATGCCACTTGTGAAGGAGCCGGAAGCAATAGAGTTGCGTTCTGAAGCGTAAGAAACCTGGCAAACAAGCAGGAACAGGGCGATGCAAACCGCAAACGGGAATGCATCACTGCGAGTCCTTCGGTTAACAGCTGCCCAAGCGTTTCCGGCCGATACGGTCACCATCCCGGTTGTAGGTGAACTGAAAGCGTTTTCCATTGCGGCATCCCTCAGCGTAGAACTTCAGATCGTCGAAATTCCTGTTTTCCAGGCCAGTAAAGATTTCAGAAACACTCCGCGACTTGCACTTGCCGCCATCACGCTCGCTTACAAGTTCGCCGAACCTCGATAGGGTCGCAAATTTTTGGTATCCATCGAAACAGGCGGATACATCGAACTGGCCGTTGGACTTGCGGTTAACAAGAATTCGAGTAAAGCCTTCCTCTTTCAATACCGCGACAATTTCCTTGTCGGTCATGTTTGCACGGCACTGTCCCGTTTGGGTCCGCCCTGTGATCTTGCCAAAACGGTTCATTTGAAGGTCGAAGCGTTCGTTGTTGAAACATGCCTCAGCCTGATAAACTGGTAATTGGTCATCGACTATCTCAATTCTGTCGTAGCCCTTGTCACGCAGCAGGTTAACCAGATTGCGCGGATCAACCGGCGGATCACACCGTCCGATGCGCGTTTTCTTTCGAATTTCTCCAAAACGGGTCAGAAGCAGTTCAAACCGTCTGTTATTCAGGCAGGCTTCAGCCACATACCAGGGCAATTGCCGGTCTGTGAACTTTATACGGTCATAGCCTTGATCGCGCAGGACCTGGCGAATGTCATTGGGCTGATAGATGCGCTCACATATGCCGATGTTTCTGCTTTTAAGCAACCTGCCCTGCTGTGAAAACACAAGACGAACGCGTTGTTCTCCCTGGCAGGCAATCGCAACAAAATTCCCGTTCTGGTTTTCCATTACAATTCGGGTGTAGCCCTGCTTCTCCAGATTTTCCTCAATACGTTCGATTGGGATTGTCCTGCGGCAGGGGCCGAGGTTCTGGGTGTTCTTGATCCGATATCTGGAATCTATCTTCACCTTGTATCTCGTACCGTTCTGGCAGGCGCGCGCCTGAATGGTCTTGAAGCCGGCCTTGAATATCTCGATTTGTGTGTATCCCTTGCTGATCATCGCACGGGTGGCTTTCGCCTTTGAAATTCCAATTTCCAGGCTGAGAGCATTTGCAGGGGTGAGCAAGGTAAAAAATGCAAACAACAGGAAACAAACCAAACTAATACCGCGTGTACGACCCATGAGTTTTATTGTATGCATTTTCGATCCTCTCCCCTTGATCTGACCCAACGTAAATTTAGGCAACATTTTCGACCGCGTAAAGACCTATGATTTGATTGAACTCAATTCTTGTGTGTCGATCCTGCTGCAATGTCAGCGGGGCCTTTCATCCAGATATTTTCTGATTTTCACAAAGTCCTGCCATGCGAGTTTCTTGTGTGCAGGCTGACGCAACAGATAAGCCGGGTGCAGGGTCGGCATGGCGCTTGTTTTGGAATTGGATGTTTTTACTTCTGACCATTTACCCCTTAGGCGCATAATCCCGTCTTTGGACTTGAGAAGCGTCTTGGCAGATGATCCACCAAGCATGACGATCAGGGATGGTTCAACAAGTTCTATGTGACGTTCAATAAACGGGCGACAAATTTCAGTTTCCTGCGGTGTAGGCGTCCGGTTTCCCGGAGGTCTCCATGGAATTACATTCGTAATGTAGGCGTTCTCGCGATTGTGTCCGATGGCATGCAGCATGCGATCAAGTAATTGCCCGGCTCGTCCCACAAAAGGCAGTCCCTGCATATCCTCATCACGTCCCGGCGCCTCACCAATAAACATCACATCAGCCTCTGGATTGCCGTCTGCAAACACCGTGTTCTTCGCAGTTCGCTTAAGATTGCATCCGTCAAAACTCTTTATGACACTATGGAGTTCTTCAAGGTTGTTTGCTGATTTTGCAGCCTCCTGGGCTGATTTCACTGTACCTGCATCCGGCAAAGCCATAGATGCCGTGGCCTCTGGTTGTCGATCAAACTGCCTGATTGGCCTCTTTTCCGGGCCGTTCTTGGTCGTACTGGCTTTTTCCAGAGATGGGTGGGTTTCCGCAAAACGGTCGACAGGAGCATCCTCCAGCAGGATATCGACACCCGCATCAATATACCATTCAAGAACTTCATGCACATTTGTCATCAGGCAATTCTAACGGTTATTGCCGGTGATAACAGCCAATTCTGTCGTGAATGCACAAAGAACATGCGGCAAAATTGAACTGGCGTGTCCATCATTGCATGCTAAAAGGGGCATGAATTAGCAGTGTTCCGACACCTTTGTCTGGATAATCGGTTGGAGAAATAAATGTCTGAAGAACTTCCAGAGCGTGAAAGCATGGAATTTGATGTGGTCATCGTAGGCGCAGGGCCAGCTGGACTTGCTGCGGCGATCAAATTGAAGCAGATCAATGCCGATCTCGAAGTTGTAGTGCTTGAAAAGGGGCCGGAAGTCGGTGCACATATTTTGTCTGGCGCTGTCGTGGACCCGATTGGCGTTGACCGTCTTTTCCCGGACTGGCGAGAGGAAGATGGCCATCCTTTCCAGGTGCCTGTAAAGAAAGACATTTTCTGGTTTCTGACAAAAAACTCGAAATTCAGGCTTCCAAACTTTGGCATGCCACCGTTGATGAACAATCACGGTAACTACATCGTTTCCCTCGGGAATGTATGCCGTTGGCTTGCGGAAAAGGCAGAAGGGCTCGGAATTGAAATCTACCCCGGTTTTGCCGCGGCGGAACTGGTTTATGATGAAAACGGAAATGTCAAAGGCGTTGCAACCGGTGATATGGGCATTCAGCGTGATGGTACACCGGGACCGATGCACGAGCGCGGCATGGAACTCCATGGAAAGTATGTTCTGTTTGGTGAGGGTGCCCGTGGTTCGCTCTCCAAGGAACTGATCGCGAAGTTTGATCTTGCAAAAGACAGCGATTCCCCGAAGTTTGGTATCGGCCTGAAAGAACTCTGGGAAGTCGACCCGTCCAAACACGAGGAAGGTACGGTACAGCACTCATTTGGCTGGCCGCTTGATAAATCCACAGGCGGCGGTTCGTTCCTTTATCATCTGGACAATAATCAGGTTGTGGTGGGTTTTGTCTGCCACCTGAACTACAAAAATCCTTACCTGTCACCCTTCCAGGAATTCCAGCGTTTCAAAACGCATCCTGCGGTGAAAGATACGTTTGAAGGTGCGACACGCATTTCCTATGGATCTCGTGCCATTACTGAAGGGGGCTGGCAATCTGTGCCGAAGCTTACCTTCCCCGGTGGGGCGTTGTTAGGATGCGCAGCGGGCTTCCTGAATGTACCGCGCATCAAGGGTTCGCATAATGCGATGCTTTCCGGAATCATGGCCGCTGAACATGTCGCTGAGGCGATTGGTGCCGGCCGCGCCAACGATGAGATTTCAGCCTATGATGATGCTTGGCGCGACAGCGATATCGGAAAGGATCTGAAAAAGGTCCGTAATGCGAAACCGCTGTGGTCAAAGTATGGTACGCCGCTCGGCATTATGTTCGGTGGTATTGATATGTGGTGCAACACCCTGTTTGGAGGATGGTCACCGTTCGGCACCATGTCGCATGGAAAGGCAGACCATGAATCGCTCGAACCTGCGTCCATGCATACGCCGATTGAGTATCCGAAGCCGGACGGCAAACTGACATTCGACCGCCTTTCTTCTGTTTTCCTGTCAAATACGAACCACGAAGAAAACCAGCCGGTTCACCTGAAGGTGGCAGACCTCGACAAGCAGAAGGCTTCGGAACTTCATGAATTCGCTGGTCCATCGACGCGCTATTGTCCTGCAGGCGTATATGAATGGGTGGATGGTAATGGCGACGCCATTCCTCTCGGCAAAGAGGCGGAGGCCGAGGACGCAACCTTTGTGATCAACAACCAAAACTGCGTTCACTGCAAGACTTGCGATATCAAGGATCCAAATCAGAACATCAACTGGACGGTACCGCAAGGCGGAGAAGGCCCGGTTTATCCAAACATGTAGTATCGGCCGGTCTGAGGAATTCAGATATCAGGTTTTAGCTTCAAGCGGATCAAAATCGGTAAGTCTGCCGTGGTATCCCAGCTGAACTCAGCCGGCTATGTAGTGCTTCATGTCTTCGGCTTCGCGCTCGGCAATTTCGATCTTGCGTTTGACGACATCGCCGATGGAGACAATGCCATCAAGCTTACCCTTGTTGATGACTGGTAGGTGTCTGAAACGGCCTTTCGTCATCTTGTCCATAAGTGAATCAATTCCCTCATCATCATCACAGGAAATCACCTTTTGCGTCATACAAACGGAAATCGGTTTTGCCAGCGCATCACATCCATCTTTTGCGATTTCACGTACCAGATCACGTTCTGACGCAATGCCGCAAACTTTTTTGTTGTCATCAAGGATTACTGCAGCACCGATTTTCTTTTCGGCAAGAACCCTCGCGATCTTTTCAATTGTCTCGTTTATGTCTGCGGTAAAAACATTTCGCCCTTTTTGGGCGAGGATATCAGCAACTGCCATCTGAACTCCTCCTTTCGCATATGAACCCACATGCCCCATTTTTGATTATACTTCAAAATGGCGATTGAGAGCAAATTTGCCGTAGATTGAGTGGTATTGTGTGAGGGGGACTTCACTGCACTTGAAAACTGACCAACAGTGGAAGATGGTCGGAGCCCATTTCTTCAAGCGTTTTCACAGATAGTACGCGGATGCGACCCTTGGTCATCACATTGTCGATGGGCAATCCGATTGTGTTGACCACCGGTTTTGGTAGTGCCCCGAAAATCCAGGTGCCCCCGATCCCTGAATGTATCCGGAGATTTCCGGCAGCGGCAAAACGCTGAACGCTCCAGGACCAGGTCGTGGCATTGAAATCTCCGGTAATGAGCGCGTCGGGGCCGGTTTTGGCTATTTCGGGCACCAGGTTCTCGACCTGCCTGGGTCCGCTTGCCGGCCAGGGCCATCGTGTATGCACGGAACCAACAGTTATTCTCTCTTTGTTTCCAAGCACAGCTTTGGTTCTCAGAAATGAGCCATATTCGCCACAAAAATCTTCAGAATGATCAAGGGGCCACCTAGAATAAATTCTCACGCCGCCGCGCACGTGCCACTCCGGGCAATGTGCATTGAATTTCCAGCGACTCTCAAGTTTTCTTAAGGCGGGTTTCCACTGTGTCGAAGCTTCTGAAAGCGAAATGATGTCAGGATCGATTTCCAGAATACGATTGATAACATGCTGCTTTTTGCGGTTGAGCCATAACAGGTTGAAATGAAACATCGTATAAACAGGTTTGCCCTCAGCAGCCTGTATTGTTCGTTCGGTCAGACGGGTACCGTCGGCAGCAAACCAAATGCCGATTGCTGCGGCAGATAAGGTCACTACGGCAAACCGGAACTTTCCAAAGCCGGTCAACAACACCGTGCAGACCATCAGACCAGCAGACAGGTGCAGCCGGAAATGCGATATCGTATCAAAGGCCGGATGTGTCCAGTTGAGAAATCCGAGGCACACCAGCAAAATAAGGCCAGCAACCCCGGTCAGAAAAAGTTTCTTGAACAAACCCCACATTCTCTGAGACTTCTCTGTTATTGGAAAGCGGTTTCATTGAAAGCGCGAAGCTTCCTTGAATGAAGCCGTTCGGTTGGCATCTCCCGTAGCTTTTCCAGGGTTCGGATACCAATAAGCAGATGTCGCCCAATCTGCGTGCGGTAAAATTCCGAGGCCATACCTGGGAGTTTCAGTTCGCCGTGTAGCGGCTTGTCAGATACACACAAAAGGGTTCCGTACGGCACCCGAAACCTGAAGCCGTTCGCAGCAATTGTTGCTGACTCCATGTCCAGAGCAATTGCCCTGGACTGAGACAGGCGCTTCACCGGTCCCCGCTGATCCCGCAGTTCCCAATTCCGGTTATCGATTGTAGCAACCGTTCCTGTACGCATGATGTTTTTAAGGTCATAGCCGGAAAGTCCGGTTGTTTCGGCAACCGCTTCCTGAAGAGCAACCTGTACTTCGGCAAGCGGGGGTACCGGAACCGAGATAGGAATATCCTCATCCAGAACGTGTTCTTCTCTCACATAACCGTGCGCAAGTACATAATCACCGAGAGATTGGGTTTTGCGGAGGCCAGCACAGTGGCCCAACATTATCCAAGTATGAGGACGCAGGACTGCCACATGATCCGTTATGGTCTTTGCATTGGATGGGCCCACTCCGATATTTACCAGTGTGATCCCGGAGCGCTTTCCGGTTTTGAGATGATAGGCCGGCATTTGCGGCATTCGGGATAGATGAGCGGCGTTTGCTTGCAATTGTGAACAATCTTCCCTGCATGTGATCCGGTTGCCAGGAGCCACGAATTCTTCGTAAACGGAATTGACATCAAGCAGCGCCTGTTCAGCGAACTCTATAAAGCGATCAACATAAAACTGGTAATTCGTGAAAAGCACAAAATTCTGAAAGTGCATCGGACTGGTGCCCGTGTAGTGGGCAAGCCTGTGCAGGGAATAGTCAACACGTGGTGCCGTGAACGGAGCCAGCGGAGCTGGTTCACTGGAACTGAAGTCGATGTCGCCATTTACAATACGGTCATCCATGAAGGCTAGGTCGGGTGTATCGAAAACATCCCGAATGATTGTTTCCTGGCTGCCTACAGCGACCTCGTCTATCGAAGCACCTTCCTCAAATGCAAAATGAATCGGCAACGGCGTGGTCGAATTCCCGACTGCGACGGAAATTCCATGATTCTCGATAAGCAAACCCAGTTGATGTTCCAGGTATTCGCGGAAAAGGTCAGGGCGGGTAATGGTTGTAGAATAGGTTCCCGGGCCACTTACATGACCGAAAGACAATCTTGAATCGATCCGCGCAAAGCTTGTCGATTCCATCATTATTTCCGGATAGTAGGCACGGTATCGGGCGCCGTCGGTCTTGCCCTGAAGAAACTCATCAAACTGGTTCTTGAGAAAGGTGGTCGCGGTTTCATAGCGCAGACACAGATTGTCAACTGCGTCTTTCGCGGTGTGAAAGATGACCGGATCAGTGTTGGTTGGTTCAATCATGATAGTTGCCATTGACGGGTTGCGACAGCCGATTCACTGGCAGCTTACTGGCCTGTCCGGCAATATGCGAATCCAAATTCCCGTGATCGTATTGTTCTTCCTACACAATGAACTATTTTGAGTGGAACGAGAAAAAGGGATTGAACCGCCGTGCAACAAAATGAACCAATAGAATTGTACTACTGGCCCACACCGAATGGCTGGAAAATAACGGTAATGCTTGAGGAACTGGGCATCCCCTACAATGTGAATTATGTTAACATTGGCGCCGGCGACCAGTTCAAGCCGGAATTCCTGGCAATCGCTCCGAACAATCGGATGCCGGCAATCATTGATCCCGAAGGGCCTGACGGCAAGCCTATTTCGGTTTTCGAATCCGGGGCAATTCTGCAATACCTTGGTCGAAAGTTTGGTAAATTTTATCCATCAGATGAGCGTGGCCGGGTGGAAGTGGATCAATGGGTTATGTGGCAAATGGGCGGACTTGGACCAATGGCGGGTCAAACGCATCATTTCAGGGTTTATGCTCCAGAACAGGTTCCCTATGCGATCGACCGCTACACGAATGAGGTGAACCGCCTCTATGGTGTTTTGAACAAGCACCTTGAGGGCCGTGATTTTATCGCAGGTGAATATTCGATCGCCGACATTGCCTCAATCGGCTGGGCAATACTTTGGGAACGACAGGGGCAGGACATCAAACAGTTCCCTAATCTTGAGGCCTGGATCGAACGCATGAAAGCACGACCAGCCGTAGAAAAAGGCCTTAACCTCGGGATAGAGAAACGTCAGCAGTCGCAGTTCGACAAGGACGAAGAACAGCAGAAAATACTGTTTGGACAAAAGGCAAGATGATGGACATCCGCAATTGTGCATTGTGGGTGCTTCTTGCGGCCGTGTTTTCCGGTACTCCTGTGCAGGCTGAATTACTGGGCAAGGAATGGATCACTGAAGCCGAGATGAAAAAGCAGTCAGCTTTCGCCCGTCAGCACAGCCTGGTGCTGGTCGGGTTGAATTGCAGGTTCAGGGACGGTGTTGAAAGCCCCGGGCGCGAAGATGTTATCTTTCGCGCAGAATTCGAACAAGTTATTCCGCCGATTGGCTGGGGTTGGACGTTTGACGCCAACGCGCCCAACAGGGCAGTTGAGGAGCAAGCAAGAAATGGTGGATTTTCAGTCGCAACTGAAGACTATTTCGAGATGACAGGTGTCACCTGGGTCCGCTGCAAAGTCTGGCACAGGCCTTAATACCAGCAGAAAAGAAAAACCCCGGACAGGCCGGGGTTTAACGATTGAACTTGAAAAAATGCCTAGAGTCTTTTCCAGGTTTGGGTCTGACAGAATATTTTCAGCGCACAGCCCTTGAGCTTCATGCTTGATGAACCCACTTTTGCTGAGCCCGTATATTCTTTGTTATCTTCAGGGTCCGTGATGGTGCCGTTGTAATTTGCTCCTGAACCTTTCAGCTTGCCAATCTGCTTGCCTGCATGCGTGCCGGTTTTCAGTTTGATGCAAAAGGAACCTCCGCATTTGCTTATACCAGCTGTTTCGCCGCTTTTGGTTTTCCAGTTACCTTCGATAGGTTCCGCGGAAATGGCAAGAGTGGTGCTCGCGACAACAAACAAAGCTGCGCAAGTCGTTGAAATCAATTTTTTCATCGTGATCCTCCAGAGTAGATTGCCCATAAAAAGCGAAAATTGACGTATACGTCAATAGTGTAGCGAATATTGCTCACAATCGTGAAGCATTTTTGTTCTGCCAATTCCTTCAAATTTGTCTCGAATTTTATGCAAGTTTGAAGTGACAATCCAGACCATGGTTACGAAAATCTTGAAATTCAAACGTGAATCAACGGTAAAAATAACGGTAAGCCTTTGAAATAACGAATTTTATAGGGTGAATCGAATCCTAAATTCATTTTTCGTTTTGAATCTGTTTGTCTCCCGTTAAGCATTGTTTTTAAGATCGTTTTCAATTCCCTCAGGCAAGTTTACTGCATCGAACAACAAGACCGGGGTGAACCCGGCACAACAATAACAAGATCGGGAAAACCGGCGAAAACACTATAAGGAGCTTCCGAAAAGGAAGACGAGAGGGACGAACAAAATGGCACGTTTTGACATTACAAATGCCGATTTCGCCGACATGGCTTCTTCCGGCAACGCAGAAGTACTCTTTGAACTCGGTTTGATGTATGCAACCGGGCGTGATGGTGAAGAGGACATGATTGCAGCTCACAAGTGGTTCAACATCGCCGCGTTCCGTGGCTTTGAAATCGCAAAGATGCGGCGCGAGGAAATCGCCGCAGAGATGACCAGCGCACAGATTGCCAGGGCCCAGCGTGCTGCACGCGAGTGGCTGACGCAACACTGAAAGCGTAATTTCGGGGAAGGTTTCAAACTTTCAAGCACCGGAATTACGAACTGCGAACAAGCCATCCTTCCTCCTCCCGGGATGGCATGGCGTGTTCCTTCTCTCTCAGGGGAAATGAAGGAACACGCAAAGGATAAAACCGCATCAGAGAAATGCGGGGTAATTGAGCCTTAAAGGCCGAACAAAAAGAGTGCGAAAAGCACCGAAAGAACAAGAATGCGGATAACGCATCTGTCAGGTGGAATACCAACACCGGATTTGGACGGGAAACCGTCTGCACGTTAGAAGATACGGAAGTTGCCGAACGGGGACGGGGCGCAGCTTCCGTTTTTCTTTTAATTTTGTTGCCTGGGTCGACAAGCAGTTTGACATTCCTTCTGCTGCGGCGCAAAGAACCTCCACATCAGACATTTTCTGGAAGTTGAGTATGGCTTACCTGATAACCGGGGTTGCGGGGTTCATAGGATTTCATGTGGCAAACCAGCTGCTACAAGCGGGTGAACATGTCATCGGTTTGGACGAGGTCAACGACTATTACTCCACAGAACTGAAACAGTCGCGCCTGGATATTCTGCGAAATTTCGGTGACAGATTTGAATTCGGCCAGATCGATCTGGCCGATACGGAGAATCTGAATGAATTTCTGAAGAACAAATTCTTCAGCAGGATCATTCACCTGGCAGCGCAAGCAGGCGTGCGGTACAGCCTGGAAAATCCAACGGAATACGTTCGTTCAAACCTTGCCGGACATGTAAACATGCTTGAAATTGCGAGGAATACTGAGGACTTGGAGCACATGCTTTATGCTTCCTCCAGCTCAGTTTATGGCGGGCGCCGCGATGTTCCGTTTAAGGAGGAAGACCGTGCTGACAAGCCGGTTTCCCTTTATGCTGCAACAAAAAAGTCCAACGAACTGATGAGCCATACCTATTCCCATCTTTATGGCATCCCGCTTACTGGCCTGCGTTTTTTCACGGTTTATGGTCCGTGGGGCCGGCCTGACATGGCTTACTTCTCGTTCACACGCAAGATTTTGAATGGAGAAGAGATACAGGTGTTCAACAATGGCGATATGCTCCGGGATTTCACTTACATAGATGACATCGTTGACGGGATTCTTCGCATAGCCGGCGATGGTCCGACCGGCAATCGCCAACCACCACACAAGGTCTACAATATCGGTAATAATCAACCCGAAAAACTTGAAGACTTTCTGGCAATCCTGGAGCAAGAACTCGGCGTAACGGCAATTCGCAAGGACCTTCCCATGCAGCCCGGAGACGTTCCAGTCACATGCGCAGACATAAGCGAAATCAACCGGGACTATGGATTTCAACCGAAGACCGGATTGAGTGAAGGTTTGAAAAAGTTTGTGCATTGGTATCGTGAATACTACAAAGGGTGATCGGACGTGCCATAGCGGCTGCGACATCGAATGAAACCGGGGGAAGCGATTTTGGGACTGTTATTCAAGCGTTTTGTTTTTCTATGCCTTTTGTTTGCTGGTGCTGTTTTCCTATCTTCTGAAAATTACGCGCATGCGCAGGATAATGCGGAAATAGCCCAGGAACTTGAGCCTCTCCTGGAGAGCGCACGTGACAAAGGCCTTAGTGTAATCGTTGTTTCGCCCGGAAACCCAGATACGTCTCAAAAGTCCGACGGCCCAGGGATGGCAGAGCGTGCCCTGAAAGTTCGATCAGAACTTTACCGCATTATCAGCAAAGCACCGGAACTTTTGTCGAGTATCATGAACACCCTGAACCGGGTGAGTCCGGATGGCAGTTTTTACTGGTTTGGTCTTGCAATTCTGACTGCAATTGGCGGCATCTTAATAGGAACCGGGCCAACCCTTGTGATCCGAAATTGGAATCGCAAACATTTTGAAGGTTTCTTTAATCCCGACCCGCAAAACCGGGCAGAAAAAATATCTTATCTGATGTTCAGGGCAACACTGATTTTGCTCACTGTCAGTCTGGCGTTCATAATTGCGGTATTGGTAGCTGTGATATTTGATTCAGGCCATGGAGCCAGCCGCGGAACCATCGGTGTGATACTTGTCGCCTATTTTTCCTACCGTGTTTTCAGGCATGTAATATTCTTCAACCTGATTGCGCCCGATGCACCTTCGCATCGCATGCTCAATCTGGATGATAATAGTGCTGACGAGATGCAGCGGGTCTGGCGGACAATCGCCTTATTCGTAATTATTGTTTGTTCATTCTTTGTCTGGCTTGCTTTGCTCGGTCTGCCGCCAGACCCGCTCAAGCTGCTTGTGATTGTATCTCTTTTACTCTGCGCGCTGATCATTGCGTACGGAATGTTGAAGCACAAACAGGAATTCCATGACATTATTCTGGGCGAGGGTGACCGGTCGCTCAAGCCCATCTGGCGAAGAGTTCTTGCTTCTCAGTGGCACATCATAATTCTTGCATACCTCGGTGTAGCCTGGCTTGTCAGTGTTTACCGGATTGTTCTCGACTTGCCGAGTGCCCTCGCGGTAATTGGTGCGCCAGCTGTAGCAATGATCGGTGCGATTGCAATTTACGGGCTGCTGCTGATCTTCATCGACCGTTTTTATGTCTCGCGCCAGCGCCGCTTCGAAGAGCGTGTTCAGGCTGCCTATGACCAACGCGAACGCGAAATTGAAGCCGAAAGAAAGGCGTTGGAGGAAATTCAGGAAAACCGTTCAGAGGACGATGATGAAGAACTGATCATCAATCAGGTCATGTCCGCCAAGCAACTTGAAGAAATGCCGGTTTTCAAACCAGTTTTCAAGATTGTGCTCGAAGAGGCTGTGGGTATTCTGGTAATTCTGTTGGGTCTTGCATACATTTTTGCAGCCTGGGATATCAGCGTTGGAGATGAACAACATCCTGTCACGGCATTCATCGATACACTGATAATCGCATTCTTCGGCTGGCTGATGTATCGCGCTGTGGTGGTCTACATCGACAACCAGCTTGCGGAAGAGGGTGATGATGCGATTCACGAAGATGGTGAGCCGGGCGAGGAAATGTCCGGTAAGAGTGCCAGCCGCCTCGCAACACTGCTGCCGCTTGTCAGAAATGTACTGATTGTTTCCATATTGATTTTGTCGGTAATGATCATCCTGTCCAATCTGGGAGTTGATATCGCTCCGCTATTTGCCGGTGCCGGTGTTATCGGACTTGCAGTTGGCTTTGGAGCGCAAACACTGATCCGGGATATTTTTTCGGGCGGGTTTTTCCTGTTTGATGATGCGTTCCGAAAAGGCGAGTATATCGAGCTTGATACGATTCGAGGTACGGTTGAAAAAATCTCGCTTCGCTCATTCCAGCTGCGCCATCACAATGGTCCGCTCCATACCATTCCGTTTGGCGAGATCAAGCAACTGACCAACTATTCGCGCGACTGGGTCATGATGAAATTACCGTTGCGACTGACTTACGATACGGACGTCGAACGTGTGCGCAAGCTGGTTAAAAAGCTGGGGCAAAGGTTGCTGGATCACCCGGAAGTGGGTGAATTGTTTCTTCAGCCGCTGAAGTCGCAGGGTGTTTACCGGATGGAAGATTCAGCAATGATCATCCGCGTGAAGTTCATGACGAAACCCGGCGATCAGTTCGTTACCCGAAAAGTCGTTTACGCGGCAATTCGGGAACTCTTCGAGCAGGAAGGCATCCGCTTTGCCAGCAAAGAGGTCACGGTTCGCCTTGCCGATGAACCAGCTAAACCATTGGCCGATAATGAAAAAGCGGCACTGGCTGCAGCAGCCCGGCGAATACATGACGACGAAGCTGCGGCATCTGCTAACCAGGGCCAGCAAACGGATGACGGCCCGTAGCAATCATGGAAGACGATGCTCCGCTCAGACTTGGCGAACACCTCAGGCTGCGCGAACAGCTTTCAACGGTGCAGCCGTCATCAATAATTGATGTGTGGCGTGCTACGCCTGCCGGAAACAAATTGGATGCCTGTACTAAGTTTATCAATGCCCGCTTCGGGCCGGGCAAACTTTCAAGTGGCGAATTCATTCAGTTCGGGTTCTGCAATGCGGAA
This sequence comes from Pseudomonadota bacterium, assembly GCA_039029255.1. GTDB lineage: Bacteria > Pseudomonadota > Alphaproteobacteria > Rhizobiales > Rhizobiaceae > JAALLB01. The sequence continues at coordinate 1,499 of JBCCGN010000011.1, read as the reverse complement.
GCGGAAAACGAGCTCATTGAGAAATTTGCGGGCAAACAGGCCCAGCAGGCATTCAATAAAATATATAATGACCGGACTTGGTATGCTTTGACAAAGAACAAGCTGGCGTTCGAAGCTCTCATGCGCGGTGGTGGCTTGCCTTGCCCTGAAACAATGGCAATTTACGATCGCAAGGGGCGCGGGGCAGGTGCTCCGGTACTCAAGACGAAAGATGAGCTAGGTGCATTTCTGCTATCGCACGAAAACCATCCGGTGTTCTGCAAACCGACGACCGGTCTGCTGAGTATCGGTTCCTTTCGCGTTGATGACGTCACCAGTAATCAGCTTGTTGTAAACGAGGGTCATCAGTATCCGCTTTCGGAGGTCGTTGAATACATTCAGGGAATTTCACGGAAGGGTTATCTCTTCCAACGGGTGCTTGAGCCGCACCCTGATTTTGCAGCGATCGGTTGTGATGTAATTTCTTCAGTTCGTTTTCTGGTATTCAATCGTGAACGGGAATCTTCCATACACTCATGCGTTCTCAAAATTCCGGCAAGCGGTGAAGTAGCCGACAATTTTTGGCGCTCGGGTTCCATTATCGCATCCGTCGATCTCGGAACAGGTAAGTTTGACCGGGCTGTATTGAAAACCCGCGACGGGGTTGAGTGCATTCACAAGACTCCGCCCGACAAAAAGCATCTCTTCGAATTCCAGCTTCCGAATTTTGCAGATGCGAGCAAGTGTGTCCTTGAAGCCTCCCGGTTTCTGGCAGGCGTCAGGGTGCAGTCATGGGACGTTGCACTAACGAAAAAAGGGCCTGTGTTACTGGAAGTGAATTTTGGCGGTGACCTCAATCTTTCGCAATTGTCGAGCGGTAAAGGGATCATGGACAAGAGCTATTGTGACGTTTTAAGGGAGTCTGGTTATTCCGGTAGACTGCCTTCCTGACCCCGGAATCGTTGTATTTGCTGCAGATTTTCCGGAATTTACACATGTCAAGGTCCCATAATGCCGGAGCGTGCATTATGTCACTTTTAATTTTCAATACGAATGCATATGGTGCCCGGCAATGACTTCGGTCAAAGCACGGGAGAGGGCGTGAATTGAGGGGTGTTCTGCTGCATGAGTAACGCAGAAAGTTTATTGAGTGTTAGAGACCTGCGGGTTTCATTCGAGATTCAGGGAGGCAGTGTCGAGGCGGTCAAGGGAGTTAGCTTCGATGTGTTGCCCGGACAGGTTGTGGCGCTGGTAGGTGAATCCGGTTCCGGAAAATCTGTTATTGCACAGACCATATTGCGAATACTTCCCAGGAACGCAAATATCGAACAGGGAAGCATCCTTCTTCGCGACCCACAGCAGCCTGAAGATGAAGTTGATATCGCATCCCTGGCCGCCAATGATCCCTATCTGCTCAAGATGCGCGGCGGGCGGATATCCATGGTGTTTCAGGAACCGATGACGGCGCTTTCGCCAATTCATACTGTCGGAAGCCAGGTTGAGGAAGCACTGATCCTTCA
>JBCCGN010000010.1:0-77312 GCA_039029255.1 Pseudomonadota bacterium | reverse complement strand
GAAAGATCCGGTTGAAACCTATATGAATCTCGTTCCGATGGTTGTCGAGCAATCCAACCGCGGAGAACGGGCTTATGATATTTTCTCGCGCCTTCTCAAGGAGCGGGTCATCTTTATTACCGGTCCGATAGAAGACCAGATGGCCACGCTTGTTTGCGCGCAGCTTCTTTATCTTGAAGCGGAAAATCCGAAGAAGGAAATCAACCTTTACATAAACTCTCCAGGCGGCGTTGTTACCTCTGGAATGGGAATTTATGACACGATGCAGTTTATAAAACCCGCTGTTTCCACGCTTTGCATAGGGCAGGCTGCATCAATGGGATCTTTGTTACTGTGTGCCGGGAACAAGGACATGCGCTTTGCTCTGCCAAATGCACGGATTATGGTTCACCAGCCTTCCGGCGGTTTCCAGGGGCAGGCTTCGGACATTCAGCGTCACGCTGAAGACATCATGAAGATGAAACGGCGCCTTAATGAAGTGTATGTGAAACATACCGGCCAAGACTATGACACAATCGAAGAAACGCTCGATCGCGATCATTTTATGACGGCTGAGGAAACGATGGAATTCGGCCTGATTGACAAGGTAATTGAGCAAAGAGAAATAGAGGAATAGGGCTGATCCGGGAGGATTGGCTTTAATCACACTTGTTAAGCCTATGTGAATGTTTTGTGGCGTAACATGCTTTGAAGGCAAATTTGTCCTTGCGTAACCGACATAAGGTGGTCCAAATTGGGTTTTCTTATCGTTTCGCACGATGGTCAGGCTAAGGAAAATAAATGAGCAAGATTTCCAGTTCCGGTGATTCAAAAAATACCCTGTACTGTTCATTCTGCGGAAAGAGCCAGCACGAGGTTCGCAAGCTGATTGCGGGGCCAACTGTTTTCATCTGCGATGAATGTGTCGAGCTTTGTATGGATATTATCCGCGAGGAAAACAAATCCTCGATGGTAAAATCCGGCGAAGGCATTCCGACACCTCAGGAAATTCTTGAAGTTCTTGATGATTACGTAATTGGTCAAGCACATGCCAAGCGTGTTCTTTCGGTCGCGGTGCACAACCATTACAAACGCCTGAATCATGCAGCAAAAAATCAGGATGTTGAGCTGGCGAAGTCCAACATCATGCTGATTGGTCCTACCGGTTGCGGCAAGACACTGCTTGCTCAAACCCTTGCCCGAATTCTGGATGTACCGTTTACCATGGCAGATGCCACGACATTGACCGAAGCGGGTTATGTCGGCGAGGACGTTGAAAACATTATTTTGAAGCTTCTTCAGGCCTCAGACTACAATGTCGAGCGCGCACAGCGCGGTATCGTGTACATTGATGAAGTGGACAAGATTTCACGCAAGTCTGACAACCCGTCCATTACCCGCGATGTGTCGGGTGAGGGTGTTCAGCAGGCTTTGCTGAAGATTATGGAAGGAACCGTTGCTTCTGTGCCTCCACAGGGTGGAAGGAAACATCCGCAGCAAGAGTTCCTGCAGGTCGATACAACCAACATGCTTTTTGTATGCGGCGGTGCATTTGCGGGTCTTGAGAAGATTATCTCGGACCGCGGCCAAAAGACATCAATCGGATTTGGTGCGCATGTGGAAAGTCCGGATGACCGCAAGACAGGTGAGGTGCTTCGCAGCGTTGAACCCGAAGATTTGCAGCGGTTTGGTCTGATTCCGGAGTTTATTGGCCGTGTGCCGGTGCTTGCGACCCTTGAAGACCTCGATGAGGATGCGCTGGTTCAAATTTTGACCGAGCCGAAGAACGCGCTGGTGAAACAGTATCAACGGCTCTTTGAGCTGGAAGATGTCAAACTCAGCTTCCATGAAGATGCGTTGAACGCGGTTGCAAAAAGGGCGATCAGTCGCAAGACTGGTGCGCGTGGATTGCGTTCAATACTTGAGGGGATCCTGCTTGATACAATGTTTGAACTTCCTGCCTTGGAAGGGGTTGAAGAAGTAGTGATTTCCGAAGAGGTAGTGGAGGGTAATGCCCGTCCATTGTACATTTATTCCGACAAGGAATCCGAGAAAGAGGCGAGTGCCTGAACAGGGTCAGTTAACACTGTATGATAGATGCCGCCTGAGGGCGGCATTTTTATTGGCGAATCCGGAAATTACTGCGGTTCAAATTCAATAAGACTCTTGAAGGCGTTTGCTCAATACCCCAAATACATCCTAAGACCCGCCGTATCGTCCGACACCCGGTTTCCTGCCTCTCAAATGAAAAATTCATTTAGGTATAAGTTTCAATTCCGGTGTTCCTGATCGACTTTGGGTATTAAAATAAAGATTCGTGAAGGCCGACCTTCGCAAAAAGGAAAATTTGATGAGCAATGAAAATACCGGTGAAATCGAATTTGGATCAGGCGATATACTGCCACTGTTGCCGCTGCGCGACATTGTAGTTTTTCCACATATGATTGTGCCACTTTTTGTGGGACGTGAGAAATCGATTGCAGCTCTGGAAGAGGTGATGAATTCGGATCGCCAGGTTCTGTTGTTTACTCAAAGAAATGCGGGCGATGACAATCCGACTCCGGAATCACTTTATGATATCGGGACGCTTGCTTCAGTTCTGCAGCTTCTGAAACTTCCGGATGGAACCGTGAAGGTGCTGGTGGAAGGGGTTTCCCGTGCCCGTGTGCGCAAGTTCACACCTCGTGAAGAGTATTTCGAGGCAATTGCAGACATTATTGAGGATCAGGATGATGATCCCGTTGAAATCGAGGCGCTGGCCCGTTCCGTCGTTGGTGATTTCGAGAATTATGTGAAGCTCAACAAAAAAGTTTCGCCGGAAGTCGTGACTTCGGTGACTCAGATCGAGGAGTACTCCAAGCTCGCGGATACGATCGCTTCGCATTTGGCGATAAAAATTTCTGAAAAGCAGGAAATCCTCTCCATATTTTCAGTCAAAGAGCGTCTGGAACACGTGATAGGACTTATGGAAAGTGAGGTATCGGTCCTCCAGGTCGAAAAGCGAATTCGCGGTCGCGTAAAGCGCCAGATGGAGAAAACCCAGCGCGAGTACTATCTCAATGAGCAAATGAAAGCCATTCAGAAGGAACTGGGTGACGGTGAAGACGGTAAAGATGAGCTTCAGGAAATCGAGGAGCGCATAAACAAAACCAAGCTTTCAAAAGAAGCCAAGGAAAAGGCCGAAGCAGAGTTCAAGAAACTGAAGCAGATGAGCCCCATGTCTGCAGAGGCAACAGTCGTGCGAAATTATCTCGACTGGCTGCTTGGGATACCCTGGGGCAAGCGCTCCGCAATAAAGACCGACCTGAAAAAGGCCGAGGATATCCTCGAAAAAGATCATTACGGTCTGGAAAAGGTCAAAGAGCGTATCATTGAGTATTTGGCGGTTCAGTCGCGGGCCAGGAAAATCAAGGGGCCCATCCTGTGTCTTGTCGGGCCTCCTGGTGTCGGCAAGACCTCGCTTGGCAAATCGATCGCCAAGGCGACTGGCCGTGAATTCGTCCGGATGGCGTTGGGCGGAGTTCGTGATGAAGCGGAGATCCGCGGTCACCGGCGGACTTACATCGGTTCAATGCCTGGCAAGGTTATTCAATCGATGAAAAAGGCCAAGAAGGCAAATCCGCTGTTTCTTCTTGATGAGATTGACAAAATGGGCATGGATTTCCGTGGTGATCCGTCTTCTGCATTGCTGGAGGTCCTTGATCCTGAGCAAAACCATACATTCGCAGATCATTATCTCGAAGTGGATTATGACCTTTCAAATGTCATGTTCATAACAACAGCCAATACGCTTAACATTCCAGGCCCGCTTATGGACCGTATGGAGATCATTCGTATTGCCGGTTACACCGAAGATGAGAAGCTTGAAATTGCTAAACGGCATCTTCTGCCCAAAGCGATAAAGGATCATGCACTGCAGCCGAAGGAATTCAGCATAGGTGATGAAGCGATGCGCGAGGTTATTCGTACTTATACGCGTGAAGCGGGAGTACGTAATCTGGAGCGCGAATTATCCAAGCTGGCGCGTAAAGCGGTTACGGAAATCATGAAAGGGAACCGGAAGTCGATCAAGGTCACTGTGAAGAACATTGACGAGTTTCTTGGAGTTCCAAAGTTCCGCCACGGTGAAGCGGAAAAGGACGATCAGGTCGGTGTTGTTACGGGTCTTGCATGGACTGAAGTTGGGGGCGAATTGCTTACAATTGAAGGCGTCTCAATGTCTGGCAAAGGCAAGATGACTGTGACCGGCAATCTGAAAGATGTCATGAAGGAATCGATTTCGGCAGCAGCCTCCTATGTTCGTTCTCGAGCAACGGACTTTGGGATCGAGCCACCAACTTTCGACAGGCTGGACATACACGTCCACGTTCCGGAAGGGGCAACACCAAAAGACGGCCCTTCCGCCGGGGTTGCCATGGTTACGTCCATCGTGTCCGTTATGACTGATATTCCAATTAGGGCGAACGTAGCGATGACCGGCGAGATTACCCTTCGCGGTCGGGTGCTTCCCATTGGAGGCTTAAAGGAAAAGCTACTGGCGGCGCTTCGTGGTGGCATTACGAAAGTCCTGATTCCGGAAGAAAACGCCAAAGATCTGGCAGACATTCCTGACAATGTTAAGAATGCGCTTGAGATCGTTCCGGTGTCCATAATGGATGAGGTGCTCGAGCAAGCGCTTACGCAAAAGCCTGAGGCTATTGAATGGAGTGCGGAAGATGCTGAGCGTGCTGCTGCCAAGGATATGAAACGGCTGGATCAGCAAGGCGTGAGCGTAGCTCATTAGCGTACAGAATCAGTTGTAAGACTTACTTAAAGGGCCGAATCACATCGGCCCTTTTTTTGTTATCATGAAGAGAATTGGACTTCGGAAAGGGAATATTGCATCGAAATAGGAGGCTAAAGCGGGATAAATCGCTGAAAACAGCCGTTTTTGGCTGTTTTTCCTTGTGTTGATGCAGCCGAAATAGGAAAATCACATCATAATTTGTCATAGCGATTTTTTGAAATGGAAGGGATGCAACATGAACAAAAATGAACTGATTGGAGCAATAGCTGACCAGTGCAGCATGACTAAGGCTCAAGCTGGAGACGCAGTGGATGCGGTTTTGGATACGGTTACCGGCGCACTGAAGGCTGGCGATGAAGTGCGTATCCTGGGATTTGGCAACTTTTCCGTTGCCAATCGTAAGGCTACTACTGCCCGTAATCCGCGCACCGGCGAAACAATTAACGTTCCTGCATCCAAGGCTCCCAAATTCAAGGCAGGCAAAGCATTGAAGGATGCCGTGAACTCCTGAACCTTTTCAACCAAAAGTGAACTGGAAGCCCGCATCTGATGCGGGCTTTTTTGTTGTTGGGACCACCTGTTTTCAACTTTACGACAACATTCGACGAAAAGAGACTTGTCCCGGGCAGTGCCTGTGATAGAAACGGTCAACCGGACAGGGTTCCCGGGAGGAAAAGCAGGTCAGAAACTGGCCGCCTGTGCATTGAGGTAAGTCGCAGGCAGGAGCTTTCCAAATTCTCAAGTTACATCTGGATTGTGTTTACACGAGTGGGACGGTGCCTTTTTATAATGGCTCTCGGATGCAAGGTAGACAGGTTCAGGTGAATGTGAATTAGAGTAAGGGTTTTAAGACCAAAAAATTGATTGTCGCATTATCTGTCGATTGATAGACAACTATGTTGCAGAATTGGAGAATTTCATGGCCGTCAAATCAGATATCGAAATCGCCCGGGAGGCAAACAAGAAGCCGATTCAGGAAATAGGTGACAAACTTGGCATTCCGAGTTCCGAACTACTGCCATTCGGCCATGACAAGGCAAAGGTTTCTGAGAGTTTCATTAAATCTGTGCAGGGTAGGGAAGACGGTAAACTTATTCTTGTCACAGCGATCAATCCGACACCTGCCGGTGAAGGTAAAACCACCACGACCGTTGGTCTTGGTGATGGCCTTAATGCGATTGGAAAGAAAGCGGCGATATGCATTCGCGAAGCATCGCTCGGTCCCTGCTTTGGTATGAAGGGTGGGGCAGCCGGGGGCGGATATGCACAAGTTGTACCGATGGAAGAAATGAATCTGCATTTCACAGGTGATTTTCATGCGATTACATCTGCTCACAACCTGCTGTCCGCTATGATTGACAACCACATTTATTGGGGTAACGAGCTCGAGATCGACACCAGACGGGTTACATGGCGCCGTGTAATGGACATGAACGACCGGGCGCTGCGCCAGATAACCGCCTCGCTTGGTGGGGTTGCAAATGGCTTTCCGCGAGAAGCCGGTTTCGATATCACGGTTGCTTCAGAAGTTATGGCAATTCTCTGCCTTGCAAACGATCTAGATGATCTCAAAAAGCGTCTTGGAGATATCATCGTGGCGTATCGTCGAGACCGCTCTCCTGTCTATTGCCGTGATATCAAGGCAGACGGTGCGATGACCGTTCTCCTGCAGCAGGCGATGCAACCGAACCTTGTTCAAACCCTCGAAAACAATGCCGCGTTCGTCCATGGTGGGCCATTTGCGAACATTGCACATGGTTGCAATTCCGTGGTGGCAACAAAGACCGCGCTTAAACTGGCGGATTATGTGGTAACGGAAGCGGGATTTGGCGCTGATCTCGGAGCAGAGAAATTTCTCAACATCAAATGCCGTAAAGCCGGCATAGCACCAGAAGCGGTCGTAATTGTTGCGACAGTTCGCGCCATGAAGATGAATGGTGGTGTTGCAAAGGCAGATCTGGGGCCTGAAAACGTTGAAGCTGTTAAAAAAGGTTGCGCCAATCTCGGTCGCCATATTGAGAATATCAAGCAGTTTGGCGTGCCGGCGGTTGTGGCGATAAACCATTTCATCACCGACACGGATGCAGAAGTTGAAGCCGTGAAAGAGTATGTGGCTACCCAGGGAGCAGAAGCAGTGCTCTGCAAGCATTGGGCGCATGGGTCTGAGGGAACGAAAGACCTGGCCGAAAAGGTTGTCGAGATGATCGACGGCGGTACTGCCCAATATGCGCCGCTCTATCCGGACGAGATGACCTTGTTTGAGAAAATCGAGACCATAGCCAAGCGGATTTATCGGGCGGATGAGGTTCTTGCGGACAAGAAAATCCGCGATCAGTTGAAGCAGTGGGAAGACCAAGGCTATGCCGATCTTCCGGTTTGCATGGCGAAAACGCAATATTCGTTCTCGACCGATCCAAACCTTCGCGGAGCTCCGACCGGTCATTCGTTGCCGGTACGCGAAGTCCGTCTGTCGGCGGGAGCCGGATTTGTGGTAGTGATCTGCGGTGAGATCATGACCATGCCTGGTCTGCCAAAAGTGCCGTCTGCGGAGGCAATCATGCTAGATGATAAGGGTGACGTGCAGGGGCTCTTCTAGTAAGTTTCGGGCCAGGAGCGGGATATGAACCAGCATTTTGATCCAAAGGGTGGCCGCAAGACGTCTTCTACAAAAGGACGGCATCTTGATGAGGCTGCTCTTTTGGATGTCGAGACCTTGCTTCAGGGTGCCCCGCGTGATCGAGATTTGCTGATTGAACATCTGCACAAGATACAGGATCGTTTTGGCTGTCTTGAGGCAAAGCACATGCGGGCGCTTGCCGAAACGATGAAACTTGCTCAGGCGGAAATTTACGAAGTTGCCTCGTTTTACGATCATTTTGATATCGTCAAGGAAGATGAGGAAAAGCCTGCCCCGGTGACAATCCGGGTATGCGATTCCCTTTCATGCATGATGGCAGGTGCGGAAACGCTTATTGAGGAGCTTGAGAGCGGAGCTGATCCTTCAAAAATCAGGGTCATGCGAGCGCCTTGTATGGGCGGGTGTGATGTTGCACCGGCTGCCCGGGTTGGCGATCGGGAAATTGGTCAGGCAACCGTTGATAATCTTCTGGCACTGGCCTCCTCAGGTGCCAGCAACAAGGAAATACCTGCAGAAATTCCGCCCTACGCTGATCTCGAAGCCTACAGGCGGGATGGGGGTTATGTGATTTGGAGTAAAGTCCAATCCGGTAGTTATGACTTTGATTCAATTCTGGAAATTCTGAAAGAATCGGGTCTTAGAGGATTGGGTGGGGCGGGCTTTCCATCGCATATGAAATGGAAATTCGTGCGTGGTTATGCTGGCCCAAGGTTGATGACGATTAACGGCGACGAAGGAGAGCCTGGTACATTCAAGGACCGCTATTATCTGGAGCGCGACCCGCATCGTATGTTTGAAGGGGCGCTGATTGCTGCTCATTTTGTCGAGGCCGAGCGCATCTATGTTTATATGCGAGATGAGTATCCAGCTGTCCTGGAAATTCTTCGCCGTGAGATTGCTGCCTTGGAATCCGCCGGCATTGCCCCAAAAGGCTTTATAGAATTGCGACGCGGGGCCGGTGCATACATTTGCGGAGAAGAATCCGCAATGATCGAATCCATTGAGGGAAAACGCGGCCTCCCGCGCCATCGCCCGCCATATATTGCCGAAGTTGGCGTATTTGGCCGTCCGACGCTCAATCATAACGTGGAAACACTTTGGTGGATCCGCGACATTCTCGAAAACGGACCCGATTGGTTTGCAAATCAGGGTAAGGAAGACCATCCGGGCCCAAGGTCATGGTCGGTGTCCGGCCGTGTAAAGAACCCCGGCGTTGTTCTTGCACCTGCCGGTGTTACCATCCGTGAACTGATCGATGACTACTGTGGCGGAATGGCTGACGGACATAAGTTCAAAGCTTATTACCCGGGAGGAGCTTCCGGTGGTGTTTTGCCTGCGGAAATGGATGACTTGCCGCTTGATTTCGGTGGGCCGCTTGCCGCATTGGGTTCCTTTGTGGGGTCGCACGCGGTCGTGGTTCTGTCAGACAAAGACAACATCAAGGACGCAGTGCTCAACACGCTTAAATTTTTCAAGCATGAATCCTGCGGTCAATGTACTCCGTGTCGCGGTGGCACCCAGAAGATGGTGGCCATGCTGCAAAAGGGCGGAGACATTGACGAAGAAGCTATTCGTGATCTGGAGATTGTGATGCGCGATGCGTCCATCTGCGGTCTTGGACAGGCAGCGCCCAATCCGGTAAACCATTTGCTAAAGTATTTTCGGGATGATCTTTAAGGAGTTAAGTCAATGACCGCATACGTGATTGCCCGTGTTGAAGTGACAGATCTGGAGCGCTGGAAAGAATATGCTGCGGCGGCTGCTCCTGCCGTTGCCCAGTATGGTGGTAAGTACATTGCACGAGGCGGCGCGCTGGAAGGTCTTGAAAATCACGAAGACGAGGGAAAACGCGTGGTGATCCTTGAGTTTCCGGACATGGATGCAGCCCGAGATTGGTATCATTCTCTGGAATATCAGGCTGCGAAAGCAAAGCGTGAAGGTGCCGGTTTTGCGAGGTTCATGATAGTCGACGGATACGACGGATAAATTCTGACTGGTTAGGGAGCGAACAAATGTCAGACCAGATCAAATTCACTCTTGATGGAAATGAAGTTTCGGCTTCACCTGATGAAAGCATCTGGGATGTGGCAAAACGCGAGGGTACCCGTATTCCCCATCTGTGCCATCTGGACAAACCTGGTTACCGCTCGGACGGCAATTGCCGCGCCTGCATGGTGGAAATCGAAGGTGAGCGCGTACTGGCAGCATCCTGCATCCGTAAACCTGCCGAAGGCATGATTGTCAAAACCGATACGGAGCGGGCTGACAAGTCCCGCAAGATGGTATTTGAAATGCTTGCAGCGGACATGCGTCCGCGTGAAGAAAGCCCTGATGACCAGTCCGATTTCTGGATTTGGGCTGAAAGCATGGGCATTTCCGGATCTGATCGATTTGAAAGTAAATTCGATTCCGGAATGCATGTGGAATTCGATATCTCGAACCCGGCCATAGCCGTAAATATGGATGCCTGCATTGCCTGTAACGCATGTGTTCGTGCCTGTCGCGAAGTGCAGGTTAATGATGTGATCGGCATGGGGGACAGAGGTTCCCACTGTGTTCCCGTGTTTGACCTGTCTGACCCGATGGGCAATTCGACCTGTGTGACCTGTGGCGAGTGCGTCCAGGCATGTCCGACCGGTGCGCTGTACGAAAAAACCCTGATGGATGACACTTTCAAGACAAGGGAAGTGAAAGATTTTGACCGCGAGGTCGATTCCGTATGCCCGTTCTGCGGTGTCGGATGCCAGACCACGATGCGTGTGAAAGACAACAAAATTGTGCAGGTAGACGGACGGAATGGTCCTGCCAACGAAAGCCGTTTATGTGTGAAAGGGCGCTTCGGCTATGATTATGCGATGAGCCCGGAACGGCTCACGAAGCCCCTGATCCGGCGTGACGATGCACCGAAAACCGGTGACATGGACATGCGCTTTATGCGTACGGAAGACATTTTCAGGGAAGCAACTTGGGAAGAGGCATTGGAATTGGCCGCTTCCGGATTGAAAAAGATCCATGATGAAAAAGGCGGTCAGGCGCTTGCCGGTTTCGGCTCTGCCAAGGGTTCCAATGAAGAAGCCTATCTCTTCCAGAAGCTGATCCGTCAGGGATTTGGCACAAACAATGTGGACCATTGTACCCGTCTTTGTCATGCTTCCTCCGTGGCTGCACTGCTCGAGGGTGTCGGCTCTGGTGCGGTGTCCGCACCGTTTATGGATGCGGAAAAAGCTGAATGTGCGATCATTATCGGAGCCCGCCCTGCACAGAACCACCCGGTTGCGGCGACCTATTTCAAACAGGCGGCCAAGAAAGGCCTTAAACTCATCATCATGGATCCGCGCAGACAGGATCTATCCCGTCACGCAACGCACATGCTGCAGTTCAAGCCAGGTACGGATGTCGCAATGCTGAATGCGATTTTGCACACGATCATTGATGAGAACCTTTATGACGAGCAATACATTCAAGCAAACGCGTCCGGATTTGAAGCGCTCAAGGAAAAGGTCAAGGATTTCTCTCCGGAAGCCATGTCCGAAATTTGCGGTATCGAAGCGGGCGTACTGCGTGATGTTGCCAGGACGTATGCAGGCTCTGAGCGTTCCATCATATTCTGGGGCATGGGCGTTTCCCAGCATACACACGGTACAGACAATTCCCGCTGCCTGATCGCGATGGCGCTGATAACAGGTCACGTTGGGCGCGAAGGCACAGGACTGCATCCGTTGCGTGGACAGAACAATGTTCAGGGTGCATCCGATGCTGGCCTTATCCCCATGATGTATCCGGATTACCAGTTAGTCGAAAATGAAGATTACCGGGCCAACATGGAAGATGTCTGGGGTCGTACACTTGATCCCAAACGCGGACTTACGGTTGTCGAGATTGTTGATGCGATCCACGAGGATTCGATCAACGGGATGTATATCATGGGCGAGAACCCGGCGATGTCTGACCCTGATCAGCAGCATGCCCGTGGTGCACTCGCCAAACTGGACCATCTTGTTGTGCAGGACATATTCCTCACTGAAACCTGCTGGCATGCCGATGTCGTTCTTCCTGCTTCGGCGCACGCGGAAAAATGGGGAACATTCACGAATACAAACCGTCAGGTACAATTGGGAAGACCGGCAATTGATCCACCAGGCGAAGCACGTCAGGATTGGGAACTGATTGTTGAGCTGGCAAACCGGATTGGGCTCGACTGGAATTACACACACGTGGGTGAGGTCTATACAGAGATGGCATCAACCATGAAGTCACTCAATTACATCACCTGGGAGCGGCTCAACAACGAAGATGTGGTCACCTATCCTGTAGATGAGCCGGGTGGGTTCGGCAATGAGGTAATATTCACCGACGGCTTCCCGACTGCTGATGGCAGAGGCAAGATTGTACCTGCCGATCTTCTTCCGCCTGATGAGGTTCCGGATGAAGAGTTCCCGATGGTATTGACGACCGGGCGCCTTCTGGAGCACTGGCACACAGGTGCCATGACAAGGCGTTCCACTGTGTTGCATGAGATCGAACCGGAAGGTATTGCCGCCATGAATGGCAGGATGATAGACAAGCTGGGTCTGGAGCCGGGCCAGATGATCGAGGTTGAAACCAGACGGGGCGCAATTTCTGCAGTGTTGCGGAAAGACCGGGATGTGGCGGACAATATGGTGTTTATCCCGTTCTGCTTTAATGAAGCTCCGGCCAATCGCCTGACCAATCCGCAGCTTGATCCTTTCGGCAAGATTCCCGAATTCAAATATTGTGCTGCCAAAGTAGGCCCGGCTCGCCAGAGGGAAGCTGCAGAGTAGGGCGCTGTTAAAGCGGCAGATGGTCAATGTTACAAGGCAAACCAGCATTGTACATGCGCGGCGCTTTTTTGCGGAAAGACGTGGTCTTTTACGGAATTTTCCAGGTCGTTTACCAGTCGGTGAGAGTGGATGTTCGATTTAGGCGGCTTGAAATTACTTCCAATTCCGTAAAGAGCACTTCTATTTATCATATCAAGAATATTTTAACGGCCATTTAAATATGTGCGATACAACACAAAAATATCTGGCACCAATGTAAGGAGGTATTCAATTCACATTAAGTATTCTGACTGCTCTTATAGTAAATGTAGCAATATCATCCTGATGATGGTTCTGCCCCCCGGATTTTTGGCAGAAGCCTGAAGTCGAACTCAATCTGCTTTGTTACGTCAGCTGTAAACATCAATGCGTGTGATATATGATTCCAATCCACATATATTGATAATATATATACGAAAACTATTATCGAATATGTTGTGAGGATTGTACGGCATAAAATAAGCAAACGAAGCGAGTTTTTTATAAGTTTCACTGTCGATTGATTAAGTAATTCGTATTTTTCAAATGCGTACTTCGCTAATCCAACCGAAGCAAGCACTATACCCGAATTCAATATCTTTGAGATCGCGACTAGATTGACAACTGGATAAAATGAAAAATATCCGAGTAAATCAGATGGTAAATTTTTGGAATTGGTATACGCATCCACGAATCCAAAAACAAAAATTATAATTACTGGTAAGGCTGTGTGTGATAACAATGTTACATATGAGAAAAATACCGCAATTTTTTGTTCGGACGCGAACTTGAATAGGTCTTTTGCCCTTAGCCTTGCAAAAGAAATTTCCCCTATATGAAGTATGTATAGAAATGGAAGGTACGCGATAGAAGTGGACTTCAAATTCACTCTGTATAGAATTCCGGGTAAATATAGAAAACATACCACAAAAATAATCGACAGCAAAACAACGGTGTACATCACCAATAGAAATGGAATTTGGAGAACAAGGTTCTCACCAAAAATATCCCCCCCCTCGTAAGCCGCATCGAGTGCGTTGTTTGTTGTGTTTGGAAAGAATTCTCGAATTCCAAACATTTTCTTTAAAATTGGATCTTTGTTGACCCCCGTAAAGACCTCGGGTGGTGAAAAAATATCGGTGCAAAATGCGATTTTGAACCAATTTTTAGGTATAGCAATAAGAGTGTCGCGCGGACTCTTGATTAATCCATAAGCAGCAGCGATGAACTTTATTGAAAGTAGTATTCCCACTATACAGATAAGGTAAATCGAAACAATTGAAACGCATATTATCGCAAAATAAAACAAAAATGATATAAATATCACCAAGCCAAATAGACGGCCCAAAAAAAATATGTACCAGCCTCCGTATGATTCGGAGAGATCAGTGATATAATCCCAATATACCCACAAATACAATAAAGTTAATATTGCCGAGAAAACCGCAGAACATATTGGGGTGTACAAAAATAACTTCTCGGTGTTTATAATTGGGGAAAATATTCGGAACAATTTTAAACCGAAATTCGTTGAAGTCGAAGTTTTTAGGAGTAGAAACGGTGCGAGTAACAAACTTAGAAAAATAGGAAGCAGAGATTGAATAGTTATAATTATGTAAATGCTGATGGAAACTGCCAAAATAGTTTCAGCAATTGAAAGTACTGATATTTCGTTTGATTCGATTGATTCAGTGGTAGAAGTGATTCTCACACAAGATACCTCAAAAATCCCATGTGTTGTTAACATCGGCCCAATACAGGGGATCGAAAATTAGTTTTGCAATTTGCATGCATTTATTTAGAGAAGAAAAGCAAGGTTTAAGTGGTGCTTAACTCTGTAAATCGATACTGAGAAAATATCTGACTTTGAGTTTATTTCAAGGCTTTCGTGGTTTTCTATATCATTTTTGAACCAACGTGAAACGAACCCGCTTTATACATTTGTCACTTCAAAAGGTAGTCAGCTAGGCAATTCGCATTCTTGAGTGACTCTACCTCAACTTCGGGGAAACGTTTTGTGACATTCAAGATTTTTTGGATTGTTAGCAATTGACCGGGATTGCTAAATGTTGAAACTTCTTTCTCGGTGCAGCAGAAGGTTTGCGATTTGAGTCTATTTGTTACCCTAGATTCACCCAATCATTCGATTGGGCCCAATCCGTCTAAACGTGTTGACCACCGTTAATCTCAATCTCTGTTCCGTTTATGTAACTTGCCTGTTGAGAACACAGGAAGTAGATGACGTCGCCAACTTCGGAAGTTTGTCCGATACCTCGCCGTAAATGCTCATGCTCGTGACTGATTCACCGTCCTTGCCGGATGGATTGGGAAGGAGAGGGGTGATTTCAGGTTTTGGAGAATTTCAATTTCGGAACCGAAGTTGACCGCCGTCGTTTCCAACATCGAAGTCATTCTGCGTAACTAGTGTTTGTTAAAAACAAAAATCCGAAATGATTCCGGCTTGATTTAAACAACCTGGCCTTTGGTAGGGTTTTGAAGGCTTTATTCACATTTCCATTTTACGCAGTTTTTGATATCAATAAACTTCCTGATGGAAACAATGTGATGAACTCAAATTTTCTGGATATTTGGGAGAGCAGGATAACCGCAAACCTAAATGCGGATTCATGGGACAGCTCATATTCATATAATGTAGCCGAGTATTTCACCCTTCCTCTCACATATGCCTATGAAGCCGGAAACCTGAATTTTCAAACGGAGTTTCAACAGCACTTTCAAACATTTGTTGAAACGGGGTTCACCGAAGAAGCTAACTGGCTTTCACAGTCCCGCTTTGGACACTTCGCCACAAAATTCCTGGTGCTGGAAACACAGAATAACGGAACCAGCGAATTGACTGACTCGCTGCTGGATCAGTTAACGCGGCTCACAGTCGATGAGTGGAGTGCAAACACGGTTTCAGACTTGCCTGGAATTGAATTCACCGGGCGAGAAGAGAGTATACTTTTCAAACTGGAAAGTGAATCAAGTCCAATTTTAGATCAGGACCTTGGTCTGTTTTCAATGGCAGCAGATCTAATTACCTATTACGGGCAATTAAATCTGGAGATACCGCAAGACCTATTGGATATCTATGAACTCGCTGTTCGCGTTTACGAGGACCTGGGACATTTTGATGATTCCGGAAACTGGAATTTTGGAACCGGCCAGTGGTCGGATCATCTGGACTTTCGGCTCGCGAACTGGGACGGTCAGGGTGAAATTGAACACAGTGATGTAGATTCAATCGGCTGGGATATTTCGCATGCGAGCAGATTTCCTTCATGGATAGAAAGCCTTTCAAACGCCGAGGTTCAACTTAATCCTGATACAAGCTTCTTTCAGGACATAAAGACCGGCCTCGCCAATCAAATTAATTCTAACGTTCTGTATGAATCAACAGAGCAGTCCGGACTTTGGCTAACATCCAATTTCCTGGATGGGACAGATGGTGTCTATCGTTACGGCTATCAAAGTTTCTTTGAGAACGAAGGATTTTTGCCCGGCCAATTGAGCGGTACATTTCTACTCGGAAGCTGGAGCCGACTGAACGATGCGGCTATTTCAGAAGCTTATGGTGACCTGCTTTCACTTTCCAACTTTTCGCCATTTGCACTTGAATTTTTTAATGAACCTATCCGGTCTGCGAGTCTGGATAGTGCGTTTGATTGGTCGGATATAGTTGAAAGCGGAGATATCCGTTTATGGCTCGCGATGGCGTCTGGCAATACGGATCTGGATGATGTTTCTGATTACGTAACAGTCGATGAAGATTATCTGACCATCGCGACGGGAGGATCAATTGATGGATCCATGCTATTCTCTGGCGCAAATCTGACGAATATTCAATCAATCAATATTGTGGATATGCGGACTGATGAAGGTAGTGGATATTTCACACTGAATGGTCAGGTGCTTGAAGCAGGGATTGTGCACCCCATTCCCGTATCCGATTTGCCTAATTTGCTGTTTAGAGCAGGCTCAGGTGCAGGGGGTGACCGGATTTACTGGCAAACCGATGAACCTACCGAAAGCCTTTGGACCAGCATAGATGTTAGCAGAGAGAACAAGGTCGGGTCGCTGGTTGACAGCAGGATTAGTGGTGACTTGGGAGCAACAGTCAGTATCGGATCATTTATCGCTTTTGAAGACCCAGACAATGATACTGCAAACTACTATGAACTATGGTTTGACGGGTCTTCCGAAAACGGTTTCAAGATTGATGGAACACTGATTGAGGCTGAAACTGCGGTTTTGATAACCGCTGATCAGTTGGCTGATGTGACCGCGTATATTGACGAGGGCATAGACTATTATATTCGCGGGACAGACGGTGGAGCGTGGTCAGAGTGGGAATTATTGTCTTTTCAGTCAATCAATGTTGCACCTGAACTTAGTATAGATGATCAAACTGCGACTGCGGGCCAGTGGCTTCGTGCATCAGATATATTTGATTTCGTAGACGAAGATGGCGACGAGTTGATCTCAATTCAGCTTTACGATGATGAAGGTTCCAATTCCTGGTGGGCAGACGGTGGTATTGTGGATGCCAACTCCGGTTATGCTACCTCAAACTTTGATGATATTTGGTTGAAAGCAGACGACATCGCGGGTGAACAGACGCTTTGGGCAAGGGTGTCTGATGGAAGCGACTGGAGTAACTGGGCTGCGTTTACCTTCAACACTGAGGCAAACAATTCTGCGGTGATCGAAGTCGAAGACCTTGCTGTCATAAATAACAATTGGGTTCGGCTATCCAGTGTAGCTACAGTCAGTGACGAAGATGGCGATGCAATAAGCCACTACCAGATTTGGGATGATGAAGGCGGAAACAACTGGTGGGCAGATGGCGGTTTTGTCGATGCAAGCAATGGTTACATCACAACAGACCTAGATGAAATCTGGTTACTGGCTGACAGCTCAACATCGCAGCAATTCCTTTGGGTCAGGGCATACGATGGCAAAGAATGGGGAAAATGGGACAGGTTTGAACTGACAACCATTGCAAATGAGCGGCCGGAAGCAAGCATGGAAAACCTCGTTCTGGATGCAGGTGAATCCGTAAATCTGGTGGACGAATTGAATTACTTTGACTTTGAGGACGATGCCATTGAAGCAGTTCGTGTATGGGATGACGAGGGTGCAGACAATTGGTTCCTTGATGGCGAAGCAATCGATGCGAGCGCGGGTTATACCGTTTTTGATTTTGAAAGTTTGAGTATCAGGGATTTTGGAGAATCCGCTCCGCAAACCCTCTGGATACAGGTCTACGATGGCAATCAATGGAGCGCATGGGATGATTTCATCCTTACTTGATACGTCAGAGATCAATATATCCAGGAAATGCAATATTGATCATCCACGCCTCGTAGCGAGTTATTCGGGCATTTTACCACAACCATAACGCCTGAACTTATTCGCCGGGCAGACGGTTTTTGATTGCCTATCTCTAGCTTTGTCACGGACGTCTGATCGCTACTAAACTGGTTCTCGATCCATTCGTTCGACAATACCTTATCCGTCTAGACGTGTTGACCGCCGTTAATCTCAATCTCAGTTCCGTTTATGTAGCTTGCCTGTTGAGAGCACAGGAAGTAGATGACGTCTGCAACTTCGGAAGTCTGCCCGATGCGGCGCATAGGCAGTCCCTCGACAATTTTATCGGTTCCGGCTGACAGGATCGAAGTCTCAATTTCACCAGGTGCAATCGAATTGACACGGACTCCCAAAGGGCCGAAATCGTGCGCCATTTCCCTCGTAAGTGCCGACAGGGCCGCCTTTGATGTGGAATATGCTGCTCCGGCGAACGGATGAACGCGCGATCCGGCAATTGAGGTAACGTTGACGACGGCACCCTTGGCACTCACAAGCTCGTCTTTCAGACCGCGCGCCAGAACGATTGGCGCAAAGAAGTTGACATGAAACACTTTTCCCCAATCCAGCAGATCGGTTTCAATAGAATTCAGTCGTGAGCCGTCATCCGATTTTGGCGAAATCCCCGCATTGTTCACCAGGGCGTCAAGGCGTCCGCCCAGGCGGTCCCGGATGATCTCGACGGCGTTTATCGTGTCAGCGGGATCGGACAGATCAAGTTGAACATGGTCTTCCTTGCCCTGGGGCCATGGGCAGTTCGTATCGAACGGCTGTCTCGAGCAAGTCAGAACCCGCCATCCTTCGGCAGAGAATTTTTTGACCGTCGCATGTCCAATTCCGCGACTTGCACCGGTAAGCAATAGAATCTTCGACATATTTTCTTATTCCTCACTTTCACCGCCTGGTCTGTGTCTCATCCATTGCAACATTTCACCGAGCAGATCCAATTAAGGTATTTAGGGTACTATGCTGCCATTCAAACTCATTTCCTGCAAACGTCCTGTTGCCATTTCATGCACTCCGCAATAAACCTGTCATGAAAATCTTACTTCGGCCACAGGTTATCTCTCATGAACATTCACGAATATCAGGCAAAGGCTCTTCTCAAGGAACATGGTGCACCCGTGGCGCTCGGGGTTCCAATCCTCTCCCACGACGATGTGGAAGCGGCGATCGACGCATTGCCGGGTCCGCTCTATGTCGTGAAAAGCCAAATTCATGCAGGCGGTCGGGGAAAGGGCAAATTCAAGGAACTACCGGATGACGCCAAGGGTGGTGTGAGGCTTGCGTTTTCACCGGATGAGGTGCGTGCCCATGTGAAAGAAATGCTCGGCAATACGCTTGTGACCAAACAGACCGGTCCCGACGGCAAGCAAGTCAATCGCCTTTATCTAGAAGATGGTGCGGACATTGCCCGTGAACTTTACATGTCCATTCTCGTGGATAGGGAAACAAGCCGAGTATCTTTTGTCGCTTCAACAGAAGGTGGTATGGATATTGAGGCAGTCGCAGAGGAAACACCCGAAAAGATCCACACGATCGCGATCAACCCTGAATCCGGATGTACCGAGGCTGATGCAAAAGCCATCTGCGAAGCATTCGCCCTTGATGGTGATGCGGCGGCAGACGGGATGAAACTGTTTCCTCTGCTTTACAATGTATTCGTTGAAAAGGACATGAGCCTGCTTGAGGTCAATCCGCTGATTGTCATGGAAGACGGACATCTCCGTGTGCTTGATGCGAAGGTATCATTTGAGGGTAATTCAGAGTTTCGGCACCCGGAACTTGCCGATCTGCGTGACCTGACCGAGGAAGATGCCAAGGAGATCGAGGCTTCCAAGCATGACCTTGCATACATTGCACTCGATGGTGATATCGGCTGTATGGTGAATGGTGCCGGATTGGCCATGGCTACCATGGACATCATCAAGCTTTACGGTTCCGAACCTGCAAACTTCCTTGATGTTGGTGGTGGCGCAACCGTGGAAAAAGTTACTGCGGCGTTCAAAATCATCACCTCCGATCCAAATGTAAAAGGGATTCTAGTCAATATTTTTGGCGGGATCATGCGTTGTGACGTCATTGCCGAAGGCGTTTTGACTGCAGTCAAGGAGGTGGGCCTTCAGGTTCCGCTGGTTGTGCGTCTGGAAGGTACGAAGGTGGAAGAAGGCAAAGCTATGATCAACGAAAGCGATCTTGATGTGATCGCAGCCGATGATTTGGATGACGCCGCTCAGAAGATCGTGAAGGCGGTCAACGGGTAGGCTGCCAATTATTGGTAGCATGAAGAAATTAATTCAGTGCCCCCATCCAAACTCAACATCCTCACGTCCGCAGAAAACCAGATCGATAAAACGTTCGATCCGCATGTTGTAGGTGACATCAACGACTATCAAGTCAAAGTCGCCAAGTTTGGCGAAGTCTTTGATTGGCATTCCCATGAAAACGAGGATGAAGGCTTTCTGGTTCTGAAAGGCAGAATTGCGATTGACTTCAGGGATGGGAAAGTTGAGCTGGATGAGGGGGATTTCATGGTTGTCCCCAAAACAGTAGAGCACCGGCCGCGTTCTTTGAGCGATCAACCCATTGTGTTGATGTTTGAGCCTGCAACGACCCTCAATACGGGTAATGTTGAAAGTGATTTGACCGTTAGTGACTTGAAAAGGCTAGTTTGATCCAATGAATTATATCCGCAAATCCATTTTCGCAGCGTTCTTTCTGTCGATTGCGTCTGCAACTGCTTATGCCCAATCAGACGCGCCAACGGCAGAATCCGACCCTGTCCTTGTATTCAATAGACTTTGCTATGCTCAGGTGCCGGTGATCCGCAATATTGAAAACATGGCAACCCGGTTTGCCTGGGAAAGAATGGGTGGTGATGACCTCCAACAATTCACAACTATTGAAAATCCTGATCTGCTTCTCGGTTGGGATGCAAGGATTGCCAAGCGCCTGTATCGTCTAGGGGTTGTTCAATCTGGCTTGACCGACAGTTTCAAGCAGGCGTTCCCTGATTTTTCTGAAGGTGTTGCCACTGGTTGTACGCTCGTGCTGGATGGGCGCGATCAGGCAGATGTGGTTCTTGAACGCATGAACGTACTTGCCCGCAAGCAACCTGATCAGGTTGATGTGCCCGATGGTGAACTGCTGACAACCACCTGGTCCGGTGGCAATGAAGATTTCAAGGTGTTTCTGATTTTTAAATCGGATACCAAAGGCAAAGCCAACCTGCTTAATGTCACGATCCTGTCTAAGGAATCGACTTAATCATTTGAAAACCCTGCTGACGGTTGAAAAACCTTTTCGACCCTGCCATTAAGATCAGGAATTTTTCTCCACTAATCTGATGGAAGTTTTCCAATGTCTATATTGATCGACCGCAATACAAAAGTTCTAGTCCAGGGGCTCACCGGCAAAACCGGTTCTTTCCACACCGAGCAGTCCCTCGCGTACTACGGGACCGGGATGGTCGGTGGGACCCACCCCAAGAAAGGCGGACAGAATTGGACCGGATCCAATGGTGAAGAGTTGCCGATTTTCGCGACTGTGGCAGAGGGCAGGGATGCGACCGGAGCCAATGCTTCTGTTGTGTACGTGCCGCCTGCGGGTGCTGCAGCGGCGATACTGGAGGCAATCGATGCCGAAATTCCATTGATCATATGCATCACAGAAGGTGTTCCAGTCCTTGATATGGTCAAGGTAAATGCAAAGCTGGAAAAGTCTAGTTCAAGATTGGTGGGGCCGAACTGCCCGGGTATTCTTACACCGGAAGAGTGCAAGATCGGGATCATGCCGGGCTCAATATTCAAAAAAGGATCTGTCGGCGTGGTTTCCCGCTCGGGGACGCTGACGTATGAGGCTGTCTTCCAGACTTCGAATGCGGGACTTGGCCAGACAACCGCGGTAGGTATCGGCGGCGATCCGGTCAAAGGTACGGAGTTCATAGATGTGCTGGAAATGTTTCTTGCTGATGATGAAACCGAATCCATCATTATGATCGGAGAAATCGGCGGGTCCGCTGAGGAAGATGCTGCACAGTTTATCGCCGATGAAGCGAAAAAGGGACGATCCAAGCCAATGGCCGGATTTATCGCAGGCCGTACCGCGCCTCCCGGCCGTACAATGGGGCATGCGGGAGCCGTGATTTCTGGCGGTAAAGGCGGAGCTGAAGACAAAATCGCCGCTATGGAAGCTGCCGGTATAAGGGTATCGCCATCCCCTGCAAAACTTGGCGAGACACTCCTCGAAGCAATCAAGGGCTAGAAATTCTTGCGAGCTATGCATTTTTTACATGGCTGCATTGAACCTTTGGATGTGTCGTTTTAAGCGGTTGCGCTGTCGCAGACGTTTTATTATCAGGACGCATCGCACATTCTCACCAAGGACACCAAACAATGGAAAAATGGGTTTATACCTTTGGCAATGGTCGTGCAGAGGGTGCTTCGGGGATGAAGGAGCTGTTGGGCGGCAAGGGTGCGAACCTCGCTGAGATGAGCTCGCTCGGTCTGCCCGTTCCTCCGGGTTTCACAGTAACCACTGAAGCCTGCAACTGGTATTACGCGAATGGCGAAACCTACCCGCAAACGCTTGAAGCGCAGATGTTTGATGCGCTTGGGACAATTGAAGCTGCTACCGGTCGGAAATTTGGGGACCCTGACTCTCCACTGCTGGTTTCAGTACGCTCGGGTGCGCGTGCTTCCATGCCGGGAATGATGGACACAGTACTGAATTTGGGTCTGAACAACGCGACAGTGGAAGCACTTGCGAAAGAGGCAGGGGATGCCCGATTTGCGTATGACAGCTACCGTCGGTTTATTCAGATGTACTCCGACGTCGTTCTGGGTGTGGAGCATTATGAATTTGAGGATATTCTTGAAGAGGTAAAAGCTTCCAGTGGATTTGATCAGGATACCGATCTGGAAGCCGATGACTGGAAAGCTGTGGTTGCACGTTACCTTGTGCGGGTCGAGGAATTGCTCGAAAGGCCATTTCCTCAGGACGCCAGTGAACAATTGTGGGGAGCTATTGGCGCTGTTTTTGCATCCTGGATGAATGCCCGTGCCATTACCTATCGCAAATTGCACAACATTCCGCAGGAATGGGGAACAGCAGTAAATGTGCAGGCCATGGTTTTTGGCAATATGGGCGACTCATCAGCAACCGGAGTGGCGTTCACTCGTAATCCTTCAACAGGTGAAAAGAAACTCTATGGTGAGTTTCTTGTAAATGCGCAGGGAGAGGATGTTGTTGCCGGGATCAGGACACCGCAAGATCTTACTGAAGAAGCTCGGATCGGAGCTGGTTCCGATGCTCCATCGCTTGAAGGCCTGATGCCGGAAGCCTTTGCCGAATTTGTGGATACCGCAAACAGGCTTGAAGCGCATTATCGGGACATGCAGGATCTGGAATTCACGATCGAAAAGGGTAAGCTGTGGATGCTGCAGACCCGTTCCGGTAAGCGTACAGCAAAATCTGCCTTGAGGATTGCTGTTGAAATGGCTGCTGAAGGCCTCATCAGTGAAGAAGAAGCGGTTATGCGAGTGGAACCTTCATCGCTTGATCAATTGTTGCATCCGACTATAGACCCCAGCACCGAGAAGACCGTAATAGCCAATGGTTTACCTGCTTCCCCGGGTGCCGCGACCGGACAGATCGTATTCAACTCAAATGATGCCGAGCGGTTTAAAAGCGAAAGCCGTCAATGCATCCTCGTTCGTACGGAAACCTCACCCGAAGACATTCACGGAATGCATGCCGCTGAAGGTATTCTGACCGCACGAGGCGGAATGACCAGTCACGCGGCCGTGGTGGCTCGCGGGATGGGTAAACCGTGTGTGTCCGGTGCGGGCGGAATTCGCATCGACTATCAAAATCAGCAGTTGCGGGTTCCTGGTCACACTTTTGAAAAAGGAGACATTATCACAATCGACGGTTCAACAGGTCAAGTGTTGCTTGGATCGGTTGCGATGCAGCGTCCTGAACTTTCCGGCTCGTTCGGTACCCTGATGGAATGGGCTGATAAACTGCGCCGAATGAAGGTTCGCACGAATGCGGAAACTCCTGCGGATGCCAAATCGGCCCGTTCATTCGGTGCCGAGGGAATTGGCTTGTGCAGAACGGAACACATGTTTTTCGAGGGCGAGCGAATAATCGCAGCCAGGGAAATGATTCTCTCTGAAACTGAAGAGGATCGCCGTAATGCCCTTGAGAAGCTCTTGCCGATGCAGCGATCGGATTTCACGGAACTGTTTGAAATAATGAAAGGTCTCCCGGTCACGATACGGCTGCTGGATCCGCCCCTTCATGAGTTCTTGCCTCATACCGACAAGGAAATCGATGAGGTTGCAGAAGCAATGCAGATTGATCGCGAAAAACTTCGTGCTCGCAACATTGCACTGCAGGAAGCAAATCCAATGCTTGGTCATCGCGGGTGCAGGTTGGCAATTTCCTATCCGGAAATAGCCGAAATGCAAACCAGGGCAATTGTCGAAGCTGCCATTGCGGCAGGGAGAAAGACTGGTGAGAAGGTCGTGCCTGAGATAATGGTCCCGCTGGTGGGAATGCGTGAAGAACTGGATTTTGTCAAACAGCGCATTTTGAAGGTGATTGATGATGTCAAAGAAGAATCCGGTGAAAGTATCGACTGCATGATCGGAACCATGATTGAACTTCCAAGAGCCTGCCTAAGGGCGAGTGAGATTGCAAAGTCTGCCGAGTTCTTTTCGTTTGGTACAAACGATCTGACACAAACCACATTCGGAATTTCTCGAGACGATGCCGCGAATTTTCTCACGCCTTATGAAGCGAAGGGAATTATCGAACGCGATCCATTCGTATCGCTTGATACGGATGGTGTGGGAGAACTTGTATCGATTGCGACAGAGCGAGGCCGCAACGCCAGGCCGGAAATCAAGCTTGGCATCTGCGGCGAACATGGTGGAGACCCTGATTCAATCACTTTTTGCGAGACCATCGATCTCGACTATGTTTCCTGCTCTCCATTCCGTGTTCCGATTGCAAGGCTCTCGGCGGCACAGGCTGCTATTCGCAGAGCGCGCTCGGCCTGAATATTTCAACCCCTCAATTGAGTACAAACCCGCGCAGCAATTGGTGCATTGCGCGGGTTAAATCGTGCTCTCACAACAGCAATTTTCGGTGCAACCTACCGATTCTCCTTCGTTAAAAATTGACGTTGTGGCAACTTTTGCTTGAAATTCATTTCAAACGGACATTATAAATGTGAGCAGGGTGGGTGGTATAGGCTGAAGGGATCCGGATTTTCCATCCGTACAAAATAATAAGAACAAGAAAGATGGATTTATGGCGGAAAAATCTCAGAACCTTCAAGATGCTTTTTTGAACGAGGTGAGAAAGCAGAAAATACCTCTAACCATATTTCTGGTTAACGGGGTTAAACTTAACGGTGTAGTGAGCTGGTTCGATAATTTTTGTGTGTTGTTGCGACGGGACGGCATTTCGCAGCTTGTATATAAGCATGCAATCTCGACAATTATGCCGGGAGCACCTGTATTGATGGGAAATGCTTCCGAAGAAGATAAAAAAGGCGAATGAGTCGGCTGTTTTTGAACAGTCATAAGGTGTTACGAGTTTGACGACGCCCGATAAAGGGAAAACAGAAAAATTTCGCTGGACAGCTGAAGCCGCTCAGAGGCCGGAGCGGGCGTTGGTTCTTGTGCCGGATTTCCATGCAGGGAATGAACGTTCGCGTGAGGCGAGGGTCGCTGAAGCTGAGGGGCTTGCCCGTGCGATTTCTCTTGATGTAATCGAGGCGGGTGTCGTTCCGGTAAAGCAAGTGAAGCCCGGTACCCTATTCGGATCAGGCAAGATTGAAGAAATTACCGGGCTAGTGAAAGCCAACGATATCGGTCTTGTCATAGTGGACCATGCAATTAGCCCGAAACAACAGCAAAACCTGGAAAAGGCCTGGAATTGCAAGGTGCTGGATCGGACCGGACTCATTCTCGAGATATTCGGTGAGCGGGCACAAACCAAAGAAGGGCGGTTGCAAGTTGAGTTGGCCCATTTGAACTATCAAAAGGGACGATTGGTTCGATCGTGGACACACCTGGAACGCCAACGGGGCGGTTTGGGGTTTGTCGGCGGACCGGGTGAAACGCAGATAGAAGCGGACAGGCGTATGATCCAGGAACGGATCAACAGACTGGAAAGAGATCTTGAGAAGGTTAGAAAAACCCGCCAGCTTCACCGCAGTAAACGCCAGAAAGTTCCGCATCCTGTCATTGCGCTTGTTGGTTATACCAATGCCGGTAAGTCGACATTGTTCAACCATCTTACTGATGCCGGAGTGATGGCAGAGGATCTCCTTTTTGCTACGCTCGACCCGACGCTACGGCAGTTGAATTTGCCCAATGGCACAAAGGTCATTCTGTCTGACACTGTGGGATTTGTATCCAACCTTCCGACGCACCTCGTTGCAGCCTTCAGAGCCACTCTGGAAGAGGTAATAGAAGCCGATCTTATCTTGCACGTCCGTGACATCGTGCACGAAGACAGCGCCGCCCAGTCAAAGGATGTTTACGACATACTGTCACAACTCGGCGTAGAAGAAGAAGGGAAACACCGAACCATCGAGGTTTGGAACAAGACCGACCTTTTATCGGAGGATGAACTTGCTGCATTGGCGGGGAGAGAGAAATCTGATGACAACCCGATCCTGATATCAGCCGTTACGGGGTTTGGTGTTTCAGAATTGCTTGGTGTTGTTGAGGAGCGGATAGCAGGCTCGGAGGATGTCGTAGACATATTGCTTCCAGTGAATGAACTGGGGCGTTTGCCCTCACTCTATGATAACGCCAATATAATCAGCCGTATGGACAATGAAGACGGATCAGTGGCACTACGAATAAGAGCAGGTGTCGAGCATCGCCGTATGCTGTCATCATTTCTTGTTTAGGGACGTGCTGTCAGAATTTGTGACGGCCTTTGCTTCGTTCCACAGTGCTTCCATTTGATCGAGACTGGCATCAGCAAGTGGCACACCTGACTTTCGAAGTGAATCTTCGATATAAGAGAACCGTTTGCGAAACTTGTTGTTTGCTGTCCGCAAGGCAAATTCCGGGTCAATCTCCAGATGTCTGGCGAGATTGGTAACTGCAAAGAGCAGATCACCCAGTTCTTCGGCTATGGTATTGGAGTTTTCTGACTGTATTTCGGTTTCCAGTTCGTCGATTTCCTCCCGTATTTTTGCGAGCACCGGTTTTGGATCACCCCAGTCAAAGCCTACTCTTGCAGCCTTTTTCTGGAGTTTCACAGCAGATGCCAAGGCGGGAAGTGTGCCTGGAACATCATCCAGAATTGACGTGCCGGATTTCTTCGGTGAAAGACCTTTTTGTTCGCGGAGGGCTGCGGCTTCGGCTTTTTCTTCAGCCTTGATGCGTTCCCAGGTGCCTTTTGCCATGCCTTTGGCGGAATATTCTTCGGCAGTTACATCTTCAGTGCCGAACACATGGGGATGTCGGCGGATCATCTTTGCAGTAATCCCTTCTACCACATCCCCGAAATCGAAATGGCCGGCTTCCTGCGCCATCTGAGCGTGATAAACGGACTGAAGCAGAAGGTCACCGAGTTCCAGTCGCAAATCTTCCATGTCATTTCGCTCAATGGCGTCGGCAACTTCATAGGCTTCTTCGACTGTGTAGGGTGAGATCGAGTTGAAATCCTGCACCAGATCCCATGGACAGCCGGTTTCAGGCTCTCTTAAAGCGGACATTATTTCCAGTAGCCGGGATATGTCACGAGATGGAGAAATCATTTTACCTACCTGATTGAAATAATGTCTTGAAAAGCTTTACTTTCACATTAATCTGCGGGTTCAATTCGAAATTACGGGAGCAACGTTCTGTCATGAAAAGCATTTTTGGTCTGTTGATGGCTATGGCAGGAATAATGGGGATTTCGATATCTGTGGCGGATGAAGCGCATTCAAAGGTTATTTTGAAGGAACAGATTACCTATTACAATGTCAAAGGCAGAACTGGCCGGGAAATCTTCAAAAGCATGATCGAAAATGGTCCACAGCTTGGGGGCCGGCGAGGGCATGCGTTGGCAACGACGGAATATAATTATGATGTGCAAAACATTGATGTGGAAATACGCAACGGCCGATGCATTCCGGTCGAGCTGGATGTTCATCTGAATGTCACTTACACATATCCCAGATGGGTTGGGAATAATGCGGCCAAGGGCACAACCCAGAGGGCCTGGAAAAGGTTTAACAAGTCTGTCATCTGGCATGAAAAGCAGCATGTTAAAATTGCCATGGAATATGCCAAGGATTACGAGAAGGCCTTGCGTAAATCCAAGTTGAGGGCAAGTCAGAATTGCAGCACGGCATCTTTCGGATCCGTATGGCGTGCAACGCGTGCTGCATTAAAGCACAACCGCAAACAGAAACAGTTTGATCGCCGCGACCTTCGTCCGGGCGGGCGTGGCTATGAAGCCCAACTCAATCTGATACGCGCCAAATAGCATACACCTCACTCAAATTATCTGTTTCTGGCGCTTTCTCATTAATTGGGAAGTGTTGATCGCTTTTCGGCATTACAATCCGGAATATATCATCTTAAATATCTTCCAGTGTTCCGGATGGACTATAATATTCCAATAAACATTGCGTTTTTCTGTAATAATTGGATATGTAATCCATTATACATACTGATATTAATAGATGTGAGGGAGCAATGCCATGTCTGATGATGGTGATGGGGCAGGCGGTGAGGAACGAACCTATTTTGGCCTCACAATAAAAGCGCTTACATTGATATCTTCAATTGTCGTTGGTGCGGGAGCTCTTGTTGCCAATATAAAGAATTTATTGCCTCTCATTCCGGGGCTGGGTTCTTTTGTGGAAACCTACGAAGCTCCGGCCTGCGAGACTTATGACGGGTTTTATGATGGAACCAGAGTGTACCAGAATCCTGCCGCGGACCGCATCGCTTCCTGCAAGCCGCCGCATGCAAATAACGATGCCACCTACAAGTTTGTAGCCGAGATAAAACAATGCAAGGTGACATTTGACAGCGATCGTCGCAAATGGTCCGGAACCATAGATGCGAACGGGCATATCAGCATGGCGGATTTTGATCCACCTCCGGTTCATGACCTGTTCGTCTCAGGCTTGCTCACAAATGCCAGGGTTGAAAGCGGCTATTGTGGACCCGGCACCCTCAAACTGGAAAAGCGCAGCCCGTAATTCGATTTTCGAGGGCAGGGTGATAATCCGAGATTGGTAACCTCTAACTAACGGTCTTCGCTAGGTCGATAAATGCCCGCACTCGCTTAGTCATGTGTTTCTTGCTTCGATAGTTGAGGGAATAGCGAGGCATCGATGGCACCTGATCGGACATCACCTCGACCAAGTTGTCCGCTGCTACATGAGGGGCTGCCACCTCTCCATAAACGTAAGCGAGCCCTAGGCCTGCTGCTGCATACGAGACCAAGGACCGGAGATCGTTCACCACCATCCGCAGTTTAGGCATAACACTGTAGTGACCATCATCGCCATCAAACATCCACGGAGCCAACTGGCCAGAGCCACCAAAAGCAAAGCAGATGCCGTCGTGATCAAGAACTTCTTCCGGTGACTGAGGTATACCGCGCTTATCGAGATAGTCCTGGCTTGCGACAATGGACATTCTCAGGTTTGGTCCAACAGCGACCGCATGTGTTTCCGCTTCCAGCAGAGTATTCGATCGAATGGCGACATCGACCTGTGACGATATCAGATCGACCTTTTGATCATTGTAGATCAACTCGACCATCACATCCGGATACTCTTCTGCAAAGCGGGCGACCAATTCATCCAGAAAAAACGCACCGGCGCTATAGGGAGCGGACAATCGAAGTGTACCGGAGACTGTATCGCGTTGTTCATCCAAGTCGAGGAAGGCAGCCTCAAGATCGTTGATCGCAGGCAGGCTGCGTTCGTAAAGCCTCTCCCCGATTGGTGTCAGGGCGACAGACCGCGTTGAGCGCTCGAAGAGCCGTACGCCGAGTCTGTCCTCAAACCGCTGCACGGCCTCACTGACTGAAGCGGCTTGTAACTTCAGAGCGTCAGCCGCCGCCCGGAATCCATTCTGGCGAGCGACTTCAACAAAGATCGAAACATCGCTGAGCTGGTTACGTTGCATTGTTAATTATTCCGATCATGCTGTAATATAAATCACTATATTCCTAACAATAACATTTCGCTATGATGCTTGGCAAATGAAAAGTTCAATAACCAAAGGAGCTACAAAATGTCCGATATCGATGAAGTGAAACATGCCCTGGACGAATGGCTTGCGGGCCTCGACAGCGGTAATCTGGAACGCATGCTAGCGACCGTCGATCCCGAAGCCGTCACATGCAATGAGAAACAACCCACTGGATATGGTATCGATGCTGTGCGCGAGAAATATGCCCCCCGCATTGAATCGTCGACGTTCAATTCAGGTTTCGATGTCGAGCACATCAAGGTTTACGAAGGCTTCGCCGTTATTGTCGGCTTCTTCACAGTCGAAGTGACGGATAAGGCGTCGGGCCAGAAAGGCGGCGGCAAAGGTCGGCTGTTACTGGTTTATCGCAAGCATGCCGATGGCTGGAAAATGATCGTCGACATGGACAACAACGACGAAAAATCATGAGCGCGCTGATAGAGGAAGTTCGCCGAGAGATTGTGGACCTGCATGTGTTCTTCACAGACTGGTTCACGGGCAAGGCTGATCGCAGCGAGTTGGATGAACGCTTTATCTCCCGGTTACACCCAGACATGGTCTTCATCCCGCCCGAAGGTAATATTCTTCGGGCGGCCCACCTGAAGATGGGGTTCGCAAAATCCTATGGTGCCAATCCAAATTTCCGTATTCAGATTCGAGATGTAGAGATACAGCATGATTTTGGTGACCATATCCTTGCCACCTACTCCGAATGGCAGAAGGGAGCGAAGACTTCTGATCAGGCCAACAACGCACGTCTTTCAAGTGTGGTGATGGCGAAAGGCAATCCATTAATCTGGGTTCACCTGCACGAAACCTGGTTACCAGAAGAGGTTCGCGCATCAAGCTCTTTCGGCTTTTGACCACGCTCTCGCAGGCGGAGGGACATCCTCCAGGCCTGTCCCAACTCTATACAAAGTAAGGATACCGATATGACCCAAGATACCCAGCGCATTGCTGAAAGGCCTCGCGACATCGCCCATTGCGTCAGTGCATTTCTGCAAGAAGGCGATATGGATGGCATTGTTTCGATGTTCCATCCGGATTGCCACATCTTCTTCCCGCCCGATCAACCCCCAAGCATAGGTTTAGACGGGGCACGAGCCGCCTTTCTTGGTTTCATGGATATTAAGCCAGAGATCAAAAGCGCCATCATCAGCGAAGTGATTGTTGGCGACATTGCGCTTACCCGCGCAAAGTGGCAAGTCGTTGGTCCAGACGGATCGGTGATTGCCGAAGGAGAATCCACCGAAGTTGCCAAGAAACTTGCCAATGGCGGATGGGGCTACCTTATCGATTGTCCGAACGGGCCTCCCCTTGTTCAGTTTTAGTTTCACTCACCATGAGACCAGCCATTGGCTGCACCGCCGTGAATGGCCGACATGGGCTCAATCCAGACCTTGAAGCCCGATTATCAGACTTGCACGTGAGATACGTCTTATTTTTTCAACTTCCTTGTAAAGTCGAAGCTAAAAATTGGGTCGGATTCAATGATGACAACAAGGGTCAGACAGAACGATATCCCACCAATTCTTCTAACCGATATTAATTCACTTCCAACCAAAAGACTCGATGGTTGATTATTACTCCAGCAGAGCGTTAAAGCAGACTGTCCGGCATTTTTTGCTCAGCAGCCGTGTTTGCCCGACGGAACACCAATGTCACCGCCGTGGACACCAGAACGATGAACAAGGAATAGAGAGCCGGTACCGCGACGATAGCCTGCTGTTGTGCTTCGGGGAATGTGAACACGATGATGGCAATTGCCAATGGTCCGTTCTGAATTCCCGTTTCCAAAGCCACGGTCCGCGCGTTTCGCGGATGCAGTTTCAGCCCTGTTGCGAAAAAGTAGCCGATCGTGATGCCAATCAGCCCGAGGCCTATTGAAGCTACATAAGTTGCCGGGGTTGTGTTTAGCAGGAACTGCCAGTTCTGCGGCACCCATGTTACCATGATGAACACGATGAAGAAGAGTGCGAGAATTGAGCCGCCGAATTCAACTACTGCGCCAACATTCGCACTGATTTTTCGAAGGCCCATCCCGATCGCAACCGGGACCAATAGAACAATAAGCACTTTGACAATGTCTTCCCGCGGGATTTCAAGGTCAAGGGCTGCCGCATAAACAAGTAATATCACCGGTATGAGTATGACGCCGGTAAGGGTTGAGGTTACCGTCATCAAAACACTGAGCGCCAGATTGCCCTTCGAAAAATACGTGAAGATGTTTGACGTTGTGCCCCCTGGCATACAGGCCATGATGAGAATGCCGATGGCAATTGTTTCCGGTACAACCAGCACAATCGCAAGGATGAAGCCAAGCAGGGGCATGATACCGTATTGGCAGACAACGCCAATCATAAGACCGTAGGGGCGTCGGAGCGCGAGGTAAAAATCACGCGGCGTGAGCGATGCTCCCATGCCCAGCATGATCACCGCAACCATTATTCCAAGAAGGGTCTGGGTAAATTCATCAACCATATCTATTACTCCGCTGCTGAGCGCGACAATTCTTCGGCACGCAGGTCTTTTCGAAGAATCTTGCCTACGTTTGATTTTGGCAGGTCCTCCCTGAATTCCACGATTTTGGGCACCTTGTAGCTCGTCAGATGCTCTTTGCAGAACGAGCGTACAGCATCGGTGGAAAGATCACTGTCTTTGCTGACAATAAAGGCTTTCACAGCTTCACCGGTGGCACCATCCGGCACACCAATCACCGCCGTCTCGACTACGGCCGGATGGGTAGCCAACACATCCTCAACTTCATTGGGATAAACATTGAAGCCGGATACAACCACCATGTCCTTTTTGCGATCAACGATACGGAAATAACCATCCTCGTCCATGACACCGATATCGCCGGTAAAGAACCATTCGCCATTCATGACTTTCGACGTTTCATCAGGCTTTTTCCAGTATCCCTTCATGATCTGCGGGCCACGAGCGGCAATTTCACCGGTTTCTCCTTGCGGAAGTCGCTCACCATCATCTCCGAAACAGGCGACCTCTGTAGAAGGAACGGGAATGCCGATTGTGCCTTCCCTGGCTTTACCCAAAGGTTCGAACGTCAGAACGGGGGAGGTTTCCGTCAGTCCATATCCTTGAAGGACCTCGGTGCCCGTAATCTCCCGCCAGCGATTTGCAACAGAGGATTGCAAGGCCATACCGCCAGCACCGGCAAACTTCATGTGCTTTGGCGGTGAATCAGTAAACCATACCTCATTGCAGAGCCCGTTGAAGAGTGTATTCACACCACTCATCCAGGTAACCTTGTAGTTCTCTAATGCACGTTTGAGGTTTGAAAGCGGCCTTGGGTTCGGAATAAGAACATTGCGGGCACCGAGCCAGTAAAATGACAACATGTTCACCGTGAAAGCGAAAATATGGTAAAGTGGGAGGGCGGTTAAAATCACCTCCTTGCCTTTTTCCAT
Organism: Pseudomonadota bacterium; assembly: GCA_039029255.1. GTDB lineage: Bacteria > Pseudomonadota > Alphaproteobacteria > Rhizobiales > Rhizobiaceae > JAALLB01. Next base: position 44,049 of record JBCCGN010000010.1, on the reverse strand, counting down.
ATCACCACCAAGCAGTTCCATTGCCTGCTCCATGTTCATTATCAAATTGCCGTGGGTCAGCATCGCCCCTTTGGCAACACCGGTTGTACCACCGGTATATTGAAGGACAGCAATGTCACTGTTGGAAACATTCTGATGGTAAGCATCTACTTCCACCCGGTTTTTCGAAATCTGCTTTCGTCCGGTTGCGAGAACTTCAGGCAATCGAACATGGGCAACCTCAATCGGCTTCACGGAACGATCCCAGTATTTCTGAACAAGGCCTGCAATCCCCTTGGGTAGTGTGGGGAAAAACTCCGCGACCCGGGCAACAATTACATTGGCAATCGGATGGCCTTTGGTTGCTGCGGGAATTTTGTCTGCAAACATGTCCACAATAACGAGCGCATGAGGTTGTGCGTCCTCAAACTGTTTTGCCATTTCTTCCGTGGTATAGAGTGGATTCACGTTCACCAGTACACAGCCTGCCTTGAAAATCCCGAAAGCTGCAATCGGGTAGCTGAGGCAGTTCGGCATCTGGACGGCGACCCGGTCACCGGGTTTCAGTCCTGCCACTTCGCGCAAATAGGCCGCAAATGCATCAGACATTTCGTCAACCTGCGTGAATGAAAGCGATCCGTTCATTCCATTTGGCAGGCAACAGGTAAATGCCTTGGCAGATCCAAAAGTGTCCGCAACTGAAGATATCAGGTTTGGCAGATTACTATAGGAAGGTGCTTTCAATTCCGGACGGACATTGGGTCCAAAATGAGCCGTCCAAGGCTTCTCTGCGTCAGTCATGCATCCCCTCCCAAAAATTGCATCCGGCACAGCCCTTCACTTTTCACTCGAGTAAAAAGTTATAATTTGCTGGTGACCGAGCCTATTACATTAAAGGGATAATCCATTCTGTAAAGGCAAACAAGGTTTCAGCGTGATGCATTTTGCGGCAGTAACAGAATACTCACTTTAGTTACCAGTTGCCCGGATTTGTCGTTTGGAGTGTTGGGGCTCAACATATCCATCAAGTGAAGGTTTTTGGTTCAATACGGATACTGATGCCTGAATGTCAGGCTTGCGCGTTTTATGCGGAAAGCTTCCTCAGCTTCCACATGAAGTAGATGCCAAATACAGGACCCAACGCCATGATTGCCATAACGATTGACCAGCTTGTGATTTCAACGACATAAGGTGTTATCTGGACGGTAAAGATGGTGAGCGCAAAGCCTATGGCAGTCTGGAAAGTCATCAGAGAACCTGCAATTTCCGGCGGTGAGCCATCTGCAACCAGAGCTGAGAATTGCGGACTGTCAGGGATAATCGCAATGCCCCAGACGATAACAACCAGAAACGTTATCCATGGCGCACCACCGAAGCTTGCAGCAGTTGCAAGGGCGGCTAGCCCGCTCACTGCCATCGCAATGATTGTGACTTCAGCCTTGCCAATACGGTCAGCTACATAGCCGCCAATGAAACACGTGAACCCGCCAAGGCCGATTGCGAGAAAGGCGGTCAGCTTGGAAAAAGAAATCGCATCAGCTTCCGGCATGGAAAGCTTGTAGGAAGCCAGGGTCGCCACACCAATCCAGGCCCACATTGCGTACAATTCCCACATATGGCCGAAATAACCGAGATAGGCATACCGAACCCGTTTGTTGGTCCAGGCCTGGCCAATTGCCGATGCTTTGAACGCAGGAGCCTTCGCATGAAACGGGCCAAGGCTTGAGAAGAGGATCAGAAAGGATGATGCAATTGTCAGCATGGAAACGATTGCAATCGTGATCCGCCATTCGGCTTCACCAAGCCAGGCAACCAGATGTGGTGATGCTGATCCGAACGTAAGCGCACCTACCAACAATCCAACCAGAAGTCCGCGGTCCTCTTTGCCCCAACCGACCGCGATTTTCATACCGACCGGATAGACGCCTGCGAGCATCATGCCCGTTACAAGGCGCATGAGGATGGAAAGAATGCTTCCGGGCTCGAACACCAAAAGTGCAAAACCGGACATTGCGGCGATCGCCGCACAAGCTGAAAAAACATGACGTGGGTCAAACCGGTCTGATAAACCCGTCAATGCGGAAATGAGAGCGCCAATTACAAATCCGGTTGCAACCGCACTGGTGAGAGCGGCCTGTGCCAATGCGGAGATTTCGTACTCTTGAAGCATATCCGGCAACACGGCTGATGAAATAAACCACAAGCTAAGCGCTGAAACCTGAGCGAGGACCAGAAGTGCAATAGAACGGGTTTTTGGGGACATGGATACAACACACAGAGTTGCTTACCGCGTACCACAGTTTTGATTGCAAGTCTTGCGTCTATTTAAAAGCTGGCTTTCGTGCGATGCAATTCCTCGATGGAATTCAGTTTGATCCTTACCTCAAGTCAAAAAGATGGTACGCCCAAATACTTCTGAAATGCGTGAATGATAACTGCTCCATACAATTAACCACGCATCCGAATTGTATTCGCAAAACTACGGATGTACGGTAAAATTTGAATCTGGCAACCGACAGATATTCCGGAACCATTGTTGAACGTCTTTTCAAAAATCTCAATTTCGATCCTGGTGATTTGCTCTACGGCGGCACTTTATCTGCTTCTGCAACTCACACCGTTGAAGGCAATCGAAAACTATTATGAAGATTACATCGTTACCCTTGCCAGTTCGGGGATGCCTCCCGCTGAGGAAATTGTGGTCATAGAAATCCGTGAGTCGACGCTTTCATTGTTTCCCAACAGATCACCCCTGGATCGCGCTTTTCTTGCGGGCTTGGTCGAAAAACTGATTGATTCTGAAGCAAAGGCTATCGGAATTGATATCCTCCTTGATCAGCCGTCGGAACCTATCAAAGACGAAAGCCTTAAAGTCGCGTTGTTGAAAGGCGGTAAAACAGTCTTTGTTCCAAGGATAAATGAAGAAAGTGGTAGGGCTGGAATACAGCCTTCATTTCAGGATGAATTTCTAACTGACCTTCAGATAACTTCGGTCATTGTGGCAAAAGACCGAAGCGACGGTATCGTAAGACATTATCTTTCACACGAGATATCAGCAGAAAACCTCCGGAGGCCCCAACTCGCAGTTGCTATGTCTGGGATTGATCAGCCTGCAGGCCAGGACAGTTTCAAGAGGATATTTTATCAAAGCAATTCAATGAAATTCTCACACGAATTCAAAACCTATCCGGCGGAAGCCGCGATGCATCTTCCGCCGGACTGGTTTGCAGGTAAATTTGTTCTGATTGGGAAAAACATAGACAATACCGATCAGTTTCGGACTCCGTATGCCTCAATCGCAGGAGAGGGGGTGGGAAATATGCCGGGCGTGCAGGTGCATGCCCATATTCTCAATCAGCTTTTGTCCGGGCGCGAAATTGTTGAAACGGAATGGTATTTTAAGCTGACCGCTATCTTGCTCGCCTGTGCTTTTGGAATTGTGATTTCATTGTTGTCCTTGGAGATTTGGAGCCGTTTGCTGCTCGTCATTCTGGTAGCTGCGGCTTTTCTTGTTACCGGCCTTTTTGCATTGTCTAACACACTTGTCCTGCTGCCAATGTTTGCTGCTGCAACAGGTTTGCTCGGTTCATTCTTCATGATGTCCGGCTTGATCTGGCAGCGTGATCGTAAACAACGCCAATTTGTTCAAACCGCCTGGTCCCGATACGTAAGCAAAAGCGTTGTGGATACGCTGATTGAGAACCCTGGTCGCCTGAAACTGGGCGGTGAGAGAATTGATGCATCGTTTATTTTCACAGACATAGCGGGGTTCACCGGGCTCGCTGAGAAACTGTCACCCGAAGCATTATCGGAGGTGATAAACGGATACCTAGATATCATGACCGAAGAATTCAGAACCGCAGGTGTCACGTTGGACAAGATTGTCGGCGATGCGATCGTGGGCTTTGCGGGAGCGCCACTCAATGCTGCAGACCATGCAGAAAGGGTCGTCACCCTTGCCCTATCACTCAACGACAAGAGCGAACAGTACCGCGCGGACATGTTAGAGAAGGGAATAAAGCTCGGAAAGACAAGGATTGGGATCAATTCTGGCGCCGCAATAATCGGTAATTTTGGTGGCAGTGAATTTTTTGACTACACAGCGTTGGGAGATGCAGTGAATGTCGCTGCACGTCTGGAGGCGGCAAACAAAAAAACTGGCGGGTCCATCTGCATAAGTGATGAGACAGTCAAGCGTGCTCGGGCGCGCACATACAGACCTGTCGGACGACTGTATGTTGAGGGAAGGACTGATGCGGTAATGGCTTGGGAGCCTGTGCAGGATCGCGACAATCAGCTTTCCGGTGTTTCGGAATATCTGTCTGCATATGAGATGCTTGATGAAGAAGGTGGGACGGCAACACAAAAATTTCAAAATTTGATGGCTAGATATCCCGCAGATCATCTGGTTGATTTCCATTTGAGCAGATTGAAAGATGGACAAACTGGAACAGCAATAGAGATAAGCAAATGATTTCTTCAGTTTACAGTGCAATTGAGCGATTGACTGCTTCACGGAAGCTGATGGCATTTTTCACTGTATTACCATTGATCTTGCTGAATCCACTTCAGGCAAATGCTATCGAATTCGTCGTCTTCAGCATTGAGGGGACTGTCAAAGATTTAACGCTTGGGCAAAAGCTCAATGAAGGACACAGCTTCGAGCTTCCTGAAAACTCAAGCGTGAACCTGATCAACAAGCTCGGTGAAGTCATCACCTTTAATGGTCCGACAACGGCCACTTTGGTTGCAAACCAGGAGAATGAGAAAGGTGAACAGGCGCTCGCATCCATCTCAAACCTGTTGTTCGAAGAAGACAGGTTTGTTCAAGCCATCGGAGGAACACGCGACAGCAACGATGAAACGAACGTACAAAAGCTATTTGAAGGCACTGTCATCGACAGTCCATGGTCTCCTCTGCTTTCAGAGGTCAATACATACTGTGTAAAGCAGGAAGAGGCGTACTTTCGTCGCGAATCCGCTGATGGAAACCTGCTTCTTCGACTGAAAAACAAGAAGGTAATTCGTTGGGATGCCGGCTTTCACAAAGTGGACCTGAGCAGTCACATACAAGCAAACGGACAGCAACCGGCACTGAGCTTTACGATCGGCGGAAGAAGGATTCTGTTTTTTGCTGCTTTGGAACAGTATGAAACGGTTGCTGAAGAAGCGGCCTGGTTGGCAAGAATGGGATGTACGGAGCAGGCTTTAATGTTGCTTGCCAATGAAGCCACAAGTTCCAGAAAGGTCCATGCGCGCCAAGATTGAGTAAAGAACACCCAATCAACTTCAGTGTTTTTGTTTCCGGTCGGGTTGGCTGATTTTATTCGAAGCAGACAATTTTGGGCAACTCGTTTATGCTTTGGTTGTAGCGATTCTTGTGCATGCTGGTGATTGGGTAAGGTCTCTGACTGTTGTGGTTTGGCAATATTCGCCGTGAAGTCAGATAACTTTTTGCACGGTGTCAGAATGTATCCATGCGGAGAGGTTGCATGAGAAAACTTTTATTTCTCTTTGTGTTTTTGATCGTGCTGGTTGTTGGCGCGGCTTTCGTGGCCCTTCAGTTTGTATTAACGCCTGAATTCATTCGTGATCAGCTTCAACAGGCGGTCAAATCCAACACCGGACGCGATCTGGTAATTGGCCAGGAACCGCGTTTGAGTTACTGGCCCAAACTATCCGTTGATCTGCGGGATGTATCGCTGTCGAATCCGCCAGACATGCAGTCGGGTATATTCGCAAAAATGGAGAAAATGCGTGTTCAGGTCGATGTTCCTGCATTGTTTTCCCGTCGACTTCAGATTGAGGAAATTTCGCTTGAAAGCCCGGAAATACAGTTGCTGGTGAATGATAGCGGTAATCAGAACTGGGCTCTGGAAACATCATCAAACGCGGATGCTGATGTGCCACGCGATCAGGACGGTGGCAATCCGGCAATCTCAAACCCGATTGAAGAAATTGCACTTGCTCCGCTAACGGTCACAAACGGCCGCATCCAATATTCGGATGAGCGCAACAAATCAAGCTTTTCTGCTGATGATGTGGATATGACGATCACGCTGCCGGATCTTGCGGGAGCGCTAAAGACCGAGGGGTCGCTGGTTTGGAATGGAAGGCCGCTCAGCATGACGCTATTTGTCGAGCAGCCCCAAGAAATAGCCGAGAGCAGCTCGATAATTGCGATGGTGATCGAAAGTGAACTGCTTGAAGCAAATTTTACAGGTGAACTTACTCTTCGTGATGGTTTCCAACTGATAGGGGAAGTTGATTCTTCTTCTCCGTCCGTAAAAGAGTTGGCCGCATGGACGGGAAATCCATTGGAAATTGACCGTGGTCTTGGAAGCTTTTACGCTCAATCCGGACTGTCAATAAATGAAAAATCCATAAGCCTTCCGCGCGGAAAGTTCGGCCTTGACGGAATGAATGCCGCGGGTGAAATGGCGATAGACATATCCGGAAACAAGCCCTTCATCAGTGGCAATCTGACCGTTGATAAAATTGACGTCAACACCTACCTTCCTCCGGTCGATAACGCCGCTGGCGATGCGCAGTCTGGTGCTAACAGTGGTTCAGTCACTACCGGGTGGAGTGATGAACCAATAGATCTTTCCGGATTGAAAGCAGTAAACGCCCGGCTTTCGCTGGCAACATCGGCAATTTTCTTTCGCGATGTGGCGATTGGCAAGACACAGGTCCAAGCTTCTTTGCAGGATGGCAGGCTTGATGCCACGTTGAACGAAATGGCGTTTTATGATGGCAGTGCAAAGGGCAGAATTCTGCTTTCTGGAAAAGGAAATGTCCCTTCTATCACTGGCAGGTTGAATGCAAACGGTCTCGATGGAAACCGTCTGCTCAAAGACTTTGCCAAGTTTGAACGCATATCCGGCAGAACAAGTCTCGCTCTGGAACTCGAAGCTTCGGGAAAGAGCCAGCGTCAGCTCGTCTCCACGCTTGACGGGGTGCTTGCGCTGAAATTCGAGGATGGCGCATTGCGTGGGATCAATATTCCGCAAATGGTGCGTTCTGTTCAATCAAACATATTGGGTGGCTGGCAGAGTTCGCCAGAGGAAAAAACAGACTTTTCCGTTCTTCAGGCGGATTTTGACATCCGCAATGGGGTTGCATCAAACGACAATTTATTGCTTGCCAGCCCCCTTGTGCGGGTGACCGGTGATGGATTGTTGAACATGGTCGAGCAATCGATCGATTACCGCGTGGCGCCGAAGGTGGTTGGCACATTAATCGGGCAGGGGGGCAGCAATGAACTCAACGGCCTGAAGGTTCCGGTTATTATTCGCGGTCCCTGGACCAATCCCAAAATATATCCGGATATCAAGGGAATTCTGGAAAATCCGCAGGCTGCTTTTGATGCGCTGTCAAAGTTGACAAGCGGCGGCATTGATCTGGACATCGCGGAAGAAACAAAACAGATAGAAGAAAAAGTCTCAGAAGAAATCGGCAACGCCATTCAGAAGGCTGTTCCCAAGGAGGCTGAGGAATTACTGGGCGACACTCTAAATGACACGCTGACCGAACAGGGCGGCAACCTTCTAAAAGGCCTGCTGGGCGGAAGCGAGTGAATTTACAGACTGATTTTGCAGCTTGTTACATGGGGCAATTTATGCGGCAGAGTTTAGTTCTGCCCTCAGTTCTGTAAACGCCGTATTGATCTGCCGGAACATGTCATTGACATAGCGACTGACCTCTTCGGGTAACTCGATTCCGGAATAATTGTCAGGATGATATTGTTTGGCCTTGTTGTGAAAAGCAATCTTCGCGTCCGAAAAGCTGCACCCTTTCTGGACTCCCAAAATGGTGTAAGCATCGGTGTAGCGTGGATCATTCATTGAAACCAGAACAGGCTTGCGCAGTGGCTCAACGGGTTCGACATATGCGATCTGGTGTTTTGAAAGGAATTTGCGCTGACCATCCTTGGAAACAAATTCCAGGAACGGTGTTTCCTTCGACAAAACGCCCTCCAGAGTGCCGGACTGTCCCTTGGAAAGGCTTCCTCGAATAATGGCTCCATCAAGCATTCTTATAGACACTTCAATGGTTTTGGCTGAATTTTCAAACATATCGAACCCCACGAATAAATTACGGACTATCTACACGGCACCGGTTAATATCGTCACAATATGTGATGCCTGATTGGAAGTTGGTAAACCGGATGTTACCGCTTCGACGGATTTTCGTCACAGTTTGAAACCATTGCCGGACCTTGTTCGTTTATACGAGGACGAAAGAGGCAAAACCACCATGAAAACCAAAATAGCTGCGATCGCATTTTTCACTTCCATAGCTTATCAAGCGCCTGCCCACGGAAACGAACTCAACGGCATGGAACTTATAGAAAAGATCGCCGGGAAGAGGGTTTTTCTGGCGACCAAGTGGGGAATCGAGTTTCCGTTGACTTACGCAACAAGTGGAGAAGTCACCGGCGATGGTACCGGAACAGCGCTTGGAAGGTACTTTGCACCGAAAGAAACCGGAGCCTGGTGGGTTCAGGGAAACCAGATGTGCCAGAAATTTCCAACCTGGTACGACGGTAGAACTTTCTGTTTCAAGCTTGAAGAAACGGGTGCCGACACTTTCATATGGAAGCGTAACGACGGAAAGTCCGGTAACGCAAGAATTGGGTAACCAATTTCAACTTTATCAATCTGATAAAGTATTTGTTAAGAATTTGATTACTGTCATAAGATAGCCTGTTTTTTGCCTTTTTTGGCAAAGGAGATTATTGCATTGTGAATCATCTCCATGATTCCGGTCATGCGTTACGTTAGGTGCCCAATTTCATGAAAGCAGCAATCAGAACCTTCAAAGACGGTAATCACTTGCCGCGGATTATGATGCTTTCCGGATTTGCTTTAATTGTGGCATGCAGCAACAATTCTGATGGTATTAATTTCAAACGTCCTTCCGAGAACGTGACTGAAGCATTTGCTAACAATCAGGTTGTAAACGATGGCAATGCAGGGCAGAATCTTGCGCCTGTAGCGGTTACATCCGACAAGATCAAGTTTGCTTCCCGTGAATTCGGCGTAGACGGTAGCCCGCGCGTTACCAAATCGAGGCGCGTCAAAAAAGGCGGCGGCTACTACAAGGTGGGAAAACCTTACAAGATACGGGGTAAGCGGTATGTGCCGCGTGAAAATCCCAACTACAAGAAAGTCGGTTTGGCATCCTGGTATGGTCCGAATTTTCATGGTCGTTTGACTGCGAACGGCGAGATTTATGACCAATTCAGCCTCAGTGCAGCTCACCCCACTTTGCCGCTTCCCAGCTATGCCAAAGTAACCAATCTGGAGAATGGCGCCTCCGTAACTGTCAGGGTCAATGATCGTGGACCTTATGCACATAACCGGATCATAGACCTATCTTCACGTGCAGCTCAGTTGCTCGGATACACAAAACAGGGAGTTGCCAAGGTTCGTGTGGAATATGTCGGTAAAGCAAGACTGGATGGGCTGGATGAAAAGTTTCTGGTTGCCAGCTATAATCCTGGTACTTTGAATCCTCGAAGCATTCCGGCAAATCCTGGTGGTCCGGTCCTTGTTGCAGATGCAAATTCGCAGTCTAACAGGGTTACATTGCAAGCTTATGACCAGACTGCATTTGCTCCACCGTTACCGGAGTTTCGTCCGGTAACTTCTGACGGTTATCCAGTAGACATCAGTTCATTGAATGCACCCAGACCAAGCGCCTTGATCAATGGCTTCGTTGGTTCCGATTCCAAAAATTCTTCCGCGCAGGAAATTCTGAAACAGTTCTCGCGTTTATCAAGGATTGATCTTCCGCAAAATGGAATGGCGGAAATCAGGCAAATGAGGGTGGGCTCGTTTACAAATCGGTACGACGCAAAAGATGTCGAATCCATGCTGCTGAAATGGGGCCCTGCGTCTGTAATCCATCGCGCGGCAGGGCATTATTCCGTGCACTTGACCGTACTGGATGGTGATGTGCCGGAGGTCATTAAAGCGTTGCGTGCAGCCGATATTCAAACAATCGAATTTCCGAAACTCGACGATTCAGAATTGTGATGACGCACTTCGGTTGAATGCCTCAGACGAAAGGGCTAGAATGCCCTTTTCTGGAGTTCCATTGGCTTGTCTGTGATGTTTTTGTTTTCAAACAGAATTTTCCCAATCAAATTTATATCACTGTTGTTTCTGATTTTATTGTCAGGCGTCTGGATTACGCCTTCGGCGACTGCGCAACTTTACAATACGCCCGCAGCTCAAGCGTTGCTGATGGATGCAGATACCGGCACGGTATTGTTTGCAAAGGAACCCGATGCCCGAATTCCTCCCGCTTCCCTTGCGAAATTGATGACGATGGAAGTTGTTTTTCATCAATTGAAAACCGGCAAGCTCTCGCTGGAGGAGAGGTTTTTCGTAAGTGAAAATGCCTGGCGGAAAGGTGGGGCGAGTTCAGGTGGCTCCACGATGTTCGCTGAACTGAACTCTGAAATTCCGCTTGAAGATCTCATAAAAGGTGTAATCGTTCAGTCCGCGAATGACGGATGCATCATCATTGCGGAAGGTTTGGCAGGATCGGAAGCTGCTTTTGCCGGATTGATGAATGAGCGGGCACGGAAGCTGGGACTGAACGGTTCATTCTTTACCAATTCCACCGGTTTGCCCGATGAAGACCAATATGTGTCGATCCGGGATCTGGCCAAACTGGCTCAACATGTGATCCGTGAGTATCCGGAATATTACAGATACTATAAAGAGCCAGAATTTGAGTGGAACAAAATTTTGCAACGCAACCGCAATCCGTTGCTCAAGATGAACATTGGTGCGGATGGGATGAAGACAGGCTTCACGGAAGCAAGCGGGTATGGGATTGTGGGCACTGCAATTCGAAATGACCAACGTCTGATCGCGGTGATGAGCGGCATGAAATCCAAACGGCAAAGGGCTGAAGAGGCACGCAAAATCATTGATTGGGGGTTTCGTGCGTTCGAAAAATTCAGCCTCTTTGAAAACGGTGAAGTAATCGGTCGTGCAAATGTTTATGGGGGAGTAACACCCGGAGTTGGCGTGGTTGGGAAGGGGCCTGTTGAAATATATCTGCCAATTGGTAACCGAGACAAATTGAAAGCCAGGATAGTCTACAACGGGCCTCTGATCCCTCCGGTAAGTGAGGGCGACAAGATTGCTACGCTCAAAGTCTGGATCGGTGATGAATTGAGTCAGGAAACTGATTTGTATGCTGCTGAAACAGTAACCAAAGGCGGTATCAAGCGACAGGCAATTGACGCTGCCAAGGAACTGTTGTTCGGCTGGCTTTGATGAATGTCGATTTTGCCTGATAAAATCCGCTCCAAAGGCCTTTTCCTAACCCTTGAGGGTGGGGAGGGTAGCGGTAAATCAACTCAGATTGCATTGCTGAAGGAACGCCTTGAACAGGATGGATATTCTGTAACCGCAACACGGGAACCGGGAGGAACACCAGGTGCCGAAGCAATACGGAATGTTATCCTATCCGGGGAAGCAGAGGAACTCGGTCCGGAATTCGAGGCAAGCTTGTTTGCAGCTGCCAGAATCGATCATGTGCAAAACCTGATTTTACCAAACCTGCTGGATGGAAAAATTGTACTCTGTGACCGATTTATAGATTCAACCCGTGTATATCAGGGCGTGACAGGCGATGTTGAGATGAAAACCCTTTATGCAATGGAGAAGCTAATAGAAAATTCCGCTTGGCCCGACAAAACCTTGATTCTCGATATTGATCCGGAAGTCGGTATGGCAAGAGCTGCCGAGCGGCGAAATAAAAATGCAATTCCGGACCGATTTGAAAAAGAAGGGCTGGACGTGCAAGTCGCAAGACGAAACGCGTTTCTTGATATTGCCAACAATGAGCCCGAAAGGTGTTCTGTTATTGATGCGTCCGGTTCTGCGTCGCAAGTGCACAGGAACATCTGGGAGGCCGTTGCTCCGGTCATTGCGGAATTGGGAGAGCAAACGGATGGAAGGTGAGTTGATTCTCGCTGACATGATTGAAGGAATACCTCATCCAGGGGAGACATCGGAACTGGTCGGGCACCATCAAGCGGTATCCTCGCTTCTTGGACAATACAGGACAGGGCGTATGCATCATGCCATACTTCTTTCTGGTCCAAAGGGCATAGGCAAGGTCACGCTTGCCTTAAAGATGGCCACGCATATATTTGCCCATCCTGATGCGGCTTATGCCCCCGATTCACTGGTTTCGATGGGAGACAGTAACCCGGTTCACAGCCGGATAGCAGCACGTTCACACCCCAACCTGCTTCATTTGACACGTCCGTGGGATCACAAATCCAAGAAGTTCAAAACACGGCTAACCGTGGATGAAATTCGCCAGACCGTTCAGTTTTTCGGCACTGCTCGCGGTGAAAGCGGTTGGCGTGTTGCGATTGTCGACGCCCTTGATGAGATGAATGCAAGCGCATCAAACGCATTGCTGAAAATACTCGAAGAGCCACCTGATCGAACAATATTCTTTATCATTGCCCATTCAATGAGCTCTGTCATGCCCACGATACGTTCGCGGTGTCAGCACATGCCGCTTAAACCGCTTTCGGATGATGAAGTGCTGGAGGTTCTCGAAACGCAGAATGTCCTCGATGGTCTTGATGCAGAACAGCGAAGACATCTCGTGGAATTATCGGGAGGTTCGGTCCGGCGAGCCATCATTCTCGCCCGGGAAGAGGGACTGGAATTGTATGACTCGTTTACGGCGATCTGCAAGAGCCTTCCGACACCGGACTGGGGAGAAATACAGACGCTTGCTGACAAGGTCGTCGCAAGAGGCAAAGAGGATCGATATCGACTTTTGTTGAATTTCGCGTACGAATTCATGCATCAGAACGCAACACGAATACCCTCTGCTGAGACTGCAATATCTTCCCTTGCCCGCTGGGCCGAGGTGTGGGAAAAGACGCGGGATTCAGTTCGTACCGCAGAAAGCTATAACCTTGATCGCAAACAGGTAATTCTCAATCTGTTCCACGAAATGGGTGAAGCAGAGCGGGCTTGAAACCCCTTGCGTCCCAGAAATACACCCGACCATGTCCAAAGAAAAGTTCTACATCACGTCTGCAATTTCATATCCGAACGGTGCTCCGCACATCGGTCACGCATACGAATTCGTCTGCTGTGACGCGATTGCACGTTTCAGCAGGCTCGATGGACACGACACACGGTTTTTGCTTGGAACGGATGTCCATGGGCAAAAAATGCTTCAGACAGCTCGCGATATGGGAATTACACCAAAGGAACTGGCGGACAAGAATTCTGACGTCTTTCAGGATATGACGGATCGCCTGAATGTTTCCTATGACCGATTCATCCGGACTTCCGACGAAGATCATCACCGCTCTTGTCAGGAACTCTGGAGGCGCATGGAAGCAAATGGCGATATTTACAAGGATGCCTATTCCGGATGGTATTCCGTACGCGATGAAGCCTATTACGAAGAAGCTGAAACAGAGCTTGACGATGAAGGCGTTCGAATTGGGCCGCAGGGAACACCGGTCGAATGGATGGATGAGGAGAGCTATTTCTTCCGCTTATCGGCATATGAAGACAAGCTACTTGCGCTCTATGATGCTCAACCCGACTTTATTGCTCCAACCTCTCGCAAAAATGAAATTGTATCCTTTGTTCAGGGCGGTTTGAAAGATCTTTCAATTTCGCGGACGACTTTTGACTGGGGGGTAAAGGTTCCGGGCGATGAAAAGCATGTAATGTATGTATGGGTCGATGCACTGACGAACTACATAACCGGTGTCGGCTATCCTGATACTAATGATCCACTGTGGTCCTACTGGCCGGCTGATGTGCATATTATCGGCAAGGATATAACTCGTTTTCATGCTGTTTACTGGCCAGCTTTTCTCATGTCTGCAGGCGTTGAGCTTCCCGGTCAGGTGTTTGGTCATGGGTTTTTGCTCAACAAGGGCGAGAAAATGTCCAAGTCAGTTGGGAATGTTGTTGATCCGTTTCAGATGGCCGAACTGTATGGCGTAGATCAACTGCGATACTTTTTCATGCGGAATGTGCGTTTCGGGTATGACGGCAGTTACAGTCATGAGGATATCGTCAGTCAGACCAATGCCGATCTTGCAAACAATTTCGGCAATCTGGCGCAGCGATCCTTGTCAATGATTGCAAAGAACTGCGAGGGCAGGGTGCCGCTGCGTGGTGAACCCAGCAAAGACGACAATGCCTTGCTGGAGCTGGTTTATGCGCTTCCGGAAAAATCCCGTCATCATATGGCTTCCCATGCAATCCACGATTACGTGGATGAAGTCTGGAAGGTGCTGGTGGAAGCGAACCGCTACATAGATGAACAAGCGCCCTGGGGTTTGAAAAAGACTGATCCGGACAGGATGGCAACAGTGTTGTGGACAGTAGCGGAAACTGTCCGCATGGTTGCAATACTGGCTCAGCCGATCATGCCTGAATCATGCGCCAAGCTGCTGAATCTGTTGTCTGTAGGTGAAGGCGATCGTATGTTTGCCAACCTTTCCGCTGAAAATGCGCTGGTGAGCGGAACTGAGTTGCCGAAACCTGAAGGAGTTTTCCCGCGGTTCGTAGAGCCGGAAGGCGAGGGTTGATGCTCGTCGATTCCCATTGCCATCTCGATTTCCCCGATTTCACAGAAGAGCTTCCAGAAATTGTTGAACGCGCCGAGACTGCAGGCATCGGACGGTTTGTGACGATATGCACAAGGATCAGGAAATTTGATCAGGTTCTTGATGTGGCAAAGCGTTTTGACAATGTCTTTTGCTCAGTTGGCACGCATCCGCATTACGCGCATGAGGAACTGGACATTCGCACTGAGGAAATTGTTGAACTGTCACATCATCCAAAAGTAGTCGCAATAGGTGAAGCGGGCCTCGATTATTACTATAAAAAGGACCATGCGGCTGCCCAGGCTGAAGGGTTGCGTAATCACATTGCTGCTGCACGGGAAACGGGATTGCCTCTGGTCATCCATTCACGCGATGCTGACGATGATATGGCTGAAATTCTGGAAGATGAAATGGGAAAGGGTGCGTTTCCCATGGTCCTGCACTGTTTTTCCTCTGGTCGAGACCTGGCGGAAAAAGGCGTCGAACTGGGTGCTTATGTGTCCTTATCCGGAATTTTGACGTTCAACAGGTCGGTTGAACTGAGAAATATTGCTGGCGATGTACCGCTTGACCGGCTGCTTGTTGAAACAGACGCTCCCTATCTCGCACCAACTCCTTACCGTGGTAAACGCAACGAGCCATCCTATGTGGTTGAAACTGCCAGGGTGCTTGCTGAGACAACGGGCTTGCCTGTTGAAGAGCTGTGGGAGCGGACAACAGACAATTTCTTCAGATTGTTTTCAAAGGTGCCTGACAACAGGAATTCGGCATGAGTGATGTTATGCGGTTCACAATACTCGGTTGCGGTTCGTCACCGGGGGTCCCGCGTATTCATGGGGATTGGGGGCAATGCGATCACAATGAACCAAAGAACCGGCGTCTGCGTTGCAGTTTTCTGATCGAGCGGATTTCAGATGAAGGTCGCACGACCGTTGTGGTTGATACGAGCCCGGATTTCCGCCAGCAAATGCTGAATGCTGAAGTCAAATCGCTGGATTCTGTGCTTTTTACCCATCCCCATGCAGATCATGTCCATGGAATTGACGATTTGCGTGGTTTCGCCCTCGCGCAACGTGAAAGGATAACAATTTACGCTGATGAACAAACGCAGAAGCGGTTGGATCAGGGGTTTGGTTACTGTTTCAAGCAGCCAGAAGGCAGCATGTATCCGCCGATTTTGAATGCGTATGAACTTGAAGCCGGCCGGCCGGTCATGATCACAGGGAAGGGGGGTAACATCCACGCCCTGCCCGTGCTGCAGATCCATGGTCCTATTCATTCGCTTGGTTTCAGGTTTTCTCCGGATGGGAATTTCGATGTTGGCGGACTGTGTTATTCACCTGATATCAGTGATGTTCCGACAGAAAGTGCCGCGCATCTGAAAAATCTTGATTGCTGGATTTTGGATGCATTGCAGTACAAGCCGCACATCAGTCATTTCAGCGTCGATGAAGCCTTGCAGAAGATAGCCGAGTTTAAGCCCAAAAGAGCCGTTTTCACGCATATGCACATTCCGCTGGATTATGCGCAGCTTAAGTCGCAACTCCCGGCGCACGTGGAGCCTGGCTTCGATGGAATGACGATCGAACTGGAAATCGGGGAACAGAATACATGAACCCGGCAACCCTGGAGCGTTTGGTATTTCAACTAATGGTGTCGGGTATGATGTCTTTTATGGTGTCAGGCATATCCACATTACGGATTGCAGGCTTCGGTGAATTTGGTTTCAGCTTATGGATAAGTGCTTGGCTTCCGGCTTGGGCAGTGGCATATCCGACAATTATCATTGCATCACCAATCGTTTCAAAGATAACAAAAAAGCTATTTAGAACATGATGATATTAAGTGAACTTAATAATATGAAATAAGAAATAAGTTCCATAATATATCTTATGCGATCAAGATATAGCACCTTATGCCGACTGACTTGA
Organism: Pseudomonadota bacterium; assembly: GCA_039029255.1. Lineage (GTDB taxonomy): Bacteria > Pseudomonadota > Alphaproteobacteria > Rhizobiales > Rhizobiaceae > JAALLB01. The sequence continues at coordinate 27,507 of JBCCGN010000010.1, read as the reverse complement.
GCCACAATCGCCCTGGACGATACGGTCGATTTGATGAGATGCTGCACAAAGGACGGGGTCCCTTTCCTGCCGCGTGTTCAATTAGGCTCGGCAGCCATCCATCCCAGAAACAATTGTCCATTTGCTACCTTGTCTGACCAAGGTAAGCGGACAGTGCTTTGGGGTTCTTGTTCATTGAGTTCTGTACTAAGTTCAGCAAAACGGAGGCATTTTGAAAGCTTGCTACATCATCGGACTATTGGAAAAGGTGCGCCTGTTGTTCTGTTGCACGGCGTTGCTCTTGATCATCGCTATATGATGGATATCGCTGAGCCCAGTTTTCGGGGCGCCGGCGCATGGAAACGCATTTACGTGGATTTGCCAGGGCATGGGCAAAGCCCGGCCCGCGAAAATATACAATCACAAGATGATCTGCTGAATGCAGTGTTGGAATTCGTTGATACGAAACTGCCCAATGAACGATTTGCGGTAGTTGGTTTGTCACGTGGTAGCTACATCGCACGTGGGCTTGTGCACTCTATACCGGAACGCATTTCCGGGGTCGCATTGATTGTTCCAGGAGGTAACCCATCCGCTGATCCAGGAAGGCTTCCAAAGCCACTCGTCATAAAAGAAGATGCCTCCATTCTTCCGGAACTCTCCGAAGCTGAAGTTTGGGCACATGAGAATATATCCGTTGTCCAGAGTTGGGACATAGTCGAAAAGCGAAGGCAGATCATCGCACCTGCGCGCGCAATGTTCAACGCAGATCAGGATGCCCGCGTCATGAACGCTTTTGATTTCAGCTTTGCGAAAGAGGAAGAGATGACGAACGTTACCGTGCCAAGTTTGATTGTTGTGGGCCGCCAAGACAGCGTTAGCGGGTATCTCGATGGCATCGAGCTTTTACATCGCTATCCACGCGCAACCCTTGCTGTGTTGGATACAGCCGGTCATGCTCTCGCGTGGGAACGCCCTGAAGTGTTCCACTCTTTGTTGCGTGATTGGCTTGATCGATTGTAAACTGACAAGAATGTAACCTTGACGTTACATATATTCTTCCATATGTTACACGTAGATTACATCAGGATGGTATCAATGAACGTCTTTGCGACTGCAAGATTTTATCTGCATCTGGGTCTTTTACTAGGAATATCAGTGCTTTTGATTTGCATATTGGTTGCCCCTACCCTCATTCCCAACGGCCTGTTTCTGTATACATTGAGTATAGCGATTGCACTAATTGGGGCTGCAGTTTTTTGGGCTCTTGCATATTTTCGACCTGTTGAAGCTGATGCTGCAAACGACGAGTTGGTGCAGTTTTCGGAGCAAAAGTCGGTAATTCTCGGGTACTGGGCTACGCTTGCAGTGTTTATGGTCATGGCGGGACTAACCCTGACAGACAACCTGGACGCAAGAATTGCGTTTTATTTTCTGGGATTTCCGCTGGGGATAATACCCTCGATTTATATGGTTATTGCCTTTATGCGAGGCCGTGCTGGATGAAACTTGGCAATAATCTGAGAAAGTATCGTAAAGAGCGTGGCTTGACACAAGCCGGTCTTGCCGAATTGACGAAGGTAAGTCGAAAAACAATCAACACAGTCGAAAACGGCGTTTTTGTTCCCTCGACTGTCCTTGCATTGTCAATAGCAAAGGTCGTAGGAACATCAGTAGAAGAATTGTTCTACCTGGATTCTTGAAGGGGGGAAGTTCAGCCTGGTGAAGGCATGTGGCTTTACATTTTAAAAAAATGGGGACTCGGACATAAGGGCAACTGCCAAACCTAACACTATGAAACCCCCGATCAGCGATAAAACCAGCGGCAAACCATAGTAAAAGCAAACAACTGCGCTGGCACCTGTGCCAATTAAAAATGCAGCCAAAAGCATTGCCAAACCATGCGTAATGGACCCGAGTAGTTGTCTCACGAAGGATGTTTGTTTCATTGCCATTGCCAGCTTTTTACAATGCTCAAATGATAGCGTTTGTAAGTTGAAACTTCGTTACGATATTTGAAACGTCCCTACTCGCCAGCATTTAGTCAATGCCCATCGGTACATAGCTGAGACAGTTTGTGCAGGGGCTATTTTTTCTTGACCCACTTTTTGCCAACAAACCTATAACTCCCAGGTTCTCCTGACACGCACCGTTTTATCTTGCAATTTGGGACATTGGAGTAACCGTTGCACTCGTTGATCGTTTTTCTGATCGCGCTGTTCTTGTTTGAATGTTTGTTTGCAGACCATGCGCCGGAACTGGATCTGGCCTCACAAAACCATACGGTAGCGGCCTGCGAGTGTGAGATTTGAAGGAAGACTGCCGCTGATATCAAAACCGCGGTAAATGTTGATCGTATCATTGAATTACCCACTCTTGGTCAGTTCACTGCAGTTATCGTAACACAAACCATGCTGTTTGACTAAATTGCGATATTCTGGTTCCAGTAACTGTGGGAGATGCCAGAGTTCCAGAATTTGGTTCGTCTCGCAACTGCAATAAGGCCCCTCACCTAACGCTTTACCTATAAGTTCTGACTGGAATAATAGAGATTTCAGCCCGTCTTGGATTGTTTCCTGGAAATACTGAGCGCCGACAGGCAAATGGATACATTTGCAATATCTGTCGGCGCTTCAAAGGTTAATTAAGGGGCGGTTTTCGGCCAGATTATTAAAAAGTGAACTTGCCGATGACGCCCACACGCCGCCTCTCTCCGATATCAAAATTTGGAACCCCGCCGACAAACGCCGCTGCGCCTGATGATGAAGTCCCTGTCGCATAGATTTCGTCAAAAAGATTTTCAGCAAATACCGAGAATTCGAAGGTTTCTCCACGTAATCCAGCGCGTAGGTTGAAAAGGTCAAAGCCATCAAACGGAGCGTTAAAAGGATTAACTGAAGTTGTGAAATCGCTACGATAAGTGTATTCACCACGGATGAATGGATTTGCATTCAGGATTATGGGTTCAGGATGTTCGTATTCCACAACCACGCTCAAGGTCTGTTCTGGTGCATTTGGCAACGTAAATCCGGTCAAGTCGAACCCTGGCATACCGGTCATTGGATCGATGATCGCTGAATCGCTGTAGTCGGTAAACTCGGCGAAAGTCAATCCAAGCTGCGCGTCAATCATCAAGCCGTCTATTGGAAAATAGGTGATACCAATTTCGCCACCTACGCTTCTGGCTTCTGCCGCATTGTCCGTAAAGAACAAGGTCATCACAGCACCAGGGCCAGCGATTGGTTGTGCTGTAAGAACCTGAATGTCTTCATATTCGATATAGAATGCACTTGCGTTAATCAGCAATCGACCATCCATCCAGGACGATTTTAACCCGACTTCAAAAGACTGGGCGAATTCTTCATCAAAAGAGAGGAATGTTGGGTTAAAGGTGTTGTTAAAACCGCCACTCCGGTAACCAGTTGAATAAGACAAATAGGTGGAAAGATCGTCGGTCCAGTCATATTTGATTGAAGCATTTGGTGTGAATGCCTGAAAGGTTTCATCGCCTGTCAGGAGTGGTACAGGCATGATAAAACCAGCGATAAGTCCGGTACTTGTTGTCAGGCCATCAAATGAGACCCGATCGCGGCTGTAGCGTCCTCCGATAGCGATTTCCAGGTTTTCCATCGGATTCCATCTTATATCACCGTAAACTCCGAAATTGGTGACTTCTTGATTCGAAAATGTGGTCGCAACGCCGCCATCATCAAATCCTGGTGGCAATGGAATCGGCACAAGCATGAATACATCACCGCCCGGGTCGAGGGTGCTGAACGAACTCGATTGATGTTGATTTCCAGTTGCTCCAAGATTGAAAGAGACAGTTCCAGCATTGTTTGATAACTCGAATTCCTTACTTTCAAACCGGAATTCCTGGGCAAAAGATTCTCTCTGCGTAGCGCCAAACAAGGTGAGAAAATCAAATGGAGTACGATCACCGTCACTCGAAGATTCAGTATCAATCGTAAAATAAGAGGTACTGGAATTGAAATTGCCGCTGGCTCCTTCAAATAGGGCATTAAAAGTATAGAATTCCCTCTCGAGGCGTTGATCCTCACCAAAGAAATTGTTTGTATTTACGGGGTTACCAGCCACGAAACTCGCATTTGTTGGAGAATTTGCATTCGTATATAAATTCCGGTCATAGGAGGCGGTTGCGTCTAGGGTAACCTGCTCCAACGGTCGCGACCGCAGACTCAATCGCACACCTGCTTCACTGGCCTCATTTGTGTCGGGGTCTGCAACAGAGACAAAATCGAGAAATCCGTCGCTTTCCGCACCAAAACCTACAAGACGGGCGGATAGCAGGCCATCTTCCAGTATGGGAGTATTCACAACCACTGTTGCTTTTGTATCGAAGGAATCCGTATTGGGATAGGATGACAATTCTGTTGTAATTGAGCCTTCAAATTCATCGGTCGGTTTCTTGCTGACAAAATTTATGGCTCCCCCAATCGTTCCCCTGCCAAATGCCGTACCCTGTGGTCCGTATATAGCTTCAACCCTTTCAAGATCAACGAGGTTCGGATTAATTCCTGCGGTCGAATTTGTAGGGTTGACCAAGACTCCGTCTACAAATACTCCCACCGTAGGAGCGCTAGCTCCGGTTCCAACCAGAGAACTAATGCCTCTGACAGAAATACTGGTATCGGTTGGGTTGGATGCTTGAGTATAGCTGACATTTGGAAGCCTCCGGTAGACGTCCGTTCCGTCATCCAGGTTGCTTTGTATTAGTTCTTCATCGCCAATTACGATGACACTGGCGGGCACGTCCTTAATTTCTTCCTCGGTTCGCCTCGCGGTTACATATATCCTATCGAGGATCGTCACTTCCTCTCCTGCGTCGCTTGAAGTCCCGGTTGCTGCTTGTGCAACGATGACCCTTGCATCATCCAAAGGCTTTGTGTTCAGTCCCCTGCCCTCAAGCAGTTTATCGAGTGCCTGCTGCCCGGTATATCGTCCCTTCAAGCCTTGTGTTTTCAACCTGTCCACGTTGCTCGAACGGAATGAAATCTGGAATCCACCCTGCTGTGAAAGCACAAGCAATGCTTGCTTCATGGAACCGGCCGGGACATCAAAATCCGTTACCGTTGTGAGGCTGGCAAACTCTGCGTTTAACGCATGCACACCAGTTTCCGGCACAGCCAACTCTTCAGTCAGTTTTGCGTCTGCAGCGTTTACATTTACAAGAACTGTCGTTGCAATTAATCCAGTTACAAACATCTTTAAACTGTACCCTCTTGCCGAGTTCTCCAAACCCAATCCCACTAAACTACTACTAGGCACGTTAATCCCCTACTCAATCTGTTTTTGGATGACGTGTCTTTGGTTCCTGGCGATTTCGGCTGGGTTAAAGACGCACTCAATCAGGGAGTCGGGTTCGCGGTGTCAGTTGTTCATAATTTGTTAAAGGTTTTTTTTGGCGTGATATTTATGCAACAATCGATGTTTTCATCTGTTCAAAATTACTTGGAATGGACGATCGCAAGCCAAGGCGAAAGCTCACGTAAGGTCAAATCATGCGTGGCAGCAACAAGGCGAATGGCGCTCATCGGATCTTCCAGATCATAGATTCCGTTTATTAGGTCTGTGTCCGAAACGCCGGGCATCACAATCAGGGAACCCTGATAATAATCAGACAATACATCAAGTGTCTCTTCCAGTGTCCAACCTTCAACGACCAGTCTTCCGTTTCGCCAGCCGGCGACAGAATCCGGGTTAGCTAGCAACGTCTTGGATATTTCCTTGGTATCAAGATCAGCCCTGGCAGTTTCACCGACAGAAAGACTTGCGCTCGCGCCTGAACTGTCTTCCGTGCTTGCCTCAGAAGGGAAATCGTTAAATTCCACCCTTCCCTCGGAAACAGAAACCATGACAGCTTTTGTTGTTTCCCTGACTTCGAACCTGGTGCCAACGACTCTGACGGCAAAATCCTTGGAAGATACAATAAACGGGCGTGAGGCATCCTTTTGGACATCGAAGTAAGCAACACCTGCAAGCAGTTTTATGGCTCGCTTTTCTTGGGTGAAATCCACCGCAACAGCGCTGTCAGCACCGAGATAAAGGGTGCTCCCGTCATCCAGGATTATCTGCTGATTTTCCGCCGTTCCGGTCAGATTATCAGCGATTGACAGAAGATACAGATAAGGCAGGAACGCATACAGGGATATGGCAACCAGCAATACAGGTATCCAGACTGTCCAGCGGCGTGTCTTCCCGGGATGAGGGGACGCCTTTAATGCGGCTCCGTCCAAAGCAGGCTTGCCCGCCACATTTGCTGCCTTTGCCAAATCCAGGCTGGTTTGCTCATCACGCGCATAAGCTGACATACGCTCGATACGTCCCCATGCGATCAGATTTTCTTCACTGGCTTCAAGCCAGTTCAGAAATTCTTCTGACAAGTCCCCATCGTCGGGGTTGTCACGCAATGCATTATGCCAGTTCTGGGCTTCAAACTTTGCAATTTCTGTTTTGCGGGGTTGAGACATATTTGACTGGAAAGACCTGTTTTATAATTAGTAGTCGGATTATCGGCAGAATTGTTCATGATTTTTCCTCTTGTCACGAACGACGTGAGGATTGTTGGGGTTCTACTGTCTTATTTCTCGTAATTTCTGTTCACAAGCAGAAATACCGTCGGTAACGAGAGAATGCGCTTTGCCGACTGACACTTGCATCCGCTCTGCGATCTGCCGGAAGTTCAGCTCTTCAACCAGATAAAGCTTTACGGCTTCCTGTGTGGCTACGGGCAGGCCCCGCAAAGCAAGGTGGAAGGCCTCAAACTCTGAACGCCAGAGAAATATGATTTCGGGATTAAGCTCAGCCTGACCGGACAGTTCATCCCTGAGGTCTTCTGAGTACAATTCGTATGTCCTGTTTTCACGGATGATTTTTCTGACAGTTTCAATCGACAGGTTCCGCACCATTGCCCTCAGGTAGGCGATTGGAGATTTTATATCTTCGGGTATTTTGCCGGTGGAAAAGTGCAAAAAAGCATCCTGCACGATTTCTTCAGCGAGGTTTGAGTTCCCAACGATCGAGTAAGCCAGTCGGATAAGTTGCTCGCGATGCCGGCCATACAGGATCGTAGCAGATGAAACGTCAGGCGAACCCATGTCCTGGCCCTTTTTACCTTACCAACGCAGGTGCAAAAACAGATGCAGCAAATTTATCTTAATAGCTGATAAAGTTAGTCAAGTTTGATGTCAAATTGACGGGATAGTGCAGATGTTCATCCAGAGTGGGTTTGGTTTCACATTTACTGACCAACAGCTTTTTCGATCGCTATTTGACAAATCTCTTCATCGCAAACAGACCAAATAAGCTGAGTGGTGCGCCGAACAGGAATATGGCTGTGGCAGCAAAAATTGAAATTTCACCTGAGTGGCCCTCTTCTATGCCGGACCAGTTCCCGACAATGCCGACGAAGGCAGCACCGAGCGCATAACCAATCGCCTGTGCGGTGGGAATGGCACCTGTGTTCCGCTCAATTTCATCCGGCTTTGATATGTGACGGATGAGGCGGGGAATGAAAGCCCAGGCAACCCCGAATCCGACACCTTCAGTGAATGCACATGCTGCAATCAGCAGGATCGGACCGTTCGGAATTGCATAAACGAAGCCGGCAATGCCCACTGTTGCTATAGTGAGGCTGACTTTGATCATTTTCCGGTCCAGCCTTTCCGGTGAACCGGAAACCAGAATGGTCGCCAGAGCCCATCCTATTGCCGGGCAGGCAATGACGTATCCGGCTGTCAGTGTAGAAGCTCCGTGGATCGAGGTGAGGATCAGTGCACCGTATATGTGCAAGGCAACGGTGGCTGCAGCCAGACAGACAATCATCGTTATTGCAGATCCCATGGGCTTCAGGAAATTCAAGGGCTGTTCGGGCAGCAACCGGCTTTTTTCGTGGGTATTGTCGGCCACCAGGAAAACACCAATCCCCAAGATCCCCGCCGAAATGAGAAGCGGCGATTTGATGGCATCTACATTGATGCCGGCAGCAGCAATCAGAAAGATACCCAGGGTGAGTGCGAGTATCCTTCCGAAAGGATAACGATCCGATAACTCCTGTTGCTCTTGTGGTTTCGCGCCGCTGATCTTCAACAGGATGAGTGCGGACAGCAAAAATGCGGCGATACCGAAGCACCAGAACCCGATACGCCAGGTCAGGAATTCAACAAATATACTGCCTAGCATTGGGCCGAGAAATCCGGCCGCGCCCCAGAAAATGGATATTGCCCCCATCACACGAGCAAGCGTCCTTTGCGGAAACAGTAGCGCTGATGCGACGTAGGAAATAGCGAAGAGCCCGCCACCGCCAAACCCTTGTAAAAGCCGCCCTATCAAAACAATTTCCATGCTTGGTGCCACAGCGCTGATCACACATCCCGAACCAAACAGTGTGGAGGCGAAAACCATTGGCCTACGCACGCCGAATCGGATGGTGACCAGACCGGTCATGGCGCTGAACAAAACAGTACCAATCTCATAGACGCCGATTGTCCAGTACACCAAATTCAATCCGCCAACATCGGACACCATTGCAGGTAGCATCGTTGCGACAACGAGTGCGTCCAGCGCATGCAAGGTTACGCCAAAACAGATGATGAATAGCGGCCATCCGAATTCCGCATTTACGATTTCCGTCCAGCGGACGTAATCTGTTTGATTGTTCATGGCGCTCCATCCTGTGATGGAAACGGCTTCTACAAGCTCAACCTATGTTGAGGTCAAGGGGATTTATCAATGCCGGGAAAGATTCCTCATCGCTGAGTTTGGCGCACACCCACGTTCGATATCAATTCTTTCCCGTCATGAACAGGCGATATTATTTGAATGTCTGGAATTAGAGAGCATACCAGTTTTCAGGAAGCGCCCGCTGGCGGAGAGGGTGGGATTCGAACCCACGGTACGCTTGCACGCACGCCGGTTTTCAAGACCGGTGCTTTCAACCACTCAGCCACCTCTCCCGACGCGCTGTGGTAAGCCAAGAGGCTATGCGATATTCGCAAACAATTTTCAAGAGGTAAAACAAAAAGGGCGGTGATAAAACCGCCCTTTGTTTTCTTTTCATCCGGGATCAATTTGGAAGTTGATCGTCCACACCCGCAACGTAGAAATCCATCCCGAGCAGTGTACCGATTTTTGCTGTCTCCCCTTCCTTAAGCCATTCGCTACCGTCCTGCTTCTTGATCGGTCCGGTGAACGGCTCAAATTCATTGGCTTTGATTTTGGCTTCAGTTTCAGCAGCAAGTTTTGCCACGTCGTCCGGCATGTTCCGGTATGGAGCCATTACGACGCTTCCATGATCCATGCCATGCCACACATCCTGGCTACCCCAGTTGCCATCGACCACAGCTTTAACCCGCTCAACGTAATATGGAGCCCAGTCATCAATGATGGCCGTGAGCTGAGAATTCGGCGCAAACTTGATCATGTCGGAAGCCTGACCGAATGCTTTAATGCCGCGTTCTTCTGCAACCTGCACTGCTGCAGTGGAGTCGGTATGCTGAGTAATGATATCGACGCCCTTATCGACAAGGGTTTTTGCTGCATCCGCTTCTTTTGCAGGGTCAAACCAGGTGTTCACCCAGACTACTTTCAGGCTGAAATCCGGATTGACGGACTGTGCGCCTAGAATGAAAGCGTTGATGCCGCGCACAACTTCGGGAATTGGGAAGGAGGCGATGTATCCTGCAACGCCTGTGCTTGATACTTTTGCTGCGATCTGACCCTGTATGTACCGACCCTGATAAAACTTTGATGAATAGGTTGATACGTTGGTGCTTTCCCGTTTGTACCCGGTTGCATGCTCAAACTTTACATCCGGAAACCGCTTTGCGACCTTGTTGGTAGGATCCATATATCCGAACGAGGTGGTAAAGATGATGTTGCAGCCGGACCGTGCGAATCTCTCGATCGCGCGCTCAGCATCAGCGCCTTCCTCGACGCTTTCCTGATATGCGGTTGCCGCACCGAGTTCACTTTCCACAGCCAGTCGGCCCTGATCATGCTGATACGACCATCCGAAATCACCGATCGGTCCCACATAGACAAAACATGCCTTTGTGTCTGCGGCACTGGCCGTACCGCCAAAGGCCAGGGTCGAAAGGCCCAGGCCAAGAAGAGTTGCGAACAATTTTTTCATTTGAGTTCCCTTACACTTTGTTTTTGATTTACCTTCTGTTTCTCCAGTCACGCCGCTTAACGGTCCGGCACAAATCCTCTTCCAAGGGCTGCCGGTGTATTCATCATTGTCAGCCGCCGGTTCCGGGATATGATTACCAGGACAATGATCGTCGCCAGATAAGGCAGGGCAGACAAAAGCTGAGGGGGTATTTTGAAGCCCAAAGCCTGAATGTGCAATTGGGCGATGCCCACCGCACCGAACAAATATGCTCCTATCAACAACCTGTTGGGCCTCCAGGAGGCAAAAACCACCAGCGCGAGGGCAATCCAGCCCCTGCCCGCGGTCATATCCTCAATCCATTGCGTCGTATAAACGAGCGACATGTATGCACCGGCAAGACCGGAACAAGCGCCACCAAACATCGTCGCCAAGTATCGTGTCCTTGTGACAGATATGCCCAGCGCATGGGCTGAGTCATGACTGTCGCCAACTGAACGAAGGACAAGGCCTGCCCTGCTTTTGAACAAAAACCGGCTTATGCCGACAACGAGGGCGATTGACATGTAGAAAATCAGATCCTGTGCGAACAGCAACTTCCCTATCAAGGGAAGCTCAGAGAGATAGGGGATTACGATTGGCTGGAGTTTCACGCCGGGTATGCCGATGAAAGCCTCACCCCAAAGGCCGGAAATTCCCAGACCCAGAATGGTGAGTGCGAGACCGGTTGCAACCTGATTTGTGACAAGTGTTATGACAAGGAACGCGAACAACAGGGAAAAAAGACTTCCGGTCGCAATCGCCCCCAGGACGCCCAGATAAGGATTGCCGGTCATTAGGGCAAAGGCAAAGCCGGATACTGCGCCCATTATCATCATGCCTTCTACACCCAGATTGAGAACTCCTGCTCTTTCTGTAACCAGCTCTCCCAGAGCTGCAATCAGCAGTGGTGTTGCAGCGGCGACTATGGTCAGCATGATGGCTTCAACAATTCCCATCATGTAACCTCCTGCCCGGGAATATCCTGATGCGAATGTTCCGGTTTGAGAATCCTGATGCGATGATGAACGAGTGTGTCACAAGCAAGCACGAAAAACAGCAAAAGCCCCTGAAACACGTTTGCAAATTTGTCTGAGAGTTGAAGAGAAACCTGCGCTGCCTCACCTCCGAGATAAGACAGGGCCAAAATGAGCCCGGCAACAAATATTCCCAACGGATTCAGACGCCCGAGAAATGCAACAATGATTGCTGTAAAACCGTAGCCCGGGGAAATGGACGGCCTCAACTGCTGAATGGCTCCGGATACTTCGATTATACCAGCAAGGCCCGCAAATCCGCCCGACACCAGAAACACGAATAAAGTTGTGCGCTTTGGATCAAAGCCAGCAAATCGGCCAGCCTTTGGCGCCTGGCCTACTACTTCAATCTCAAACCCGCGGATGGTTTTTGTTAATACGAACCATACCAGTATAACTCCCAAAATGGCGATTAATGCGCCGAAGTGAGCACGTCCGCTGTCCAGTAATTCCGGCAATATCTGCCATTCTGTAAACCCCCGGGTTTCTGGAAAATTGAAACCCTCAGGGTTTCGCCAGGGACCACGCACGATCCAGTCCAGGAAAAGTTCAGCGACATATACCAGCATCAAGCTGGTGAGAATTTCATTTGCTCCAAAACGGGTTTTCAGAAGCGCCGGAATTGCGGCCCAAGCCATTCCACCGGCTATACCACACACCAGCATCGCCGGTAGTACGGCAAATCCTGTAAAATCAGGGAACAACACCGGCAGTGCCGAACCAGCCACCCCGCCCATGATAAACTGGCCTTCCGCGCCGATGTTCCAGTTTCCGGATCTGAAGCAAAGGCTGAGGCCCGTTGCAATCAGAATAAGTGGGGTAGCCTTGATGGCCAACTCGTGGAGCGACCAGACTTCGGTAAGCGGCTCGACGAAATACACATATAATGCCTTGAACGGGTCATGACCCATCACCGCAAAGAGGATGCCCCCTGCCAACACTGTCAAACCCAGTGCGATTAACGGGGAAAAGAACGAATAGAACCCGGATATACCGCTGCGTTTCTCAAGGCGCACTGAAAATTCAGGCAGCATATTTACCACCTGTTCCGGTTTTTGAGTCCGCTGCACCTGCCATCAGCAAACCGACCTGCTCACGGCTCGTACTGCCTGCCGGCATTGGCGACGAAAGCTGTCCATCAAACATTACCGCTATCCTGTCGGAAACCTCGAAGATTTCGTCAAGGTCTTGGGAGACTACGAGTACGGCTGAACCGGAGCGCGCCAAATCCACAATTGCCTGCCTAATGCGTGAAGCAGCGCCGGCATCCACACCCCAGCTTGGTTGATTAATCACCAACAAGGTCGGCTGGCGGTCCAGCTCACGCCCAGCTATGAATTTCTGAAGATTTCCACCGGAAAGCGAATTTGCGCGTGGATTTTCTCCACTCTTGCGAACATCCATTGCCTCGCTGACCCGTTTAGTGGCTTTTGCCACCACCTGTCGACAAATCATACTCAAGGGCCCACCCCATTGAAATGTGTCGCGGTCTGACGCATGGCGGGCGAGCAACATGTTGTCTGATAAGTGAAATGTCGAAACTGCGCTATGGCCTATGCGTTCTTCGGGGACAAATGCAGCACCAAGGGTTCGACGGAAGTTTATGCCCTTTTTTCCGACTTCTATTCCATAGATGATTATCTCATCTGAGCCTGAAGCCAGTCTCTCGCCGGATATTACCTCGAAGAGTTCGGACTGTCCGTTTCCGGCCACGCCCGCAATCCCGACGACTTCGCCCGCGTTTATAGTCAGGTTTATGTCTTTCAGGGCAATTGCAAATGGTGAGGGTGCAGGCATGGACAGACTCGAAACAGTCAGAACCGCATGTGTGTCAGCTTCATTTATCTGGGGCTTGCGGACACCCTCAACATCGCCACCAACCATTAAACTTGCAAGGCTGGCAGCAGTCTGCTCCGCTGGATCGCAAACCGCCACAACTTCACCATACCGGAGGATAGTGGCTCGATCGCACAGCCGTTTCACTTCATCCAACCGATGAGAAATGAATAGTACCGCCCTGCCCTCGTTCGTGAATGTCTTTAGTGTTTCGAAAAGGTTTTCGGATTCCTGTGGCGTCAGGACAGAAGTCGGCTCATCAAGAATTATGATTTCTGGATTTTGCAGCAGGCAACGTATGATTTCGACCCGTTGTCTTTCGCCAACTGAAAGATCGCCCACCAGTGCATCCGGGTTTAGCGGCAAACGGTATTTTTCGGAAAGTTCGGCAGCCTTTTCGGAAACGTTGCGGATTGACTCGGAACCCGGCATGGACAGCGCGATGTTTTCTGCGACACTAAGCGCTTCAAAAAGCGAGAAGTGCTGAAAAACCATGCCAATTCCCAGGGAACGGGCAATCAATGGAGAAGTGATTTCGACAGGTTTGCCGTTTTTTCTAATTTGCCCCGATGTCGGCTGTAAGGAGCCATACAGCATTTTGACAAGGGTCGATTTACCTGCTCCGTTTTCTCCTAACAAAGCATGTATTTCACCAGACCGAAGATCAAAGTTCAGATTTTTGTTAGCAGCGAACTGACCGAAGTACTTGCAAAGCCCATGTACCGAGAGGACCGGTGTAGCAGTGGTGTTATTACTTGCGGGGGCAGATGCATTCATGGGCGCCAATTAAGACGGAAATTAATCGAGAATCCAGACGGCTATTTGAGTTTCCCCATCATCTGCAACACAAAGCCTATACAAAACAGGTAGAGGCTGCAGGCAATAAACACTGCATCAAGTATGATTGGGTTATCGAGGTCGAAGAAAACAGCGATCAGCCCACTGATGCCCCACACCGCACACGCCGCAAGATTCAGTGGCTGAAGTATTTTCACCCTACCGGGATGAATGAATGTAATCGGTACGAAAGTCAAAACGGCGGTGAGAAGAATTATTGCCATCGAGAAATTTGCCGAAGGAGAAACGACAAACAATGCAAACACCACCATGTTCCAGCAAACCGGAAATCCCTTGAAACCATAATCTTCGGTTTTCATACGAGTGTCGGCATAATATATAGCGCTTGTGATGACGATGGCCGCGGCGGCAGTAAACGAATAGAACTTGCTTATGAGTTCCTCTTTTTGGCCGAGGGCATCAACGTGATCCAGGAGGCCACTTTGATACAGGATAAACGCCGGAATCATAACATAAGTCGTATAATCGATTACGTTATCAAGCGTATCGCCCGACCAGTGCGGCCACCACTTCTTGACTTCAAGCTTTCTTGCGAGAGGGCCGTCCACACCATCAACTACCAAAGCCATGCCGAGCCAGAAAAATGAAGCTGTAAAATCGTGCTCTGCTGCAGCCACAATTGACAGAAATGCCAAAAAAGCTCCAGAAGCCGTCAGGATATGGACACAAAACGCCCACAGGGCATCTCTCGAAATACCAAACATCTATTATGCCTTTCCGAAACTGCCGCAACTATCAGGTGTCGAGTTTATCAAACCAAACAAGCACCGGGCTAGAAATATTCTCGAAATTCTGCTGCAAGTCGTTTGCATGCGCCTATTTTTTCCAAAGGTATGCAGTGCAAATACAGGTTTCATGACAAATCTTCCTGCCCAGTTGGCACCACACCATAAATTGAGAAAAAGGGTCAATATCGCCTTCCAGGCCCAAGATGCTGCCAACCAAGTTTCCCCCGTGTTAATCCATTATGTTGGGTGCCATTTTATGTGATCAATTGGTTGCAAATCGTACCATTCATGCGTTGAAGTGTCATCTGTGTAAATCTTTTCCCTCAACTAATTACTATTCTGCTAAATGGTTTCCAAAAGAAAGCTTTTGACAGAATGACTTTGGATAAAAAGCCACACGATGTTCTCGTTTGCGGTGCCGGCCTCGTAGGATTAACTGCGGCCTATGCTCTTGCAAAAGCGGGTAACTGCGTCGCTATTTGTGCGCCTCAATCGCCACTTCCGGATAAACGAACAACCGCGCTCTTGAATGATTCAGTGAATTACCTTGAGCAACTGGGAATTTGGGAACTGGTTGCCAAAAAAACACACCCGCTCAAGGTGATGCGCCTCGTTGATGGTACCTCACGCCTCTTCCGGATACCGCAAGCAGACTTTCATTCAGCTGAAATTGGATTGGATGCATTCGGATACAACGTTCGCAATCACGACTTACACTCAGTCTTACTTAAAGATTTGCAGAACAACGACATGGTCAGCATCGTTGATGGAAGTCTTACATCGCTTGATGCATCAGATCCGACAATGCAGGTTGCCCAGATTACCGACCAGGAAGGCAGAGAGGTGAAATTGAACTGCAGGTTCGTCGTGGGTGCAGATGGCCGTAATTCGGCTGTCAGAAGTTTTTTCGGAAATTCCGAGCAAACATGGTCGTATCCCCAGTCTGCTATCGTGCTGGACTTCGAGCATCAGTTTTCCAGTGGATTTACCAGTACTGAATTCCACACCGAGACCGGCCCATTCACAATAGTGCCGCAGAGTGACCGGCGAGCCGGTCTTGTTTGGCTTGAAACGCCGGACAGAGCCAGGGCCATCAGTCAAATGAAGGATCAAGAACTGAACCGGCTACTTGAAGAGAAGATGCAGTCTTTCCTTGGTAAAATCAGCGTAACCGGTTCCATAACGGAATTCCCGATGAGCGGGCTGACAGCGAACAGGTTCGGCGACCAGTACCATGCCCTGATCGGCGAAGCTGCTCATGTTTTCCCACCGATTGGTGCACAAGGGTTTAATCTTGGCATTCGGGATATCAGTAATCTTGTTTCGGTGCTTAAACGCTTCACGAGTGCTGAAAACAGGGGATTCGAATATCATAATTTGAGGTACTCTGATGTGAAGAGCCGGACCTTGGGTGTCGATTTGCTCAACCGGAGTCTGTTGTCTGAGTTTGTGCCAGTACAATTTCTGCGCGGCGCTGGTGTCCTTGCGTTGAACAAGTTTGCCCCCTTGCGTCTACAGGCCATGAAACTTGGTATGTCATCCGTAATTCCGAATTGATTGTGGAGGGTTATCCGGGGAGATTGAAGTTTACTCCGGTCCTTCTATGAGCTATTTGTTACCGACTACGGGTTAAAAGGGTACTATGATCAAGTCCGCCAAATATACGATCGGCCAAGTTGTGAAGCATCGAGTGTACCCGTTCCGAGGTGTCATATTTGATGTTGATGCCGAATTCGATAATACGGAAGAGTGGTACGAATCCATTCCGGAGGATATTCGTCCGGCAAAAAACCAGCCATTTTATCATCTTTTTGCCGAGAACGACGAGACGGAATACGTGGCCTATGTCTCGGAACAGAACCTTCTAGCAGATTCATCTGGTGAACCCTTGAGGCATCCGGAAATTGACGAAATTTTCGTTAAAAACGATGACGGTTCATACTCGGCGAGAGATTTGTATTGTCACTAGCCTGTTCAGGCTCAGCTCGCGACAGAGAAAAACAACAAAAAAGCCCCGTGTAAGTACACAGAGCTTGTCGCAATTAACGGCGTTACAAAGTTTGATATTACTCTGAGCCGGTAGAATCCTGAGTTGCAGCGTTCTGAGCTTCCTGCAGCTTTTGGCGAGCTTCTTCTGCTTTCTGCTCCAACTGTTTGGCCAATTCCTCGTTTCGTTTTTGCAGGTCTTCCTGTTTAATCGGGGGGCCATCAAATGCAGCTGTGAAGCCTTTCAGAGTAACAGGAATTGGATTTTTTCTACCCTGAAAGTTTGTGGAAACGACCAGCATCTCACCACCTGCCTTCAAAGTTCCGACCAAGTTGTCATCAAGTGCAACCTGAGCGGCACAAATCCGAGGTGTACAGAATGCATATGGAATCGCATTTGCTTTCTTGCCATCTATTTGAAGCTCGATGCCTGGTGGTATGGCGCGTCCAGTCGGTACGGTGATCTGGAAGATGCGCTGTACGTTATCACCTTTTATATCTGCAAGGTTAATGGACGTAACAACCTGTCCGGTCGAAGCAACTGCCTGATATTGGACGTTGCAGATTTTGTTGTTGCCCTGATCTGAGCAGGCTTTGTACCAACCGTTTGACCGTAAACCCTGCGCGTTTGCGGAGTCCGCTGTCATCGTGGCAAAAGTGCCAAATCCAGCGACTGTCGATATTGCACCCGCCATTAAAATTCGTTTCATGGGAAATCCCTCACGGTCTCAATTATGTCCGGTCTTTCGCTACTAAAATTGGGGCGAAATTGGGACAATTGCGTTATAACACTCTCAAAATTGAAATAACCCGAAAAATGTCCGATTTCCAGCCTTCAATCGGGTTTTGTGGTAATTAAGATTAATGCAGATTCGAATTATCATCCAATCACTGGTTGTGGCGCTGTTTTTGGTTGCCCCAACGCAAACATCGGCCGAACCAGTCCATGCAATTGCAATGCATGGAGAACCGGCACTTCCTCCTGACTTCAAACATCTTCCATATGTCAATCCGGATGCGCCCAAAGGCGGGAAATTGATTTATGGAGTTCTGGGAACGTTTGATTCAGTCAACCCTTTCATCCTTAAAAGCATGCGCACAAGTGCTCGGGGAGTCTGGGACTTCCAGTATGGTCATCTCATTTTTGAAAGTCTCATGTTCAGATCGCGGGATGAACCTTTCACGCTCTATCCCCTTCTTGCCGAGAAAGTTGAATGGCCGGATGATCGCAGCTGGATAGAATTCACAATCAATCCAATGGCGCGATGGTCCGATGGTGTTCCTGTCAGCGTGGAAGATGTGATCTTCACATACGAGCTGCTTACGGAAAAAGGCAGGCCGCCATTTAATTCCCGCACCAAGAAAATTGAAAAAATCGAGAAGACAGGTGACCGCAAGGTACGGTTTACTTTCAACGATCAGGCAGACCGGGAATTCCCGTTAATTATCGCAGTGAACCCAGTACTGCCAAAGCATGCAATCAAACCCGACAGTTTTGATCAGTCCACCCTTATGCCGATGACCGGAAGTGGGCCATACCTCATGGACGAGATCAAACCTGGCAAGTCCATTTCCTATCGCCGCAATCCCGATTATTGGGCCAAAGATATTCCTTCACGTGTCGGATTTTCGAACTTTGATGTTGTAAAGGTCGAATATTACCGGAACGAAAGCACATTGCATGAAGCTTTCAAGAAAGGTTTGTTTGACATCGTGCCTGAGAATGATCCGGGTGCGTGGCGTCGGGATTTCGATTTTCCGGCGATCACAGATGGCAGGGTTATCAAGGACACCTTTCAGACCGGTCGGCCTGCAAAGATGCTCGGGTTTGTTTTCAATACGAGAAGACAGAAATTCAAGGAAAAGAAAGTGCGCGCTGCGCTTGCCGCGCTCTTTGATTTTGAATGGACCAACCGAAACCTGTTCTTTGATGCGTATAAACGTACCGTAAGTTTCTGGCACGGATCAGAGCTTGCATCTTTCGGGATACCGGCAAGCCCGGAAGAGCTGGCATTGCTTGGGCCGTATGCCGACCGGATCAAGCCGGAAGTGCTGGATGGAACCTACAGACCGGCCGTAACAGATGGGACTGGTCGTGACCGCAAAGTCATGCGCAAGGCATTCAAAATGCTCTCTGAAGTCGGGTTCAAGCGTCAAGGTGCGCAACTGCTGGATAGCAATGGAACCCCATTCGGCTTTGAAATACTTACCCGTTCATCGAGGCAGGAGAAACTGGCGATTGCCTATCAACGGAGTCTCTCCAAACTTGGAATAAATGTGAGTATCCGAAACGTCGATGATGCGCAGTACCAGAGGCGGGTGCAAAATTATGATTATGACATGGTAATTCAAACCTATTCTGCGTCCTTGTCGCCGGGTATCGAACAGGTTTGGCGTTGGGACAGCCGCTCCACGGATGTGCCGGGTACATTCAATTATGCCGGAGCGAGTGACCCAGCTCTTGATGCAATGATAAATAACCTCCTTCAAGCCAAGACACGCAAGGAATTCATAACCGCCGTGCGTGCTTATGACAGGCTTTTGATTTCCGGCGATTACCTTGTGCCGCTATTTCACATAGGTGAGCAGTGGGTTGCCCGATGGAGTTATATCCATCGACCTGGGAAAACAGCCCTTTATGGTTACAGATCGGAAACCTGGTGGGATAGCCGCGCAGAATAAACGAAAGCAGGACGGTATGGATAAGAAAGCCAAACTTGAAATTGATGTGATTTCAGATGTTATGTGCCCATGGTGCTATATCGGAAAGACCAACCTTGATACTGCTGTCGCCATGGTTGATGAAATCGATGTTGAGGTACGATGGCGCCCTTACCAGCTTGATGGAACCCTGCCAAAGGAAGGCATGAGCCGGTCAGAGTACCTCAATAACAAATTTGGTGGTGAGGAAGGTGCTAAGCATGTCTATGGCCGGATCCGGGATGCGGGGAAAGCCTTGGGAATTGATTTCAATTTTGAAGCGATGGAGGTCTCTCCAAATACGTTGGATGCTCATCGGGTGATCCATTGGGCTGGAGGCCAGAGTTCGGAAATACAGAATAAACTTGTCGACCGGTTATTCGAAATCTTCTTTTTGGAAGGAGGACATATCGGTAAAGACGAGGTTCTGGTTGATGCTACGGAAGCTGCGGGGATGGATGGTGCCATCGTTGATGTGCTCCTGAAAGGCGATCAGGATAAAGACCGGGTTTCCGCAGATATTGATCATGCCAGGCAAATGGGAGTGACCGGTGTTCCCTGCTTTATCGTTGATAACAAATTTGCAGTCATGGGAGCGCAACCCCCTGAACAGCTGGCGGAAGCCATGCGTCATGCCGTTTCGGAGCGCGAAAAAGCCACTTCCTGATCACTTCGGCCCGGTGTTTCTGTCGGCAATCAAGTATAAGCAAAAACCGATGACAGCCAGCATCATCAGGCAGGACAGAACCAAGTCATATCCGCCAGAACGCCATACCAGTGAACCAAGATAAGGCGCTGAAGCGCTGCCAATCAGATAAAGTGCAGCCAGTCCGCCTGATTTCGCGCCGAAGTTTTCATCCCCAAGAATGTCTCTGGCTATTAACGGGCGAATGATGCTAATGACGCCGTAAGCGCCGCCAAAGCATATTACGAACGCTGCTATGAAGCCAGGACTTGCACCTGCTGCAAGCAACATCAGCGATGACATTCCCATTGCGGTGAAACAACAGATGGTAATGAACCGGATTGATATGTGCCGCTCGAACGCGACCATGACAAGCCGCCCTGCAACCTGCATTGGACCAATGAATGACGCCGCCAATACTGCCGTGTCGGAGGATGCTCCGCGATCTTCAATGATCGGAAGCAAATGATGGAGAGTGACGCCGTGTAGAATGGCGCCAAATGCGAAACCGATGCCCAAAAACCAAAACCGGAAATTACTGTAGAATTTTTTCGGCTGTTGATTTCCGGATTTGTCGTTGTATTGGACTCTGCCGGATTTTTCTACCTTGTGAGCGCCCGCGTACATTAGTGGGGCTGCAATGAACATGGCCATTGCGGAAAAAACCGTGACAGCACTCTGCCAACCGTACAGGCCGGAAAGACCATGCGCCAACGGGAAACTTAGTGTGCTCGCAAAACCAGCAAACAGTGTGATGACAATGATACTATGCTTTGCATTGGCACCTCGAGCACGGGTGAGTAATGCAAAACAGGGCTCATACAAACAGCATCCGTTCATGATGCCGATGAATGCCCAGAGCATGTAAAACTGCCACAGTTCAGTTACGAATGCGAGCAAACCCACCGCTACCCCACCACCGAAAGTGCTGAGCGCCATCATGATTGCGCCGCGGTTCTGATCAATCAGCCTACCGGCAATCAGGGATGAACCTGCTGAAATGAACACCGCCAGCGTGATAGCACCTGTAAGCTCACTTCTGGTCCATCCAAACGCGGCTTCCCACCTCAACAACAATGCCGGGAAACTGTAGAATGTCGCTGCCCAAACCAGCGTTTGTGCAATCGCGAGATACAGGATTGCACGGTCTTTCATCTACTAGGCCGCCCTGGCCATATCGTTTACAAAACCGGCGAGTTTCGAGAGAATGACTGCTGAACCTTTCAAGCGTCTTTCCGCAGTTGCCCAATCGCGAGCCAAAAACACGCTCTGATCAGGTCGTATTTTGGCTTGTGAACCCTGTTCACCAAGCCAGTTCACCAATTCTGTAGCGGCAGGAAAATCGTTATTGCGGAATGAGACAACCGCACCCTTGGGGCCGGCATCCAGTTTTTCCACATTCGCGGTAAAACAAAGTCCCTTGATATAAACAATCTTCAGCAGATATTCGACTTCTTCCGGCATCGGTCCGAACCGGTCAATCATTTCTGCACCAAACGCATCAATATCTTCAGGCTCACGAATATCAGACAACCTGCGATACAGGCCCAATCGCAATTGCAGATCAGGAACATAAGTCTCGGGAATGAGTACCGCTGTACCGATCGAGATTTGCGGCGACCATTTTTCATCCGCTACAAAGTGATCACCGTCTTTCAACTCTGCTACAGCCTCTTCCAGCATCTGCTGGTAAAGCTCGTATCCGACTTCCCGAATTTGGCCTGATTGCTCTTCACCCAGCAGATTTCCGGAGCCACGTATGTCCAGATCGTGACTTGCAAGTTCAAATCCGGCACCGATGGAATTCAGGGACTGCAATACCCGCAACCTTCTCTCTGCAGTTGCCGTCAGAACCTTGTTAACCGGAAGCGTGAAAATGGCGTATGCACGCGTTTTGGATCGCCCTACCCGACCCCTCAACTGGTAAAGTTGAGCGAGGCCAAACATATCTGCACGGTGGACAATAAGGGTATTTGCGGTTGGAATATCGAGGCCGGATTCCACAATCGTTGTCGAAAGCAGTACGTCATACTGACCATCGTAGAAAGCATTCATAACGTCATCGAGTTCACCGGGAGGCATCTGTCCGTGGGCTACCGCGATCTTCAATTCAGGAACATGCTCTTCCAGAAAACGTCTACGCTCTTCGATATCACTGACACGGGGACAAACATAAAAACTCTGACCGCCGCGATACCGCTCTCTTACTAAAGCTTCACGTACAGTCAGTTGATCAAACGGAGTTATGAAGGTTCTCACAGCCATGCGGTCAACAGGCGCTGTCGTAATCAATGACAGTTCACGAACCCCTGTCAGAGCGAGTTGCAAAGTGCGGGGAATCGGAGTCGCAGAAAGCGTGAGTACGTGAACATCTGATTTGAGTTCTTTCAAACGTTCCTTGTGTTTGACACCGAACCGTTGCTCCTCATCAATCACAAGGAGCCCCAACCGGTCAAAATCAATCGATTTACCGAGAAGCGCGTGTGTTCCGATCACGATATCAACGGTTCCGTCTTTCAGTCCCTTTTTTGTATCTGTCAGTTCTTTGCTTCCAACCAAGCGTGAGGCATGGCGAACATTTACCGGCAGACCTTGAAACCGTTCGGAGAAGGTCTTGAAATGCTGTCGAGCCAACAACGTAGTGGGAACTACGATAGCAACTTGCATGCCAGCCATAACTGCAATGAACGCAGCCCGCAGCGCGACTTCTGTCTTCCCGAATCCCACATCCCCGCAAACGAGCCGGTCCATCGGGGTTCCAGAACCGAGGTCATCAAATACGGACTCAATAGCGCGTATCTGGTCTTCCGTCTCCTCGTATGGAAAGCGAGTTGCAAATTCATCATAGAGGCCGGCTGGGGGCACAACCCTTTCTGCAGTCCTTAGTGCGCGTTCTGCTGCAATTCGAATTAACTGGTCAGCCATTTCCAGGAGGCGTTTTTTCAGTTTGGCCTTCCGCGCCTGCCAGGCTACGCCACCGAGCTTATCCAGCATTACTTCAGTGTCTGAACTGCCGTAACGGGAAAGCAATTCAATGTTTTCCACAGGAAGAAACAACTTGTCATCTGCTGCATATCGCAGCTCAAGGCAATCGTGAGGTGCACCGGCTGCTTCAATCGTTTTCAGGCCGACAAACCTAGCGATGCCGTGATCGACATGGACCACAATATCGCCTTCTGCGAGGCTTGAGGCTTCAGCTATGAAATTCTTGTCTTTGCGTTTTCTACTGCGCCTGACCAAGCGGTCGCCGAGAATATCCTGCTCTGCGAGGACCACCATATCGCCGGTTTCGAAACCATGTTCGAGAGGTGAGACCCCGATGCAAGGGGCGGTCCCTTTGGCGCTTAGAAATTCACCAAAATTATCTACGGGTCTGAGGCTTCCAATGTCGTGCTCATCCAAAACCTGGGAAATTCGGTCTCTTGAACCCTCCGTCCATGCAGCAATTAACACCCGACGCCCCTCACTTTCGACAGCTCGTGTGTGATTTGCAACAGCTTCGAACACATTTTGACCAGATGAACGCTCCACGCCAAAATTGCGACCCACCCTGCCCCCGGCAGATACCACCCGGAAATCGTCCGTTTCGGGTTGGTCGAAAGGGGAGATTCCGACCGCACAATGTTCCTTGAGCAGTTCAAGTGCTTGGGCACACGGCAGATAGAGACTTTCCGGTTCCACCGGTTTGTAGGGTGTGCCACCATCGATTTTCTGTTCGATCGCCTGAAGTCTAGCATCATAGTGGTCGCGGATCTGGTCGTCGCGCAATTTCAGTGCTTCGGGTAATTCCGTTGAATAGGTGAAACAAAATTCCCTTGCATAATCGAAAATGCTGTCCAGCCCGTCGTAAAACAGGGGAAGCCAGTGTTCCATACCCGCATAACGGCGCTTTTCACTTATGGCTTGATACAGTGCATCATCGCGTGTTGCAGCGCCAAAGGACGCAAGATAACCACTGCGAAACCGTTTTATCATCTCATCGGAAAGGCTGATTTCGCTCATTGCCTGCAGAGAAAATTCTTTCAACTGTGCCGTTGTTATCTGGGTGACCGGATCAAAACTGCGAATGGATTCCAGTGAGTCGCCAAAAAAGTCCAACCGGGTGGGAAGCTCGCTTCCCGGTGCGTATATGTCCAGTATTCCGCCCCGAACGGCAAACTCACCGCGTTCCCTGACGGTGGAAGTGCGTTCAAACCCCTCCGAGGAAAGTCGCGCCACAAGCTCGTCCATATCAACACGACTACCGGGCCTGAAGCTCGATTGCTGATTGACGATAACACTTGCAGGTACATTCTTCTGCAAAAGCGCATTGGCTGTGGTCAGGACCAGTAGCGGCTTCTCGTTTTTCTCGTTGGACGATAATCTGCTCAGAACCTCGACACGATCTGCAACCACATGAGCGCTTGGCGAAACCCGGTCATAGGGCAGACAATCCCAAGCAGGCAGAACCAATACCTCGAGCCATGGTGCGAAGAACTTTGCACTGTCCAAAATTCCCAAAAGTTGTTGAGGGTTTGCGCATATATGCAGGATGCCTTTGCTTCCGTCAGCGCTCTTGAACAGTTCGGCCAGAATCATGGCCTCCTGGCCGGAAGCCACACTGGAAATTACTGTCTTGATGCCGTCCTGAAAAATATCCCGGGTGTTTGTTAGTTCAGTCATCTTGACCGCATGTATTGATGTCGTTGTTGATTTCCTGGAATATGCCTTGCAGTGCAGTGTCGGAAAATTCGGCTTCACCGGTGAACCAGACCAGTAAATCCCGGTCATGTTCTTCCAGCAATGCTTCAAAATCATCCAGTGCGTTATCCGAGAGGTTGCTCAGGTGTCGGTCTGCAAATCCACCCAATATGATGTCCATTTCCTTGATGCCGCGATGGTTTGCGCGGTATTTTAAGCGTTTCAGACGTGTTTCTTTTTCTGTGTCATTCATGGTGTGAGTGTTGCTGCTTTCGGCAATAAATGGTGCATTGTGGGTTATAGTGTTGCCTGAATTGTTTGTCAGCAGTTACAATTGTTTTCCCTGAGAGAAATTCATCATGCGTCCGGAAATACTCAATCCGCTTTTCGTTCCGGTGTCATCTCTAGAGGGAATCGGTCCAAAACTGACCAAGACTTTGACACGTCTGTTTCATGGATCCGAGACGGGAGAGCCGGCTCGTCTGGGTGAACTCCTGTTTCATATCCCTCATTCGATTGTCGACCGACGTTATCGCCCCACGATCTCTGATGCACGGGAAGGATTAGTATCCACAATTGAGGTCATAGTTGACCGTCATGTTGTCCCGCCGCGCGGCAACAAGCGGATTCCCTATCGCATCAATGTCCATGATGAAACCGGAGAAATGACGCTGGTTTTCTTCAGGGGAAATTCTGAATGGCTTGGGAAAGCAATGCCAGAGGGCGAGTTGCGTTACGTCAGCGGTAAACCAGAGTTTTTCAACGACAAGCTCAATATGGTCCATCCGGACCACATGGTAAGTGCTGAAGAATTTGCAAATATGCCTTTGGTCGAGCCGGTCTATCCATTGACAGCGGGAATTTCATCAAAAGTACTGGGAAAATCTATCCGTGCGGCGTTAGCGGAATTGCCTGAGTTGCCCGAATGGGCGGAAAATACATTGCTGAAGAAACAGCATTGGCCATCGTTTCATGAAGCCATAGAACGCTTGCACAATCCAAGAGATCTTGCCGATCTGGATCCTGCATCTCCAGCGCGTTGCCGATTGGCTTACGATGAACTTTTCTCCGGCCAGTTGGCACTTGCATTGCTCAGACAACGATTACGCAAGTCTTCCGGCAAGGCACGCGTCGCCGACGGCACATTGACCCGGCAACTGCGTTCCAATCTGCCATTTTCTCTTACGGGTGCCCAAGAACGCTCAATCCAAGAAATAAGGTCGGATCTCGCAAAACCGGAAAGCATGTTAAGACTGTTACAGGGAGACGTGGGATCAGGAAAAACCATTGTCGCCCTGATTTCTGCTCTTGATGTGATCGAAGCGGGTGATCAGGCAGCGATCATGGCGCCGACCGAAGTATTGGCTAGGCAACACTTTACGACGATCGGGCCACTGTGCGAGCAGCTTGGTATCAAAGTCAGACTGTTGACCGGAAAGGACAAGGCTGCAGAACGCAGGGATACGCTGGAGGCCCTCAAATCGGGAGAAACCCATTTGGCGATCGGCACGCACGCTCTGTTTCAGACAAAAATTGAATTCCGGAACCTTGGTCTGGCGATTATCGATGAACAACATCGCTTCGGCGTCCATCAACGCCTTACTCTTGGCGACAAGGGAGATGCAACCGATGTCCTGGTAATGACCGCGACACCGATACCGAGAACGCTCGTGCTCACGGCTTACGGCGACATGGATGTTTCAAGGCTGGATGAGAAACCGCCGGGAAGACAGCCTATCCAAACCAATGCGATAAACGCGGAACGCATTGAGCAACTTATTTATCGCGTTGCAGAAGCCGTTGATCGAGGCCAGAAAGTCTACTGGATCTGTCCGCTAGTTGAGGAAAGCGATGAGGTAGATGCAATGTCAGCAGAAGATCGGTTTGCAGATCTGAAACAGCGTTTGAATGTAAATGTCGGCCTGGTTCACGGACGCATGTCTGCGGATGAAAAAAATGAAGCCATGGATGCATTCAAAAACGGGGAAAGCAGAGTGCTGGTCGCGACCACCGTTATCGAGGTCGGTGTTGATGTGCCGGATGCAACAATCATGGTTATTGAGCATGCCGAACGGTTTGGTCTTGCCCAGCTACACCAGCTTCGCGGTCGGGTTGGGCGTGGTAGTGGTGCTTCGTCATGCGTACTGCTCTACTATTCTCCACTTTCAGAGACTGCCGAGGCACGTCTCAACACCATGCGTGAGACAGAAGACGGGTTCATGATTGCTGAAATGGACCTGAAACTGCGTGGTCAGGGCGAAATACTGGGGACACGGCAATCGGGAGCACCGGGATTCAATCTGGCTCAGATGGAGTTTCACTCTGACATTCTGGGAATGGCGCGCGACAGTGCCAAACTGGTCATTCAATCCAACCCGGACCTGCAAGGCGAGCAAGGCAAAGCGCTACAGATACTTTTGTATTTATTCGGGCAGGATCAGGCTGTCAGGCTTCTAAGAGCGGGATGAAGCGCAGTCTTCAAAATTTGAAATCAGGAAGCGAATGAAACGCAGACTTCAATGCCTCGCCCCAACCGGAAGAGATAGTGTTGAAGTAGGTGTCGTCGCCTTCCACGCGGAGCTCCTCAGACACAGCAAAACCGCCCTTTTCATGGACCTGCAGGTCCAGCGGGAGGCCGACTGAAAGATTTGCCTTAACAGTCGAGTCAAACGAAACCATAAGAAGTTTCACTGCATCTCTGAATGACATATCTGGATCATATGCTCTAACCAGGATCGGTTTTCCGTACTTTGTTTCACCAATCTGAAAGAATGGTGTATCTGCTGATGCTTCCAGAAAATTTCCCTCCGGATAGACAAGAAAGAGTTGCTGCTCGCCACCCTTGAT
>JBCCGN010000009.1:0-78183 GCA_039029255.1 Pseudomonadota bacterium | reverse complement strand
GCACATGTAGCAGGTTGTCTGGCGTATTTCGTCGGATACATGTGGACTGGTTTCAAGCTCAATTTCCGAATTTGCCATCGATTCAATATACTCCTGAAACCCGATAAATTAGTTTGCCCACGTATCGCTAGTCATCAAAACCATTCTGCGTAAGCTGAAAATTCCCAGTTTATCCGTCAAAAATAGGACCAACTGAGGAAATGAATAGTACCAAAGTTTATGGAAAAATGCGCTCCCGGTTCAAAAGGCCTGCCATTTAGGTTTTAAATGGGAATTCTCTCCCAACGTTATCAATTCCGAAGCCATTTATATGGAGTAATTTACTCATCTTTACTCCAAATTTTGCAGCAATAGCCAAGTTTGCCTTGGTTCTTGCAGGGTTTGAATATTCGCAAGAACATCAAATACAATCTGCTTCGTGAACAGGACTTTTTTTATCAGGAAATGTTTGAAATCAAAATGCTTTTCTTGAGTCGCGATTTTTGTTTAAAAATGAGACTTTTTCAATGGTTCAATTGGGTGCAGGTTATTCAATTTGCTGTCCTTAAGCACCGGATGGCGGAGTTGTTCCGGTAAATTCATTCGTTTATATTCTCACCAGAACCTTAGCGTATGGAGGGATGGATAACTAATGTTCACAACCAACCACTTTGCCGAATTGTCGGCAGTCATATCACCCGGCATTATGCAGACATTTGTGGTCATAATGATTTTTCTGGTTATCGGTGGCACCCTTTTTGATGTGATCCATAAACGGAGCGCAACCTATTTCTTCAATGCAGGAGATAAGGCAAGAAAAAATGCCACCCGCGAAGTCACTGGAGGAGAGAAAATCTCCGTTGTTGCCAAGACAACCGCCTCTGAAATTTTGACATCATCCGAGTTCTGCAATCCAAAACGCAGAATTGCGCATTTGCTGGGTATGTACGGTTTCATTGCTTATCTCATTGCCACGTTAGTGATGGTGTTCGGTTATCCAACCGATGTGCAGGGCACACCGGCTCTTTGGCCTTTCTTATGGGCTGTGGGGGCACTGAGCGTTTGTGTGGGCGGTTACTGGTTCTGGTTTTTTATTCGGGTTGATGTGGCGGCAGAAGGGAATTCGGTGTTCCGCGTTGTGAAAGCAGACCTCTTTATTCTTTCACTTGTGCTAAGTTGTACGTTTGCGCTTATTTGGGCGTTTTTGCAGTCAGCGGGCAACCCTCTATCAGGTTTGTTTCTCGTATTTTACCTGATTACATCCATCGTTTTGTTTGGTGGTGTTCCCTGGTCCAAATTTGCACACATGTTCTTCAAGCCGGCTGCCGCAATTCAGAAAAAGCTATCTGTTGCGGACGGTTCGCTTGATAACTTGCCACGCCCTGCTGATAGAACAAACCCTGAAGACAGCGACAGGCATTCGATGGAGCTTTTGAAGGATGCGCCGCTTAACATGGGGCTGGGTATCAAACGCGAGCAGCCAAATCACTACTAAGAATTGACATCGGTCAAAGGAATTTATTGAGGAGTAACCTTAAATGCCTACATTTGTTTACATGACAAGATGCGACGGCTGCGGCCATTGTGTCGATATTTGTCCGTCCGACATCATGCATATAGATCCCACCCATCGCCGCGCTTACAACATTGAGCCGGACATGTGCTGGGAATGCTATTCTTGCGTAAAAGCTTGCCCGCAAAATGCAATTGATGCGCGCGGATACGCAGACTTTGCTCCTCTTGGGCACAGCGTTCGCGTACGCCGCGAGGAAGAAAAAGGGACCATTTCCTGGAAAATCAAATTTCGGGATGGGACAGAAAAGAACTTTCTTTCGCCTATCACCACCAAACCTTGGGGGTCTGCGTATCCTGAGTTAAAGAATGAGCCTGCACCTACTGGCGATATGAGAGATAGCCAGAACCTGTATAGCGAACCGAAGTTTATCCGACATGATGATGGTGAATTGCACACCCTTGAATCAAACAATCTCGAAATGAAATTGGGAGTGTACTACTGATGGCTCGTGAAACAATTGTTGAGGACAATATTGACGTTCTAGTCGTTGGTGGTGGTCTTGGTGGCAGCGGTGCTGCATGGGAGGCCCGTTATTGGGGGCAGGATAAGAAAATTGTCGTAGCCGAGAAGGCAAATATCGATCGCTCCGGTGCTGTTGCACAGGGTCTTTACGCCATCAACTGTTACATGGGCACACGCTGGGGTGAAAATAATCCGGAGGATCATGTGCGCTATGCGCGTATTGATCTGATGGGCCTGGTTCGCGAAGACCTGCTTTTCGATATGGCTCGCCACGTTGATTCAACTGTTCACCAGTTTGAAGAATGGGGCTTGCCGATCATGCGCAACCCAAATACGGGCACTTATCTCAGAGAAGGCCGCTGGCAAATTATGATTCATGGCGAATCCTATAAGCCAATTGTTGCTGAAGCAGCCAAGAAATCTGCTGACGCCGTTTTCAACAGAATTTGCGTAACACATCTTTTGATGGATGATGCAAAGGATAACCGTGTCGCTGGTGCAGTTGGCTTTAATGTCCGGACCGGGAACTATCATGTGTTTAAATCCAAGACAGTGATCGTTGCTGCAGGTGGCGCTTCCAATATCTTCAAACCGCGTTCGGTTGGTGAAGGTGCAGGGCGTGTTTGGTATGCACCTTGGTCATCGGGCTCCGCATACGGTCTGATGATCAATGCCGGTGCAAAAATGACCCAGATGGAAAACCGCATCGTTCTTGCCCGGTTTAAAGATGGTTATGGGCCGGTTGGCGCTTACTTCCTGCATCTTAAGACTTATACGCAAAACGGACTGGGTGAAGAATACGAATCCAAGTGGTTTCCTGCTCTTCAGAAAATGGTTGGCAAGGAATACCTGGACCCGGAACTTTCTCACAGAACGCATCGACCTATCCCGACCTGTCTGCGTAACCATGCAATCATCAGCGAAGTGAACGCTGGCCGCGGGCCAATCCACATGGTTACCATGCATGCATTCCAGGATCCGCACCTGGAAGAGGTTGGTTGGGAAAACTTCCTCGGCATGACGGTTGGTCAGGCTGTTTTATGGGCTGCGACGGATGTCGACCCCAAAAATGAAAATCCTGAACTTACAACCTCCGAGCCTTATGTGATGGGTTCCCACGCTACCGGTGCCGGTGGATGGGCGAGTGGTCCAGAAGACGTTTCACCGCCAGAATATTTCTGGGGCTACAATCGTATGATGACGATTGAAGGCCTGTTTGGTGCTGGTGATGCCGTTGGCGGAACACCTCATGCTTTCTCTTCCGGTTCATTTACCGAAGGCCGTCTTGCTGCAAAAGCTGCTTGCAAATACATAGACGATGGTAAAGCAGAAGGTATTCGAATTAACGAGAAACAGATAACGGATAGAAAAGAGGAAATTTACAAGCCTCTGGATCACTACAAGATCTATCGTAATGAAATTGTCGCGGGTACCGTCAGCCCAAGCTACATCAATCCGAAACACGGCCTCGACAGACTTCAAAAACTCATGGATGAATATTGTGGCGGCGTAACAGTCAGCTACATGACGAATGAGAAACTTCTGAATATTGGTTTGAAGAAACTAAAAGTCATGGAAGAAGATCTCGAGAAGTTGGGAGCCAAGGATCTTCATGAACTGTTGCGTGCGTGGGAACTGAAGCACCGCCATCGTACTGCGGAATGCGTCACGCAACATACCTTGTTCCGTAAGGAAACCCGTTGGCCAGGTTACTATTACCGAGGTGATGCAATGAAACTTGATGATGAAAACTGGCACGTTCTTACCGTATCGCGCCGTGATCCTGAAACAGGTGAGTACACCATGGAAAAGGCACCTTGTTATCATTTGGTAGGCGACGAAGAAAAAGCTGCGAAGAAGAAGCCGGCAGTACGCAAGAAGGTGACAGCCAAGAGAGTTCCAGCGGAATAACAGTCAGCAAGTTTGCTTACACTAAAAAGATCGAACCGCAGTTTATGTGAACCATAGGCTGCGGTTCCGGGTTTCAGGCAACATTGGTTTGTTGACTTTAAGACTGCAGAAAGGTGCACCAATGAGCATCATATATTACAGCGATGAAATGATCATGGAACTGGCCAATCCGTTATGGTCTGATCTGATCAAATATTCCAATGAAGGTAATTATGCAGAATTCATAAAGAATTTTTCTCCTGCACTTACGCTGGGTTTGAATGAGGTTGAGGTTGGGCGGCAATTTTCGACGAGTGAACTGACGCGCAATCTCTCCGAAGAATTCGATGAATTGGGAATAATCCGAAGAGGCGAGCATGTGACGGTACTTTACCGTCAACGCAGCACAAAACTTAACGGCGAATGGTTGGGCCGACTTGTTCTCGGCTATGATGATGATGAAGTTAAAATATTTGGTGCATCAATTTTTTAGGATCAAAACTTTGAGCCGCCATAGGTAGATACAATGAGCGATGTAATTGAAGCCGAAAAATTGGTCGAGCTCAAATATAAAGTGACGGACACCAAATCCGACCAAGTGCTAAGCACTGTCGAATTTCCAATCAGCTACGTTCACGGTCATAACGACATTTTGGCTCCGCAAGTACTCCAGGAGTTGGAAGGTAAAAAAGCCGGGGACTTGATCGACGTCCCAATCGATTGCAATGCAATTTTTGGCCCAAGAGATGAATCGCTTGTTTTTACGGACCTAATTGAAAACGTCCCGGAAGAGTATAGGGAAATCGGTACCACAATCACCATGGAAAATGAAAAGGGTGATAAGCGCGACTTCATAGTCACGCGGATTGATGACAAAACCCTGACAGTCGATGCAAACAATCCGATGTGTGGCAGAGAGGTTGTTTTCACTCTTGAAATAGTGTCGGTAAGAGACGCAAGTGATGAAGAAATAGCAGCCGGTGGCCGAGATCAGGATATGTCTCAAATAGACGAGACCGCACTATCGGGCGTCAAAGCACATAGCATCAATTGAAAATTGAGCTTGGAAGGTAATTTATGGCGGCGAATTAGAAGGACATTTGCGAAACACAAATGAGCCTGCTTTTCGTAAAAAGTTCGAAAATTACGGACGCTTTGGTGTTTCGTACTTTGCTTCTTTTTGGAATGGTTCCCAGACCGTTTCGTAACCCACATAGCCTGTTTTTGTTGGTTTAAGCTGGCGTGTTTTGAAATATCTCGCCTTACCTTCCGGTACTTTTTTTACAGGTTTTGTTTCGGCCATAAGATTGCCCCTCATTCTAATCAAGCAAAAGTGTCTCAATGCAAATTTTGAGATAGCGTCAGACTATAGATACATTTTTTTTTCCAATTTGCAAAGTGCTTAAGAACCCAACCACTCAGCCAGTATTTGATATTAAGCAGCGAAAACAACATCTTCTGTTTCCCCATAAATTGGTTCCAATTGTATTCATAACAGGCACTAGTGGTGATACGTGTTAATGCGCGAAAATCTTCACATCACAAGTGCAAGCAGCGGAGGAGAAGCAAATGCCACAACTTGTACCACCACACGGTTCGGAAAAGGTCTTGCCATTACTAGTCTCCGAAGAAAACAAAGCAACAAAATTGGCGCATGCAAAAACTCTGAAAAAAGTTCCGCTTACGAGCCGCGAAGTTTCTGATGTCTTCATGTTCGCAATGGGAGCCTACACACCGCTTGGTGGTTTCATGGGTGAAGCGGATTGGCGCTGCGTTTGTGTTGACATGAAACTTGCTGATGGAACGTTCTGGCCCATTCCGATTACGTTATCGACGACGCCAGAACTGGCTGACTCAATTCAAATTGATGAAGAAATTGCGCTCTGCGATGGCGAGACTGGTGAAATAATAGCCATTCAAAAAGTCACTGAGAAATATTCAATCGATAAATCACTTGAATGCAACGAGGTCTATAAAACCACTGATGATGCACATCCCGGCGTTCAGAAGGTCATGGCACAAGGGGATGTTAATATCGGAGGACCAGTGGTTGTCCTGTCTGAAGGTGAATATCCCGAAAAGTATCCGGATCTTTATCTCAGACCAGAAGAAGTCAGAAAATTGTTTGCTAAAAAAGGTTGGGCACGGGCAGCTGCCTTTCAGACCCGAAATCCGATGCACCGTAGCCACGAACACTTGGCAAAAATTGCGGTTGAAGTCACAGATGGCGTGTTTATCCATCAGGTTCTCGGCAAGCTGAAACCAGGTGACATTCCGGCTGAAGTCCGTACCGAAGCCATTCAGGCGATGATTGATAATTATTTCAAGCCAGATACGGTTATTCAGGCGGGTTATCCAATCGAGATGCGTTACGCTGGTCCGCGTGAAGCGCTTCTTCACGCGCTCATTCGTCAAAATTACGGTTGTTCACATCTGATTGTAGGTCGGGATCATGCCGGTGTCGGGGACTATTATGGCCCGTTTGACGCACACAACATTTTCGATGAATTGTGGGACGGTGCACTCATTACGCAGCCACTGAAGATCGATATCACATTTTACTGCCGGAAGTGCTATGGCATGGCGACTGGCAAAACTTGTCCGCACGATCCAAAATATCATGTTTCTGTTTCCGGCACGCAGATGCGTGAAATGCTTGAAACCGGGGCGGACATACCACCAGAATTTGCAAGACCGGAGGTAGTTCAGGTGTTGCGCAAATTTTATGTCGAGACAGCATAAAAGACGCTCAAGCCAGTTCATGATTATAGCGCAAATATCCGACACACATATTGCTCTTGATGCGGAAGATGCCGAGAAACGCATTTGGGATTTTGAGGCAGTGATCGCAGATATTAATTTGCTTGATCCACTTCCTGATCTGATCGTCCATACCGGCGACATTGTGCATAATGGGTTGCCAGATGAGTACGCAAAAGCAGTGGACATACTTTCTGAAGCAAAAGTGCCGGTATATGCAATTGTAGGTAACAAAGATAACCGAACGCATATGCGGGAAACTTTTGCAGACTTCGGATTCCTGTCGCATCATTCGAAATTTATCGACTACATGGTGGATGATTTACCAGTCAAACTCATCATGCTGGACACCCTGTGTCCCGACAGCAACATGGGGGACTTTTGCCCTCAACGCCTGAAAAACCTTGATGAAATGATCAGCGGCAATCAGCAAAAACCGGTGGCCGTTTTTATGCACCACCCGCCTTGTGAGACTTATGTCGGCCCACATTTAATTCATTTTGAAAACCGCGATAACATGCTGAATCTGCGCAATATGCTGAAGCAAACTGGCAATGTCATTTCGATTTTCTGT
Source organism: Pseudomonadota bacterium (assembly GCA_039029255.1). GTDB lineage: Bacteria > Pseudomonadota > Alphaproteobacteria > Rhizobiales > Rhizobiaceae > JAALLB01. The sequence continues at coordinate 70,942 of JBCCGN010000009.1, read as the reverse complement.
GGTCATGTACATCGTTCAACCGTTAGCAATGTGCATGAGATTCCAGTGACTGTGATGACGGCCGTTGCGACTACGTTGCGTTGGGGCGAATATTCCAGTCAGATGAGATCACGTCCAACTTATCATATCCACCGATTTGATAAATATTCAGGATTTGTCACTGAAACTCGGATTGTTGGAATTTGACGGGACAAATGCGATGTTTATTGCATTTTAACAATGCTAGCCCGCGTCGCAGATCAGACACTTGCGTAGTAATTAACAGGTAGCTTTGTCCGCATACAGGACGCCCACGATGATAATTGTTCAAGTATGACCATCGACCAGTACGAGATTAGTCCGCGCGGACTTATGGCGGTATTGAGCAAGTTTTTTATATTCAGGGTCGGCTATCCAATTCTGAGCGTGGGTGGTGTCAGGGAATTCCATCACCACAACTCTCGGCAAATCCCAGGTACCTTCCAGAACTGTCGGCTCATTGGCTGTAGTCACTAACAGGCGACCCTTGTATCGCTCAAAAATAGGTATGAAGCCTTCCAGGTAATTTTGGTATTCCACTGAATCGCAAATTTCAATTTGAGCGATCATATATGCTGGCATTCTAGCCTCCTGCAGCGATCCGAGATTGTCACAGCTTATACCTTGCACAAAAACATGTAAGTCTTGAAAATAACATATAGCCTATGCATACATGCATAACATGTCTTGGGATAACCTTCAGTATCTGCTAGCGATTCATAGATCAGGTTCACTCGCCAGAGCAGCAAACCTAATGGGTGTAAACCAATCCACCGTATCACGTAGAATTTTCGGTTTTGAACAGGAGTTAAATGCAAAACTGCTGGAACGCAGACCCGAGGGTGCTGTCCTTTCTGAAGCCGGTTTGGCACTATGTGCCCTAGCCGAAAATACGGAAGCTGACTTACAAATTATCGTCAGCAAAATTTCAGAAACAGAAAATACTGTGTCCGGCAAACTTGTTATAGCTTGCGTCGACATGATGGTTGACCGGTTTCTTGCTCCTCATTTGGCACAATTCCAAATTAAAAATCCAGATATCGAATTATCCATATTAACTGGCCTTGAGCCTGTTGATTTAATGCGGGGCAAGGCAGATGTAGCGTTGCGTGTCAGCCGTTACCCGGATGAAAATCTAATGGGTAGAAGACTCTGCCGGTTTGGTCTTGGTATCTATGGTGCGGCGGAGAGTGAAGATACAACTGATTTGGGCGGTTGGATCGAATGGTCAGAAAGGCGCCATATAGAAGCAAAAATCCCAAAGCAGCTAAAATCATTGCCAGTTAACCATTGTACTGACAACTTTCTCTCTATGAAAGCCATGGTTAGCGCAGGGATTGGAATAGCCATTTTGCCCTGTTACTGGGCAGACGCAGATTCTACATTACGCCGAGTCCATCCCGGCACAGTCTCCCATCCGAACCTTGGGTTATGGCTACTTTATCATCCAGACAAAAAACAATCTCCCAGATTGCGGGCGTTCGTCGACTTCATAACTCCAATTGCGCTTGCTCATCAGGACCGGTTTGCCGGGTTAGGCGCCGGCTCCAAAGATTCTGCATTCTGACGCAAGGATTAAAAGTCAGCTTCGTCCACTCACCGGGCGTTTACCCAATCTTTTGTCCTGTTTTCGCCCAATCCGCCAAAAACGCATCCAGCCCCTTGTCTGTCAGCGGATGTTTGACCAATGCCTTCAACGTCGACGGCGGGATGGTTGCAACATCAGCACCTGCCAATGCGGAATCTTTCACATGATTGACGGTGCGGATCGAAGCGGCAAGAATCTGCGTCTCGAAGTCGTAATTGTCATAGATGATGCGGATTTCCTCGATGAGTTCCATCCCGTCTATGCCCATATCGTCCAGCCGTCCGATAAACGGCGAGATATAGGTTGCTCCGGCCTTTGCAGCGAGTAGCGCCTGATTGGCTGAGAAACAGAGCGTAACATTGGTCTTGTGACCTTCAGATGTCAGTTTTTTGCACGCTTTGAGACCATCCATCGTGAGCGGTAGTTTGATGCAGATGTTGTCGGCAATTTTTGCAAGAACCGCTGCTTCCGAGATCATCCCGTCATAATCGGTTGCCGTTACTTCTGCCGACACTGGGCCATCCACAATCCCACAGATTTCCTTTGTGACCTCCATGATGTCACGCCCGGATTTCAGGATCAGGGATGGATTTGTTGTCACGCCATCCAACAGGCCCGAATCCGCAAGTTCGCGTATTTCATCCACATCTGCTGTATCAACAAAGAATTTCATCGTCGCTATGCCCTTTTGTTCGCGCCCAATTCATCCTATCCCATACGCAGAAACGACTCTTTATTCAAATGTTTTGAAGGCCAGACTTGGACGACGTCGAGACAGTTTCAGTACTGCTGCCAATCCCGACAGAGGGCCCGTACAGCTATGCAGTTCCAGAGGAGATGCAACTGAAGCCGGGGGATTTTGTAAAGGTTCCTTTAGGCAGTCGGGAAGTCGCAGCCGTCGTATGGGATAAACAAGAAGACACGGTCGATCCCAAAAAGTTGCGTACGGTTACAGCAAAATTCGACTGTCCCCCTCTCAATCCCGAAATGCGACAGTTCATCGAATGGGTGGCCGGTTACACGCTAAGCCATCCGGGCATGGTTCTGAAAATGGTGTTGCGGGTTCCAGCAGCACTGGACCCGGAACCACCACAGGAGGGATTACGGTTCACCGGCTCTTCGCCGGAAAGAATGACAGCCGCCCGCAGACAGGTGATGGAATTTGCGGACCAGGGACTTTCTTGGACAAAATCCGGGCTCGCCCACGCGGCAGGCGTAACCCCTTCAGTCGTTGATGGGCTCGCACAACAGGCGGTTCTCGAGCCGGTAACACTGCCCGCTCGACCGTTGCATGCGATGCCTCAAGCGGAGTATGGAACTACCCGACTGACTTCCGATCAGGCTGAAAATGCGAACCTGTTGTGTGAGCTGGTTCGTCAGGAAGACCGGAATGTGACCTTGCTTCAGGGTGTAACCGGTTCAGGAAAAACAGAAGTTTATTTCGAGGCAATCGCGGAGTGTCTGAACCTTGGAAAACAGGCGTTGGTCTTGTTGCCGGAGATCGCACTTACGGCCTCCTTTCTGGAACGATTTGAGAACCGGTTTGGTTCACGGCCGGCAGAGTGGCACTCTGAACTTGCACCACGAATCCGCGAAAAAACCTGGCGGCAAATTGCAGGCGGACAGTTACAGGTGGTTGCCGGTGCGCGTTCCGCCCTCTACCTGCCGTTTGAAAATCTCGGACTCATCATCGTCGATGAGGAACATGATCAGGCTTACAAGCAGGAAGACCGAGTATTCTACAACGCTCGCGACATGGCGGTTGTCAGAGGTCAGATCGAGAAATGTCCGGTAGTACTGTGTTCGGCCACCCCGTCGATTGAAAGCCGGGTGAACGCCCAACTTGAGCGTTACAATCACATTACACTTGAAAACAGGTACGGAGACGCGACACTCCCGGAGCTGAGTGCCATTGACCTGCGCAGGAACCCTCCTCCGCGCGGAAAGTTTCTGTCACCCGTTATGACTGAAGCCATCGAGAGAACCATCAAAAACAATCAGCAAGCGCTCCTGTTTCTCAATCGGCGGGGTTATGCTCCACTTACCCTGTGCCGGGTTTGCGGACACCGTTTTGAATGTCAGAATTGTTCAGCCTGGCTGGTGGAACACCGTTTCCGAAAGGTTCTTCAGTGTCATCATTGCGGTGATGCGCAACCAGTGCCCGAAGCTTGTCCGAAGTGCGGGACACTCGATCATCTGGTGGCCTGCGGACCGGGCGTGGAACGGCTCGGAGAAGAGGTTCTGGAACTTTTCCCGAACGCCCGGACATATATCCTGTCGTCAGACATGGCAGGAGGCGTAAAGCGCATGCGGGTCGAACTTGAAGCAATTGCAAAGGGAGAGGCCGATATCGTGATTGGCACACAACTCGTCGCCAAAGGACACAATTTCCCGTTGATGACGATGGTGGGTGTGGTGGATGCGGACCTGGGGTTTTCAAACGGAGACCCACGTGCTGCGGAGCGGACGTTTCAACTGCTGCATCAGGTAACCGGACGCGCCGGAAGATCAGGCGGGAAAAGCGTCGGCCTGCTGCAAAGCTACCAGCCGGAACACCCGGTCATATCATCGATTATTTCGGGCGATCCGAATGGATTTTATCAGCGGGAGATAGACGCTCGTAAATCTTCCTCATTGCCGCCATTTGGCAGATTGGCATCGATCATTGTATCCGGAAAGGACCGCCGTGAAACAGAACTTTACGCCAGAACGCTGAGGCAATCCTGTCCCGGTTCCGATATGGCCCGTGTACTCGGTCCGGCGGAAGCACCGCTTTCATTAATCCGAGGACGGTATCGCTTCCGGATACTAATCCACACATCAAGAAGTTTCGCGTTGCAGGAGTGGTTGAGAACCTGGTTCAGGAACACACCACGCCCCCGGGGCAGCGTCAGAGTACAGATTGACGTCGATCCGCAGAGTTTTGTCTGATGAGTGTGGCGCAACCCGTCTTCCGTTTCGCACCCAGCCCCAACGGAGAGCTGCACCTCGGTCATGCATATTCCGCATTGCTTAACCTCCAGATGGCAAGACGATGCAACGCCAAAATGCTGTTGCGCATTGAAGGTATTGATACCCAACGCTGCACAGCGGCTCTTGAAAAGCAGATGCTGGAGGACCTTGAATGGATCGGCTTTGAATGGGATGAAGAGCCCATACGCCAGTCAGGGCGGTTTGATCTCTACCAGGACGCTCTGTTGAAAATCGATGAGCTCGGACTGCTCTACGCTTCAGGCATGAGCCGCAGCGAAATCAAACGCGAAGTAACGAAACTCGAATCTGCAGGCACCCCTTGGCCTCGTGATCCGGATGGGTCGCCGATTTATCCCGGCAAGGAACGCGAGTTGCGGGATTCGCCCAGGAAACCCCTAAGCAAAACAATTGGCAGGCAAATAATCCGCCTCGACATGGCTATGGCAAAAGCCAAAATCAATGATCCATTGTTCTGGAATGAAATGGCATCAAACGGAAACATGGATGTTAATCCAGAGGAAGTTAAAGCCGAGCCCGCTGTCTGGGGGGATGTTATCCTCGCAAGGCGCGATGTACCGACAAGCTACCACATTGCCTGTGTCATTGATGATGCAGCCCAGGGAGTAACACATGTGGTGAGGGGCAAGGACTTGTACTTCGCAACTGCTATTCATCGGCTACTGCAGCATTTGCTGGGCCTGCCAGCGCCCGTTTACTTCCATCACGAGCTGATACGCAATGATGAGCGGCAAAAGCTTTCAAAATCAGATGGCCACACAAGTCTGCGTCAACTGCGCAATTCGGGACTGTCCCCAATGGACGTCATCGACAGGATGGGCCTGTCTCTACTTTAGGCGAACACGTATCGCTTCAGCACACACATGAACACCAGAGTAAACGCTGCCGCGCCGACTATTGCCGAGAGCGTGATCACCGGAAACCAGTGCATCTCGTAACCATAAAGATTGAGGCCCAAAATGCCGGAATAAACACCGCACAGGGTCAAAATCCAGTTTCCGACTGTGCCGAATGCGGTTGAGCCCGCTATGCTGTCAATCAGATATCCGCAGATGTAGGTTACACAACTGAATACAGTCAGAGAGATTATCCACTCGTTAGATGACATTTCCCAAAGCATGGTATTGCTCCAAAGTTAGTGAACGAGTAACCGTTATATGAATTCGGGACGGATTATCGGTCGTAACCACTAAAGCCAGGTAAACAGAATGCGTTCAATTTTAATCACCGGTTGTTCTTCCGGGATCGGTAAATGCTGTGCAGAAGAACTTCTGAAAGCCGGTTGGGATGTGCATGCGACTGCAAGAACCGAATCTGACCTGGAGATGCTCCGGGAACTGGGAGTTGAAGCGTATATTCTTGACTATACCGATAACAAGACCATTCATGACACGTTTGACGCAGTTATGGCAAAAACGGGTGGCAGACTTGATGCGCTGTTCAACAATGGCGCCTATGGACAGCCCGGAGCCGTAGAAGACTTACCCACTGACGTCTTGCGCGCTCAATTCGAGGCAAATTTTTTCGGTTGGCATGAATTGACCAATCTCTGTGTGCCGGTCATGCGCAAACAGGGGCATGGTCGGATTATTCACTGTTCTTCAATTCTGGGATGGGTGACCGCACCCTGGCGAGGAGCCTACAATGCATCAAAGTTCGCCCTGGAGGGGCTGGCATCCACCATGCGTCTGGAGCTTGCAGAAACCGGAATTCATGTCAGCCTAATTGAACCGGGTCCCATCAGAACACGCTTTTCAGAACACGCGCTCGCCAACTTGATTGCTAATATCGACCGGGAAAACTCCGCCAACCGGGGAATTTATGAAAATGAAATCAAACGGTTGAATGACGGCGGCGGTGTCAATCGCTTCCGGCTTGAGCCGATTGCGGTTTACAAGAAGCTGGACCATGCCCTCAATGCCGCAAAACCCAAAGCACACTATGGCGTTACATTTCCAACTCACTTCATGAATGTAATGCGCCGTATTTTGCCGGCGCGCATGGTGGACAAGATTTTGCTCAAAAGCAGTTCATAATTATCGAGCCTGTTTAAAATCGCCCGTGTTCAATTCCAAAGGACGCACTATATTGAAACCACAAATTAGATTCCGGATATGACATGCTGATTTACATTTCAATCATAGGGATGGTTGCGGTTGCCATTGTTCTCGTTATCGGACTTCTCAATATGGCGCGTGGTGGCACACCCAGCCGTTCGCAAAAACTGATGCGCTTGCGCATCCTCTTCCAGTTCGTGGCTGTTGTATTGGTTATGACAGCCCTATATTTCTCCACCCGATAGGAGCAGACCATGGTTGTGTTGAACAAGATTTACACCAAGACCGGGGATGACGGCACCACTGGTCTTGGCAATGGCGAACGGCGCAGTAAATACGATCTTCGGGTTGCTTCGTATGGTACAGTTGACGAAACGAACGCATGCATCGGGCTGGCACGCTTGCACACACAGACAATGCCTCAACTTGATGAAGCACTGGCGCGGATCCAGAACGATCTGTTTGATCTTGGTGCCGACCTTGCAACTCCCGACGATGGCAAACCGCTTGAATACGAACCCTTGCGAATAACGCAGTCACAGGTTGAGCGTATTGAATCAGAAATAGATGCATTCACGGAAATGCTGGAACCGCTGCGTTCTTTTGTACTGCCGGGTGGTTCTCCGCTGGCCGCCAACCTTCACTTGGCACGAACCGTAGCCAGACGCGCAGAACGCATGATCGTTGAACTTTCCCAGATCAAGGAAGAAAATGTAAGCAAGACTTGTGCCCTCTACATGAACAGGATTTCGGACTATCTTTTTGTTGCAGCACGTGCTGCAAATGACATGGGTAAGGCAGATGTACTCTGGGTCCCGGGCCAGAACCGCTAAACCCTAAGCCTGAGGTAAGCCTATGTTCATTCCATTGCACGACCAGAACGCTCTGAAGAACATACATCTGCAATATGTTACGCTCTTGCTGATTGTCATCAATGTGATCATCTGGATTGTAACCGCAACTCCGCAGCTTACAGATACGTCAGACGCCAATGCCTACTTTTATTCCTACGGATTTGTGCCAGCCGTAATCAATGACATTGCCGATTTGCCACCAGAACTGGTTGTCGTTCCTGAAACAACAAATTACATTACCTATGCCTTCCTGCATGGCGGCTTTATGCATCTTGCGGGAAACATGTTGTTTTTATGGGTCTTCGGAGACAATGTCGAAGATGCAATGGGACACATCAAATTCCTGATCTTCTATCTCATTTGTGCAGCAGTCGGTGCATTCGCACACAGCCTCACTGTTCCCAACTCCGAAGCGCCGCTGATTGGAGCGTCAGGTGCCGCATCCGGTGTTGTTGGTGCCTATCTTTTACTTCATCCCCGCGTAAAAGTCTGGGTGCTTGTGTTGGGGCGAATTCCTCTAAGACTCTCGGCCATGTGGGTTCTCAGCGCATGGATTGCGTTTCAGATCTTCAACTACGTAACAGTTGACAGTTTTGATGTATCCTGGGCAGCCCATGTCGGCGGTGTATTGGCAGGTATTGTGCTGATTCCGCTTTTCAAGAAGCGCGATGTTCCGCTTTTTGACCGGAACATGTCGCCGGCCAATTCCGCAGTTTCAACAACCGATGCCAAAGAAAGTTCGGGCAACACAAGAACCCCCGAATCCGATCACAAATGGGGACGTGGCGATTAATGCTGGACTCTTAATATTCGCTTGACGTAAACGTCGCAGATAGATACGCAACATACGTGAAATTTTTCGCTTAAATTTCATTTAAGGCAAAATCATCCATTTCATCAGAAATGCAAACAGGCACCGAAAGGTAATGACATGAAGATTGTTGTCCCCGTCAAACGTGTAGTCGACTACAACGTAAAGATACGGGTCAAGTCAGATGGGTCAGGTGTGGAACTTGCAAACGTCAAGATGTCCATGAACCCATTTGATGAGATATCCGTTGAACAGGCAATCCGCCTGAAAGAAGCAGGCCAGGCCGAAGAAATCATCGCGGTTTCTGTTGGACCCCAGCAATCACAGGAAACCATCCGTACCGCACTGGCAATGGGTGCAGATCGCGGCATTCTGGTCAAAACAGATGATCTGGTTGAACCACTGGCAGTTGCAAAAATTCTCAAAGGCATCGTTGAAGAAGAGCAGCCTGGCCTTGTTATTCTGGGCAAACAGGCAATTGATGATGACGCCAACCAGACCGGACAGATGCTTTCAGCGCTGCTGGGTTGGTCGCAGGCAACCTTTGCAAATTCCATGGAAATCAAGGGTGATGTCGCTAGCGTAACCCGTGAAGTTGATGGCGGACTGCAAACCATTGAAGTCAAAATGCCAACCATCGTAACCACGGATCTGCGCCTCAATGAGCCGCGCTATGCGTCGCTCCCTAACATCATGAAGGCGAAGAAAAAACCCCTCGATGAAAAATCACCTTCCGACTATGGCGTAGATACAGCTCCACGCCTCAAGGTCACCAACACGACAGAACCACCGGCCCGTCAGGCAGGCGTAGTTCTGGGATCAGTTGGCGAACTGGTAGACAAACTCAAAAATGAAGCCGGCGTGCTCAAGTAAGGAGAAACAGATATGGCTACACTTCTTATCGCAGATCATGACAACGCTTCCTTGAGCGATCAGACTGCAAAGGCTCTGACAGCAGCTGCTGAAATCGGCGGTGATGTCCACATTCTTGTTGCAGGTAAAGGTTGTGATGCGCCGGCTCAGGAAGCTGCTAAGCTTTCCGGCGTCGCGAAAGTACTTGTCGCGGATGCAGACCAGTATGAGTATCAACTTGCAGAACCAACTGCTGATCTGATTGTCGGCATGGCCGGTGATTATGACAATATTGTTTCCGCCGCTACGACTTCCGGGAAAAACGTTATGCCTCGTGTGGCAGCACTTCTGGATGTCATGCAGGTGTCTGATATCACGGCTGTTCATTCAGCAGATACTTTCGAGCGTCCAATCTATGCGGGCAATGCGTTGCAGACTGTCCAGGCAACGGATGCAAAGAAAGTTATCACGGTTCGTACCGCTGGTTTCGCATCAACTGAAGAAGGCGGCTCAGCATCTGTCGAAAGCGTTTCCGCTGCGGCTGATCCGGGCCTGTCAAAATTCGAAGGCGAAAAGATTGTTGAGAGTGATCGCCCGGAACTGACTTCCGCAAAGATCATCATTTCTGGTGGTCGTGCGCTTGGATCTTCAGAGAAGTTCCAGGAAACCATTCTCCCGGTAGCAGACAAGCTTGGTGCTGCAGTGGGCGCTTCACGCGCAGCTGTTGATGCGGGTTACGCACCGAACGACTGGCAGGTTGGCCAGACCGGTAAAGTGGTTGCACCTGATCTCTACATCGCTTGCGGCATTTCAGGTGCAATTCAGCACCTTGCAGGCATGAAAGATTCAAAGGTGATTGTAGCAATCAACAAGGATGAAGAAGCCCCGATCTTCCAGGTCTCCGATTACGGACTTGTTGCGGATCTCTTCGACGTCCTGCCGGAACTTGAAGCTGCTCTCTAAGCTTCTTGGAAAAATGGAATTAATGAACCGCGCCGGAGATTACCGGCGCGGTTTTTTAATTTATGCAGTCGCCACAGGACTTTTGCGCCACAAGGGCAGGACAAACATGAGCAAAAAGCCGAGATTGTAGACCACATTCATCGGAGCCCCGGCCAGTACAGAACCACTACTGTCGAGCACAAACCAGGTTCCCACGCTGACCAGTATGATTTTTCGGGCCAGTTCTGGCTCATTCCCGTAAAGCTGCGTTGCTACCAGCCACATCATCACTCCCCATCCGGTCAATACACCGGCGTTGATACCCCACATCAATCGGGTTTCGGGAGCATTGGTACCGGTGTTCCCGTCAAATGGCCAGAACGCCAAATCTATGAACAAACCGGTCGGCCAAGCGGTTGAAGGCATTGTCCCTGCAATACCAAGCAAACCGAAGCCAATTACGATACCCGATGCAACCTTGAGCCAAAAAATAGTATTTTCCTGAGACATTGTTCATTTCCTTCTATGAATAAACATTTCAGGTATTCTTTATCCAGACGCTCCTCAATTACCTTGCAGGTAAGTGCATTGCTGAAAATTACCTGCAATAAGTGATCGCAGAAAGGAAGAAGCGATGCAGAACAGTTTCGGAACCACATTGAAAGACTGGCGCAACCAGCGTCGCATGAGCCAGATGGACCTTGGCCTGGCGGCAAATGTGTCCGCACGGCACATCTCGTTTCTGGAAACCGGAAGGTCGTTCCCCAGCAGGCCGATGGTTGTACAACTTTGTGAAACACTGGAAGTTCCCCACAATGCACGCAACACCTTTTTGAATGCGGCAGGCTATTCTTCGCCCTACCGGCAGCGCAACCTCGAAGAGGATGAAATGGCCGATGTACGCCGCGCTGTTGAGTGGACGTTGGAACGGCATGACCCGTTCCCGGCATTCGCGCTTGATCGCCACTGGAACGTGGTCAAGGCCAACAAGGCTGCAAACCTCATGCTAAGTGCGACCGGGATTTCTGAAAATCCGAACCTGTTGAACCTGATGCTCAACACTGAACTGATGGGCGAATTGATTGAGAACTGGCAGCAGGTGGTGCATCACACAATCATTCGCCTGAAAACAGAAAACACGTTCCTCGGAGGAGACAGAATACTGGAGAAAGCAATTGATGACCTCACTGAATCGCTGAATGGATGGGCTCCGGATGCACACAGTGAGCTGCCACCACTCATTTCGGCGCGCTACCGCATGGCAGGTCAGACACTTTCACTTTTTTCGACCATTGCCCAGTTTGGAACAGCAGAAGACATCACGATTTCGGAGTTGAAAATCGAAATGTTGTTTCCTGCAGATGAACAAACCAGGCAAATACTTACAGGCCTCGTTTCCTGAAGCACTTTACCCCAGTTCAGGCAGGCCAATGGCAGCGTCGATCAGCACTTCCGCGTCCGGGCTGTTCCAGTGCGCAGGGCCATTGATCACGCCAAGCGCGCAGCCGTTTGTATCAACCAGCAACGTGGTTGGCATTCCAAGCGCAATGGCCTTTTTCTTGAGACTTTGGAAAGCTTCCATCGTGTTATCATGCATGAATGGAAGTGCCTTCAGACCCGTTTCTTCGTAGAAGCGCTTCGGTTTGGACGCATCACCAAGATCGATACTGACAGGCAACACCTGAAACTTATCACTGCCTTTCTTGGCCTGCAATTCTTCAAACCACGGCATTTCTTCACGGCAAGGAGGGCACCACGTTGCCCAAAGATTGAAAAGCACCGTCTGACCACGCCATTCAGCCAGTGTCTTGGGATTTCCTGCTGCATCGACAAATGAAATATAACCAACATCAACCGGTTCGCTGATCGGCCGGAAGGCTGCTACCGCACCAAGGGCTGATTGATCAAGGGATTTACCACGTGCAACAGACAGCTCACAACTTGCAGCTCCGCTCGTATCCACATTGCCGGCAATTGACTGATCCGTATTGCCAGGAATGCCGTACATGACGTATACGCCAATTCCGGCAACAAAAAGTGCAGCGGTGATAAAAATTAAAGACCTGATATTCATAATGGCTTCCGCTCGAAATAAATTCAACAATCCCAACCTGGGGGAAATCCTGTGACAGATTCCAAAACCGGCAATAAAATGTGGGGAGGCCGTTTTGCATCCGGACCGGATGCCATCATGGAAGAAATAAACGCTTCCATCGATTTCGACCGTAAACTGTATGCCCAAGATATCGCCGGCTCCAAGGCACATGCATCCATGTTGGGTGAAACAGGCATTATTTCAAGCGAGGATGCAAACCAAATTATCGCAGGTCTGGACACAATCTCGTCAGAGATTGAGGCCGGTGAATTTCAATTCTCCCGAGCATTGGAAGACATACACATGAACATCGAGGCGCGATTGCGGGAACTGATAGGTGATGCCGCTGGCAGGCTTCATACCGCACGGTCGCGCAACGATCAGGTTGCCCTCGATTTTCGTATGTGGGTACGCGAGACCATGAAGGGGATTTCATCAAGCCTCGATGCACTTATCGGTCAATTGCTGACGAAAGCCGACCTGCATTCAGATACGGTCATGCCGGGTTTCACCCATCTGCAATCTGCACAGCCGGTAACCTTCGGCCATCATTGTCTGGCCTATGTTGAAATGTTCGCGCGCGACAAATCCCGGGTTGAAGATGCAATTTCACGGATGAACGAATGCCCGCTTGGTGCAGCAGCACTTGCCGGGACCGGATTTGCAATTGATCGGGAGTTTACGGCCTCTGAACTTGAATTTGCCGGGCCAACCCGCAATTCAATCGATTCTGTTTCTGACCGTGATTTTGCACTCGATCTACTGACAAGTGCATCAATCTGCGCAGGACACCTTTCCCGTCTTGCAGAGGAGATCGTGATCTGGTCAACGCCGCAATTCGGTTTTGTGACGCTTTCAGACCGGTTTTCAACCGGTTCTTCAATCATGCCACAGAAGAAGAATCCGGATGCGGCCGAATTGGTGCGCGCGAAGACGGGAAGGATAAACGGTTCACTCATTGCGTTGTTAACGGTGTTGAAGGGCCTGCCGCTCGCCTATTCCAAAGACATGCAGGAGGACAAGGAAGCGGTGTTTGATGCGGCCTCCGCGCTCGAAATTTCTCTTGCTGCCATGACCGGCATGGTTTCAGACATGGGCATAAATTCCGAAGCCATGCACAAAGCAGCTGGCGCAGGATATTCCACTGCGACCGATCTTGCTGACTGGCTCGTTCGTGAGGCAGGGCTTCCGTTTCGCGACGCACACCATGTAACCGGTCGGGCTGTTGCTCTTGCTGAAAAGAATGGCAAACAGCTGAATGAGCTTTCGCTTGAAGAACTGCAGGGAATTCATGCCACTATAAACGAATTCGTATTCGATGTGCTCTCGGTGGAAGCATCCGTCTCCAGCCGTACCAGTTTCGGTGGAACATCGCCCGATAACGTCCGCGCTCAGGTTGCATTCTGGAAATCAAAACTCGGCTCTTGAAAACCAAAGATTATTTGACATTCAAGACCATCTGTCGAATATGAAGCCAACTGCTGACAGGAAACAACGTCGATGGCGCAAGGCCTGAACAAATTTCTGATGAACACGGTGCTGGTGATGATGATTGCGCTGGTCGCGGTCTCCTGTGGCCGTCGCGGAAATCTGGAAGCTCCACCCAGCACAAACGTTATTTCCGTGGACGAAAACGGAGAAGAAATTCCGCAGGCCGAAGAGGAAGACAAACCCTTCATTCTCGATCCGCTCCTTTAATCCAGGAGCCGGACCTATGAACCACTTCCATTACATCAATGGCATTCTGCATGCCGAAAATGTTCCGATACCGGAGATAGCGGAAAAGGTCGGAACACCATTCTATTGCTATTCAAGTGCTACTCTGGAACGGCACTACACCGTTTTCGCAAACGCATTCTCCGACATCGATGCAAAAGTTTGCTACGCGATGAAAGCCAACTCCAATCAGGCAGTCCTGGCAACACTTGCCAGACTCGGCAGTGGTGCCGATGTCGTATCAGGCGGTGAACTGAAACGGGCGTTGGCGGCAGGCATTACCCCTGACAAGATCATGTTTTCCGGGGTTGGCAAGACCACCGGTGAAATCGATCTCGCATTGGATATCGGCATTTTCTGCTTCAATGTTGAATCGGTCCCCGAACTTCACCGTTTGTCCGAGCGCGCGGTCGCAAAGGGATTGCTTGCTCCTGTGTCCCTGCGGATCAACCCGGACGTGGATGCCAAAACCCATGATAAGATATCCACCGGCAAGGCTGGCGACAAATTCGGTATTCCTTGGACGGATGCGTCACAAATATATGAACTTGCTGCAAGTCTATCGGGCATCCAGGTTTGCGGAATTGACATGCACATCGGCAGCCAGATTGAAGAGCTTGAACCCTTCGACCGTGCCTTCTCACGACTTGGCGAGTTGATCACAAGCTTGCGCGGGCAGGGCCATGCAATCGACCATATCGACCTCGGTGGAGGGTTGGGGATACCTTACCGAAATGACAATGTTCCACCTCCCGACCCCCATGCATACGCCGAGGTTGTCAAGAAGCATGTCCGTGAACTGGATTGCGAAGTGGTTTTTGAACCTGGCAGAATGATTGCAGGCAACGCAGGAATTCTGGTCGGATCGGTCATATACGTAAAGGAATCGGACGCAAAAACCTTCCTCATAGCAGATACCGCAATGAATGACCTGATTCGCCCCACACTTTACGAAGCATGGCACGAAATCCGTCCTGTGAAAGAACAGACCCTCTCTGTGCCAATGGTGAACGGTGATCTGGTTGGACCGGTCTGCGAGACAGGCGACTATATGGCCCGCAACCGGAGCCTGCCTGCAATGCAGGCAGGAGACCTCTTCGTATTGGGATCTGCAGGAGCGTATGGTGCTGTACAATCAGGCACTTACAACACTCGTCCCCTTGTTCCCGAAGTGCTGGTAAATGATGATCTTTTCCATGTTGTACGCCCACGAATGGATGTGGATGCGTTGATCGACATGGATTCGGTACCTGACTGGCTGTAATTCGTTCTCCAGCTGTTAATCACAACTTTGCAATTCCGACCGGTTTAGCCTCGAAATTGACAGGATCTGTGTTAGTTTGAGTCAGGAAATCAAGGATTATTCGTTCTGAAGACGGACTGGCGAAACAAACACACTGGTGATCTTGTGCAACTCAGCGCATGGCTTTCGCTTGCATGGGAAAAATACTGGCCGCTCGCTGTTCCCACGTTCATGATCGTTCTCTCATTTCTTGCGTTCAGCTGGATTGGCGGGTGGCATTACCTTCAACACGGTTCACCCGAAGCTGTGCTTTGGCTGGCAAGACTGGGTTTTGCCGGCGCTTTCTTGTGGTCACTGTCGCTTTTCCGGCATTTCAAAACTCCTGACAGCGACGAGATAACGCGCCGGATCGAGATGAAGTCAGGCCTTGAAAACCGACCGATCACCGCTCAGTCTGACAAAATTGTAATGGGTGGTACAGACAGGTTTGGCCAGGCGCTTTGGGAAGAGCATCAGGCCCGCATGGCGGCAAAACTGGAAAACCTGACCTCGGGTGTACCTGCACCAAAAGCCAACCGGTTTGATCCTTTCGCTGTGCGTGCAATGGTTCCGCTCATTGCTTTTGCGGCATTTTTCTACTCGTTTTCTCCGCAAGGTGGCCGGATAGCAGATTTTTACGAAGCAAGAATCGCAGAGGCTGCAATTCCCACCCGCATAGATGCATGGGTGAAACCGCCTGACTACACCCGCAAGCCACCCATTTATCTTACCCTTGCTGAAAACCCCGGTGAGGAAAAAGTCGTTTCTGCACCGGTTGGGAGTGAGTTTTTCCTTCGTTTTATCGGCAATGATCAAGTCGTGCTTTTGTCTGAAGGAGCAGACGAACAGAAGGTATTGGAACCGATAGAGGTGGAAGAGGGAAAGATTGACCAGGAATTCCGGTTCGAACTGGTTGAAGATCAGGTTCTGCAACTGAAGGCCGGGGAAAAAATGCTTTCGCAATGGGGCCTCACACTCATACCTGACCAGCCTCCTGAAATTGCCTTTTCCGAGCATCCAAGTGCTGCGCTTTCAGGTTCACTGGAACTGGCTTACAGTGTCAAAGACGACCACGGCATCATAAGCGGTCGGGCCATCATTGAGCCGGTTGAGGCACCTGATGAAAATGCAAGGCCGTTGATCGATGCACCGGAGGTAAAACTGCCGCTTCCCAGAACCCGCGCAAAAAAAGGGGTTTCGAAACTCAACAAGGATCTGACAGAACATCCCTGGGCTGGTAGCCGTGTACAAATCACGCTCGAGGTCATGGATGACATCAAACAAACAGGCCGCACCGAAACCCGCGAGATTACACTTCCCGGCAGGCGTTTTTCCCAGCCACTAGCACAGGCGCTTGTAGAACAGCGCCGCATTCTGGCAATGGACGCCAATCAGAGACACTATGTGGCAAATCTTCTGGATGCGGTTTCAACGGCACCCGAAGAATTCATCAACAATTCGAGTGCCCTTCTGGGAATGCGCGTTGCCTATCGCAGAATCATCGATGCAAGGGATGATGATGGTCTGCGTGACGCGCTCGACCTCCTTTGGGATATTGCCCTTGGCGTTGAGTTCGGCGACTTGAGCGAAGCTGAACGAAGATTGCGTGAGGCTCAGGAGGCCTTGAGCGAAGCGCTCGAGAATAATGCCTCCCAAGAAGAAATTGATCGCCTGATGGAAGAATTGCGGCAGGCCATGAATGAGATGATGCAGGCTCTCGCAGAACAGGCAAGAAACAATCCACAGTCGGATAATCCATTCGATCCCGGCGATTCCCAGGTGCTGACCCAGAACGATCTCCAGCGCATGATGGATCGGATCGAAGACCTCGCAAAGTCCGGTTCCAGGGATGCTGCAAGGCAGATGCTGAGCGAACTGCAGCGCATGATGGATAATCTGCGCGCAGGACGTCATGAGCAGCAACGCCGCACAGAGGGCAACCAGTTGAATGAAACCCTCGATAAACTAAGCGAGCTCATGCAAAGGCAGCAGCAGTTGATGAACGAGACCTATCGCATGCAGCGTCAGCAGGAACAGGGTGTTCGACCGAACAACCAGCAGAATGGTGAGCAACAACAAGGCCAGCAACGACCGGGCAACCAGCAGCAGCAGGGGCAACAAAACGGCAATCAGCAAGGTGATCAGAACCAGCAAGGTCAGGGCGGCCAGATGACTGAGCAGGAGCTTGCAGACGCACTGCAGCGACTTCAGGAACAGCAGGAAGCGTTGGAGCGCCAGCTAGGGGAACTCAGCGAACAGCTTGAGCAATTAGGCCTTGGACAACCACAGGAACTCGGCGAAGCACAGCGTGAAATGGGCGAGGCTGGTGAAAACCTTGGCAAGGGAAACACACCCGGAGCTGCGACGGATCAGGGCCAGGCGCTAGAAGCACTGCGCCAGGGAGCGCAAAACATGATGCAACAGATGGCCGGTGACAGACAGCAGGGCGGTCAGCAGCAATCACAAAATGGCGGACAGGGCCAGACCTCGGGGCAGCGCAGCACTGATCCGCTCGGAAGAGAAGATGGCAATTCTTTCGATGACGGCTTGCAAACCACTGTCCCTGGAGAGATTGACGCCCAGCGTGCACGAAGGATCATGGAAGCAATCCGCAAGCGCCTAGCTATTCCAGAAAACCCGCTGATTGAGAAAGACTATCTCGAAAGACTTTTAAGAAGCGAATAAGAGGCTTCAGGCTTCAACCACTTCCCCAACAAAAGGAAGTTCGCGGAATGCGTGACCGACATCCATTCCGTATCCCACCACAAACTTGTCAGGGCACTGGAAGCCGGTAAACTCTGCAGATATTTGAGATTTGCGCCGCATCGTTTTGTCCAATAGCACGACAACGCTTACGCGGTTTGCTCCGCGTTCAACCATCAGGTTTCGTGCAAAACTCAATGTGCCACCAGACTCCAGTATGTCGTCGATCAGGAGCACATCGCGCCCTCTTACATCGCTCTCTACATCCCTGAGTACTTTGGGCTGTTTTGCTTCGGTTCCGCTTCCATAACTGGAGATGGATATGAAGTCGACTTCGGGTGACATTCCAACAGTGTGAAGGGATCGTATTAAGTCCGCAGCAAATACAAAGGAGCCCTTTAAAACCGAGATCACCAGAGGGTTTTCCATATTGCTGGCCATAATCTCCTGTGCAAGCGCATGATTGCGCGCAGCGATCTCCTCGCTAGAAAAAAGAACATTAATATGTTTTCCACGTACTAGCGGCATTTGATGATCCCCATACCTTGTAGGCCTTGGTTAATTAAACAAGGCTTCTACAGAAGCAATTACCGGAGCATCATTTTGAATGGAAGAGATGAATCGGGTTTTTCTACCAGGACGCAATTTGACGACGGGAGACCGGTAGTTCCAACGTGTGAGTTCCTGTCCATTTGACTGCCGCAGAACCAAAGTAACAGACGGAACAGTCTCAGCGCTATTCCCGGAGTTTTCAATTGTGCCCGTTACCCGCACGACCTTGCCCCGCCCTGTTCTGACGAGCTCCTCAAATTCGAGTTCGGCAACACGCAAACCTTCTTGTTCAAAACCGGGTCCGCTGCCCAACAGAAAGGCATATACCACTCCGACTCCCAGAAGGAAAAGAAAGGCGAGGGCAACCATTCCTGGCAAAGCACCTCGCGGCTTTGAAAAGTCTCCAATTCTGCTTTCAGAAAGCGTGTGGCCAGCCAGGGTCGAACCTGCGCCAAGGCCCGCCAGCATGACAGATTTTCTCGAAAATACAACCGTATCATTGAGATCCTTCCAACGGTTGCCGCATTCGAGGCAGTGTAAGCCATCAGCTTCAAGGACCGGCTTTCCAGGCCTGCCGCGCTCGTATTCACAAGCCGGACAGGCTATACGGCTATCCGGCAAATTTTTCTCGCCTTGAAGAATTAGGGACATAAAAACATCTGTTTGGTCATACAGTTTGCGCGTTTGTCGAATGACATGAATCTGTTAAGACAAATATCCTAACGTCTCATTAACCATGAATTATCGAGACTCAAAATTCCGGTGATGCGGCTTGATAAAGTTTGAAAATGTTGGATTGAGATACGGGCTTGGACGCGAAGTTCTGAGCGACCTGAATTTCCAGATCGCTCCAGATTCCTTCCAGTTCCTGACCGGACCTTCGGGTGCCGGTAAGACGAGCCTGCTTCGGTTGATGCTGCTCTCACTTAGGCCAACGCGCGGCCTGGTGCATGTTTTTGGAAAGGAAGCATCCAAAATTCCTCCCAAACACATGCCTACAATACGTCGCAAGATCGGTGTTGTGTTTCAGGATTTCCGGCTGCTGAACCACTTGACCACCTATGAGAACGTCGCACTGCCTTTGCAGGTACGCGGAAAAATGGAAGCAAATTACCGCCAGGATGTCACTGATCTGCTTGACTGGGTTGGCCTGGGCGAAAGGATGCATGTGCTGCCCCCTGTGCTTTCAGGCGGTGAAAAGCAGCGTGCCGCCATTGCCCGTGCCCTGATCGATCAACCAGATGTCCTCCTTGCAGACGAACCGACCGGCAACGTAGATCCGCCACTTGCTCGTCGACTTCTGCGTCTTTTCATTGAACTGCATCGATCCGGAACTTCGGTGGTCATTGCCACACACGATCTGACTTTGATGGACCAGTTTGATGCGAGACGCCTCGTCCTCAATTCCGGGAGACTTCAGATCTATGAATGAGGAACAAAAGCCGGATCGGGACAAAAAAAAGTCCCGCACAGGAACAAAACAAACAAATAGCCCAAAGCGACCACTTAAAAGCGGAAAGACGATTGTTCCAGGGGAAACTGTCGCCAGTACTGCTCTCACATTTGTCATAGCAATCATGGCATTTCTTGCCTGCTTCACACTGGGCGTGGTTGCGATGATCAACGCAAGTGCCAGCAAATGGCAAAGTGACATCTCCCGTGAAGTTACAATTCAAATCAAGCCCGCCGATGGACGGGAAATGGATGATGCGATCCGGTCTGCCGGCCGCATCGCCCTATCCTACGAAGGCATAGCAAAAGTCACAGCGTTGAATGATGCTGCAACGGCAAGACTGCTGGAACCCTGGCTGGGCTCCGGACTGGAACTGAGTGAATTACCCGTGCCGCGCCTGCTAACCGTGACAATTGCTGATGGCGCGAAGCCGGATTTTGCCGGCATGCGGGCCCGCATCGAAGCGGAGGTAGCGGGCGCCAGCCTGGATGATCACCGAGCCTGGATCGACAGGCTGACCACGATGGCCGTAACAATGGTGCTGATTGGAATATCGGTTTTCCTGCTGATGATGGCTGCAACCGTAACAACCGTAATTTTTGCGACCCGGGGCGCAATGGCCGGAAACCGTGATGTAGTCGAAGTCCTTCACTTTGTTGGTGCCGACAGCAAATTCATATCCAAACAGTTTCAGCGACACTTCCTGTCACTTGGTCTCAAGGGAGCCGCGATCGGAACAGCCAGCGCCATCGGTTTGTTTTTGTTGCTGGCCACATGGTCTTCTTTCAGTGTTGCGACACCACAGGGAGACCAGATCAGTGCACTATTCGGAACATTCTGGCCGGGTTGGCTTGGTTACATCGGAATGTTGGCGGTGACGTTTCTCGTCGCCGGGCTGACAGCCCTGACTTCAAGATGGACAGTCCACAACCAGATCAGAATATTGCAGGATTACAACCGCATCGCCTGATCTCATCCAAATGATGACAAATATTAAACATGATTGAATGTTATCATTTCCCGCATGTTGACGCATTCAAATCGAAGGAGGTGGAGAAGTTTGTCGCGAATTGCAAAAATCTCGGCAGTTCTGATGATCTTGGGCTTCACTGCCCTGTCTGCCATGTATATCGATTTCGCCCGTCAGGTTCACTTCGGAAACAGTGCGTCAGCCTTGAGCCGAGCGGATGCAATAGTGGTCTTGACCGGCGAACAAAAACGCATCCATTCCGCGATAAAATTGCTGCATGAAAAGCAGGGAAAGCGCTTGCTGATCTCAGGCGTCAACCGCGGGGTATCGAAACACGCGCTTAAGCATTCCCTTTCCGTAGACTCCAATGCCTTTTCCTGTTGTATTGACCTCGATTACCGTTCTGTCAATACAAGGCAAAATGCAGAGAACGCATCTGCCTGGGCCGAAATACATGGATTTGAGAGCCTGTTTGTGGTCACAAGCGATTACCATATGCCGAGAAGTCTTTTGCTGATGCAACGCGCGATGCCGCGCATGACTTTGATACCCGCGGCAGTGAATTCCACTTCACTTGCCGGCAATTCTTTGGTTGAAACGATCGCTTCTCCACTTTTATTCAAAGAGTTTAGCAAATACCTCATTGTTCAGTTGCATATGGAACCCACTGCCAATTACTTCCGCACTGCGGCTCTTTCATCAGTTTTGCCGAGGCTCTAGAACGCTTTGAACGCAAAAGCGCTGGTTCTTTGGCAAAGCCGGTGATATTGGGAGGATATGGCAAGAACACTGCGGTCCGTCCTGTTTATTTTTCTGTTTTACTTCACCACCCTGGTGCAGATGATATTCTGGACACCAGTGTTCTTCTTTATGAAACGGGAGGACGGTTGGAAAGTTCCCAGAATTTGGGCTGTTTTTACGCTCTGGCTTCAGCATGTAATCATTGGTACGCGCTATGATTTCAGAGGAATGGAGTTTCTACCTGGAAACGAAGGGTGCCTGGTTGCCTCAAAACACCAGTCGAGCTGGGAGACGTACGTCATACTGCTTTTCCTGCAGGATCCGAGCTACATACTCAAGCGGGAGCTGATGTTTGTTCCCTTCTTTGGATGGTTTGCGAAAAAGATGAATGTGATCCCCGTAAATCGGGGGAAGCGAAGCGAAGCTCTGAGGGCCATGACTTTGGATGCCTCACAGCAATGCAAGACTGGCCGCCAAATCGTGATTTATCCTGAGGGAACCCGTAAGATGGCCTACGCAGAACCATCCTACAAATTTGGCATTACACACATGTACAGCAATATGGATGTAACGGTTGTACCAGTAGCACTCAATTCCGGCCTGTTCTGGCCACGCAACAGTTTACGGCTTTACAAGGGAACCTCCATCCTGGAATTCATGCCGCCGATAAAACCTGGTCTCGATGCGGATGCTTTCACCCAAAAAATGGTCGATGTAATAGAATCAAAAACATCCGAACTGATGGCTGAGGCACAAAGTGATCCGGAATATGATGGGATCAGACAGCCTGAAACGGTCTAGATTGCTTGAGTCAATCTGCGATCAATATATTCCAGCGAATAATCACGGATACCCTCGCTCTGCATCGCGGCTACGGTACTTTTCACATAATCGACATTGTGCCCCGAACCGCCGCTCGCGTGACGCACAATCTCGGTTTGATGATCCAGGTTGAGTTTGCTTGCATATTGCGGCGAAGTCCGGTCGACGCGATACAACAATGCCGGAACCGTTTCTCCTCCATCAAGGGTAATTTTTCGCCAGCATTCCAGGTAAACCGAAGTGACAAGCTCGCGCGCACGAAGATAGTCGACTATCGCTTCCCGGTCGTCGCCCCTGGCACGCATCGCCATTCCCTGACAGGACCCGCCCTTGTCCAGACCCAGAACCAAACCCGGATTTTCCTGCGTCCCGCGGTGAACCCAGGAATATATGCAGAGAGAGCGGTGCAGCCCATGCAGCCGGGCGCGCTTTCGTTCAATGTGATCGAATCCGGGATTCCAGATCAAAGAACCGTAGCCAAAAACCCAAAAATCACTCATAACGCCACGAAATGGTTTCAAAGCAATTTCAATAATCAATCAGTTTCCAAAAGGCAAAGTTTCATTGAAAAAAACACTGATACTTCTGGTTCTACTATCGACGATCGGCGCAGCATGGTCATGGGGATGGTATTTTGTCGCCGGCAAGGTGGAGGAAACGCTGGTACAAGCAAAGGCAAGGCTCGAAGACCGGGACAAGAATCTGAGGTGCACAAATCAGGCGATCAGCGGTTTCCCTTTCAGAATAAGCGTGACATGCGATTCAGTTACCTATTCTGACAATCGCCGTAATCTGTTGTTCGAGGCGGGTGAACTGCGTTCTGCAGCACAAGCTTACCAACCCGGAAAGGCAATCATTGAACTGGACGCACCATCCATAATCACCATGAATCAGACGGACAGGTTCGATGTCAGTTGGAACACCATGCGAGCCAGCATGAAGGCCGGATTTGGCGGGGTGGAAAAATTCTCAGCAGTCGGAACAACCATCAGACTTGATTCAGAAGGTTCCAGTCGCGATTCAGTTGATATCAGCGAGCTGCAGATGCATGGCCGGAAGGTCAATGTCAACGACGTGGATCTTGCCCTCGTATCTGAGAAAGTTATTTCAATCGGCGGGCTCTGGCCGAACTTCGATCTGAAGGTGAACCTTCGCTTCGATGATATATACGATATCCTCTCAAGGAATCCGGATCTGCTAGGTATCGCCAGAAAACAGGGACTTGCAGGAGAGCTCACACACCTTGATTACATGCCCGAAAACGGAGGGCGGGTGATCATAAAGGGTCCACTGGAAATCAATACAAAAGGGGAGTTGAGCGGTCGCTTCGATGTAACCGTTTCGGAGTTGAAGAAACTTGTGAATTCGCTCAGCCTGGCATTTCCTGATCACAAAAAGACCTTCCGGGAAGCTGAACTGGCAGCCGGGCTTTTGTCTGCCGTAACCGGAGGCAGCGAAATCAAAATTCCCGTAACAGTTGTGCGCGGAGAGGCAATAGTCGGCCTTATCCCGATTGGAAAAATCCCAACAGTATTCTAGAAGGTTTCAATCAGTGGAGTAGGGTTTAGCTATCTCTGAGGGGAAAGCATCGGTCACTTTTGCTTTCTTCCGTGAGAAATCCTCTTCATTGATGTTCTCAGCCCTCATTTTCCGGCTCTCGGAAATCAGTTCCTCCAACCTGCGATTGTCACCTTCTTCTGCTGCAGCAAGTATATTTTTCATGTCACGCGAAAATTGTTCAAACGCTTCTGAAAGGGCTTTGTGATTCAGCATTATAATGTCGCGCCACATATGTGGATTCGAAAGTGCCACCCGCGTGAAATCCCTGAAAGTTCCTGCCGAATATTGTGCGACCGGTGTACCGCTGCTTTCTTCATGCTTCCTGGCGGTATGAAAAATCGAAAACGCTGAAAGATGCGGCAGATGGCTGGTGATAGCCAACACATGATCATGCTCTTCCGCAGACATCACCTCGACTTTTGAGCCAATGCTTTCCCAGAAACTGCAAACAGCAGTGACCGCCTCTTCATTCGAATTTTCAGCAGGAGTGACGATACACCAGCGATCGGAGAAAAGCTTCGGCAAGCCCGCATCCGGACCGGAAAACTCGGTCCCTGCAATTGGATGGGCAGGGACAAAATCCACGTTCCCGGGAACATGAGGCAATGTCTGCTCAATAACCGCCTCTTTTACGGAGCCTACATCAGAGAGGATCGCTCCCAATTTCAGGTGCGGAGCTACTTCCTTCACCATGCTTGCGTAAGAGGCAACGGGAACACAGCCGATTACCAGATCTGCATCTTTTACGGCCTCCTCATTGGAGAAAACGACCTTGGCGCGCCCGAGTCCAAGTTCAAGCAACCGCTTACAAACCTGCTCAGACGCATCAGTGACAACAACCTCCAACGGAAGGTTCCTGTGAAAGATCGCGCGCGTTATCGACGAACCAATCAGTCCCTGACCAAGAATAGCAACCTTTTTAACTTTACGTTCCATATTCCTGTTTCCAGTCAGCCCAGAAATTCCTCAAGTGCAGCCAGTGTGCCTGTATTTGCTTCAGCGCTCCCGATCGACATCCGCAAGGAATTGGGGAACCCGTATCCGCCAACAGCCCGCAGTACATAGCCGCGTCTGGTAAGGAACTCATCGGCTTCTGCTGCGGTTTTTCCTGTCACTTCAGGAAAATGCACCAAAACAAAATTTCCAACGGACGGCGTAACCTTGAGCCCCAACTTCTCCAGGCCTTCAGTTACCCTGACAAGCCACTCATCATTATGGGCAATCGACTTCTCAATGTGCGCACTGTCCCGGATCGCCGCTGCTCCTGCAGCTATCGCCGCGGAATTCACATTGAATGGTCCCCGAACGCGATTGAGCGCATCGATAATGTCTTTTGAACCGTATGCCCAACCAATGCGCAAGGCGGCAAGTCCGAAGATTTTTGAAAATGTTCGGGTCATAATGACGTTGGAATTGGCCGATACCATTTCAATTCCGGATTCGTAATCATTGCGACGCACATATTCCGCGTAGGCAGCATCAATGACCAAAACCACATCGGATGGCAATCCGGCATGAAGGCGCCTTATTTCTTCAATTGGCAGGTAGGTTCCGGTCGGATTGTTTGGATTGGCAAGAAAGACAATTCTGGTTTTATCTGTCACCGCATCCAAAATCGCATCCACATCCGCCCGGCAGTCGTTTTCTTTCACGACGACGGGATGAGCACCTGCTGACAAAGTGGCAATCCTGTAAACCAGAAATCCATGCTCGGTGAAAATTGCTTCATCCCCGTTTGCAAGATAGGTATTTGCAAGCAGACCGAGAATTTCATCAGAACCGTTACCACAAATGATATTTTGCGGATTTAGGCCATGGACATCCGCAATAGCCTCGCGAAGCACCATTGAGGAACCATCCGGATAGTCCTGCATGTTGAGAGCAGCCTGCCTTACTGCCTCCACAGCAGCTTCGCTTGCCCCGATCGGACTTTCATTGGAGGAAAGTTTGTGCAGTTTGACACCGCCAGGCACACTTGATTTACCTGGAACATACATGGCGATGTCCAATACGCCTGATTTCGGCTGCGGATGTTGTGTGGGTTTATTCAAAGCTCTGCTCCGTGGGCCTGTTGCGGCCGTTCGGTTCTATAAAATGAAGCAAACAAAATCAAAGAGAGTTTTCCAGTTACTTTGTCAGGTCTTACCTCTGGAGGCACGACCCGTTCCTTGCGGCACAAGAACCGGCACTGCGAGCCTTCTTCGGGCACGTGCAGCCACCGGAATCCCCTGATACAGACGTTTGGTCGCGCATACCAGTACAGCTCCGCCAAATACCGGCCAGATACGTCTGCCGATCCGTTCAATGCCATTGCGGATACGCAATGAAAATTCTCGCCCGGAAGGAGGAAAATGCAATGCATCTGACCAGAATTCCGGAGTAAACTGATTTTCCTTCAGCACCCGGTTCAATTGCCCCCGACTGTAAGGTTTGCCTGTACCAAATGGCGTGTTTTCGAAACGGGCCCACATCCCTCTCCGATTTGGAACTACTATGATAAGCTTGCCACCGGGACTCAATACACGCCAGGCTTCTCCCAGGCATTCGTTCGCATTTTCAGCATGTTCCAGAAAATGCACCATCAGGATCCGGTCAAATGCTGAATCACGAAACGGGAATTCATCATCATGGGAAAGCAATGTCGCGGGTGATTTTGGTGATGGCCAATGCGATGCTCCTTGCGCTGCAGGCATGAGACATACCGATCGAGCGCAATCCGGAGCGAATCGATTCATCCACGGAACAGGAAACCCGAGGCCCATGAAGTGTTCACCGTTCGGCTCACCCCACATAGCAGAAAGCGCTGTCGAAATGGAATTCTCTGTCGCCTCGCCAAGTCGTGAGGCATAAAATTCCCGCAGTTCAATAACATCCATAAGCATGTTTTGAAGATAGCCGCAGCAGTTCGATGTTGCCAGAGGGCATATGCCTTATTATCTATGGAATACCTTATCTTTGTCGTGTCCAACCCGGCTCAGGTAAGCAGGCAAAACCGCTGCATATCGCAACCTTTCAGGATTAATTATGTCCAAGCTCGAATTTTTCCAGTTTCCATGCCTTTCAGACAATTACTGCGTATTGGTGCATGATCCGCAATCTGGCGACACGGCAGCCATCGATGCTCCGGAAACTGAGCCTCTAAGGGCGGCACTTTCTCAAAAGGGCTGGAACCTTACACATATTCTCGTAACCCATCATCATTATGACCACGTGCAAGGGATACCCGATCTCAAGGCGGAAACCGCATGCCATGTGATCGGACCTGAAGACGAAGCCGCAAAGATACCGACCCTTGATGAAACCGTTTCCGATGGCGATCAGATCATTTTCGGTGGTGAGGAAGTGAACATCATCTCGACACCCGGTCACACACTTGGAATGATCAATTATCATTTTACCAAAAGCGGTGTGGTCTTTACCGGTGACACACTTTTTGCTCTCGGCTGCGGGCGGGTGTTTGAGGGTGACAAACCAATGATGTGGCATTCGCTTCAAAAGCTGATGACACTTGACCCTGAAACCGTTGTCTATTGTGGTCATGAATATACCAAGGCTAATGCGGACTTTTCCCTCACCATTGACCCGGCAAACGAGGCTTTGCAGAACAGAACCGCTGAAATTGCGGAACTCAGATCACGGGGTGAGCCAACCATACCGACAACCATTGGCGTTGAACTTGAAACCAACCCTTTCTTGAGAGCAGCTGATCCCGGAATTCGGACTCACCTGGGGATGAGCGATGCATCCGATGCGGAAGTATTTACCGAAATCCGAAATCGCAAGGATAATGCCTGAAATCTGCATTAATTCTAACGAAAATACCGCATGGTTTTGCAATTGCAGAAACGTTAGCTTATGACGAGTTTGAATCGAAAGCCCTGAAGTCATGGATACGCTTAATCCCGTCCCCTACCTGACCGATCCACTGCCCCGAAAAGGAACCGTCTCGGTTCCCGTCGGAAGTGTGCAGGTAGGTGGAAAATCTCCTGTTGTCGTTCAGTCCATGACCAACACGGATACGGCAGATATTGGCAAGACCGTTGCACAGGTCGCAGCACTACACAAAGCCGGTTCCGAACTTGTTCGAATAACGGTTGATCGGGATGAATCAGCCGCAGCAGTTCCGCACATTCGCGAAAAGCTTCTGGCGATGGGAATTGATGTGCCGCTGATTGGCGATTTCCATTACATCGGCCACAAACTTCTCGCGGATCATCCCGCCTGCGCAGAGGCGCTCGACAAATACCGGATTAATCCCGGCAATGTCGGCTTCGGAGACAAGAAAGACCGACAGTTCGCTGCAATTATTGAAACAGCACTGGAACATGACAAACCGGTCCGTATCGGTGTTAATTGGGGTTCCCTCGATCAGGTTCTCTTAACAAGTCTGATGGACAGGAACCAGGACGATGGATTCCCTCTGACCGCGCGGGAAGTAACGCGCGAGGCAATGGTCCAGTCCGCGCTTCTTTCTGCAAGTCTGGCGAATGAAATCGGCATGGACAACAACAAGATCATCCTGTCAGCCAAAATAAGTCAGGTACAGGATCTGATTGCTGTGTACTGCGAACTCGCCCGAAGAAGCAGCAACGCGTTGCATCTCGGCCTCACAGAAGCCGGTATGGGGTCCAAGGGCATTGTCGCATCATCCGCGGCCATGGGTGTTTTACTGCAACAGGGAATCGGAGATACGATCAGGATATCCTTAACACCTGAGCCAGGCGGAGACCGGACACGTGAAGTGCAGGTCGCGCAGGAGCTTCTTCAGACCATGGGCTTCCGCTCATTTGTACCCATTGTTGCAGCCTGTCCGGGATGCGGACGGACAACTTCCACAGTTTTTCAGGAACTTGCCCACGACATTCAGGAACAAATCCGGCGTGATATGCCTGAATGGAAAACCAAATATCCGGGGGTCGAGAGCCTGAACGTGGCTGTCATGGGATGTATCGTAAACGGGCCCGGCGAATCAAAACATGCAGACATCGGAATTTCCTTGCCGGGAACCGGAGAAAACCCTACCGCACCGGTGTTCATTGACGGAAAAAAAGCACATACGCTGCGGGGAGATAACATCGCCGCCGATTTCCAGAAACTGGTTCATCAGTATGTGGAAGAACGGTTTGGTGGAAAGTAGCAAACGAACGTCGTTCTGCTTGCTAGCGGGAAAATGAAGCGAATTCCGTCGCGACACGCTCATAAATCTTTCGTTTGAATGGGACAATGAGTTCCGGCATTTCAGACAGGTTCTTCCATTCCCATAGATCAAATTCAGGATGAGAACCGTCAGGTGGTTCAGCAATGTTGATTTCGCTTTCATTACCCTCAAAACGAAACGCAAACCATTTCTGGGTCTGACCACGGAATTTACCCTTCAAACCGATGCCTAGAAGCGCATCGGGAAGATCATAGTCAAGCCAGTCTGAAATCTCAGCCAGGAGGGAAACGGATTTCATCCCGGTCTCTTCAAAAAGCTCTCGACGGGCAGCTGGTAGCGGTTCTTCACTTTTATCGATGCCGCCCTGGGGCAGCTGCCAGCGATAATCAGAAGGCGTTTCTGAATTACCGATACGCCTACCTGCCCAGACCCTGCCTTCCGCATTGAACACGGCTACACCAACACAGGGGCGATAGGGCAATGAATCACGCAGCCCACTCTCGTTCATTGAGCGGGGTCCTTCACAATGGAAGCAAGCGGTGTGATTTCTATGCCGTTTTCCCGGGCATGTTTCACATAATCGGCGACCAGACTGATCGTGTCGGGGAAAGCGTTCCCCATTCCGATGGCGAGCCCGGTACGTTTCGCCTGCTCGGAAAGTTTGTTCAGCTTTTCAAAGATTGCGGCTCGGGAACGCACATTATCAATCAGAATGTCAGCCCTTGCATAGGGAAGCAGTTCCTTGACAGCAACGCCTTCACCGACCGAGTTCTTGACCGTTCCATCTTCAAAGAACAATACGCCGCGTTTGGAAAGTTCAGCAAACACCGGCGACAGACTTGCCGGTTGCTGCAGCATTTTGTTTCCAAGATAGTTTGTCACGCCAACATAATTGGTTATCCGGCTCATGGACCAGTGCAGATTGGCAAGATTCTCCTCGAAATCAGCGGACGCCTTCAGCGTATGAGCTCCGGGATTGTTCTGCGGATAGTCAATCGGCTCCATTGGAATCTGCAGCAGCAATTCATGCCCGCCTTTGCGCGCTTCCTGCATCCACCGGGCCAAAGAATTTCCGTATGGAGCAAAAGCCAGGGTCACACTGCCGGGCAATTCCCGAATTGCCTGTTGGGTGCTGGATTGACTGATACCCAGTCCTCCAATGACGAGAACCACCCGCGCAACCCCGAAATTGCCTTCCGTATCCGGCTGCCGGGAATAAACGTCCATCGCCCGCAAGCCATCCGGCGACTTCTTCGGAATAACACCTGTCGCTCCACGTTCAACAAGTTCAGGGTCCGGCAAATGTGCCAGCGCCTGTTCCTGACGCCTGACGGGCTGAATGTTCGGGCGTTGCGTTGGTGTCGGGGCCAGCGGAACAAGCTCTCCCGCTGGTTTCACCTCCTGCAAAACACCTGCATTGGGATCGACATCATATTGTCGGTTGGATTCCGGAACTTCCGTAATCTGCTCTTCGGCCTCTTGTACTTTTACGGGTTGTGGACTTTCCGCAACAACAGTTTCGCCGTCGCTGGAACTGAAAACTCCGGCTAGCTTTTCCCATCCACCATAGAAATGAATAATTGGTATGCTGAACAGAGCCAAAACCAATACGCTCACAAGAATGGCTCGCCGATTGTTCGCCGACTTGTCCGGAGCATACCGCTTCAGGGGTTTCTCAAGTTCATTTTCATAGGTCATGAGACCGCACAAGCCTTTAAGTGAGAATTCGTGCCCATAGAATCACTTGGGGGAGAGCATAGCCCTCCCCCAAAAAATTCCAAGTCTTTGAAACTCGTCCCGTTAATTTTGGGTGGGAATGGCAGCCTCCGGATCAGGAGGGAATGCTGCATGTTGTTTCAGGCCACGAAGCAGGTCCTTCGCATATTGCAACTGCACATCATCCTCCGGCTCGGGCGGCACATAGGCAATCGAACCGGAACCGCCTTCATCTTCTTCATTGCCGACAATATGGCCGCGCAGATTGGATTCGCCGCGAGCTTCCACACGCCCCTGCAATTCTTCAGGCAACGGTTGAATTATCTCAATATCGGGATCGATGCCCTTGCCCTGAATGGAACGGTCAGCCGGCGTGTAGTATAGCGCAGTGGTGAGTCGGAGCGCGCCATTTGCACCCAAGGGTATAATCGTCTGAACTGAGCCCTTTCCAAAAGATCGGGTTCCGACAATTGTAGCTCTCTTGTGATCCTGCAGAGCACCGGCGACAATCTCTGACGCAGACGCCGAACCACCGTTTATAAGCACAATCACCGGCTTTCCTCCGGTCAGATCGCCGGGACGTGCAGAGTGCCTGCGGGTTTCGTCTTCATTACGGCCCCTTGTGGAAACGATGAGACCACGATCAAGGAAGCTGTCGGAAACGCTTATTGCCTGATCCAGAAGACCTCCGGGATTAAGACGCAAATCTACGATGAACCCCTTCAGCTTGTCGTCACCGACTTCAGCACGAATCTTCTCGATGCCAGCTTCAAGATTGTCAAATGTCTGTTCATTGAATGCGTTCACATCCAGAAACCCGATATCATCATCCTCAACACGATAGCGCACGGACCTGACCTTGATAACATCGCGGATAATGGTGATATCGATCGGCTTGTCCGCACCCTCCCGCAATATTGTTAGGACAATCGGGGTATTCACCTCGCCGCGCATCTTTTCAACTGCCTGCTGAAGACTGATGCCACGAATACTTTCACCGTCGATTTCAGCAATCAGATCACCGGCCAGAACCCCGGCACGCGCAGCGGGCGTTTCATCGATCGGGGAGACAACTTTAACAAGCTCGTTTTCCATTGTTACTTCGATGCCGAGACCACCAAACTCTCCTCGGGTCTGCACCCGCATGTTGGAAAAATCTTTTGGGTTGAGGTAACTCGAATGCGGGTCAAGCGATGTCAGCATGCCGTTAATAGCGTTTTCAATCAGCTCCTCTTCGGATGGTTCCGTGACATAAGAGGAACGCACCCGTTCGAATATTTCACCAAAGATGCTCAATTGACGGTAGGTACCCACACCGGCAGCCTGCGCGGTCGCTGAATGGTTCAGCCCGGACATGATTGTCAGTATTGACAGGGCCCCGACGGCAGCACCGATTAGCAAAAGACCGATATTACGAATCATTTGATTTTCTTTCCAAGTTTGTTTGAGCCCACCAGGGGGCCGGATCGATTGATTTCCCATCCTTGCGGAATTCAACATATAAAATTGGCTTTGTTGTGGAAACATCAATCTGACCTACGCCTGCCACCTGCTGTGCACCCATTTTCCCCACGGGCTCTCCAACAATCACAAACTGGCCAGGCAAAACGTTGATGTCTTCCATTCCTGCCATCACAACATGATAGCCCGCGCCTGCATTGATGATCAAGAGTTGTCCATAGGTTCTGAACGGCCCTGCATACACAATCCAGCCATCAGCAGGTGATATGACCCGGGAATTTTCCCTTGCTTCCAGGGAAAGCCCCTTGTTGGCACTGCCGGCCCCGTCATTTTCGCCAAACTCGGAGACAGCGACACCGTTAACAGGCAACGGCAAAAGGCCTTTTGTCTTGTTGAATGCGATTGCCGGTGCCAGACGACCTGGATCAGAAAACGAGTCTTCCAATTTGTATTTCTGGGCAGCGGCAATGCGTTCCTGCTCGCGCAATTCTCTTTCAGCCTCGGCCTTTCTTGCCGCCTCTGCAGCCGCCCGGGAACTCTCAATTTCCGTTTCAAGATTAGCGATCAACTCATTGAGTGAACCCGCTTGTGCAGCCAGTTCCGCTGCTTTTACGCTTTCCTGCGCAAGATCAGAGGTGATTGAGCTCGCCAACTGCCTTTTCTGCTCGAGCAGAAGGTTCAACCTTTCTTCTTCCTGTGCAAAGAGGGTCAGGTCAGCCGTCAAACCTTCACGTTCCGAACGAATGTCTTCGGAAATGCTTGCCAGTTGCCTGAGCTCGCCGATCAAAATCTCCGTTTCCGAACGCATTTCCGGTATCACTGAACCAAGCAGGATTGCTGAACGGACAGACGACAATGCATCTTCCGGCGTAACGAGTAATGCAGGCGGCGGCTTTCTGCCCATCCGCTGCAATGCGCCGAGAACCTCTGCAAGAAGTGATTTTTTGCTGTTCAGTGAAGCCCGGACGTTATCCTGATCATCGCGCAATCGTGAAAGCCTGTTACCGGCGCTATCAATCTTTTTTTCAAGTTCCCGCGATTTTTTTGTCGTTTCAACCAATGCCTTGTTGATCGTGGTACGATCCTTGTCCAGATCGTCAATCTGGCCAATCAGCAAGCTCCGTCGCTCTTCGCTCAGGCTTATGGCTTCCTGCAATTGCTTCAGTTCATCCTGGGATTGATTTTTCCTGACTTCGAGCTCCTGGGACCAGGCGCCTTCGCCAGCCATCAAGACAAAAGCCGCAGCCAGGCAAGCGAGCAGCCTTCCGCCGCGAAATGCGGACAACAATATGAAAGCGTTCGTGATTCTGCGGAGCATTACAGAAAGTACCGCAAAACTGTTCATGCGTGAAGCTGAAACACATCATTCCCGGTGATACGGGTGACCGGAAAGGATGGTGATTGCCCGGTAAATCTGTTCAGTCAACATGACACGGGCCAATTGGTGCGGCCAGGTCATTGAACCGAAAC
Source organism: Pseudomonadota bacterium (assembly GCA_039029255.1). Classification (GTDB taxonomy): domain Bacteria; phylum Pseudomonadota; class Alphaproteobacteria; order Rhizobiales; family Rhizobiaceae; genus JAALLB01. The sequence goes on along the minus strand of JBCCGN010000009.1, from coordinate 37,130 downwards.
GGATTGACCTGATTGCCCGATTTCTCATCTCTTCCCCGTGTCCATCTGGACCTCCGATCGCAAAAGCAAGTGAAGTGGTTCCAGCCTGCTGTTCGGAGCTTATCAATGAAGCGAACTGCCGGCTCGAACAGTCTTTCCCGTTTTCATCCAGCAAAATTACGTGGGTGTCCCTTTCAACTTTAGATAAGAGCTGATGGGATTCATCCTGTTTTCGCAGACGCACGTCATCCGCTTTTGATTCTGAAATTTCAATCAGGTTAGGGCCGGTAAGATGAAGCGATCTGCCGGAGCGGGCAATTCGATCACTGTATCGGTTATACAGTTCCCTCTCCGGACCGGCCTTCATGCGGCCAACCACCAGAATTTCAATCTGCATCTGACAAATATCCTGCGAATACAGATTTGCGCATCTTCACATCAGGCGATTTCAAGGCCGTCAAAGACGCATCAATTGACATCGTCCGATGCCGGAACCTGCCACATCTTCTCAAGCGCATAAAACTCACGCACTTCCGGCCTGAACAGATGAACGATTATGTCACCCGTATCGATCAATACCCAGTCAGCGCTTTGCAGACCCTCAACCTTGGCGGAACCCGAACCGGTATTCTTGAGTTCGCGCAGAAGATGATCCGCAATCGCACTGACATGCCGATTGGAACGACCAGTGGCGATCACCATGTAATCGGCAAGCGCCGATTTATCCGTGATGTTGATCGTGACAAGATCTTCTGCCTTGGAATCATCAAGGCATTTTGTCACCGTTTCCAAAACATCATCAACTGCCAACATCGCTGTCTTTGATGTTTTTTTCGATGTGCTCTTCGAAGCACCCGAACCCTGCATTGCTATAGCCAGTTTTTCCCTCTTACTATGCAGTTGCACCTTGGGCCAATTGCCCACGATGACAGGATACCGCTGATTCTGTGCCAGTTTCAAGACAATTTCCAATACCGGCGGTAACAGTTGCCATTTTCCATATTACTATGATGCCTGCACACTGGATCGGATAGCGGTCGAAGAGTGCATGCTGCGCGGGCCATGGATGAAAGTCCATGCTGGCGGTTTCATGTCTGGCAGAAGACTTGCATCGGCTTCATCAATTCGATGTCTGGAGAGGGTGATCGCTGCCCGGGCGGAGCGGTATGAAAGGGTTGAACCGGGCCGATCAATCACAGCGATCGGCAGCATTTCAGTAATTTCGCGCCAGTCTTGCCACCTGTGGAGTTCAGCAAGATTATCCGCTCCCATAAGCCAGACAAATTTATGTCGAAGTCGATATTTCCGAACCAGTCGTATCGTATCTGCCGAATAGCGAACCTTGAAAGCAGCCTCAAAAGCGGTGATTTTGATACGGGGGTGCCGGACGAGTTCCCTGCACAATCTGATACGGGTAGCAAGACCAGGAAGTTCAGTTGTATCCTTGAGTGGATTACCAGGCGTCACGATCCACCATATCTGGTCAAGTTTCAGGCGCTTCAGAGCAAGATCACTGACATTGAGATGGCCATCGTGCGGCGGATTGAAGGATCCCCCGAACAGGCCAATTCGGGCACCGTCACCCGCTGCAGGGATCTTTTGTGCATCACGGATAAGAGAATTTTCATTCAAGGGCGTATCTGCCCGGTTCCGCGAACGAGATACTTGAAGCTGGTAAGCTGTTCGACGCCCACGGGACCCCGAGCATGCATCTTGCCTGTGGCAATGCCGATTTCGGCTCCCATTCCAAACTCGCCGCCATCTGCAAATTGTGTCGACGCATTATGAAGCAGGATCGCTGAATCTATTTCCGCAAAAAACCTCTCCACAACCGAGGCATCTTCAGCGACGATGGATTCCGTATGGCCGGATGAGTAACGCCCGATATGTTCAACCGCGCCTTCGATCCCATCGACCATTTTGACCGAGAGTATCGCATCGAGATATTCTTTGGACCAATCGCTTTCGACAGCAGCGGTTGCACCTTCGTAGACTTCAAGCACACCACCGTCTCCACGTAACTCGCATCCTGAATTCTTGAGAGCTTCCAAAAGTGGTTCAATGTGCGATTCTGCAACTGCACTGTCGATCAAGAGGGTTTCAGCAGCTCCGCATATTCCGGTACGGCGCATCTTTGCGTTCACGATGATATCGCATGCCATTTTCAAGTCTGCGGACTTGTCCACATAGACGTGACAAAGCCCCTCTAGATGGGCAAAAACAGGAACGCGTGCTTCCGACTGAACCCTTTCGACAAGGCTTCGTCCGCCGCGCGGTACAATGACGTCTACATTGCCATCCAAACCCTTGAGCATCTCTCCAACAGCTGAACGATCTCTGGTTGGGACAATCTGGATTGCATCAGCAGGCAGGCCCGCCTTTTCCAAACCCTCGATCATGCAAGCATGAATTGCGCGGGATGTATGATAAGAGTCTGAGCCACCCCGAAGGATGACCGCATTGCCTGATTTGAGGCAGAGCGCTCCAGCATCGGCTGTAACGTTGGGACGGGATTCAAATATGACGCCTATCACTCCCAAAGGTGTCCGAACCCGTTCTATCTGCAGTCCGTTTGGCCTGCTCCAGCTTGCTATTGTGGAACCAACAGGATCCTCCAGTTCAGCGATTGAGACGAGACCATCCATCATATTTTCAATGCGTTCTTCCGAAAGCTGCAGCCGGTCAAGAAAAGCAGGAGTTGTCCCGTTGTTGCGGGCAGCTTCCATATCCTTCGAATTCTCCGTAAGAATTTCCTGTCTGGACGCCCAAAGCGCATCCGCCATTGACCGCAATGCACGATCCTTGGCCTCGGGTTCAGACGTTGCCAATATGCCAGCAGCGATCTTTGCGCGTTTTCCGATATCCGCCATCACGGCGGCGACATCAATTTCCTGTACCTTGTCAAGCATCACTGACTTCCAACTTTTTCCTCAAAGCAAGATTATCACGATGTATCATCGTCGCGCGACCCGTAATTCCAAGAATCGCCTCAATCTGTTCACTTCGGCAACCAACGATCTTACGGGCATCAGCCGAGTCGTATGATACAATACCACGGCCCAGATTCTGTCCTGAAGCAGAAATGACCGCAACGACATCCCCCCTTGAGAACTCACCGTCAATCTTCTTAACGCCAGCCGGCAGCAAACTATTGCCCGAAAGCAAAGCTCTTTCGGCGCCTCCGTCTATATGGATCATTCCACCCGTTTCAATTTGACCGGCAATCCATTTTTTACGAGCCGTAACGGGGTTTTCCTCAGCATCGAACCAGGTTGCCGGTCCACCATCGAACAAAGCATTCAGCGGGTGCAAATCCTTACCGGATGCAATCACCATTGTCGTCCCGGCATCAGTTGCAATTTTTGCCGCTTCAAGCTTCGTAACCATTCCACCGCGCGAAAGTTCTGTTCCCGCATCTCCAGCCATGGCTTCGATTTCTGATGTAATTCTTGAAATCCGGTCAAATCGCTCGGCACCATCATCCTTACCCGGTACTCCGGAATAAAACCCGTCCACATCTGAAAGCAATACAAGAAGGTCCGCGCTGATCATGCTTGCAACCCGGGCCGCCAATCGGTCATTGTCACCATAACGGATTTCGCTGGTAGCTACTGTATCATTTTCATTGACGATCGGAATTGCGCCGAGTTTCAGGAGGGTTGAAACAGTCTCACGCGCATTTATATATCGCCGCCGCTGTTCTGTATCTCCCAGGGTAAGCAGCACCTGACCTGCTTCATGACCGTGCTTGCCCAATGCTTCTGAGTAGGCTCGTGCGAGCAGGATTTGTCCGGTCGCGGCAGCCGCCTGGCTCTCCTCAAGCTTCAGACCTCTGTCAGGCAATCCCAATTTGCCCCGTCCCAGGGCAATTGCGCCGGACGAGACAATCAGAACTTCACTGCCCTTCGACTTTAGATCGGCAATGTCTTTGCAAAGGGAGCGAAGCCACAGTTCCTTCAAGCCGGTTTCTCGATCAACGAGCAACGATGATCCGATTTTGACAACAATGCGTTTAAACCCAGTGTGACTTACCATTGCAGCCAGTCTCCGGATTTCTTTTCTGTGGGTTCCAATTCCGCTTCCCGGTCGTCTTCTATTGCCGAGATTATGCTTCTCAAGGCGCTCTCCACGCCTTCACGACTTACAGATGACAGTTCCAGAACCTCGCCACCGCTTGCTTCAGCGAGCTGTCCCAATTTCTCTGATCGCTCTTCCGGCAACAGCGAATCGACTTGTGACAAGGCCACAATCTCACGCTTGTCCGCAAGGCCGGCACCGTATGCTTCCAATTCACCGCGAACAACCCGGTAGGTTTCGGCAACGTTCTCTTCATTCGCGGATACAAGATGCAAAAGCACCCGGGTTCGTTCCACGTGACCAAGAAACCGGTCACCGATACCCACACCTTCATGTGCCCCTTCAATAAGACCCGGAATATCCGCAACTACAAACTCCCGTCCGTCAATGCTTGCTACACCCAGATTAGGATGGAGGGTTGTAAATGGATAATCAGCAATTTTCGGCTTTGCGGCTGTGACACTTGCCAGAAATGTCGATTTCCCCGCATTTGGCAGTCCGATAAGGCCGGCATCCGCAATCAGTTTCAATCGCAGCCAGACCCATTTTTCCTTGCCTTCCAGACCGGGATTCGCATGACGCGGCGCCTGTTTTGTAGATGACTTGAAATGTGCATTGCCAAAGCCACCGTTTCCGCCCTTTGCGGCAAGGTAGCGGGTTCCCAATGCATCCAGGTCCGTAATCAGGGTTTCATTGTCTTCTTCAAAAACCTGCGTACCTACCGGTACCTTGAGCACGATGTCTTCGCCCATGGCGCCGTTACGGTTCCGGCCCATACCATGCATGCCGGTCTTGGCCTTGAAATGTTGCTTGAAACGATAATCGATTAGCGTATTGAGCCCGTCGACAGCCTCTATCCAGACGTCACCGCCCTTGCCGCCATTACCACCGTCCGGACCGCCCATTGCGATATATTTTTCGCGCCTGAACGAGACTGATCCGGCACCGCCGTCACCGGATCGTATAAAAACCCTTGCCTGGTCGAGAAACTTCATTGTTCATATTCCCCCAGGCTCCGCTCAATCCTCAGGCGGCGACCGCGCCCATCCAATTTTCGCGCGTAATGCGAAAATGATCCACACCCATCTCCTTCTCGAAGAATTGTGAGTAATTGGTATCCTGTTTCCAGAACCGGCCGCCGCACTTCTCGATTACACGGCGAGAAGCCGTGTTGGTCGACAGAACGGACATCAAAAGCTGGTCCTCAGAACCGACCTTGAAAAACAGGTCGACCAGTGCACGGGCCGCTTGTGTGGCGTAGCCCTTGCCCCAATATTCCTCGCCAAGCCAGTAACCCATATGCGGAAGTTCATATCGACGCTTTACAAGATGAATGCCGCACATTCCCATCAGTTTGCCGGTTTCAATGTGGGTTATTGCAAACACGCACTCGCCGGCTTCCGGCTTTGAAACCTGATCGATGAATTCTTCCGCATCCTTGTCATAATAAGGGTATGGCATCGATTCAAGCATGGACGAGATCTTGCGATTGTTCGCCAATGCTGCAATTTCCGCCACATCGTCTTTGGATGGCGCACGCAGGACAAGATCCTGCGTTGTAAGTATTTCACACGCAAAGACCAGGCTCTGAGCCTCGTTTATCTGGTCTTCTGTCATGGCATTCTCCATATACTGCCGTTAAGGCAAAAAGGGGAGCTGGCTTTCCATCTCCCCTCGCACAATCTTTGATATGGTTGGCTGGGTCGATGATTACCAGCCTTTTTGTGACTGGTTACTCGGCTGCTTCCGCCGGGATCACGTTTACGTAGGTTCGGCCGTTGGCTTTCTTCTGGAAGGCCACTTTTCCACCGGTAAGAGCAAAAAGCGTGTGATCCTTGCCCATACCCACATTCACACCGGGGTGCCACTTTGTACCACGCTGTCGCGCAATAATGTTACCCGGCACGACAATTTCATTGCCGAACTTCTTTACGCCGAGGCGTTTTGATTCTGAATCGCGACCGTTTCTGGATGAGCCGCCTGCTTTTTTGTGAGCCATGTCTCTATCTCCTGGGGTCTTCTACTTAACTGGTTTTCTCTTTGGCCTGTGCCTGCCAGTCTTTAATCTGATCTGCACTGAATGGCATATATTCGTCTATCTTGACAATCTCTTCTTCAGTCAAGGCAGCAATTTGCGCAAACGTCGTAATACCCTGCTCATTGAGTTGACGCTCCGCAACCGGTCCGATGCCCTTGATGTCAGTCAGCTTGTCAGCCTCACCTTTCGGAGCGGTAAAGAGTGGCGCTGCTGTATCAGCGGCCTTTTCCTCTTCCTTTGCATCCTTCTTGGTTTCAGCCTTTGGAGCTTCTTCCTTTTTCAGAGCTTCCTTTTTTGCTTCCTTGGCAGGTTCAGCTTTCGGCGGCGCCTCCTTGGCAGCTTCCTTCTTGGGAGCAGCCTTCTTCTTGGAAGGTTTCTTGCCGTCTGTAAGAATCTCAGCGATCCGCACGGTGGTGAGATGTTGACGATGCCCGATTGTGCGTCGTGAGTTCTGGCGACGGCGTTTCTTGAATGCGATGATTTTGCGGGTACGACCCTGTTCAACGATTTCGGCTGAAACCATTGCACCATCCACAAGTGGTGCGCCAGCAGTTACATTACCGCCTTCACCGACCATCAGCACCTCGGAAAGCTCGACGAATTCGCCAGCTTCTCCAGCTACTTTCTCAATTTTCAATACATCATCCGGGCAAACACGATATTGCTTGCCACCGGTTTTAATGACTGCGAACATCTTTTTTCCTCTCAGTGTTCATCCATGGCTCTCTGCAGGAAATAGCTCCTGCGGGCCACCTTTTTCAGTCGTTCCTGTGGGATACGAAAAATAAAAGCGGGACACTTCCCGCTAGACATCGGCGGTATAGAGTAATGCACATTGAAATGTCAAGTGCCCGTGATCACGATTCGCCTTTCGAATATGCAAGAATTCGAGGCCTTAGCAGAGGAGAGGGCAAGTCGACTTTCTGACAAACTATGGAATAAAGATTGGAATGGCGACATCAATAACACTGGCAGTTCTCAGTAAACAAATACACCAATCTTAAGTTTTTCACTAAATGTAAAATTATCCCATTATCTGAAACTTAACAAATATTTGATAATTGATTGGCTGGATTAGAGCGGAGTCCTTGCATTGTTAAGATTTACCCATCGGTTTCACAGCCTGACCGGTCAAACAACTGCATTGCTACTATGTGCAGTGGCCGTATCAATGATGATCAGCGCCGGTCTCGGTTACTGGAAGTTGTACGAAGTAACGGCCAGCAATTCATCCATACGGATAGACCGGGCTGCAAGAGCCGCAGCCAATATTATGGAAGCAAGCCTTCCGCAGGACTTCTCGGTCAAACTTGCAGCCGACGGTAAGCCGGTTGCCTTGCAATTGACAGCAAGGAATGAAGAAGCAGCGATGACATACAGTCCTATGTATGATGCACTGCTTAAAAAGATAGGTGCCGGCAATCACGGAGCAGCCAACCTCTTCAAGTTCAACACCGAAACCAGCGCGCTTGACCGGTTTGCCACCACTTTCAGAAAGCCGGACGGATCAATGCCGCCTCCGATGTCAATCAAATCAGGGCATCCAGCCTATGCAAACCTGGAAGCCGGCAAGCCACATACTGGTGAAGTGCCCGTAATGGGACGCATGCGCCTGGCGTATCTGACACCGATTTTGTCAAAGTCGGGCAAACTCGCAGGAGCGTTGGCTGTCGATGTGGGTTGGGCCGATGACCTTATTGTGGCCCGCGATGAACTTAGAATGCTTATATTCGGGTCCGCAATGGCCATACTTTTCGCGGTTGCAGCGATTGGCATGATCATGATGCGGAAAAGCCTGAGGCCTCTGAATGAGTTGGCAAGTTTCGCGAACCTGGTAGCAGCTGGCAACCAAACCAATACCGTGCCTCACACAAATCGAAAAGACGAAGTTGGCGCGCTTGCCCATGGTATGGTTCGTGTTGTCGAACTGCAGGATAAGCTCACTCAGGCTGCCTATGTCGATGAGTTAACGGGCATTGGCAATCGGGCGAAATCGCTTCTGGATCTCGGTAAAACCCTGGAGCTGCAGCCTGGTTCAAAAAACATGGCGGCACTGCTGTATATCGATCTGGACGGATTCAAGCAGATAAACGACGCCTACGGACAGCTTGTCGGGGACTCGATTTTAAAAGTGATCAGTCAGCGACTTTGCAAGTTAAACGGAAAGAACGTCAAAATTGCCAGAATCGGCGCTGATGAGTTTACTTTGATCAGGACGGATGTGACGTCTCAAAGATATCTGCGGAAGCTTGCGGAAAAAATTGCGGAGCAAGTGAAGATTCCAATTCAGTTGGAAAAAACAGCGCTGGAACTTACCTGCTCAATTGGCATTGCAATCCTTGGTCGTGATGCAAGCACACCGGATGAAGCCCTTAGAAACGCCGCTCACGCGATGAACTTCGCCAAATATGAAAGTCGCGGTGGTCATAAGTTTTTCGCCTCTGAAATGGCAGATGAAGCCCAGAACCGGCTGCGCATTGAGAGGATGCTCAAATCAGCAATCCAGAATGATGAGATATTTCTGGAGTTTCAGCCGCAGATCAATCCTGCAGACAATACAATGACGGGTATAGAGGCGCTTGCCAGATGGCATCATGAAACAGACGGCCTTATTCCTCCCGACATGTTTATCAAAATTGCCGAGGAGAGCGGTCAAATTGTTGAACTCGGCTCTTACTTGCTTGATTTGGCTTGTAAGCAGGCAGCTGCCTGGGAAGAATCGGGTTTTGAATTCCAGCATGTCTCTGTAAACGTTTCACCACGGCAGATATGGCAACCCGGTTTTGTTGGCCTGGTGAAGGATATTCTTACGAAAAACAGCGTATCTGCGAATAACATCTGCATTGAAGTCACAGAAAGCGTATTCGTTGGAAGGGACGAGGATAAGGTTACCGCTGTACTTCACGAGCTTAGAAACCTCGGAGTTTCATTGTCACTGGACGACTTTGGATCCGGGTATTCTTCACTTGGATACCTGAACCGCCTTCCGTTTGATCAACTCAAAATTGACAGAAGTTTTGTTACGAACATCGACACAGACAAAACCAAGCAGAATGTCATGAGTGGTATCATCAGCCTGGCTCGTGGTTTGCAGTTGAATATTGTTGTGGAAGGCGTTGAGACTTTGGAAGAAATGCTTTTCGTGAAAAGCATCGGCTGCAACGCCATCCAGGGATACTATTATGCCAAGCCATCCGATGCTGGAAAGATACCTGCAATCCTTGAGCAACTGTTGGAAGTCGGTTCATCAGGAAAGCTGATGTCAGCATAAAAACTTTCCCCAGTACTGGTTGAATAAAAGCCTTCTTAACCGCCATTTCCAGGCGGGACATCCAGCGCAGGGTTTTCATCAAAAAATCCCTCAGGCATCCAATGGAAATTGGCGTATACGACCGGTTGCACTGGCCAGTCTTCCGGTCTGGGAAGGTGGTTGAAGCTTAACGTGTACCAGGTGACAATTTCGGCATTTTCCAGTGACCTGCCGGCTTCTACCCATTCCGGCAGTCCCTCGCCCCCCGCACTCTGGTTCGGAAACCATCCGGCGGGGTAAAGCTGTTCAGGGTCATGGGGTGTCGCCCAAAAGTGTTTGAACATAAATCCGGCTCGCTTCGCAACGGGCGCTTCGGGATGAAGAAGCGGTAATGCGTTGCTTCCCGGAGCAAGCTTGTAGGCAACTGAATTACCAAGTGTGTTTTTATGACTGTTGTTCACCACCTTCCAGTATCGTCCACGACACATATCCAGCTCGCGCACCGCGTCCTTTTCATTTTCAAACATTCTGTCCGTGATTGTGACTGCGTTGCCATAAGGATTGCCCCGGCCAGGGGGAACCGGTTCAAATTCCACCTCATGAACCGAGTTGTTTGGTCCGTCTACACACATGTCAAACCGGAAACTGAATGTGTGCTGATGGAAATGTGATTCTATCCCCGGTGCCACCAACGCCCCGTACTCAGGCTTCTTGTCGGGTGCAATTCCGGTTGGGAACGGTATGCCCGTTGCCTTCACTTCAACGCCGATTGTGCCGTCTTGATAGAAGTACCAGAAAAATCCGTACACATAATTCCCGATCGTACAAATTGACGACACGACCAGACGGCGTGAGCGTACAGCCCGCATCTCACCGGTCTTTGTATCGGTATGCTTCCAAAGCAAACCGAAATCCTCCTCATGCATACAAACTGCATTGGTGATTTCCTGCGGGACACCATTCCAATCATGGGTGCACAGATCAAAATAGTGAATGTGGCCGAGGCAATCGCAGCCAAGTTTCAGGGAATCGAGACAGGCGCCCAAGCCGTATTCACCCGTATCAAAGGCATTTCGACGGTAATTGCCTCCGCTTGGATCGCCATAAGGCACCACCATTTCCGCCATCGAAGCACGGCGCATGATCGGTCTGATCCTGCCTTTGTCTTCATAAGCGATATTGTGCAGGACAAGGCCTTCGCGATGATTAAAGCCGATCCGCAACTGCCAGCGCTGCCATTTCACCCCATAACCGTCTACGGTAAAACTCGGGCCGTCCGGCTGGGTGATTTCCAGACGTTTGATATCATCGCGCAGTCCCTCTTGGGGTCTGATCGAACTTGTATCCGGCGGCAGAGGCACAACACCGAAATCATCAATGCGGATGACTTCTTTTCGTCTTAAATCGACGACCGGATGGAGGTTGGCAATCGGCCTGCCATAACGATTGTCTCCGGCATCGTTGCAAACCCAGCAATGACAGTAAGCAATGCGCTCGCCTTTTTCCTCTTCAAGTCCGAAGTTGCCGGCGGCCCAGGTTTCAACCAGCACGTTATCCGGATCATCAATCCCGCGCTTAGCGAGTGCTTCTAGAAACCGGGGGTCTTGTTTGACCAACCGGTTTCCCATGTCGAATTCATCAGGCACAATGCGGGCCTGTACTCCCTCGACATGCTGCCACTTTTCAATCCGGTTCTGATCCAGATTGACGATCCCGTTAAGCGTTCGGTTTGATGACGGTTCGTAGCAACAGACATAGGCCTTGCGTTGATTCTGTGTCAGCTTCGAATCCGGATCATCAAGCGGCAGTCTAGGTTCTTCCAGGGTAATGGTCTCGAACCATCCGGTTTCATCAAGTCCGGAATCGCTCTTTATGATCTTTGCTGCCTGGGTGATCTCATCCGCGGAAAGCGGGTCAAGTGGGTGAATGTCGGAAGTTTCTGTCATTGGTTGTCATTACGAGATGGAACAAATAATCCAGTGCAACTTGGCACCGAAGTCCTATGGCCGCAATCCCGTCAGTAGAATTCTTGGCCTCATCTGAAATTTCCACAAGAGTATCCAAAGGCATGGTGACGGAAAACTCCTGCAAATTCCCACGCCTTTGAACTTTTTTGGTGTGAACTGAATCCGCCCTCAAAAATTCCCTGATCAGAACAGGGAAACATGCACGCTTGTGAGACCGTAAACAAACCCGCCGATAGCCAGAAAGAAGCCAACTCCCCAGGCGAAACTGCGAAAGGGCGTTACCCCACCTGTGTAGAAGACAAAATGAAGTGCACGGGATGCAAGGAACAAAAGTGCAGCGGTCTCTGTCCAGAAATTGGATGTGCCGGTTACAGCGGCAATCATGACGAGCGGAGCAAACATGGCAATTCCTTCCACATGATTGCGGACATTGCGCGTCAATCGCCCCGTCAGCGCAGTGGCACCATCAAATGCGTGATCCTGTTCGCGATTAGATAGCGCATATTTCGTTCCACCGGCCTTATCCAATTGTATCTGTTGAATAAATACGGATATCCAGAAAATGATTGTTACTCCGAAGAGTGACCAAAGTTCGATATTCACAAGAGTTCTCCTATAGCTTGAAATTTATAATATAACGGTCGTTATATTAAAAAGGCATAAAACTTCAACAATTTTATAACGCTTGTTGTAAAACTCTGAAAAAGTGCATATCCTGAACACAGGAGCAATCTAAATGGCAAGACCTCGTACATTTGTTGAAGATGAGATCATTGAGCAGGCAATGTTTGCCTTCTGGCGTCAGGGCTACGAGGCGACCTCAATCGGCGACCTCGAGAAAGCAACCGGAATTTCCCGGATCAGTCTTTACAATGCCTTCGGTGACAAGGAGGGGCTGTTCCTGAAAGCTTTGAACAGATACCACCAGATCGCATATGATTTTTTTGACGAAGATTTTGTCAAAGGCGGTCTCGGATCGATTATCAGCCTGTTCGAAGGTATTGCCACCAACAAGCCGGATGATGCACCACAACGGTTTGGCTGCATGCTTGTCAACACGGTGCTGGATGTGGAAACGGTCGGTGAACGGGCAGAGAAAATTGTTCAGGAATGTCGGGATGACATGCTCAGGGCGTTTCGAGGTGCAATCAATCACGCGGTGATACTTGGAGAAATCGAGAGCTCGGAACAACAGGCAAAGGATCGGTCAGAATTTCTGGTTGGAGCGATGTGGGGTTGTTGGACAACAGCCCGGTCCCAGCGTGACACAAAGGCGGCCCATGGCATTGCCCGCACGACGCTAGAAGCCATCAGATCCTGGTAGTGCTGCAACCCTCGGATCGATTCATGCACAGCCATCCAGGACAAGATATGCACTTCGACATCCGACAAGAAGAAGAGGAAAATTAAATCAATGAAACTTCTTTGAAGTTTCAATAGCAGTGTTCCTATCTTTTTCTAAGACGATCTGAAACAGTGAAATGCTGATTGATCAATACCAGCGGAGGGTCACAGGTGTCCGAAACAGGCTCAGACACGCAGAAGGGCATACTTGCCATAATCGCCGTGACGCTTTTGTTTGTTGCAATGGATGCGACCGGCAAACACCTGTCTCAGACACATGACCCGATGTTTGTCGTATGGGCGCGATATGCAGGACAGGCAATCATAACGATAGTCTTTTTTGCACCCCGCATTGCCGCGATTTCAAGGACATCAAATCTGAAGCTGCAAATCCTGCGATCAGGTTTACTGTTTGGGGCAACTTTATTCTTCTTCAATGGTTTCGCCTTGATGCCGCTTGCGGAAGTCACTGCGATTGGTGAAATCGGTCCGCTTTTCATACTTGCACTCGCCGCGATCATATTGAGGGAGAAAGTTGGCATGTATCGATGGAGCGCGGTCATAGCAGGTTTCATCGGCGCCATGATCATTGTTCAACCCGGAACAGAAGCATTTCAACTGGCAGCTTTGCTCCCCGTGGGCGGTGCATTTTGCTTCGCCGCATACAGTATTTCCACGCGCTATCTTGGGGCCGCTGATTCTGTCTGGACAACATTTTTCTATACGGGAATGGTTGGGGCTGTTGGTGCAACCATACTGGTTCCGTTTTACTGGGTTACACCGCAGCCATCCGCCTTGCCGTTTCTCTTTCTTGTGGGGGCTCTGGGAGCAGCGGGACAGGGCATGCTCATCCTTGCCATGCGATTTGCACCGGCATCCCTTCTTGCTCCCTTTTTCTATATCCAGCTTGTCTGGTCTGTAATACTCGGATTCCTGGTGTTTGGCGATATTCCGGCAACAACAACGATAATTGGCGCATCAATCATTGTTTTTGCAGGCCTGTTTGTACACTGGAGAGAACGCAAGTTGGCAAGTGACGAATAAATCGCTCACAGATAAATCTTCCATTTTTCCCGAATTTTGCTTTCGATGTCGGAACTGACATAGGCTGGATGATGTGTATCAAGAATCTCTGTTGCCTTTTCTCGGGCAGTTGCCCATGCATCCGGAGCTCCACTTTCATTCCACACAGCAGGTGAATCACGGTTTGCGAGTGCCGGATAATAATAGTCACGCTCCATTGCACTCATTGTGTGGTTGCCTCCCAGAAAATGCCCTTCTCCAGTCACCGCCTCGCGAATTGCCTCAAACCCAAGCGTTTCTTCGTTCACCTCGACACCACGAATTGTTCTATGAATGTTGGAGAGCATCTCATTGTCCAGTACGAATGCCTCGAATGACACGCCGAGCAGCGATGCCATCATGCCGGAAGATTCATAAATCATGTTTGATCCGGCGAGACCGCAGGCAAGTGCGGAAAGTGCTTTTTCCGCTCCCATTTGTGCGTCGACTGCCTTTGCATCCGCCATGGAAGAAGCCACTCCGGTCGGCAGGCCAAGATGATTGCCTATTTGTGCAGCAGCAGCATTCATCACGGAAATTTCCCCACCGGAACCGCAAAATGCACCGGTACGCAGGTCAATTACAAAAGGCCAGTTGGAGAAGATAACCGGATATCCGCGTTTGAACAGATTGACCAGAACAAGACCGGCAAGTGTTTCGGCTGTTGTCTGCGCCAGCATTCCAGCGAGTGGAGCAGGCGCGGTAGCACCGGATTGCGCTGCAATAATCGCATTGATCGGCATGTTGTGCTCGATTGCAGCGATCGTCACAGAAACTGCATCCTCGCCGTATCTCAATGGAGAAATCACCGGGGAAATATGCGCTTTGCAAAAAGGTTCTCTGGAAAACCTGCCCTCGCCTCCTGCAATCATGTCAAACATCTCAATGATCGGGTGAACATATTCACCGATGGTGAAACTCATACCGACCGGCTTCTGAGTGCCTTTAATAAGTGCAAAGGCCGTATTCATGTCCAGGTCGAAATTATCCACCATGTCTGTTGCCACACAGCAGCGGGTAAACCAGCTTACATTTTCCAGCCGGTCTATCAGGCGGGTAAAGTCATAAAGATCCTTAAGCGTTGAAGATCGATAGGTACCCTCTTCCATATCCAGTGTTTGGACAGCAGCACCACCTGTTCCGAAGTAAACCTTTTCCCCGCCTACCTCGATGGTCTGATCCCGATTGCGACCGTGGAAGGTGAAGGATTTGCAGGCTCCCGCGACAATGTCTTCAACGAATGACCTCGGAAAGGAAAGGCGCCCCAGATTATTGAGATAACAGCCCTGGTCGAGCGCGGCATTCATGACCACATCAGGAACTTCTGCAAAGCCGATCTCTTCAAGAATCCGGTAGGCTGTATCAAGAATATCAGAGAGCTCCTTTTCATTGAGCGGATTGTAACAACCGCCCACCTGGCCGGGCGCCGCAGGTGCAAACTGCTTCACTTCCGCCTGCCGCATCGCGATCCGGCCCTCACGTCCACTGGTTCTTGATCTGCGTTTTGCCATGTTCTCTCCTGCCGCAAACAAGAGATTAACCTTGCAACACGAGAGCACAAGGGGATAATTTCTGTTCAGGATTTTCGAATTTCTTGTTGAGTATTCCGAAGGCAGTAAAGTTATGTTCCAGGAAAATAATTCCAAATTTTCTTTTCGCGCTGTTGAAGTCTTTATCGCAGTTGTGGAGGAAGGCGCTGTAACAGCAGCTGCTAAGCGGCTGGGAGCAAGCGCTTCTGCAATTTCTCTTCAGCTATCCAATCTTGAAGCGGCATTGGGTGCAAAACTGATCGAACGTTCCTCGCAGCGTTTTGCACTTACAACAGCAGGCGAAGTATTCCATCCCCGAGCCTTGCGCATTATGGACGAAATAACTTCAGCCAGCGCTGTACTTTCGAAATCGAACACGTCATCCAGAATGCTGCTCAAGCTAGCGATGATTGAGGATTTTGATTCTCTCGTGATACCTGCATGGTTGACTTCAGTCAGACAACAGTTTCCGAAAATGCGTTTTCACATCAAAAGCGGCCCCAGCCATGAGAGCCACGCGGCACTCGGCAATCGGGCTGCAGACATGATTGTAGCTGTGGATGCAACCGAAGCAACTGACTGGGTCGAAGATCATCCGATCCTGAACGATCCTTATATTCTGGTGAGATCAAACCGGATTCGTTCCGCAGAATCGATTGATAGCCTCATGAGATATCCGTTTATCAGATACTCGCGCGAGCAATTGATGGGACGCCAGATCGAGGCGCATTTACGGCGCAGCAAGTCAGTCCCCCCGCGCGAGCATGAATTCTCAAGCAATCAGGCCGTATTCTCCATGATCGAAGCCCTTGGTGGATGGACAATCACCACTGTTTCCGCATTTTCCAGCATCTCTTTCACCAACCGGATAACTTCTGAACCGCCCGCGTTGCGGGCAAGTCACCTGCCCATTCCCGCGTTCAGTCGCTGCATATCACTTTATGCACGCAAGGATTCCCTGGGCGATTTGCCGTCAATCTTTGCCGATATCCTTAGGCAGTCAATGAACGACAGTTTCGTATTGCCGCTCAAACAGAAGTTCAGTTTCATAAATGAGACTTCCGGTTTCCACATTCTCGGCGACACCGAAGAATAATGAAACTTAAATTCGAATTTACTGCAACATGGTGTTCGGGTTGACCATCGCGATCAGCTTACGCAATCTCCCCGCAAGTGACGGAGAATAATCATGAAAACCCAAACAGATGTGGTTGTTATTGGCGGCGGGATCGGCGGCTGCTCAACGCTTTATCATTTAACCCAGGAAGGCATCACGGATTGCGTGCTTGTCGAGCGGGACGAGTTGACATCCGGCACCACATGGCATTCGGCTGCTCAGGTCACAAATTTTGGCCCCAACCAAACCATGATCGGGCTAAAAACCCACTCTATACAGCTTTACAAAGAACTTGCTGACGACCCTGATTATCCGATCAACTATCATCATGCGACAGGAGGGTTGAGGCTTGCATCAGAACAGTGGCATCTCGATGGCTACAATCACTTTGTCTCCCTTGCAAAGGGAATGGGTGTTGATTTCGAAATCATTGATCCGGAGGAATGCAAGAAACGTCACCCGATTATCTCTACCGAGGGTTTACTGGGCGCGCTGTGGGACCCGCTTGATGGAGACATCGATCCTGCACAATTGTGTCAGGCGCTGGCGAGAAGGGCGCGAAAGGCAGGCGCCGAAGTTTACCGCCACAATCCGGTAACCGGGCTCACGCAAAAGCAGGATGATACCTGGATCGTACACACACAAAACGGCGATATTCACTGCGAAAAGATCATCAATGCCGGCGGATATCGGTGCAACGAAATCGGTGCAATGATGAGCGTGGAACTGCCTGTTGCAAGCATGGAACATCAGTACATGCTCACAGACACAATTCCCGAGATTGAAGCGTTGGGGGACGGCTTCCGCTCACCGCTGATCCGCTGCCCTACGGATGATTTTTACCAGCGTGCAGAGAAAAAAGGGTTACTTATCGGTTTCTATGAACAGGATTGCAAAACCTGGGGACTGAACGGCATTGATCCCAACTTCACGAATGCACTTTGTCCCGATGATCTTGATCGCGTTACAGATGTCATGGAAGGCGCATTCCGCCGCCTGCCATGCCTGGAAACGGCAGGCATACATTCGATCATCAACGGCCCGATTACCTATACTCCGGACGGATTGCCACTTGTCGGAAAGATTCCCGGAAAGCGTAATGCCTATTGCATCACCGGACTGCGCGCCGGCCTTGGCGAAGGCGGTGGCCATGGCTGGCTGCTTGCCCAGATCGTGGCGCACGGAGAGGCTGTCTATGATACCTGGTGTCTTGATCCTCGTCGTTTCACCCAACATGCCACACAGGAATATACAGCGCTCAAGGCAATCGAGGATTACCAGAACGAGTTCCGTTTCCACATGCCGCACGAACACCGTCCTGCAGGTCGGTTGGCGAAAGTCACCCCGATTTACTCAACCCTGACATCGTCGGGAGCGGAATTTGCCCCGGTAAATGGCTGGGAGAGACTGGATTATGTGAAGCCGTCCGGAGACTTTGAGGAAGAACATTCTTTCCACTTCAACAACACGTTCGAACAGGTCGGCCGGGAAGTTGAACTGGTCCAAAATGCAGTGGGCCTCTGCGAAGTCAACGGTTTTAACCGTTATGAGATAACCGGAGAGGGTGTACATGATTGGCTGGACAGGATTATGTGTTCGCGCGTGCCCCGCAATCAGGGAAAGGTGGGTTTGACCTATTTTCTGAACGAGCAAGGCATGGTCAAGGGCGAAGCAACCATTGCTAATTTGTATGACCGGGTCTGGTATGGTTCGGCTGCGGCAGCAGAGTATCACGACATGGATTGGCTTCAGGAGCATCTGCCAAAGGACGGATCCATTTCCATTCGAAGCCTTACCAATGAATACACAATTCTGGTACTGGCAGGACCGAAGTCACGGGAAGTCCTGCAAAAGGCATCACCGCGAAGCGAGATAACAAAGACAAGTTTTCCCTGGCTGCGGGTACATGAGCTCATGATCGGCCCGGTCCCGGTAATCGTCATGTCCGTGAGTTTTTCAGGAGAACTGGCCTTCGAAATCCATGTTCCAAATGCACAGCTTTTGCTGGTGCACGACCTGCTGATGTCAGCAGGCGAAGGCGCTGGCATCGGCTATTTTGGTCTGCGTGCCGTTGAAAGCATGCGGCTGGAGAAAGGATACCTTCACTGGAAGTCTGACATTATCACTGAATTTAATCCGTTCGAGACCGGCATCGACAGGTTCGTAAATATGGACAAGGAGTTCATTGGCAAGAAAGCCCTTTTGAAGATGCACAATCAGGGCAACCAACGCGAACTGGTAACCCTGGAACTTGCCGACATAAAAACCCCTGCTCATCCCGGTGATTCAATCATCCAGAATGGCAGCGTTGTCGGAACAGTTACATCCGCCGGGTGGGGTTACAGGACCGGCAAGAACCTCTGCTATGCCTTTGTCGATACCGGAAAATCCGAGGGGCTTTCCGCATTGGTCCTTGACAAAGAGATAGAAGCAAAACCAGTTCTCAAAGCCTTGTATGACCCAAGTAATGAGCGGGTCAAGTAAGGCTTTGAGAATACTTTCGGGTGCTGCTTCACACCTGTCGAAACCGTCTAACAGGCAACAACGTTGTGTTTCGGCCCGTATGGAAAGCCGGTGATGTTTTCAGGACCGTTCTCGCCGAGAACCACAATGTCGTGTTCGCGATAACCACCTGCACCGGGTATCCCCTGAGGGATCGTGAGCATAGGCTCCATTGAAACAACCATTCCTTCAGTCAGGGTAGTATCGATATCTTCTCGCAGCTCCAGCCCGGATTCGCGGCCATAATAGTGAGACAGAACCCCAAATGAATGGCCATATCCAAACGTACGGTATTGAAGCAGATTGCGCTCTTCGAAGTAGCGGTTGATTTCAGCGCAAATCCCCGAACAGGTCGCCCCCTGCTTAATCAGGGAAAGACCCAGTTCATGTGCTCCTACATTTGCTTCCCAAACAGCAAGTGATTCCGGGTCCACCTCGCCGACGAACAAAGTGCGTTCCAGCGCCGTATAATAACCTGAAATCATTGGAAACGTATTGAGGCTCAATATGTCACCGCGTTCCAGTCTCCGGCTCGTAACCGGATTGTGTGCTCCATCCGTGTTGATGCCGGACTGAAACCACACCCAGGTATCCCTTAACTCGCTGTCAGGATGAGACCGGGCAATCTCGGTTTCCATTGCGTCGCGCCCTGCCATTGCAACATCAATCTCTCTTGCATCCACACGAATTGCATCCCGAACCGCTGCGCCGCCGATATCTGCGATCCGTGCACCTTCGCGGATCAGCGCGATCTCCTCATCAGACTTGATCATTCGCTGCTCCATGGTTGCCGGCGCAATATCCACGGTTTCTGCCGTGAGGAATTCAGCAAGTTTCTCATTCTGGGAAAGGGTGAGATGGTCACCTTCAATGCCAATGCGTTTTCCGGTTCCGACAAGATCACGAATTGCGCGCCAGTAGTTGTCACGACGCCAATCCGTATAAACAACGTTTTCGTCTGCCGATCTGCGCCAGGGCTGCCCTGCATCAATATTGGCTGAAACTGTAATGCTCCGATCATGTGTCACAACACAGGCATAAGGTCTGCCGAATGCGCAATACAGAAATCCGGAATAATAGGCGATACCGTGCATGGATGTAAGCAGCACCGCGTCAATGCCCTTTTGTGCCATGATTGTACGCAGGCCGGAAAGCCGCCTGTCATATTCCTCTCTGCTGAACGGCAGTTTCTCTTTTTCACCGTTTTGAAATGTGAAGAAATCCGGACGCAATGCGTTCGAATCAGCAATGTCAATTTTATCGATTTTAGTCATGTTGACCTCCAACATAAGGGGAGTTGGAGGACGGGCCTCCAATCTCCCGATTGAAAGTCCCGGCGTTCAGGAATGCTTCTGAGCGAGAATTCTTCTTCTCTGGCGACGCCATCGCCACAAGCTCACATTCTTATTGTCACATTTTAAAGCCCGAGGAAAGGTCCTTTCCTGTTGCAGTCCAGAATTTTCAGGAGGGCATGCTGCAGATTGTTGCCATTAATTCTGATTCGCTTCCAGCGCTACATTCACCTGTACGGCAAACCCCAGAATACCGTCGGTCTTGAAACCCTTTTCACCAAGGCCGAAATCAAGGCGTTGTATTTCTGCCGTACCTGACATTACCGCACGCCCGTTTTCGATGTTCAGATCAAATGGAAGACTGATCGGCCTTACATTGCCCAGGAGGTTTAATTCTCCTTCTGCAACGTAGCTGTTTTCACCAACTAGTGAGAATTTCTCAGATGAGAATACCGCGACCGGAAACTGCTCTACGTGTAGAAAATCACTGGATATGGCTTGAGCAGTTATACTGCCAAGTGAAAGGCTTGAGACGTCCACATTCACCACAACACTTGCAGCCTCAAGGTTGTCCGGGTCAAAATTTATATTCGCCTCCCACTTCTCAAAATGCCCCGACACCGGATTACCGCTTTGAACAACCACGATTTCAAGTCTGCTTTTTTCGTGATCAACAGTCCAGCCGGAAGATGTTGTACTACTTGGCAAAACTGCACTTTCGTTTTGACGTTCAAAAAGCTCAATTGAGACAATTGCAGCAAGTAATAGCGCAATCACGCTGCCAGCCATCATCGCAGGCTTCTTTTTGTGATCTGGTTCCTTCAACTCGCCTGGCAAGGAGACTTTTTTGCCCGGCAGCATTCTCGCAAGTGTCTGGTCCCGGTCTATAACGGCATGTTTTAGAGCACCGGCAACATGAAGGAAAACAGAACCCATAAGTACGATCGCAGTAAAAAAATGCGCGTTTCCGAAATAGGCAGCCAGTTGCTCGTTTTTTGGTATGAACGGCAGATCCTGAGAAAGGGGCCACCAGATCGGCGCAAACCCTTCGAGCGCCGCATGATGCAACCATCCGGTCACAGGCATAAGAATGATCGCTGCATAGAGCAACCAGTGGATTGTTTCGGCGAGCAGTGTTTCCTGCCTGCGGTCACCGTGAAGTGCAACCGGTCGCGGTTGATACACTGCCCAGACGACTCGCGTGATCGCAACAAGTAACGCTGCAATTCCTAACGTCTTATGCAGTGAATAGAGCCAGATCTTCCCATCCAATTGTTCGGGCGTATCAATCGGCAATTCATGCATGTACAGACCGACCGCAAGCAGCAGCAGTATCAGCACAGCTGTTGTCCAATGTAACAGTTGGGCAACAAGACCGTATGTTTTGCGCGTGTTGACAAGCATGTTTGTAAATCGGCCCTGCAAAATAGGGTCAATGCATAAAATCAAAAGGGTTTTCGGCACCTTTCGAGGGTGCCGAACTCATTCGCTGAAAGAACCGGGTTACTCGGCTTCCTTCATTTCTGTAACGATCTTAACAGTAATCGGCCCTGTTGAATAACTGCCAACACCAAATGCCTGATGATCAAGCGTGGTGGTAGCCGAAAATGCAACCCACTTGCCTTTGTAGTAATCAAGAAACTTGCCAACCGGGTGGTCTCCGATATGAGTCATCTCTGCGTTGAGTGTAATCGGTTTTGTAACCCCATGCAGTGTAAATTCGCCTACAATATCAGCTGTTTTCTCGCCCGTTTTCGTAACTGAAGTACTCTTGAAAGTCGCGGTTGGAAACTTCTCGACATTCAGAAAGTCAGCGCTCTTGAGATGTGTATCGAGTGCTTCATATCCGCTTGAAATACTGGCTACATCAATCGTCATGTCGATACTGGAATTTTCCGGATTGGCTTCATCCAGCGAAAGCGTCCCGTCCGCTTTCTCAAACTCCGCGGTCTGGATCGAAACCCCCGCATGGTTCCAGCTGATCAAAACCTCCGTATGGCCTTGGTCGGTTTTAAACTTTTCTGCCGCAATGGCGGGAACTGAAATGAACGCCGTGGAGGCAGCTATAAGTGTGGCAGCAACTATGTTTTTAGAAATCATGAAATCACCCTTTAAAACGTGTAAGGACTGGTAGGGCCAAACCCTGGCCAGAAGACAACAAGTTACAACAAAATACTTCAACTGGGATCAATCGAGGTAACATTTAGGTGATGCTCAATTCTTCCATCAGATTGTTTGCAGCACCCGTGGATGTGTCACTCTCATCAATCAATCATAGAATAGGCAGTCATTCATCGAAAAATGTGACCCATTCGTCAATGCTGGCACGATCTGTACGCCAGACATTTTCGGGTGCTTTTTCGTCCGAGTATCCGAGCGAAATTCCACAGGCAAGCAACTGGTCCGCATCGATACCGAGCTCTTCGCGGATCATCTGGTGATGTGAGCACCAGGCGACCTGGCCGCAGGTATGCAAACCTTCGCCGCGTGCACCAACCAGGATGTTCTGGATGAACATGCCCACATCCATGAAGGAACCAACAGACATGCGCCTTGAAAAAGTGATGAAAAGACCCACAGGAGCATCAAAGAACTGGAAATTTCGGAGCATTTGATCGCCACGCGCTGCCTTGTCGTCACGGCCTATCCCCAAAGCTCCATAGAGGCCGAAACCGGTTGCCCTGCGTCGTGAAAGGTAGGGTTCGAACCACTCTGTCGGGTAATATTCAAATTCCGGATCACTGGCCTTCAGCGAGGAGATACCTTGTGCCGCTGCAAGCGCCTTTTCAGTAATGCGTTGCTTCGCAGCACCACGCACCACATGAACTTTCCACGGTTGGGTATTGTGTCCGCTTGGTGCTTGCCCAGCGCCCGTCAGGATTTTGCGAATTGCCTCTTCCGGTACCGGGTCCGGCTTGAAGCGGCGGCAGGAATGACGGGACATGATGGCTTCGTGGACGTTCATCGAAAATCTCCAGCTTGATCGTTCACTCAATCTGGCAGATTCGGTTTTCTGCACCAAGCCTGTTCAGTGATCGTTGTTCAAGGCATCCATGGCTGGAATTTCACGTTCACGTCTGGCTATATAATCCCGCAGGGCTTCGTCTGTGCCTTCGTCCAGTTTCGGCTCGACATAAGCGTCCAGCAGCGATTTCGTATGCTTGAGTGCGCGTTCGTTGATTTCAACGGAACCTTCCGCCGCCCATTGCTCGATCGAATTGTTGTCAAAAAGCTCGGGCATGAAAAATGCGGTCTGAAACTTTTCCTGCGTATGTGGATGCCCGAGATAATGTCCGCCGGGCCCAATGTCACGAACAGCAGAAAGCGCGTCGTCAAAATCATCCCACTTGACACCTTCGGCCATGCGATAGGCCATGGCGCATTGCTCGGCATCGACAACAAACTTGGCCATGGAACAATGCATTCCTGCTTCATTCCATCCTGCGGAATGCCAGATGTAATTGGCGCCTGCCATCATCACAGCCATAAGGGTTGATGCGCTCTCGTAACCCGCCTGAGCGTCGAACGTCTTGGCTCCTCCCAACGTATTGGAAGTACGCCAGGGGACATCATAATAGCGCGCCATCTGGCCAATCATGAAATTCATTAGCGAAATTTCCGGCGTCCCTGCCATTGGCGCTCCGGACTTCATGGAAACTGTTGAAAGATAATGTCCATATATGGCCGGGCATCCCTTGTTCACCACCTGGGTATAGGCAAGGGCGGAAAGGGCTTCCGCATTCAACTGGGCAACGGATGCAGCCGTGGAAGCCGGTGTATTTGCACCTCCCAGCACAAACGGAGAGCAAAGCACGGGCTGGTTGCGCTTGCAGAAAGCGCGCATCGCCCCCAGCATGACTTCATCCCAGACCAACGGTGAATTCCCGTTACAATTCCCTGTCACAACCGGATGAGTGTCAATAAAACCTTCTCCGAACAAAACATCGCACATGGCCATGACATCTTCCGCGTTTTTCGGAGATGTAGTCATTCCCATGAAAGTCTTGTCCGAATGTTTCATCGAGGAATAGGTAATCCGCAGATGACGCTGGCTGATCGGATGGTCATACGGTTCAACAATGTGATGGGCTGATGAATGAATGGCCGGCAGCATGTGGCTGAGTTTGTGGAAATTCGCCAGATCCTCCAGCATGGGATTCCGCCGCACATCCTCCAGGTCCCGCAAATAAGGTGCGCCGGTCATCGGAACAAAGATCGAATGATCGTTTCCGAACGGCAGGTTGTTCGCAGGATTGCGCGCATGATAAGTAAAGTTCGACGGAATTGAAGAAACCAACTCCCTGATCATGTCACGGTCAAAATGCACACGATCGTCTTCGCGTACGTCCGCGCCTGCCCTCTTCCAATCCTCAATCGCAATCGGGTCGCGAAAGATCACACCGACCTCTTCAAGAATATCCAAAGAAGCCTTGTCGATCTTTTCGACCTGTTCCTGATCCATCGGCTCGGTGAGCGGGATTCTGCGCTTCAAAGCGGGCAACATTGCCGTCTCATGACCTGAGCGCAATTCGCGCCTCGCGCCTCTGCCGCCGCGTCTTGTTCTACCGATTTCTGCCTGGTCGTTCATACTGGAATCCCGGATTGCCAAGGGATACCATCCCTTTGTATACAATTTGTATCACCAGCTTGCGCTATCTCAAACAAAAAATGCGACCTGATACATGACGGATTTGGGCAATTCTCAAATGCTATTGACCGACATGAAAAGAGACTTTCCGAACCACGAAAATTTGTGCAACATTGCTAACTGTTCTACCGGAGAAGACAATGACATTTGAGCTGGTACTTGCATTCAACATAGCCTCCATTGCTGCCTGGCTTAGCCCCGGCCCTGCCATGCTGGTCGCAATTCACACATCCCTGGCAAAAGGGAGAAGCGCGGGCATACTGATTGGGATTGGCCTTGCGTTCATGGCAAGCATGTGGGTGATGGCAGCCCTGTTGGGACTGCAGGCGGTTTTTGAATGGTTCCCCTGGGCATATGTTGCGGTAAAGCTGCTAGGTGCCGCCTATCTGTTTTACATTGCATGGAACAGCTGGAAAAACGCAAAAAAACCGATAGCTTCAGCTTCCGGTGCCAAGTCCCGGCCGTTGATGGATGGTGTTGTCCTCAATCTTTCCAATCCCAAATCTGTCCTGTTTGCCGCGGCAGTTTTGGTGGTGATTTTTCCGCCGGATCTGGCCGGAACGGAAAAAGCATTTATCGTGGCAAACCTCTTTCTACTGTAAGTCACGGCATACACAATTCTTGCCTTTGTGATGACGACAAGGGCGGTCAGTGAGACCTATATCTCATTGAAACACTGGTTTGACCGCACAGCAGCAGTCATACTCACCGCGCTCGGTTTGCGTCTTTTGTTTCAAAGGTAATCATGCCCGGTCCTCTCGCATCCCTCCAGGTAATAGAAATGGTCGGGCTTGGCCCCTGCCCTTTGGCGGGACAATTGTTGGCCGATCTTAGTGCTGAGGTAATCGTAATTGATCGCAGATCGGGTCAGGATATTTCCAGCGAAGTGAACCGCCGCGGCAAGAAATCGATTGCGCTTGATCTGAAAAAACCAGAGGGCATCGATATCGTACTTAACCTCATTTCCAATGCGGATATCCTGATTGAAGGTTTCCGCCCTGGAGTCATGGAACGATTGGGATTGAGTCCGGACATCTGTCTTGCGGCCAATCCGGCATTGATTTATGGCCGCATGACCGGATGGGGACAGGAAGGCCCACTATCGCTGACCGCAGGGCACGATATCAATTACCTCGCAATCACCGGCGCGTTGCATGCGATGGGGAAACGAGGTGAACCTCCGGTCCCACCGCTGAACATTGCTGCCGATTACGGCGGCGGATCCATGTTTCTGATCATGGGCGTGCTTTCAGCGATCATTGAACGGGGTGTTTCCGGTAAGGGTCAGGTCGTTGATGCTGCAATGTGCGATGGCGTTCCAGCGATGATGGGATTGATACAGACCATGCTTGCGCAAGGGTTATGGACCCGAGAACGGGAAGACAATTTCATTGACGGAGGCGCGCCCTACTATCGCTGCTACGAAACAGCAGACAATAAGTTCGTTGCGGTAGGAGCTATCGAAAAACAATTCTTCGCAGAACTTGTAAGCCTGCTTGAACTTGATAACGGTTTACTACCCGAACAGCATAACAAGGCCAAATGGCCTGAGATGCATTTGTTGTTTGAACAGACTTTTCTCTCAAAGTCTCGCGACGCTTGGGCTAAACTGTTTGCCGGATCCGATGCTTGCGTTGCTCCGGTTCTCACCTTCGACGAAGCCGCCAGCTACCCGCACAATGCTGAACGCAGAACCTTCTTTACAAACGGCGATGTTGCACAGACCAGTGTTGTGCCACGCCTCAGCCGCAGCCATTCGCCCGAACCCGGCTTCAGTGTGACCACTGGCAGAGAGGGCAGAGAAATCTTGCAGAATTCGGGATTTGATCGTGAAAGAATTGAAAGCCTTGCAAGTTCAGGCATTTTGCTTTGAAGTGATCCTAGAACAAACAGTTCGACAGTAATGGAAATCTCATCGGAAGGGATCGCACCCTGACGGAGGACAAGATGCACAGCAATGTTCTGGATTACTCAGTTGATGGCCCGGTCTGCACAATTATGCTCAATCGTCCGGATTCGCTGAACTCATTTAACCGCGAACTGAGAGCAGACCTGCTGAAAGCACTTCAGGCCGCAGAAACCGATAGTGCAATCCGTGTGGTGATCTTGAAGGGGAGCGGCAAGGGTTTTTGCGCAGGTGCTGATCTGGGCGAGGGTCTTGACCGGGACATAGGCAATGAGTTGCGTGAAGAATACAAACCCTTCCTGATGGCAATTCACAACTCATCCAAAGTCATTATCGCTCAGGCACATGGCTGTGTCGCTGGCATCGGTGCCGGTCTGGCGATGGCCTGTGACATCGTCGTAATGTCGGAGAATGCATATTTATACATGGCATTTGCTGCAATCGGCCTCATTCCGGATGGCGGCATCAACTGGCACCTCTACAAGGCATTGGGACCTCGCAAGGCTTTCGAAACAATTGTCGAGGGAAAACGCCTGAGTGCCCAGGAATGCCTGGAGCATGGCATATGCAACCAGGTTGTGCCGCGTGATCAGTTGGAAAAGCAGGTGAGGGAAAGGGCAGAGAAAATTGCTGCCGGTGCCCCGCTCGCTCAGGCCGCATTGAAAGCCATGTTCCGGGGCGTGGGCGACCTTGACCTGTCGCAGGCGATCAGCCGGGAATCCGAAATTCAGCAACCTCTGACCGAAAGCGAAGACTGCCGAAACGCAATTGACGCCTTCTTCAGAAAAGAAAAACCAGTCTTTGAAGGAAAGTGAAAGCATGAAAACTGCCGCAGACCTGGGCCGTGAAATCGCACAAGGAAAACTAGATCCGGTCGAATTGACGGAAGCCACGCTGGAAAAAATCGAGAATAATGCCCACAGGGACTCGATTTTTGCCCGTCTTACTGGTGAGCGTGCACGGTCGGAGGCCGAAGGTGCTGCTGCACGCCAGAAATCCGATAGTCTGAAAAGCCCGTTAGACGGTGTGCCGATTTCCTGGAAAGACCTGTTTGACACCCGCAATGTCGCAACAGAATCCGGCTCCAAACTCTTGAAAGGCAGGGTACCGGAAAAGGACTGTGTACCGCTGAAATTTGCAACGGATGCCGGACTTGTCTGCGTGGGCAAGACGCATCTGTCTGAACTCGCCTTTTCCGGCCTCGGCATCAATCCCAATGCGGCTACCTCACCCAACATTCACGGGGACAATCTGGCACCGGGCGGTTCCTCTTCAGGTGCTGCTGCTTCCGTTGCACATGAACTTGTTCCGATCGGCATCGGTTCTGACACAGGCGGTTCTGTCAGAATACCCTCCGCCTGGAATGACCTTACAGGTTTCAAGACAACGCACGGTCTGATATCTCTGGAAGGTTCAGTTGCACTTTGTTCAGGGTTTGATACGGTCGGACCGCTCTGCAGGAGCATGGAAGACGCCTGGTTGATGACTTCAATCATGGCCGGGCTCGAACCGGTTCTTCCAGAAACAAAACCGGTCTCCGAATGCGAGTTTCTTGTCAATGAAACCATCATGCTGGATGAGCTCGGTGACAATCAGCGTGAAGGCTTTGAAATTGCAATAGAGGCGCTTCAATCAGCCGGCGCAAAAGTCACCCGCGGCCAGATCCACGAATGCAACGACCTGCTGCCACTTGGGCCCGTGCTTTTCCCGTATGAGGCATGGGCTGAATGGGGTATGGAAATCGAAGCCCAGCCTTCATTGATGTTCGAGCCGGTCCGCAACCGCTTTGAATCGGGCAAAGGCGTGACCCGGGAGCAGTACGATATTGCGAAGGCTGCAATGATGGATTTGCGGAAATCCTACAACCAGCGGACAAGTCTGTATGATGCGGTCTTGGCTCCGACTGTTGCGATCGCTCCTCCGGAAGTTCACCCGCTGCTCGCAGACTATGAATTGTTCGGTGCGACCAACATGATGGCGCTGCGCAATACGCGCTTTTTCAACATGCTTGGCTGTTGTGCATTGACTCTGCCTACATCGAAACCTGCATCCGGCCTGATGGTTGCCGCGCAAGGCGGCAGGGACCGGGAGCTTGCAGGTATTGGCTTGGGCATTGAACAGGTATTATCTTCTCCCTGAACCGTTGGAATTGGAGATTTCGCGGCATTTTTCATTGCATCGGGAAGCAATTCCGCTAGTCTGAACAGGATTTGAGTTTAGGGGAGGAGAACACCATGAAAACCCGTGCCGCCGTAGCCTTCGAAGCTGGCAAGCCGATGGAAATCACCGAAGTCGATCTC
This sequence comes from Pseudomonadota bacterium, assembly GCA_039029255.1. GTDB lineage: Bacteria > Pseudomonadota > Alphaproteobacteria > Rhizobiales > Rhizobiaceae > JAALLB01. The sequence goes on along the minus strand of JBCCGN010000009.1, from coordinate 8,119 downwards.
GAAGGCCCGAAAGAGGGTGAAGTCCTCGTGGAAATCAAGGCCACCGGATTATGCCACACTGACGATTTCACTCTTTCAGGTGCAGATCCAGAGGGCATTTTTCCAGCAATTCTCGGCCATGAGGGGGCAGGTGTCGTTGTTGACGTTGGCCCGGGCGTTACAACGCTCAAGAAGGGCGATCATGTCATTCCGCTTTACACACCCGAGTGCCGCGAATGCGATTATTGCACATCAGGAAAAACCAACCTGTGCCAGAAAATTCGGGTGACCCAGGGCCAGGGACTGATGCCGGATGGAACGTCACGCTTTTCAATAAAGGGGGAGAAAGCGTTTCATTACATGGGAACCTCGACCTTCTCCAACCATACAGTAGTGCCGGAAATCGCACTGGCGAAAGTGCGGGAAGATGCCCCGTTTGAGTCAATCTGCTATATCGGCTGCGGCGTGACTACAGGGATTGGTGCGGTAATCAACACAGCCAAGGTGGAGCCGGGTGACAATGTGGTTGTATTCGGACTTGGCGGTATCGGCCTGAACGTAATCCAGGGCGCGCGCCTTGCCGGTGCAAACATGATTGTAGGCGTCGATATCAATCCCGACCGAAAGGATTGGGGTGAGCGGTTCGGCATGACGCATTTTGTCAACCCAAATGAGGTCGAGGGCGATCTCGTTCCCTATCTGGTTGATCTCACCAACGGTGGTGCAGATTATTCATTTGAGTGCATCGGCAATGTCAACGTCATGCGCGATGCGCTGGAGTGTTGCCACAAGGGATGGGGCACTTCGATTATCATCGGCGTTGCAGGAGCAGGACAGGAAATCGCGACACGTCCTTTCCAGTTGGTAACTGGCCGCAATTGGCGCGGAACCGCTTTCGGTGGTGCCAAGGGCAGGACCGATGTTCCAAAGATCGTCGATTGGTATATGGACGGCAAAATCGAGATCGATCCGATGATCACCCACACCATGCCGCTCGAGGAAATCAACAATGGGTTCGACCTTATGCATTCAGGCGAAAGCATCCGGGGTGTTGTAAAGTTTTGATTTTCGTCGATGCGGATGCCTGCCCTGTAAAGGAAGAAGTCGTCCGCGTTGCTGAGCGCCACAATGTTCAGGTGGTGATGGTGGCAGATGGCGGTTTGAGACCGTCAAGACACGACCTCGTTCGCAATCATATCGTTCCGCAGGGTGCTGATGCAGCGGACGACTGGATTGCAGAAAATATTGCTGTATCTGACATCTGCATCACCACAGACATTCCGCTTGCAAAACGTTGCCTGGAAAATGGAGCAGCAGCAATCCGACCCAACGGCAAGTTGTTCGATGAAGCAAACATCGGCATGGCCCTGGCCATGCGCGATTTGAAACAGCACATTCGCGAAAGTCAGCAAACGCAAACCTACAATGCAGGTTTCACCAAGGCTGACCGCTCAAACTTCTTGCAAGCACTGGACCGCCTGATACAACAGCTTAAGTGATTTTGACGAGGCTGCATTCATGGAAACCGTATCCAAAAATATTTCCCATGGCGGAGTTCAGGGTGTTTACACACATGATTCCTCCACCTGTAACTGCGAAATGAAATTTTCCGTCTTTGTGCCGCCGCAGGCAAAGGATGCGCCCTGCCCGGTACTATATTACTTGTCGGGTCTCACATGCACCCATGCAAACGTCACGGAAAAAGGCGAATATCGCGCTGCCGCTGCGGAACACGGAATAATCATTGTTTGCCCGGACACATCGCCCAGGGGCGAAAATGTGGCCGATGAAGAAGTATATTTCTTCGGTTCGGGTGCAGGATTTTACGTGGATGCTACCGAAGTGCCATTTTCCGAGTATTATAACATGTATTCCTATGTTACGCGGGAGCTTCCGGAAAATATCGGTGCCAATTTCAATGCAGACATGTCGCGGCAATCGATCTTCGGGCACTCCATGGGAGGGCACGGTGCGTTGACGATCGCACTGAAAAATCCGGGCCGGTACAAATCAGTATCTGCGTTTGCTCCGATTTGTGCGCCATCGCAGATCGAATGGGGACACAACGCATTCACCAAGTATCTCGGTTCCGATGAAGACAAATGGCGGAATTGGGACACAGTTGCACTAATCGAGGACGGCAAGGCTGTTCCCGAGATTCTGGCTGACCAGGGAACCGGCGACGAATTCCTGGAGAGCGGCCTGCGCCCGGAACTGCTGAAAGCAGCCTGCGAAGCAAAGGGCATCAACCTCACGCTCAATCTTCGCGAAGATTATGACCATTCCTATTACTTCATCTCGAGCTTCATGGCTGATCACATTGCCTGGCACGCGGAACGGCTTGGATAACCGGTCTTGAACACATCATCCGGCAATTCGCAAATCGGCAGTAAACGTGCATGGTTTATCTGGTCTCTGTCGGCCCTTGCTTTCGGCTATGCCTTTATTCAAAGGGTAACCCCGAGTGTAATGGTCGATGACCTAATGGCGGAATTCGCCATCGGCGGTGCGGTACTTGGCACATTGTCGGCGCTGTATTTCTATCCATACGTTCTGATGCAGGTTCCCCTTGGTGCGCTCATTGACAGGCTCGGAGCCCGCTTTCTCTTGGCAGTTGCGCTTTCAATCGCCGGAATCGGATCAATACTGTTCGGCATCGCCGAAACACTGGCCATGGCTTACACAGGCCGTCTTCTGATCGGGATTGGTTCTGCAGTCGGGTTTCTTGGATCACTGGCGATTGCGGCGAAATGGTTTCCGCCGGAAAGGTTTGCATTTTTCTCTGGACTTGTCATGTTGTTCGGGATGAGTGGTGGAATGCTCGGGCAGGGCCCGCTCGCCGGAGTTCTTGAAACGTTTGGGTGGCGCAACTCCATGTGGGGACTTGGTGCCTTCGGAATTCTGCTGGCGCTTTTCATCACCATCTTTGTCCGCAATGCACCCGAAGACGAGACAGGTATGGTCTCTACAAAAGAGCCCTGGTCAAAGGTTTGGCATGGATTGGCACAAGCGCTCTCAAGACGCGAGGTCTGGAAGATCGCAATCGTTGCGTCAACGATGTCCGGTGCAATGCTTACACTTGGAGGCTTGTGGGGCACTCCCTATCTTGTGACCACATACGGAATCGAAAAAACCTATGCAGCATCCCTGGTGTCCCTGATGTTCCTGGGCTGGGCATTTGGTGCGCCTTTTATAGGTTGGTTGTCGGACCGCATCCGCAAACGAAAAATGCTTTTGCTCATAGGCTCATCAAATTTATGCCTTTGCATCGCCGCCATTTGTTTCATCCCGGATTTACCGCTCTGGCTGACCGTGTGCCTCTTTGTCGTTTCCGGAACGTCAGGAGCAGCCATGGCAATTTGTTTTGCCCTCGTGCGTGAGAATTCTCCAACCGAAATCAGCGGCTCTGTTTCCGGCATTGTAAATTCACTGACAGTTGCCTCGGGTGCAGTATTGCAGCCCGGTGTCGGTTACATCCTCGACCAATTGTGGGACGGGACGGTTCAAAACGGTGCCCGCGTGTATCAGACCGCCGATTTTCAGTCAGGATTCAAACTGATTCTTGCCAGTTGTGTGCTCGGATTCATCATCACACTGTTCCTGTCTGAAAGTCGTTTTGGCAGGTCACCAGATAACGAATCCTTACCATCAAAAACTCCCAATTGACGTAAACGGAAGAACCTTATACTACTTTTTGCTAACAAACATTCACACCTGTCTCTCAGCCATTATCCCAATTAAAAGCGGTCGCTAGGACAGACTCATTCCTTGGAGGGGAAATCCATGACAACAGAGAAAATCTGGTTGAAAAACTATCCTGATGGTGTCGCACACGAGATACCTGAGCTCGCATATCAGTCGGTTGCGGCATTGATTGAAGATGCCTGCAAGAAATTTGTTTCTCAGCCGGCTTTTTCCTGCATGGGAAAGACGATTACCTATGGAGACGTTGATCGCCTCTCATCCCTGATTGGTGGATGGCTGCAGTCCAAAGGCCTGGAAAAGGGTGATCGGGTTGCGATCATGATGCCGAATATTCTGCAGTATGCCGCAGTTCTGCCGGGCGTATTGCGCGCAGGGTACACGGTTGTAAACGTGAACCCGCTTTACACCCCCCGCGAATTGAAACATCAGCTGAACGACAGCGGCGCAAAAGCCATTTTCGTCCTGGAAAACTTCGCAACCACCCTTGAAGAAGTGCGCGGCGAAGTAGGGGTAGAGCATATAGTTGTTACAAACATGGGTGACATGCTTGGCGGGCTGAAAGGTGCACTCGTCAATTTTGTAGTCCGCAAAGTAAAGAAGATGGTCCCGTCCTGGTCTCTCCCGGGTCATCATACTTTCAAGTCAATAATAGGCGGTTCGACCAGACACTCTCCGGTTGAGATTGGCCATGATGACGTGGCATTTCTGCAGTACACTGGAGGCACAACCGGTGTTTCAAAGGGTGCAACACTGCTGAACAGCAACGTCCTGTCAAATGCAGCCCAAAATGATGAATGGCTGAAAGCTATCGAGGTGCCGGAAAACCCAACCTATATTTGTGCACTGCCGCTTTATCATATCTTTGCATTGACCGTGAATATGATCATGGGGATGCGGCTTGGGTCTCACAACGTTCTGATACCAAATCCGCGAGACATCCCGGGGTTTGTCAAAGAACTTGCCAAGTGGGATTACAATGTGCTTCCAGGTCTCAACACGTTGTTCAACGCATTGCTCAACAACGATGATTTCCGCAAACTAGACTTCAGCAACCTGAAACTCACTTTGGGTGGCGGTATGGCTGTGCAGCAACCAGTTGCTGAACGCTGGCAGGAAGTTACGGGGTGCAACGTATCCGAAGGTTATGGCCTTTCAGAAACATCACCTGTTGCAACCGCCAACCGTTTCGATGCGGCCGGTTTCTCCGGAACCATAGGCCTTCCCCTCCCTTCGACAGAGATCGTAATCCGGGATGAAGATGGCAAGGATGTCGCGCTCGGTGAAGTTGGTGAAATCTGCATCCGCGGTCCTCAGGTTATGGCCGGTTACTGGCAACGCCAGGACGAGACAGACAAAGTCATGACCAAGGACAATTTCTTCAAGTCAGGTGACATGGGCTTCATGAACGAGAAGGGGCAAACCAAGATCGTTGATCGCAAAAAGGATATGATCCTGGTTTCAGGCTTCAACGTCTATCCGAATGAGATCGAAGAAGTCGCTGCTTCTCATGAAGGCATTCTGGAGTGTGCGGCGATTGGTGTCCCGCATGAACATTCCGGTGAAGTGGTCAAACTCTTCGTGGTCAAGTCAGACCCGAATCTGACTGAGAAGGACGTAAAGGACTGGTGTGCCAAAGGCCTCACCAACTACAAGCGACCACAGCAGATCGAATTTCGCGATGACTTGCCCAAAACAAATGTTGGCAAAATCCTGCGCCGCGAGCTGCGTGACGACTAAAACTTCTTCAGAGCAAGTCTGTAAGCTCTGCTTTTCTTTGAAGGTCGATCCAGTCTGGGTCGGCCTTTAGTCGTTTGGCTGTCTTGTCCTTGCCTTCCAGAATACGCCAGAACGACGCTACATCAGCAATCGCCCAACACTAGGTTCCCAACCGAATACGTGTCCCCGATCAGCTTACACGAGAGTGTTATTGAACTGCCCTTGCGAACGGAACGGCTACTGTTCAATATTGCTACCAATCTGAGCAGGGGTTAAAAATGCTTCGGTCGCTACTGGTCGCCTTGTGTTTATTGATTCACACCACCCCTGCGCTGGCTGTGGTCGTGGATGGAAGGATACTACGGCAAAACGGAAACGGTGAGTTTGTCATCCTGGACACCACCATACCATTTTCCGTTGGATACGACAATTTCAACACCGACAACCTTTACGCTTTCAATGAAGATCAGAACATTCTGCTCTCAGAACCCATTCGTGTAGATCTTGGCGGAACACGCGGTTTCATTCCACAGGGCCAGGTTGTTGCAAGTCATTATGTCTTCTTTGACAGCATTGCCGGCATTCACCACGGATATGTGGATTTCGATGCGCCTATACTGGGTGTTGCCGCCTTTCAGGACACAATGGCAGCCACGGATTTTCTTGCTAACAATTCGGTCAATTACATCAGTACGGAATTGCGCGGCCTCGAACAGGGCGACCGGATCTGGGTTGATCAAAAGGATCCGCATCGGCTCTGGGTGTTCTGGGCCGGTTCTTCTCCCGGAGATTACATTAGGGTCTTCACCGAAAAATCCATTGGCGCAATCATGTAGATGCCCGTTAACTGCCATTTCTTCGAGATGAACCGGGCGAAAACGCACAACGAACGCATGAAAGAAAACGGAAACACTGGAAAAAATTTTAGGCTTCCACTTACCCTGTTGCGTGACTTGGAGGAGATGCAGGATTGAAAACTTTAAGGCTTGGAGGCCAGAGTTTCCGGATAAGTGGAAGCCATGTACTTGATACGATAGAATACTGTTGCTGTCTGCTGCTATATTTCGCCATAAGCGATGCATTTTTTGCAACACTTTTCTCAACGCAAAGAAAAATCCGCAAACGGTGATTTGCGGATTTCCAAAACCTGTCTAACAGCTAATTTCTAGTGAGCGGAACCGCCGGTTGCCAGTCTGATTGCTTCCCTGCTTTCTTCGAGCTGAGCCAAAGCCGTTTCTGCCTGTGCCTTCTTCTCGTCCGTAGCCGCATCAGACACATCTTCACGGGCATTCTGGATTTGAGCCTCGAGATCATCCATGTTGAAATCGGCAAGAGAAATCGCCTGTTCAGCGAGCAATGTGAACCCGGACGGCGACACGTCCGCAAAACCGCCGCGCACGAAAATCTGATTGGTTTCACCATCGGCCATTTTCACATCAACCACGCCAGGCTTTACTGTAGACATAAATGGCGCATGGTTGGCGAGAACGGTGAAATAGCCCTCGGTACCGGGAACCACAACTTCGGAGGCTTCTCCGGAAAGCACAAGCGCTTCCGGTGATACAAGCTCGAATGCAAAGGCTTCAGTCATTTTCGTTTCCCTATCGGGGCTATGCCCCTCCTCGCCTCTTCGGATATGCCCGATCAGCAGTTGCTAGAGTTTAGGCAGCTTCTGCAGCCAGTTTCTGTGCCTTCTCGATCGCCTCATCCATGGAACCCACCATGTAGAACGCAGCCTCAGGAAGGTGATCGTATTCACCAGCAACAAGACCTTTAAAGCCCTTGATTGTATCTTCCAGTGCAACAAGCTTGCCTGGAGAACCGGTGAAGACCTCAGCAACAAAGAACGGCTGTGACAGGAACCGCTCAATCTTGCGCGCACGGGCAACTGCCAGTTTGTCTTCTTCTGAGAGTTCATCCATGCCAAGGATTGCAATGATGTCCTGCAAAGCCTTGTAGCGCTGCAGAACTTCCTGAACCTGACGAGCTACCTCATAGTGCTCTTCACCGATGACCATCGGGTCCAGCATACGGGAAGTAGAGTCAAGCGGGTCAACCGCAGGGTAGATACCTTTTTCAGCGATTGAACGGGAAAGAACCGTTGTCGCATCCAGGTGAGCAAACGATGTAGCAGGTGCCGGGTCTGTAAGGTCGTCCGCTGGAACATAAATCGCCTGCACAGATGTGATCGAACCTTTGGTTGTTGTGGTAATCCGTTCCTGCATCGCACCCATGTCGGTTGCAAGTGTAGGCTGATAACCCACCGCAGAAGGAATACGACCGAGAAGCGCTGACACTTCGGAACCGGCCTGAGTAAAGCGGAAGATATTGTCCACGAAGAACAGCACGTCCTGACCTTCGTCGCGGAAATGTTCGGCCACCGTCAGGCCCGACAGCGCAACACGGGCGCGGGCGCCGGGAGGCTCGTTCATCTGGCCATAGACCAGGGCGGCCTTGGAGCCGTCGCCACCGCCTTCCTTGTTCACATTGGATTCAATCATTTCCCAATAAAGGTCATTGCCTTCGCGGGTCCGCTCGCCGACACCTGCGAACACCGAATAGCCGCCGTGTGCCTTGGCGATGTTGTTGATCAGTTCCATGATCAGCACGGTCTTGCCCACACCGGCGCCGCCGAACAGGCCGATCTTGCCGCCCTTGGCATACGGTGCCAGCAGATCGACGACCTTGATGCCGGTGACCAGGATTTCCGCTTCCGTGG
>JBCCGN010000008.1:0-78855 GCA_039029255.1 Pseudomonadota bacterium | reverse complement strand
CAGCCAGTGCCGCACTGATCTGACCTGTAAAGATCGCTAGCGGAAAATTCCACGGAGAAATACAGGTGAATATTCCGCAAGGTTCACTATCCTCTAAACGAACCGATTCATTTGCATAATATCTCAGAAAATCCACCGCCTCACGCAGTTCACCGACACAATCCAACAATGTCTTGCCGGCTTCGCGGGCAAGAAGCGCAAAAAGTTCTCCGAAATTTTCCTCGTAAAGGTCTGCAGCCCTGTTAAGTATTACAGACCTTTCCGCAGCCGTTTGGTCACTCCACACCCCAGCCTGGGTCACTGCGGCATCAACATCAGCGTTGTCGGCTTCAACAACCTCGCACACAAGGTCTTGTTTGTTAGCAGGATTCACGGACTTGACGAGATTGCCGCCTCTGAACTCTCCATCAGCAATCAACGGACCGGCCTTCCAGAACTTTTCAAGATAAGGTTGCCGGGCGCTTTCAATCGCAGCCATGTCAATTGGATCAGTCAGGTTCCAGCCTATTGAATTCCTCCGATCAACGCCGAAAAGTTCGCCAGGTCGGGCAACTTTATTGTTGGAAGGATTATCGAGATATTGCTCAACCACTGAAAACGGATCTTTAGCAATGGTCTGTGGAGATACGTCTTCATCAACAATCTGGTTCACAAATGAACTGTTAGCTCCGTTCTCAAGCAACCGTCGCACGAGATACGCAAGAAGATCGCGATGGGCACCAACCGGTGCGTAAATCCGGCAGCGCGTTTCATTTTTGTTCAGAACTTTTGAGTGCAGCGTCTCGCCCATACCGTGCAACCGCTGAAACTCAAATACAGATTTGTCATCCGCCATCTCTAAAATACTGCAGACGGTATGAGCATTGTGGGTCGCAAACTGCGGATAGATCCGATCGGTCATTGTCAGAAGCTTCCTCGCATTCGCAATGTAGGAAACATCGGTGGAAGGTTTCCTCGCAAAGACCGGGAAGCCGTCAATTCCAAGCGTCTGGGCAAGCTTGACCTCGGTGTCCCAATACGCTCCCTTCACCAGCCGGACCATGATTTTTCTGTCAAGCCGTTCTGCAAGATCATAGAGCCAGTCCAACACATACGAAGCCCGGGGTCCGTAAGCCTGAACCACGACGCCGAACCCATCCCATCCTTTCAATGACGGATCGGCAAGAATCGCTTCAATCACATCAAGCGAAAGATCAAGCCGGTCGGCTTCCTCCGCATCAATGTTGAATCCCATGTCAGCCGACTTTGCCAGCAGGGCAAGTGAGCGCGCTCGCGGCACAAGTTCATCCACGACCCGCTTTCGTTGCTGGAATTCATAACGTGGATGAAGCGCTGAAAGTTTGACGGAAATTCCGGGATTTTCGCGAATATCAGATGAGCTACACGCTTTCGCAATCGCTCCAATCGCTTCGGAGTAGGACAGGTGATACCGCTTTGCGTCCTCCTCTGTTCGGGCTGCTTCACCCAGCATGTCATAAGAGTAGCTGAATCCCAGCTTCTCATACGATTGGGCATTCTCGATCGCCTCAGTGATGGTGCGTCCAAGTACGAATTGTTTGCCCATTTCCCGCATTGCTTGACTGACGGCGGTTCTTATAACCGGCTCTCCGAGACGTTTTACGACGCCACGCAGTGCGCCCAGCAGTCCTTCATCCTCATCCGACAGCACCTTGCCGGTCAAAAGCAATGCCCAGGTAGAAGCATTTACCAATGAAGAACTGGAGTGGCCGAGATGCCGCCCCCAGTCTGAAGGCGCGATCTTGTCCTCGATCAATGCATCGATGGTTTCGGCATCCGGCACGCGTAACAAAGCTTCCGCAAGGCACATTAACGCGATGCCTTCTTCGGTTGAGAGTCCGTACTCTGAGAGAAATGTTTCCATCAGGCCGGGATCAGACGAATCCCGGATTTCCTGTACCAGCTTCGCGGCGCTTTCGCTGATTGCCTGCCTGTCATCCCCGGAAAGATCAGCCAGATCAATCAGATAACGCAGAACTTCACCTTCATCGGCAAGGGTCGATTTCCTGATCTTGCTTCGCAGGTTTTGATGGTTGTGTCCGGGTTCCATGACAATTTCCCAATTGGTTACAAGCACCAGATTATTAAAAACGGAAAAGTTTTTTCACCTTTATTTCGTGAAATTTTAGGTTTATCGTCTTTTTGGGATTGAATTTCTGGCGTAATTTCCTTTTATGAGCAATATGAACGACCTTGATGACTATGATCGGAAGATTTTGCGCATTCTGTCTTCGAACGGCAGAACTTCCATCACTGATCTGGCGCGGGAAATCGGTCTTTCAAAAACACCATGTCAGATGCGGCTGAAGAAGCTCGAGGAAAAAGGAGTAATAACCGGTTATCAGGCAATCCTTGATCCCGTGAAACTCGGACTGGACCACATTGCTTTTGTGGAGGTGAAGCTTGATGACACCAGAGAAGCAGCCCTGACTGAATTCAATCGTCGGGTAACCGGTCTGCCCGAAATCGAACAATGCCATATGATTGCCGGAAGCTATGATTATCTGCTGAAAGTACGCACCCAGAACATGCGGGACTACAGGAGAATACTGGGGGAAGTGATTTCTTCCTTGCCACATGTTGCCAATACATCGACATTTGTTTCAATGGAGGCAGTAAAGGATGAAAACTTTGAAGGACAACGCCTGTGACGATCAATGCTGAACGGCTTGTGGCACTTGAGGAAGAAGCAGCCCATCTTCGGCTGGTAAATGAGGAACTGTCGAGCGTCGTTCATGAACAGTGGAGCCGCATTGAAAAGCTCGAGAAAAAACTGGCGCATCTGGAAATTCGTCTGACAAGTTTTGAAGATTTCGTGGAAGTTCCTGCCGAAAACACGAAGCCACCGCATTGGTGATGAGAACAAGGCACAGAATTGGAAACAATCGCTGAACTGATTGCGAAGAATGCCCGCCCCGGCATCGTACAATGGATCGGTGTGCGCCCGGAAAGACGGGGTGCGGTGATCCAACCGGACTGTGTGGAACTCACTACAGCGGGTTTGGTTGGAGACCATAACCAATCCGGTGGAAAGCGAGCCGTAACACTGGTCCAGCAAGAGCACCTCTCCGCAATTGCATCTTTCCTCGGCCAACAATCGGTGGACCCTGTCAAACTTCGGCGGAACTTCGTTGTGAGTGGGATCAACCTTTTGGGGCTGCGCAACCGCCAGTTCAACATCGGCAATACCGTTCTCGAAGGATCGGGCCTTTGTGCCCCCTGTTCCCGGATGGAGGAAGCCTTCGGCCCCGGCGGATATTCCGCCGTGCGGGGGCATGGCGGTATAACAGCAAGGATTGTAAAAGCCGGATCAATCTCGATAAGTGATGAAGTAACTCCGGTTTAGCCTTTGCAAAACATCGGTTGTGACTGTAATAAGTTTTCCGAATTGGCGAACAAAACAGGCCGGACCATCCACCTTGTTAAAAGACAAATTCTTAAAACTGATGTTTCAGGATGAATCCCTGGCAGTTGTGAATAGGGTGCTGTCCGAAAACTGGCGAACTTATTTTCGACGGTATCTGCTGGCGTTCGGATTGCTTGCCCTTGTTGCGGCCAGCACCGCTTATCCGGCCTACATCGTTCGCGATGTTATCAACGAGGTCTTCGAAAACAAAAATCAGGATGTGGCCTACATTCTCGCTTTTGCCATTTTTGCAGCCTTCACAATCCGCGGTCTGGCGACATACGGTTATCTCTATGTGCTCGGCAAGATCGCAAACAACATCGTTGCCAGTTATCAGCGCCGGATTTTCACCCACCTCATGAACCTCGGCGTGAGCTTTCACAAGTCGAACCGTTCCGCCTATCTGGTTGGTCAGATCAACCAGAACATTCTCGGCATGAAGGCAATGATGAACGATCTGATTGTTGTCTTTGCCCGCGATCTCTTCACTCTAGTGGCCCTGATTACCGTCATGGTTTTGCAGGACCCCTGGATGTCAGTACTGGCTCTGGCTGTGCTGCCTGTGATTGCCTTCGTCATGTCACGCTATGTCCGTCGCATTCGCAAGGTTGCAAGGCAGGAAGTGGATCTCAATGCACGTGTGACATCATCAATTGTGGAAACATCGCAAGGCATGGAAATCGTCAAGTCTTTCACCATGGAAGACCAAATGGTCGCGAAAATGAAAGATTTGACCGAGCAGGCGGAAAAACGCTCCAACCGGATTGTTCAGCTAAACGCAAAAACCAAACCGCCAACCGAGATTCTGGCTGGTTTTGCGATAGCAGCGGCGATAGCCTTTGGCGGATACCGTGTCACGGAACTTGGACATGATCCCGGCAGCATGATGTCGTTTCTGACGGCTGCCATGCTTGCTTACGAGCCGGCTCGAAAACTGGCAAGTTTCCGGGTCCAATTCGAAAAGTCGGTAGTCAACGCAAAGATGTTATACGAGTTGCTTGACATGCCCAAACGTCAGGCTGATCGACCGGATGCAAAGGAAATTCATATCCGCAAGGGCAACATCGAGTTCAGGAAGATTCACTTCTCCTATCAGGAGGGAGAAAAGGTTCTCAACAATGTAAACATGATCGCCGAATCGGGAAAAACCACAGCATTGGTTGGTCCTTCAGGTGGTGGCAAATCCACGCTGATTTCCTTGGTGCAACGTTTCTATGATTTGGATAAGGGCAAAATCCTGATAGACCGGCAGGACATCGCAGATGTAACAACCCACAGCCTTCGCCAGTCGATTTCCTACGTATCACAGCAACCAATAATGTTTGAGGGCAGCATTCGGGAAAACATCCGCTTTGGTCGACCGGAAGCGAGCGACGCGGAAGTCACAGAAGCTGCAAAACTGGCACAGGCACATGAGTTTATCCTTGAGCAGCCACAGGGTTACGACACTGCCGTGGGTGAACTTGGTGGAAACCTGTCCGGGGGGCAACGTCAACGTTTATCCATCGCCCGCGCGTTTCTGCGTGATGCTCCGATCCTTCTGCTTGATGAGGCAACTTCCGCGCTCGACAACAAATCCGAGCAACTGGTGCAGCAGGCTCTCGACAAGCTGGTGCAAGGGCGAACTACAATTGTTATTGCTCACCGACTTAGTACCATTCGGCACGCAGACAAGATTTACGTGATTGAAGATGGCAAGGTCACCCAGGAAGGAACCCATGCCAATCTACTGAAGAAAAAGACCGGGACTTACGCCCGCCTGCATGGTATCGCCACCAAGCCTTCCAGCACAGCAAGGCGCAAACCTCCAACCAGGAAAAAAGCCTCATGAGCGAAATGAAAATTGCGATACTGGGTGCAGCAGGTCGTATGGGAGCGGCACTGATCCGTGCAATTAACGAAGCTGACGGAATGGTGTTATCCGGCGCAATCGAACAATCAGGATCGCCCGCACTTGGTCAGGACAGCGGTGCCCTTTCCGGTGTCGGAGAAAATTCAATCCCGGTTTCCGACGACCTTGATGCCGGACTCTCACAGGCAGATGCTGTGGTTGACTTTACCGTTCCTGCTGCAACAGTCGCATTGGCCGGGAAAGTGGGGAACCACAACTGCGCGCACATTATCGGGACAACCGGCTGTACAGCGGAGGAAGATTCCAGGATAGCCGAAGCAGCCAAAGGCGCGACGATTGTGAAGTCCGGTAACATGAGCCTCGGCGTGAACCTGCTTGCCGTTCTGGTTGAACAGGCTGCCCGCGCACTTCCTGCTGGTGATTTTGATATCGAGGTGCTGGAGATGCATCACAAACACAAAGTAGACGCTCCGTCCGGGACAGCCCTTCTGCTTGGTGATGGTGCCGCGAAGGGCCGCGACATTGACCTTGCGGCAAACTCGGTCCGCTCCCGCGATGGCATCACAGGTGCACGGGAACAGGGGACCATCGGCTTTGCAACATTACGCGGGGGAGCAGTGGTCGGCGAGCATTCTGTGATATTCGCCGGCAGCGGTGAACGCATTGAGCTGTCCCACAAGGCAGATGACCGGTCGCTGTTTGCGATAGGGGCGCTCAAAGCCGCACTATGGGCGAAAGATAAACCTGCTGGTCTCTATTCCATGCGGGATGTATTGGGACTGTAAAATTTTCAAGGTAGTTTTCAGACAAGGAGCCTGAATATGGAACGTACACTCGTTCTTGTGCGCCACGGACAAAGCGAATGGAACCAACAGAACCTGTTTACCGGCTGGCGTGATCCGGACCTGACAGAACTGGGACACAAGGAAGCAATTGCTGCCGGGAAAGCGCTTGCCCAAAGCGGCATCAAGTTTGATATCGCATTCACCAGCGTACTTCAGCGCGCGGAAAAGACCTGCCAGCATATTCTTGACGGCATTGACCAGTCTGATCTTGAAACAATTCATGACCAGGCCCTGAATGAACGCAATTATGGTGATCTGGCCGGACTGAACAAAGATGATGCCCGCAAGAAATGGGGTGAAGAACAGGTTCACATCTGGCGTCGGTCATACGATACACCTCCCCCGGGTGACGAAGGTGAAAGTCTGAAAGACACCGGAGCTCGGGTTTGGCCCTATTACATGAATGAAATACTGCCGCGCACAATGGCAGGCAACACGGTTTTGGTTGCAGCACATGGAAATTCCCTGCGCTCGCTCATCATGGTTCTCGACCGGATGACCGAGGAGACCATTACAAGCCTCGAAATCGCAACCGGGGTTCCTATTATTTACAGGCTCGCGGCAGACACGACTGTCATTTCAAAAGAAGTATTGGAACTGGATACCTGAATGGCTGAACTGCATCCGGCCCAGTTGCTGTTCACGGAAAAGCATCCGCTTACCGCAGAATTCGACATGACGTTTCACTCCGGTGACGATCATAGTCTGGAGGTCAGGCTTGATGCACCTGCAAGTTTTGCGGATCAGGACGGCATACATGTGCATACCGGATTTCACACACTGATACTTGATACCGTCATGGGTGCCTGTGCCATTGGGGAACTAAAAACACCGGTTCCGATTGCGACCGTGAAACTCACCAGCAATCACCTTCGGAATATAAAGGTCGGTGAGCAGGTTGTGTGCAGGGCGGAATGGGAGGATGAAGCCCACTCTATTGCCTATGTACGCGGTGAAATCCGTTCAGCAGAAGGCAATCTCTTGGCATCACACGCAGTTGCAACATTCATGATTGGCACAGCGGGCAAACCGCTTGGTAAAAAGAAATGAGTGCGCTGTTCAAGACCAATATTTCCGGGTGGTTAAAAGCCGAACCGACTGAGCGTCCATCGGTCTACAAAACTACTTTTGCCGAGCGTCATCTGGGCAACATATGGATTCGTTCGCTGCATGGGGGCGTGACAGGTTCAATGATCGAACTGAGCGCGGAAGCGGAAACGCGGCTCCATACATCGGATAGTGAGGAGCTGAAAATCGTCTCCAGTTCGATTGATTATTTGAGGATATCAAAGGATGTCGATCTGTTCGCGAGAACCGATATCGAGCGCCTGAGCAAACGCCTTTCCGTAGTGAACGTCACCTGCTGGCAGGACGATGAAGACATACCCATCGCCCGCGGAATCGTAACAATCAGGATCATGCGCTGAACTGCGTTCCCCGCAGATACCGGTTCGTTGTGACTCCGGACTCAGCTCTCTTCGAACCTGATGTTCAGCTTGTCTCCATACAACCGTTTCAGATGCTCAATCTCCTGGGGTGAAAAACCAAGTTTTCTCGCTTCTTTACTGAATTCTCTTTTGGTAACCTTGGGACGGTCGTGTCGGTCACCCATTACGCTGTCTTTGTCTGATGGCAACATTGGCTTTGTCTTCCAAATTCTAAAAGTCGAATGAAGCAACCTTCAGAGGTAGGCCGAGCCTGAAATCTGAAAGTCGCTTCCATCTCATATGACTATGATCTCCGAGCCGGAACGAACCCGTTCGTAGAGATGAATCACATCCTGATTGACCAATCGCACGCAACCGCTCGATACGGCCTTGCCGATACTGTTGATCTCGGGTGTACCGTGTAACCGATAGAGCGTGTCTACCTTGCCCTGGAAAATATAGAGAGCACGGGATCCAAGAGGATTGTTCAGTCCGGGTGGCATACCGCCATTTTTCGCACTCCATTTTCTCAATCTCGGTTGCCTTCTGATCATCTCCTCAGGTGGCGTCCAGGTAGGCCATTTTCGTTTCCAGGCGATACGCGCGCGCCCGGACCACTCAAAGCCTGCCCGGCCGAGGCCAACACCATAACGCATGGCACGGCCGTTCTTTTCGACATGATAAAGATAGAACTTTCGCGTATCGACGATTACGGTTCCGGGTTTTTCCTTGGTACGATAGCGGACACGCCGACGACGAAATTTTGGTTTCAGTGCCCCCAGCGGTACAGCTGGAATCGGAAACTTTTCGTTTGGCAGTGCCGCATACATTTTTCCGGCATCAAAGACCAGGCGTTCACTTGCCTTTAACGCTGCGCTTGTGACCGAACTGGAACAGCCCGAAAGAACTGCAGCTCCGGATCCGAGCATGAAAATTCTGCGACTGATATTTGAGTTATACGCATTCATCTCATCAATCCCCTGTTTTGAGTAACATCAGGATGTGCGTAATCTGCGGAAAGCGGGTGGTAGCTCTGAAGTCGCAACGCATAACAGCATGCGAGCCGGTCAAGCGGGTAAATCACCCCGCACCTGCAGATTGCACACAAAACTTGCAATCAGTTTTCAGAGAATTATGCGCGGAGGCCTTTTTATCGGATCAGGAAACAGGTCAAGCCCAAAGCTGTGCGCCCAGTTGTAACCACACTTTGTGGCGGCAAGGCTGTCAAATTCAACGGGGCTGGCGGACAAGGCAAGGACAATACCGCAAGAAAACGAAGCGACATTTTTGGTATCATTATCGCACTTGCAGTGATCGGTATTGCTATCCTCAACGTCGACGGCTGCAAGCACGGAACTGGAAGTCACGGATGTAGCAACTTCGATCGATATTTTTGCGTTCGCCTGAATGGATTGCTCACTGACAAGACCATTGGCCAAGCTGCTGCTGATGTCAGCCAGAACGGCAGCACTCAGAAAGCAAATCAGGGTCAGACAGCTAATTATCGTTCGCATGAACCCTATATACAGAATCGGGAGATGATCAAAAAGCATCACCCGTTCACATAAATGTGAACCAATTCCCCCCTCGATTCCCAGTTACGATCAGGCAGAAATACCCGCTTCCCAGCCAAGCATCGCGCGCTTCCTCGTCAATCCCCAGTGATATCCGGTCAATGCTCCAGATTTCCCCAGTGCACGGTGGCACGGCACTACAAAGGAAATCGGATTTCGCCCGACCGCGGCACCGACAGCTCTCACCGCTTTGGGATTCTCTATCGCTTCAGCGATATCAGAGTAGGTCTTAGCATGGCCCATCGGTATTCCCAGCAGCGTGTCCCACACCCTTATCTGGAAATCGGTTCCAATCAGGGTCACCCGCAACGGGGTTTCCGGTTTCCAGTTTTCACGGTTGAAAATGCGGCTCGCTATAACTGCGGTACCGGATTTGTCTTCGACATAGCTTGCATTGGGCCAGCGCTGTTGCATGTCCTCTAGAGCAAGTTGTTCCTCACCGGCATCGCAAAAGGCAAGTCCTGCAAGCGACTGCTCCCTGCGCTCGCCAATCGTAAGAATCAGTGCCTGACCAAATGGGCAAAGGTGAAATCCATATCGCATTTGGAGGCCTTCACCCTTGGCCTTCCATATACCTGGTGGCATGGCTTCATGGGTCACAAAAAGATCGTGAAGACGTGACGGCGAAGAAAGGCCAAGTTCGAAAGAGGTATCAAGGATCGGTAGTCCCTCTTCTCGCAGAAGACGCTTGGCATGATCCAAAGTAACCGCCTGACTGAACGCTTTTGGGGAAAGTCCTGCCCATCGCGTGAACAGTTTCTGGGTCGCGGTTTCACCAAGCCCCAGATGTTCGGCAAGTTCGCACAGGGCGGGCTGCTCCTGCCATCGCAGCGAAAGGAATTCAACAGCTTCACGGACGAGCGCATAATCACCGTCGCGGTCATCTGCCTTGAGTATATGCCCCCCGTAACGCGAGGCTTTTGGATTGTGTAGTTCGTGTTTCATGTTGAGAAAGGTACTCGGGAACAATTGATCCTGCCACCCGAAACTTGCGGCAGCTTTGAGTTCAGTTTTTTGCCCGCACCAGCGCATGGGAGAACGCGACGGCAAAGCTTTCGCGATCAACCGGATTGAGGAAGCTGCCAATAGGCAGGATACGATCCTGGCTCGAAATCCGCATCGACGTAATTCCTATTTGTTCGTGCCGTTCCACTTCAAAACGCGTCCAGAACGGATTGAAGACATGCTCAACCATGCGACCGGCAGGATCAATTTTCTGAACTTTCAATTCGTGTCTACCAACCGAAATTCGTTCCCGGGCACGGGCAGCACGATAGTTTATCTTGAAGGCCAGCCAGATTATAAACACGTCCAGTCCCATGAAAAGAAAAACCGGCCATGCCCCCATCACCAGAAACATCATGCCGGACAAAAAACAGGTGACCGAGACAAATCCCATCAGAATGAAAAACCCGGTTCGGCCAAGCGAACGGTGCGGCGTCAGTTCGGCCACAAAATCTGGCTTTGGATTATCGCAATCCCGGGCTGCGGTTTCATCACTCATGTAATATACTCTAACCGGATTTCACGAAACAGACAGCACAAAATGATCTTATGAAAAAGCGCCTGCCACGCACAAAATACAATCGTGCGGAGATCATTGAGATTTTTTCGAGACTGCGTCAACTCAGGCCGGAACCAAAGGGAGAACTCGAGCACGTAAACCCGTTTACTCTGGTTGTTGCCGTGGCACTTTCAGCTCAGGCGACAGATGCCGGCGTCAACCGTGCAACACGCGAACTTTTCAAGGTCGCCGATACACCGGAGAAAATGCTGGAGCTAGGAGAAGACAGGGTTCGTGAATATATCAAGACGATTGGTCTCTACCGCAACAAGGCCAAGAATGTAGTCGCCCTGAGCAGAAAACTGATCGAAGATTTTGACGGGGTTGTTCCACAAACCCGCGAAGAACTGGTGACCTTGCCCGGTGTTGGACGAAAGACCGCCAATGTCGTGCTCTCCATGGCATTCGGGTATGCGACAATGGCGGTTGATACCCACATTCTTCGCATCGGCATGCGTACCGGTCTGGCTCCTGCAAAAACTCCCGACGATGTCGAAACCATATTGATGAAAATCATTCCGGAGGAGTTTCTCTATCATGCACACCACTGGCTGATCCTGCACGGTCGCTACACCTGTGTTGCGCGTAAACCTAAATGTACCGAATGCATCATTGCCGATATCTGCAAATCAAAAGAAAAGTCCTGCGATATTCCGGCGCCCATTGTTCCGATAATCGATCAGGTCATTCCGGTTGCCGGTAACTGACCATCTTGTGAAGATGGACCATCATTGTCGCAGCGAAAACCGGGGTAAGGAAATTGACCAACGGGATGCTCATAACCCCCGCTATGACAAGGCCACCGAGGAACACTTCCAGACCATATTTACGGCGCAGCTGATTGGCTTCAATTTCTGATCTGAAGCGCATGGCCGCGAACTGGAAATATTCCCGACCAAGCAAATAGCCGTTCAGGACAAAGAAAACGATTATGCCAAACCCAGCAACCCAGACAAGGATAATCGCCAGCAGATTTGCGAACAGGACCAGCAAACCAAATTTGAGTGAAACTATTACCGAGGGCAGGGTCGGCATGTCTTTTCCTGACTCCTGATCGGAATAATGGTGTCTCTCCACATGTTCAGCAATCTCGTCAAGAAACAAACCCGCGAACAGAGCGGTAACCGGCGCAAGAAGAATTCCGCCGGCAACTAGGACACCTACACCCAAAACCCACACAAATGCAGACGCTAACCAGACCCAGCCATCAATGTATGGCAGGACATAAGAAGAGGCGAGGCTTTGCAACCCGAGCCATACGGCCAGGAACAACAGGATCGTCAAACCGAGAGATTTCAAAACCACCCATCGTGAACGCTGGGATAACAACCCGCCCATCGCCAGTCTTGCAGATTCAATAACCAACACAGGTTCCCTTCAATTTACCCTTGCAGGTAGGAATTTCGATCATTTTGCGCAAGGCTTAAATCAATCTGCATCCTGGCTCTTTTCTTTCCGACGCACCGAAGGTATCAGGGCTCCGGAAACAAGGAGAATAAGTGAATGACTGATACAAGTTTCGATGTCCTTGCCATTGGCAACGCAATTGTCGACATCATTGCCCGTTGCGAGGATGATTTCCTTGTTTCAGAGAACATTGCGAAGGGCGCCATGAATCTGATCGACATGGGCCGGGCCGAAGCGCTTTACGCGGCCATGGGACCGGCGATCGAAACTTCAGGTGGAAGTGCCGGCAATACTGCGGCAGGAATAGCCAGCCTCGGCGGCAAAGTTGCCTATATCGGCAAAGTTGCTGACGATCATTTGGGGAAGATTTTCAATCACGACATCAAAGCGATTGGTGTTCACTACGATACACCGCCACTTGAGGCAGGGGAAAAGACAGCACGCTCAATGATATTTGTGACGCCGGATGGGGAACGCTCCATGAATACCTATCTGGGTGCCTGCGGTCAGCTTTCCTCAAAAGACATTGATAAAAATCTGGTCAGGAAATCCAGCGTCATTTATTTCGAAGGCTACCTTTGGGATCCTGCAGAAGCAAAGGACGCTATCCGGCATGCGGCACATCTGGCCCATGATGCTGGCCGCAAGGTGGCAATGACGCTCTCAGATGCATTTTGCGTCGACAGGTACCGTGACGAGTTCCTGGAACTGATGCGTTCAGGAACTGTAGACATCGTGTTTGCCAACGATGCCGAATTGAAGTCACTGTACCAGACCTCTGATTTTGATGCAGGCATATCAGCCATCCGGGAAGACTGTGAACTGGCTGCTGTGACGATGGGTGAGAAGGGGTCCGTGGTGGTTACCCGGGAACGTACCGGTGAATTTGACGCGCACCCAATTGATGAACTTGTAGATACGACAGGGGCAGGAGATTTGTATGCAGCGGGATTCTTGTACGGTCTGACCAACAACAGGGAGTTGGGTGACTGTGCCCGTCTGGGAAGCATGGCGGCTTCAGAGGTAATTCAGCACATTGGACCCCGGCCACAGATTTCACTCAAAGATATGGCGGCCCAAGCGGGGCTCTAGTTCCTCTTCAAGATTTTAGATCGCAGATCGTATAAGGCCTGCAGGGCATCGCGAGGGGTCATCTCATCGGGGGCAAGTTCTTCCAACGCCTTCACCAGTTCGCTTTCATCGGCCTTTGGTACTTGAGCAGGTTTCGGATCAACCGCAAAAAGCGGCAAATCATCCACCAGGGTCTTCGCGGTGTTTGCCCGTTCCGTACTTTCCAGTTGATCAAGCACATCCCTGGCGCGGGAAACCACAGAATCCGGTAGACCGGCGAGCCGTGCGACCTGAATGCCGTAAGACCCGTCAGCGGTTCCCGGTACAACTTCATGCAGGAACACCACGTCACCTTCCCATTCCCGCACCTTCATGGTGACATTGGAAAGTCGCTCAAGCGGCTCTGCAAGGGAAGTCAGTTCATGATAATGGGTCGCGAAAAGCGTACGGCACTGATTTGCTTCATGAAGATGTTCGATCGTGGCCCAGGCAATCGATAGCCCGTCAAAGGTAGCTGTACCCCGCCCAATTTCGTCCAGTATCACGAAGGAACGTTTTCCTGCCTGATTGAGAATTGCTGCAGTCTCGACCATTTCAACCATGAAAGTTGACCTGCCTCTTGCAAGATCATCAGCCGCACCTACCCTGCTGAACAAACGATCAACGATTCCGATATGCGCGCTCGACGCGGGAACATATGAACCCATCTGCGCGAGAATTGTAATCAAAGCATTCTGGCGCAGAAAAGTTGACTTACCGCCCATGTTCGGGCCGGTAATAAGCCACAATTTACACGCGTCCTCACCGCCAATTGCACAATTATTTGCCACAAACGGGTTTTGCTTTTCTGATTTCAGAACTTGTTCAACAACCGGATGACGGCCATCGCTGATATTGAATGAAAGGCTCTCGTCCACTTTGGGGCGGCAATAATTCCAGCTTTCAGCAAGTTTAGCCAATCCCTGAGCCACATCAAGAATCGCCAAAACCTCGGCAACTTGGTTTATTTGTTCTGCCGCTTCCAGAACAGTGGCAACCATTTTGTTAAAATGCTGCAATTCAATCTCAAGTGCCCGACCAGCCGCATTGGCAATCTTGCTCTCCATATCAGCTAGCTCTGTAGTGGTGAAACGCATCGCATTCGCCAAGGTTTGCCTGTGAATGAACTGAGCCTTGGCATCATCAGACGTCAATGCAGGAGCATTGTTCGCTGTGACCTCAACAAAATATCCCAGTACATTGTTGTGACGTATCTTGAGAGACTTCACCCCGGTTTCATCGGCATATTGGGACTGCATATTCGCAATCACACGGCGGCTCTCATCCCTGAGATTGCGCAATTCATCTAGCTCTTGATCAAAACCTGTTCTGATAAACCCTCCGTCCCGCGCAAGAAGCGGGACCTCAACATCCAGCATCTCCTGCAAAAGACTTTCCGGCGCCTTTGGCATCTGCTCGACACCATCTACACAGGAACCGATTTCTGCCGGTAGTTCTCGTCCGGTCTTCAGAATCCCTGATATCTGACGAGCAATATCGAGACCTTGCAGTATCGCGACTAAATCCCTTGGCCCGCCACGATTGAGCGATATGCGCGAAACTGCTCGTGCGATATCCGGGACTTCTTTGATCCGGTCGCGCAATTCGCGGGCGATATCCGTTTCAGACAGTATGAAAGAAATGCTGTCCTGCCGCTCTGTGATCGAATTTACATCACACAAAGGGTTCATCATTCTTTCACCCAGCATGCGGGCTCCGGGTCCACTCAAGGTCCGGTTTATTGCGTTGAACAGACTGCCCCGACGTTCACCGGAAAGGGTTCGAACCAATTCCAGATTGGAGCGGGTCGCAGCATCGATATATACCGTGTGCCCGCTGGTTTCATGGACGGGGCGCATAATCGTCGGCCGTTCGCCGATCTGGGTTTTCTCAACGTAGGCAAGAACAGCTCCCGCTGCGGAAGCCTCCGCTTTGGTGAAACTGCCGAATCCATCCAGCGTATCCACACCAAAAACGGTCTTAAGCCTTTCGACAGCCATCTGACTGTCGAAGAACGTTGGAGCCTCAATACTGATTGCCCGCTCATCGAGATGAATTCGCGAGCGAACGGATTCATCGTGAAAGAGACCTTCTGATATTACCAGCTCTCTGGGGTCAATTCGGGAGAGATCCGAACTAAACCGACCAATGTCAGTCGGGCAAATGCGAAATGCGCCGGTAGAAATATCAATCCACGAAAGGGCAAGCTGATCCGAATCTTCTCCCTGTTTGACGCGGGCGATTGCCGCAAGATAATTGGTCGCAGCAGGTTCCAGCAGTTTTTCTTCCGTAATTGTACCGGGAGTTACAAGCCTCACAACTTCCCGCCTGACGACCGCTTTCGATCCGCGTTTCTTCGCCTCGGCAGGGTCTTCAGTCTGCTCGCAAACAGCAATTCGGTAACCAAGGGCGATCAGCCGCTGCAGATAATCTTCCGCGGCGTGGACGGGAACGCCACACATCGGAATGTCCTGCCCCTCATGTTTTCCGCGTTTGGTCAGGGTAATGCCGAGTGCGCGTGAGGCTTCTTCGGCATCATCAAAGAACAATTCATAGAAGTCTCCCATCCGGTAAAACAGGAGTGAATCCTGATTTACCGATTTGATTTCAATGTATTGCTGCATCATCGGTGTCGCAGCAGCGGATTTCTGATCTGACTTCTGGAGCACTGTTCTCTGCCGTTAAAAGGATAGAGATCAGAATTCATGAAACTTGGACCAGTTGCAAGGTACGAGCGGGATTCATGATCGCCATCCACAAGCTGGGTTGGCTGATCAGGCCCGGTGTTTACTAGCATCTTCTCCGTAGTAGGCGAGATACCGTTTGCTAATGTGTTCGATGGGCAGCACAACCAGAACATCAATCGTCCCAAATTCGTGATCGCGAACCGCTTCGGTAGAAAAGATGGCTCCCAGCCTCAGGTATCCTTTGATAAGCGGCGGAAGTTTTTTGAAAATCCTCCTGTCGTTTGGATTTTCGTGACCATGTTCTTTAAGAACAATTTTGTCGTCGGCAACGGCGCCGACTTGCCATACCTCATCGTCTCCCGTGTATCCCGAAAGAAAACCGAGCATATCGGAAACTTCTTCCGCATCACACGTATGGAATGAAGCGCAACCCAACATGACATCGACCTTGTTTTGCAAAGCATATGCCCATGTGCCTTGCCACATCAGTTCCATGGTGCGCTTACCGCGATAGTTCGGCAATATGCAGGACCGTCCCAGCTCCATGAATGTTTTTTCCGGGTGAAGTCCGACAAGAGCTTCTACATCAAATTCCTGCTGCGAATAGAAATCCTTGCCTGTTTCATCCGCGCGCCTCACAAAGAACCGCTGGGTACCCACAATATTATTGATCCCGTCATTTCGACGGTCCAGCACAAGCAAATGATCACACTTTTCATCATGCGCATCCAGTTCACGCTTCTGCAGTCTTGAAAGCAGGTTCTTTCTGGCTGAAAGTTCCTCACAAAATACCTGATATCGCACCTTTTGTGCCGCACGCAATTCCTGGCGATCCTGTGCGAGACGGGTCTCCAGATCACCAAGCTTCCCCAGAAGTCCGCCTGACGACGGTTCCGCATTCGAAGTCAAAAATTGCTTTGTTGATTGCAGCAAATCCGAATTCTCTTCTGTTTTCAGTAAGCTTGCATAATCAATTGTGATATTTTTTTACTACATTCAAGTATCATTGAGGATCTGAAGCAACCGACCCGGATCAAGCGGCTTGGTAAGAAACCCGGTCGCTCCGCTGCCAATCGCGGTTTTCCGGGATTCCTCCTGTTCATCAGCAGTCAATATGTAAACAGGAATTTTGCACCTCAAATCCGTTCGCATTGTTTCCAGTGCTTCCAGACCGTCCATAACCGGCATTTGCAGATCAAGCAGCACGAGATCAAACGGTTCACTTTCCATGCGTTCTTCAAGCAACGCAAGGGTTTCACGTCCGTTGTTGGCACGCGTAACCGCATGACCTGCTTTTTCAAGGATCGAACGGGCCAGCAAAGCATTGATTTCATTGTCTTCAGCGAGAAGGACAGATTTTGGCTTGGCGCTGGGTTCAAAGTTTGATGACCATTGCTTTGCTGCGGATGCCTTGCGATCATCTTCCGGCTCACCGGTTACATCGTTTATCATGTTGAGGAGCGAGGTCTTGCGAACCGGCTTTATCAGATAACCGTCAAAACCCGATTGCAGTAAATGGTCCAGCCGATGGCGTTCCGCAGGGCGAAGAAGCACAATCTTCTTCAATTTGTCGGGCAAAGAACGCATATCGGGGACCATCGCGGAAACCGATACCTCCGCGTTTGAAGCATCCACTAACAAAGTATCGGGCAGTTCATGTCTGCTCTTCGCGGAAAGCTCCGGTAAACTGTCGAGAATTTCCAACTTGTCTCCGTTCTCGGACAGGTATTGGGAAAGAACGGTTGATGTGATTTCATTGGAAGTCACAAGCATCATTTTTCTGGATGATTCTGAAAGCGGGGGAACCGGAGTACTGGAAAATTCAGCATCAGAAACAGGGAGCGAGAACGAGAAGCATGATCCCTTGCCAATGTCGCTTTCCAGATCCATGCTGCCGCCCATTTCCCGGATAATTCTCCTGGATATGGCAAGGCCAAGACCTGCACCACCATGTTTCCGTGTACTCTTTGAATCTGCCTGAGAGAATTCTTCAAATATTAGCTGCTGATCGCTTTCAGCGATCCCCGGCCCTGTATCGTGAACCCTGAACAACAGCTCGGATTTCTCGACAGAATCCGGTCGGCCCGGCTTGGCATGACATTCGACATAAACCCCGCCAGATTCTGTAAACTTGATCGCATTACCGATCAGGTTGATAAGAATTTGCCGAACCCTGCCGACATCGGAATGGATATTCAGCGGCACTTCATGGTGGATATAAGAACCAATGGATATGCCTTTGGAATGCGCACGCGAAGCCAATAATTCGCAGACGTCCTCCACCATTTTGTGCGGGTTCATGGGAGCGGAACGGATTTCGAGCCGACCCGCCTCCACCAGTGTCATATCCAGAATATCTTCAATGAGCGTGAGAAGTGCCATGCCGGAATCGTGCACAGCATTCACATAGGTATCCTGTTCACGGGTGAGTTTGGTATCTGCAAGCAATCCGGACATTCCGAGAATACCATTGAGCGGGGTCCGCATCTCATGGCTTACATTTGCAAGGAACTGGGTTTTTGCCTTGCTGGCGGACTGTGCCTTTTGTGTGGCTTTGCGCAATTCCAATTCCACCTGCTTTTGGCGGGTCACGTCGCGTGCGACGGTCCTGATGAGGGTCTCGCCGGTGGTTTCGCTGCGAATCGGCAGATCAAGCCAGGCCAGCCACCGGTCACTGTCGGCAACAACCATATGCATGATGCTGACCGCCCTTTCCCCGTCACTGGCAATAAGTTGCTCGATCTGCTCCATATCAATTGGAAACGGATTTCCATTCACGGCACTCGTCTCAACTCCCAAAAGCTTGCAGAAGGAACCGTTCATATAGGTAATGGTGCCGTCCTGCTGGCGATCCATAATCATGTCACCAAATGCTTCGGCGAGACTGCGGTAACGCTCTTCCCGTTCCTGAAGCTCCCATGTCTTGTCCTGCAACAGCTCAAGTTCAAGTTTGAGGTTTCCGGCGCTTTCACCGTCAAGTTCTTCGCGAACAGCCGCTTTACCGGAATTTCGTAGAAAAATAATGCCGCAAACCAGTAAAATAGCCAGCCAGTTGTAAGCTGCAGGAAATTCAAATGGCAAAAGTGCCTGTACGGCTACAAATGCAACCATCAGCAAGGCAGTCAATTTGGTTACAAATGCCGACCGAAATGTAGCCTTTGGTGCACTTGGACTTCCCTCGAAAGACGAAGCCTCATTCTCTGAAACGCCACGTGCTTTGGGATCAGCTTCCCTGCCCGCCGCTTCGTGCAGCTTTCCATCCGGCCTTTCTTCATCCGCAAATCCGCGCCTCTGGATATCCCTTATGAGTTTCCAGCTTTCAGAAAGATTACGTTTGGTGTTCATTCGTTGGATCGCACGGTTTCTTGGCTCTTTTCCCGCCTGCAAACGGCAGAATCAGACAATTTTGCAATCAGACCATGATAATATTGAAAAAGGGTTTCCTACGTCCAGAAAGGCACTGGCAAGATCGCGTATCAGGCGGCAACTGCCAGTCTTTGTCCGGCTATGCGGTATGCAATTGCTTCTGCCAGATGAATACGTCCCACAGTTTCCACTCCCTCAAGATCGGCAATGGTGCGCGCTACCTTGAGAATACGGTGATAGGCGCGGGCGGAAAATTTCATGTTTTCAGCAGCCTCCCGCAACAGGGTTTCACCTGCAGGGTCCGGTGCTGAAACTGTTTCGGCTACAGACGGGGGAGCCTGGGAATTGGTTGATAGTGAAAGTCCCATTTCTCTATATCTTGAAATCTGTACCAGTCTGGCGGCGGAAACCCTTTCCGCAACCTTTTGTGACGTTTCACTGACCCTGTTGTTGATCATGTCTGCTGCAGATACAGCAGGAACTTCAACACGCAAGTCAATCCTGTCCAGAAGCGGCCCGGAAATCCTTCCCTGATAATCCGTTGCACATCGCTCCCCCCGCCTGCAGACATGGCCTGCCTCGCCAGCCATTCCGCAACGACATGGATTCATGGCCGCAACAAGCTGAATGCGGGAAGGATAGGTCACCCGATGATTTGCCCGGGCGATTGATGTTTCCCCGTCTTCAAGCGGCTGACGCAGGGAATCGAGCACCTGCGGTGAAAACTCGGGAAACTCATCAAGAAACAACACCCCGTTATGAGCAAGCGACACCTCTCCTGGCCGGGCCCGGACACCACCACCAACCATCGCAGCCATTGATGCTGAATGATGGGGACTGCGAAACGGCCTTCTGTTCGTCAGTTTCCCGTCCCCGAGCTCGCCGGCAATCGATGAAATCATCGAAACTTCGAGCAGCTCTGAAGGCGTAAGATCAGGCAGAATGCCCGGTAAACGGGCAGCCAGCATCGATTTGCCTGAACCCGGCGGCCCGATCATCAGGAGATTATGACCCCCGGCCGCAGCAATCTCGAGTGCCCGTTTTGCTGATTCCTGCCCTTTGATGTCTGCCATGTCCGGCAATGGATCAAAAGCCTGGGCAATTGCAGGAATCGGTCTGGACAATACCTGGGTACCTCGAAAGTGGTTGGCCAACGCAATCAGGCTGGCAGGCGCGAGCACATCCATTTCAGAATCTGCCCATGCGGCTTCGCCACCACAGGCCTGGGGGCAGATAAGCCCCTTTCCAAGCGCATTCGCTCCAATCGCTGCCGGCAGTGCACCGGCTATCGATGCTACACTTCCATCCAGTGACAGTTCACCTATTACAACATACGAATCCAGTACATCGGACGGGATTGCACCCAGCGCAGCCATCAGCCCCAAAGCAATCGGCAGATCATAATGGCTGCCTTCCTTTGGCAAATCTGCCGGTGCAAGATTGACGGTTATCCGTTTTGGCGGAAGCGACAGTCCCGATGCATGAAGTGCTGCATAAACACGCTCCCGGCTCTCGGCGACAGCCTTGTCGGGCAGGCCGACAATGGAAAAATTCATCTTTCCCGGTGCAACCATGACCTGCACATCCACAGGCACGGCTTCCACACCTTGAAATGCTACTGTTCTAACCCTTGAAACCATCTCGATACCTCGCCGAAATCCTAGCAGTCGGGAAGTTGTTGTCAAGAACAAAAATAGAACAAACTTGTTTAAACCGGAATTGATGTGCAGTTGATCAGGGAATTAGTATATTTTGGAGCGGTTATTTCATGGATCATACTTTTGGATTTCAAAAATTACATATTCAGGAACTTTTTCAGTTCCAGGGACATGAGAGCCCTGCCCGAAAGGGTGCAACAATCGCTGCGCCAACGCGAGCGCGTGAACGAAGTGGTGGTGCGAATAATTCAGCTGCTTATCGTCGTGATGTTTTCGATCCTTTACTCACTCGCGACAAAGACCGGACAAGCAGCAGATTTCCAACCTGTTCCCTATGTTCTCGGCGCCTACGTAGTTCTGTCGATTATCGGATTGATCTGGTCATTACGATCTGAAATTCCCGACTGGGCAGTGTATTTCTCAATCCTGTTTGATTTTTCGCTGCTTTACTCGCTGATGGTGAGCTTTCACTTTCAGTACGAACAACCCGCATCCTTTATCCTGAAAGCACCCACCCTTCTTTATGTGTTCATATTCATTTCATTGCGTGCCCTGCGACTGGAATGGAAGTTCGTGGCAGCAGCCGGTCTTATCGGTGCCTTGGGCTGGGGACTGGTTGTGGCATATGTGATCAACGCGGAACCGGAAAATCCTATGATCACCCATTCCTACATCCAGTATATGACATCCAATTCAATCCTTATCGGCGCGGAAGTTGACAAGATCATCTCAATTCTGTCCGTGACCGGGATTCTGGCGCTGGTTGTTAACAGTTCCAGCAACCTGCTTGTAACCGCCGTCTCAGAACAGACAGCGGCGAACGATTTATCGAGGTTCTTCGACAAGCGAATTGCTGCAGGCATCCGGGACAGCAACAAGCTGCTTGAAGCAGGTAGTGGCGAACGCCGCATGATGGCGATCATCAACATCGACATCCGTGGGTTCTCTGCACTGGCTGAAAAACGCGAAGCCTCCAAAATCATGCACATGCTTTCTGCCTATCAGGGCAGGGTTGTACCCATCCTGCAGGAAAACGGAGCGATTATTGACAAGTTCATGGGGGACGGGATCATGGCTACCCTCGGAATGCAGGAAGAATACAAACCCATCTGCAGAGCTGCAATAGAGGCGGCTGAAGCCGTATTGATGGATTCCAGAAAATGGCAGGATGAGGTCCCGTTGATTGCCGAAGCGGGGCCTTTCAGGATCGGAATTGGAATTGATCACGGGCCAGTTTCTTTTGGTGCTGTCGGGCAGGGAGATCGACTGGAAATGACTGTGATCGGCGCCCCGGTAAACACATCCGCAAAACTCGAAAAACACAACAAACGTTTGGGAAGCGAGTGCATTGTCAGCCGTGATATTTGGGAAAATGCGGTTAAGGAGGGTTACACGGGAAACCTGAGCGCAGAATTTCTCGAGGCGGAGATTGAAGGCATCCAGGAAACGCAGTACATCGCTGTTCTGAGCATTCCAAAATAAAAGGCTCTTGCCATATGAACGCGTCTTCCGACCTGACGAGCAGAGGTCAGAGTATACAGGTTTCAAAGCTGCGTGAACTAGCAAATGCTGCGATGAACGTAGATGGTCTTATTGCCCTGTGGTTCGGGGAACCGGATGTTCCAACGCCAAAGTTCATCTGCGATGCGGTGAATGCATCGCTGGCTGATGGCAAGACCTACTACACCGAAGGGCTGGGCAAACCGTTTCTTCGGGAGGCGATATCCCGTTACATGTCCCGGCTCTACGCCAATCGCGTCAGCGTTGATCGTATCGCCGTAACAGCATCCGGCACCAATGCGCTGAACCTGGCGTTTCAACTGCTTTTGAATCCCGGAGACAGGGTGGTGGTGACCATGCCCTCATTCCCGACCCTGTTGACCGTACCGCAGCTGCAGCATGCTGAACTTGACGCTGTCGCTCTGAACCCTTCGTCAAACGGATGGTCTGTCGATATAAATCAAATCATCGAAAGGGCAGAAAGCGCGAAGGTTTTGCTGCTCAATTCTCCCAATAATCCAACCGGATGGATGCTGGAGCGTCAGCAGATCAGAGACATACTGGAAGCCTGTCGCAAGTCAGGGACGTGGATCATATCTGATGAGGTTTACGCTCGAATTGTCTATGAAGACACAGCAGCACCTTCCTTTGCAGAATTCGCTGAGCCGGAAGACCGGTTGATTATCGTGAACAGTTTTTCAAAAAGCTGGGCCATGACCGGTTGGCGGCTTGGTTGGCTGACCCTTCCACCTTCCCTGTTAATGGAATGCGAAAAGCTGATGGAGTTTTCCATGTCCTGCGCGCCAGAGTTTCTGCAGGCAGGAGGACTTGCGGCAATCGAACAAGGCGAACAGCTCATATCAAGCCAACTGGAGCGATACAGACTTGGTCGCGATTTGGCATTACGAAAGCTTTCGGCAATTGACGGAATTACCTGTATTCCGCCACGCGCAGCGTTTTACGCGTATTTCCGTATTGATGGTATAGACGATAGCGTGGGATTTGCGGAGCGTTTGGCAAGGGAAGCTGGCGTTGGGATCGCGCCGGGGATCACATTTGAACCGTCAATGAAAGACTGGTTCAGAATCTGCTTCGCCAAGGACGAAGACCTGCTCGAAGAGGCACTGAACCGTATGGAAGCTTTTCTGGCTTCCGCAAATGTGCAATAAATCTGAGCTGATCAACAAATTACAAGATCCGGATAAGTTCTGATGTATACATCGTGAACGTAGCGGAATGGTGAAAATGAAATGTCAAACCCCGCTATCATATGTGTCGCAATTACCGGTTCCGTACCTCAGAAATCAGACAATCCGGCATTGCCTGTAACGATTCCCGAGCAGATCGAAAGCACGCATGAGGCATTTGAAGCAGGCGCCACCATCGCCCATTGCCACGTGAGAAACGATGACGGCAGCACGACTTCGGATCCGGAAAAATTCGCACGGTTGGGCGAAGGCATAAAACAGCATTGTCCGGGAATGATCATCCAGTATTCGACTGGCGGGCGATCGGGCACCGGAGAGGAACGCGGCGGCATGCTGCCACTCGCACCTGATATGGCATCACTTACTGTCGGCTCCAATAATTTCCCGACACGGGTCTACGAAAATTCTCCGCAACTTGTTGATTGGCTGGCCTCCGAAATGCTGACCTATGAGGTGAAACCGGAAATCGAGGCTTTCGATCTGAGCCACATCCATCAAGCGGCCGCAATGGCCCAAGACGGCCGCCTCAAGGGCCCACTCCACATCCAGTTTGTGATGGGCGTAAAAAATGCGATGCCTGTCGACAGGCCGACTTTTGAATTCTACGTGGAAACAGTAAAGCGCCTGTGCCCCGATGCAACATGGTGTGGCGCGGGGATCGGTCGAAATCAGAAGGTGCTCAACGAATGGTCTCTGGAACTCGGTGGTCACACAAGAACGGGTCTCGAAGACAATGTGCGACTTGATCGCGACACGCTCGCCCCATCCAATGCCGCATTGGTCAGAGTTGCGACTGAACTCTGTGAGAAATACGAGCGGCCGGTTGCGACCTGGCAACAGGCCCGTGATATCCTGGGACTACCAATGAAGGAAGCAGCGTAAGCGGCTCGCGCAGTCCGGTTTTGAAAGCATCAATGCACTTGTCCGTCATGTATTTCGCCTGCTAAAGCAGTCAGCAGCATCTGGTGAAGGGTAATGAGGCGTTATGGGTGACATACTGGAAGGGATGCTGCAGGCGTTCCGGCTAATCGTCTCGTTGGATTCAGATCTCTTCGAAATCATACTCCTGTCATTGCAGGTGACACTTACGGCGGTTATCATCGCCTCCTTCATCGCAATGCCGGTAGGGGCATGGCTCGCAGTGAGCCGATTCCGCTATCGCAGGATTGCAATTGCCATTCTCAATGCTCTGATGGGTCTGCCACCGGTTGTGGTTGGACTGATCGTATACATTTTTCTGTCACGCTCGGGACCGTTTGGCGTACTGGATTTGCTGTTCACACCCACTGCAATGATCATCGCTCAGGTTATCATCATCACACCGCTTATCGCATCGATTGCCCATCAGTCGATCCGCGATCTGTGGGCTGAGTACCATGACCTGCTGATTTCCCTGAACACAACCAGATGGCAGCGCATCAAGACACTGATGTTTGATGCGCGCCGCTCACTTCTTACGGCCTCGCTTGCGGGTTTCGGACGGGCAATTGGTGAAGTGGGCGCGATCATGATTGTTGGTGGCAACATCGATCATGTTACCCGCGTCCTGACAACCGCAATTGCCCTGGAGACAGGGAAAGGTGATTTTGCGTTCGCACTCGCCCTGGGTTTTGTGCTGATTGCCCTGGCAATCGTCGTCAACCTCGCAATTCATTCGATTTCAAGAACCGAGAGGGCAAGCACATGGTGACCGACATACTCCCTCTCAAACTGCAGGATGCAGTAGTAAGGAAACGTGGCAAGACAATTATCGGCCCCGTGGATCTCGAAATCAGAAAACAGGGTTTGACCGTAATTATGGGTCCGAACGGATCGGGGAAAACAACCCTGTTGCGATTAATGCACGGTCTTGAACGTCCTCGAAAAGGCACCGTCAGCTGGAATTCAGAGACCGGTGAGGCACAGGAAAGACAGGCCTTTGTATTCCAGACTCCAATTCTGCTCAGGCGTTCGACAATCGATAACATCGCCTATCCGCTGAAGCTGCAAAACATTCCGGCAACCCAGGCGCAGGCAATTGCAGAAGAATGGCTGGTTCAAGTCGGGTTGGATAATGCGAGAGAGCTGAATGCATCCTTTTTGTCTGCCGGCGAACAGCAGAAACTTGCGCTTGCAAGAGCCTTGGCCTGCAAACCGGAAATACTGTTTCTCGATGAACCGACCGCCAATCTCGATGGCAGGGCTACTCGCGAGATAGAAACCATACTCAAGGATGCGCTTTTCTCCGGTGTACGGATCGTGATGACAACCCATGACACCAGTCAGGGCAAACGCCTCGCCGATGAGGTCCTCTTCATGTACCATGGCAAGATCCATGAGCAGGGTTTGTCAGAACCCTTTTTTGCCAATCCCATCACGCGGGAGGCTAAGGCCTTTCTGAAGGGAGACATTGTCGAGTGAGTTTTGCGTCGAAATTATTGTTAGCAGTTTCTGCCCTGCTTCTGACATTTGTTTCACAGGCTGCCGAAATGCGCATGGCTGTAACCACCTCCTTCAACAATTCAGGCCTTTCCGATATCCTGCTTCCGCAAATCAAAGAGGACACCGGTATCGACGTGCGTCTCCTGGTAGTCGGAACCGGGCAGGCCTTGAAGCTTGGTAGATCAGGGGATGTGGACGCCGTACTGGTTCACTCAAGGGCCGCCGAAGAAGCCTTCGTGGAAGAGGGTTATGGAACGCACCGCCGCAAGATAATGTACAATGATTTCATCATTGCAGGCCCGTCAGAAGATCCGGCGAAAATCGCGCTTGGTGACACAGCCTCGGCTGCCCTTCAGAAGATCCGGGATGCTGGATCACCTTTCGTGAGTCGCGGCGATGACAGCGGCACACACAAGATGGAAATTGCACTTTGGGGCACTTCAGGGCTGGATGCATCAAGTTTTAATTCGCTCTGGTACCGCGCCACCGGTTCAGGTATGGGCGCGGCACTTAACACCGCCAGCGGTATGAATGCCTATATTCTGTCGGATCGCGCCAGTTGGCTCAAATTCCGGAACAAGGGGGATCTGAAATTGCTTTTTGAGGGGGATCCGGCTCTTTTCAACCAGTATTCCTATCTGCCTGTTGATCCGTCAAAGCATCCGCATGTCAGAAATGATCTCGCCAGAAAACTGGAAGCCTGGCTGATCGGTGATAAAGCACAGAAATTGATCGGCGAATACAAGATTAGCGACGAGGGATTGTTCACTCCAAACGCGCGGCTTGAATAACCCTATCTGCCTAAAGCGATGACGGTTCAGGCTACCGGATCATTTGAATGAGAGGGCCAAACGTGAGGCGCTTGCTACCTATTCAAAAACAATCTGGGGTGCTGAATTTTCGCCTGTAATCTGTCCGATCTGGAGCCTGGAGATGACTTCGGCCGCAATATCCCGGTAAATTTCCGAATGCACACTGTCGGGCGCGGAAACGGTGACCGGCGTTCCCCCATCAGAATTGGTTCGTATGTCCATATGGAGTGGTATTTCTCCCAGAAACGGAACTTCCAACCGTTCAGCTTCTTCCCTGGCACCGCCATGCCCGAATATTGCGGATTGTTCACCACACTTGGGACAGACAAACATACTCATGTTTTCAATCAGACCCAGAATTGGAACTTCAACCTTTCGGAACATGTTCAATCCCTTTCTGGCATCGACCAGGGCAATGTCCTGGGGGGTGGAGACAATCACTGCTCCGGCGAGCGGAACCTGTTGGGCCATGGTAAGCTGGGCATCTCCTGTGCCGGGCGGCATGTCAACAACCAGAATGTCCAGCTCTCCCCATGCAACCTCGCGCAGCATCTGGGTCAAGGCCGATATTACCATCGGCCCGCGCCAGATCATTGGCGTTTCCTCTTCCACAAGAAAACCCATCGACATCACTTTGACACCAAACTTTTCTAACGGCGTCAACACTTTACCTTGTGCCGTGGGCCGTTCTGAAATTCCAAGCATGCGCGGCATTGATGGGCCGTAAATATCTGCATCAAGAATACCTACGGACAGTCCGTGGGAAGCAAGTCCCAGTGCCAGATTGACCGAAGTGGTTGATTTTCCGACGCCGCCCTTGCCCGAAGCAACCGCAATGATCGATTTGATACCCGGAACACCCACCTTTGAAGAGGTTCCATCATTCGCCGCATTTCCGCTACGAGACTGCATTGATGGTGGAGGATTTCCTGCTGGACGGGGCGTTGAACCGGGCTTGCGTTCAGCCGTAAGGACCGCAGTTACTTTCTCCACTCCTCTCAATCCGGACACCGCTTTTTCACTTGCAACCCTGAGCGGTTCAAGTTCCTCCGCGCGCTCAGCGGGAACCTTGATTGAAAAAATCACCTTGCCTTCATTCACAAGTACATTTTCGACGAGACCAAGTGAGACGATGTCCCCCTCCAGATCCGGGCCCTTTACTTTGCCGAGACGCTCAAGAACCTGTTTGCTTGTGATTTCCGACATAGGATTGTGTGCCCCGAATGGTTTCTAACGGTGACATATGAAGTCACGGGGCATTTGCCAAGGCGGATGCGCCATAATTCGTACAAATCGAATGCGCTCCAGTCAGAAAAGCTTGAAACCTTTCTTTGGCGGCTCCTTGTCGGGATGAACGCCCGGATCATCCGGCCGACGTTCCAAAGGAAACTTGACCTGATTTTCGAACCCTTCATCATCCGGGCTCCCATCCGTTTCATCGTGCGATGTTTCAGACTCAGCCGAGCTTTTGGATGCTTGGGTTTCAGGCTTTGTTTCCGTAGTTTCGCTCGAAACCGCATTGTCATTTGCCGATTTCGGATTCATTTCTGCTGCAGTTTCAGACCCATCGCCTTCACCTTCCGCAACAACAGCAACCTCTGGCTTTTGCAGGTCAATGGCATTGCCCTCCACCGATGCCTGCGAAGCTTCGGCAGGTTCATTTTTCAATTCCCCGGAAACATCTTCCGGAACCGTTTCCGCCTCAATCACATCCGTCTCAGATGTTTCGGGCACATCTGCCGGAGCCAAACGGGATGAATCAGCCTCTGCCTTGAGCTCTTCGAGGGTCATTACCGGAATTGTTTCATCACCGAGCTGAGCAAGCGGAACACGCCATTCAAACGCATCAATCTCCCCGGTAACGGGAGACATTGGCAGCCACTCTTCCGAAACGTGACCGTCAGCCGTCCAGGCTTCGTCCGCGGGAGCCCTTACTGCACGAGAAAGCCAGTCACGCATACGCCCATGATCGCCGTGCTGACCCTCCTCAATGTCCGCCATCAAAAGGCATGCACGTTCCGTGGGACGCGTTGTCAGAATCGGTTCAAGTGCTGTCCGTGCCACCTCCCAGTCCTTCGCATCGATGGCTGCAACTGCAACCGCAAAAGCACCTTCAGGATGATTTGCTTTCAGACCAGCAAGTTTACGGGCTCGTTTTAGCCGGTCCTGAACTGAATCCCCGCTTCGCACAGCAGAATATGCATCTGCAATTTCAGGATGCGGTGACTGTTTCCACGTTGCTTCCAGTACTTTCGTTGCCCCCCGCACATCACCGAGCCTGCTTGCGGAGCGGGCATAGGAAACCGCGGCAGGAACGAGATCCTTTGCCAGTTTATGCGCCTCTTTGGCGAGTTTCCTGGCAGCGTCAGGATTTGCCTGTTCCTGAGAAAAGGCTTTGGCCGTCAAAAGTACGGCGCGTTGCCGTTTTGCAGCATCTTTTTCGACCAGTCCGGCTGCACGATTTGCTTCAAGCGTTTGAATGGCCGCATCCCAATCATCGTCGGTAGCCTGATAGCGCAACTTTGCCTTGCCGGCCCAGGGAAGCGCCGGAGCATCCTTGACTGCTTCTTCCGCGTAGTGACGAGCAGCTTCGGTTTCTCCCTGCCGTTCCGCTTCAAGAAATAGACCGCGCAACGCAACCATCCTGGTATTTTCATCTTCAAGCATGGTTTGAAAATTCGCACGCGCCTCATCCCGCTTTCCTTCCAGTAGTGCGGTTTGAGTTCCCAAAAGCGCTACGAGCGGCTCGTCCTTCAGCAGCTTGCCGCTTTCTTTGGCAAGAGTTCTGGCGGTATCGACATCGCCTGAACTTGCAGCAATCAGTCCCTGGGACAATGCCTTGTAACCGCGGTCCCGGCGACGATTATCAAAAAACCTTGCGAGGAAAGATGGCATGCCAAATATGCTTTTCAGCATACCCAGTACAAACATGATGGTCACAACTAGAGCCAGGAGAACAACCAGCGCGAGAGTCAGCGGTATGCCGATTTCCTCGCCCGAACGACCGAATTTTGCCGCAAGCCATTCCCACTGAATGAAAATCGTGCCCGGATTATCCGCTACCCAGGCGAAAAGAACGGCAAGAGCAAGCACAAACAGGAGAAAAACAAACAATCTGGACATCGGGAAATTCCTTATAGCGGGCTACCCGGCTTGCTGGGCCAGTTTCGATGAAATTGCATTCTGAAGCTGATAGGCTTCAATACGACTGTCCAGTCTGGTCAACCAAGGTTCGCCGTTTTGCTGGATTCCGGTAGGTAGCTTCAGCCATTCAGTCCTTGCTTTGTCAAGCTCGCTGTTAACCACCTCGCCTCTGACACGGGAGAGAATGGCAAGTGGATCATCCCCTTCGCGTGGTCCTGAAGACCTGAACGTAACAAGGCTTTGAGCATTAGCCCAGAACCTGTCCGAAAGGCTTGCATTTTCAGGAACCGTGGACGGATTTTGCACTGTGTTCGTGAAAGCATCGAGCGTGGAGACCAAATCATTCAGTGTAGGAATACCGGAACTGGCCAGTTCACCGAGCCGGGTTGATTCGCTCGACACACCGATCAGTGCCTCTACTGATGACAGTGGTTGAGCCAGAGGATCGTCATTGTCCAGCGCGGTCGCCAATGCATTTACCGCAACAGATCTTGCCACTTTCTCACTTGCTTTGACTGAAGCCACCGTATCTTTCAGTTCAGTTGACTGGGACACAAGAGCGGCAAGCTGTTCGGAATTTTGGGTTGTCGATGCTTGCATCTTTCCAAGGCTGGATACAAGGGAATTGACCTGCGCCTCTAACGTTTCAAGTTTGCGACTATCAACGATTACACCGTCAATCCGTGCGCTCAGGGCGGAAATTTCCTCAGAAAAATCCGGATTTGAAGTCTGCGGGCCGGAAGCGGCCCCTGTTTCTATTCCGGCGATCTCCTGCCGAACGGCTGCAAGGGAAGCCTCCACTGAGTTTATCCGGGAAATCAGATCAACATCGACAACTGGCGTTTCCGCCGAGGTCGGCAACGCTGCAAGACGGGCTTCAAGCTCTTCAAGCCGGTTGTTTAAAGGGTCGAGATCAACAGCAGGGTTTTCTGCTGAATTCTGCGCAGAAACCAATCGATTTATTTGCTCTTCCAAACTTACAAGGCGGCTGTCGTCAATTGAAATCGAAGGGGTGGCACCTCCGCCAGCATATAATTTGCCAATTACAGGTAGGTTCGCTGCATCTTCCATCTGACCGACAGCGCCCAGCCCTGCAATCGCCAACACCGCACCGAAAACAGCAGAAGCCAATCCTCCGAATATCCCGCCGCTCTTTCCGGAAGATTGTACCGGGCTTGCTGGAGGAACTGCTGGCTTCTCAGGCTTCTGCGTCTTTTCTGGCACGTGTTCTTTGGCAGGAGATGAAGTGGCTGCGGGTTTCGCAGGCTCTGTTTTTGTGCTCTGCTTCGTGCTTTGCTTCATCTTCGGCACTGAAGAAACTGCAGCAGTCCTCTTGGCAGAAGCGGTACGCCCCTGCGCCGGTTTGGACGCAGGCTTGGGAGCTTCCGGTTTCTCGGTTGTTTTGCTCCGCTGTGCGGTTGTTGCTTTTCCGGACGCTGTTTCTTTAGCGCCGGAATTGTCTGCTTTGACTTCCTTTGCTTCCAGGTCAATCGTTGCCGGCTTGCGGCTTCTGGAAGGACTGCGACGCGCTCTGGTATTTGTGGACTTTGGGCCTGACGCCATGATTCTGTACCCTCGTAATCAAATTCAACTGATCAAATAAGAATTATGTCTTCGAACTTTGTCTTTTATATGCGATTGGTTGCTTCAATTGGCGGAGAAAATTTGGTTCAATTTGCTGACCATGGATTGTTCGGTAGGTTCCTCAGCAACATACACGGCTTGCCAGGGATACATCAACACCGGTTCAGCGGTTTTCGCAGAAATACAGATCGCTGACAGATCACCCAAACCATGAACTCCCGATGTTTCCGAAAGTATCTCACACGCATGTGTCGCCGATTTGCGGGAATAGAAAAACACGCTACCGGCTCCGGTTTCCTGCAATGCACCAAAAACGGTCTCGGTCGACGGAAAGACCGGACGATTTTCATAAATCTCTGTGACTTCAACGCAAACCCCGAATTCTGACAAGGCCTTGTTGAAGTCCAACGATCGATCAACCGCTGTCGGATATAGCAACGATCTGGTCTCTGAATCACGATCCTTTTTGATCAGTTCCACCAGATCTTGTGCATTGCCCCCAGCAGAGCGGATATCCACAAACCCGCGCTTTTTTGCCTCGGCAGCCGTTTGATCGCCAACACAGTAAGCAACCGACCCCGTATCCGGACAGATCCATCCGCGTCTGGACAGAACTTCAAGGGCATTGCCGCTCGTGAACAGATAACCGTCATAGGTTTGGTCAGGCATCTTTGCACCTGTATCCTTCAATTCGGTAAGAGGAAGGACAACCGGATCATAACCTGCACTCCGCAGTGCATCTGCCGTTCTGTCAGCAGCCAATTCGGTTCTGGTAACAAGAACACGCAATTTCTTTAGTCCCACCCTTCAAAGAAATGCCGGCCGGCACGGTCTTTCAGAAGCCTGCCCATTTCCTGACCAATTGCCTGAGCGTCTCCAGTTGTACCTTCAAGAACATCTTCATGGGACTCGCTGCCATCCGGCTTGAGGATGATCCCGTGCAGGCGCAGATTTTCTCCATCAATGGTAGCATGAGCACCAATCGGCGTCCTGCAGGATCCATCCAGCACTTCGAGGAAAGACCGCTCAGCGTTTAATGCAATTTCCGTCTGCCGGTGATTGAGCGGGTCAAGCAATTCAAGGATTTCCGCTCTGTCGGTATGCGCCTCTATGGTAATTGCGCCCTGTCCAGGTGCGGGGGGAAAGTCTTGAAGGGATAGTCGACTGGTAATCGCATTTTCAAGGCCTAGCCGTTTAAGACCGGCACTGGCGAGCAACGTTGCTTCGGCCACACCATCCTTTATCTTCTGCAGGCGCGTATCGACATTTCCCCGGAACATGATCATTTCGAGGTCCGGGCGTTTGCGCCACATCAACGCCCGCCTGCGCAGAGATGCTGATCCGATTACAGCCCCATTCGACAAATCATCAAAAGTTTCCGCCTTTTCAGAGATAAACGCATCAGAAACGTCTTCCCTCTCCAGATAGCAAACCAGCCCAAGGCCTTCCGGCAAACGGGTGGGCATGTCTTTGGCTGAATGCACGGCCATGTCTATTTCACCGGAATTCAGTTTTTCTTCAATTTCGAGAGTAAAGAGCCCCTTTCCGCCAATTTCCGAAAGCGGGATATTCTCGCGCTGAGACCGGTCTCCTCTGGTGGAAATCACCTCAATCTCAACCGAAAGACCCGGATGTACTTGCAACAGCTGGGACTTCACGGTCTCCGCCTGGATGAGCGCAAGCTTGCTTCCACGAGTCCCGATCCTGATCGTCTTGTCAGTCATTTGCATTTGCCGGTTGGTCTGTTAATTCAGGCGTCATCGGGTGTTACAGGCAGCAGGCTTTCAAAACAATGCAAATCTTGGGAATTGAAACAAGTTGCGACGAAACAGCCGCAGCCGTTGTTACCCGTTCAGGGGATGGGAAGCCCGCTATCCTTTCCAACCAGATTCTCAGCCAGATTGATGAGCACTCTGAATTTGGCGGAGTGGTTCCCGAACTTGCCGCCCGCGCCCATCTTAACGTTCTCGATCATCTGATTAAGAGTGCACTGAATGATGCAGAAACCTCATTGGATCGGATCGATGGCATAGCAGTAACGGCGGGGCCGGGATTGATCGGGGGATTGATGATTGGCCTGATGACCGCAAAAGCAATCGCGGCCAGTCGCCGAATTCCATATCTCGGAATTAATCATCTGGAGGGTCATGCGCTGACTGCCCGGTTAACCCACAACATCGAATTTCCGTATCTGCTGCTGCTCGTTTCAGGAGGTCACAGTCAGATACTCAGGGTAAACGGAATCGGAGAATATGTCCGCCTGGCAACCACAATCGATGACGCGGTTGGCGAAACCTTCGACAAGACCGCAAAACTTCTGGGATTGGGGTTCCCGGGTGGTCCCAATGTGGAAAGAGTGGCAATCAACGGGAATCCCGACAGGTTTTGTTTTACCAAGCCGTTGCAGGGGAAAAACACACTCAATATGTCGTTTTCCGGGCTGAAGACTGCAGTTAGGAACGAGGCAAAAAAACTCGAACCGCTGACTGATCAGGATATCAGCGATCTCTGCGCCTCAATGCAAATTACAATATCGGAACTTTTGGCGGATCGTTGCTGTGAAGCAATTGCTCTACACGGAGAAGGAATCACGAAACTGGTGGTCGCAGGCGGTGTTGCAGCGAACCGGGAAGTGAGGACCAATCTTGAAAAAGTGTCGGCCGAAGCAAATCTTGAACTGATTGCTCCTCCGCTCGATCTTTGCACGGACAATGCAGCAATGATCGCCTGGGCAGGTCTCGAACGTTTCGAACGGGGCGAGGCTTCGAAGCTTGATCTTTCGCCGCGCTCAAGATGGCCACTGGATGAAGAATCAGCGAGTATTGTGGGCGCCGGTCGCAAAGGGGCGAAAGTCTGATGGGAAAAACGATAGCCGTTCTTGGAAGTGGAGCCTGGGGTTCCGCACTTGCGTGTGTAGCGGCCCGTGCCGGACACAACACCAGAATCTGGGGGCGATCAGCCGAAACCGTCAACGAAATCAATTCCGCCAATACAAACAGCAGATATCTGGATGATCTGGCACTGGAACCTTCTGTTCGGGCCACAACAAATCTCGAAGATGCCCTGAAAAAGGCAGAGATAATTCTTCTTTCTGTACCAACACAGGCCCTTTCCGGTAAACTCGAAAGAATCAGAACCCTTGCAGGTGACGCCATTCTGATAGCCACGTGCAAGGGCATTGACAGAGAGACCGGAATGCTGCCCCACGAACTGATTGGTTCTTCCATGCCGGAAAGCTCCGTGGCGACGCTCTCAGGCCCAAGCTTTGCAACGGATGTGGTCTCAGGTTTGCCGACAGCAGTCA
This sequence comes from Pseudomonadota bacterium, assembly GCA_039029255.1. GTDB lineage: Bacteria > Pseudomonadota > Alphaproteobacteria > Rhizobiales > Rhizobiaceae > JAALLB01. The sequence continues at coordinate 43,968 of JBCCGN010000008.1, read as the reverse complement.
CTATCGCAAGCTTTGACAATGACATTTCGACAATGCTTGCTTCGGACCTGTCCACCTGTACGTTCCGCTGTTACACTTCCAGTGATCTCAAAGGAGTTGAACTCGGAGGAGCACTCAAAAACGTACTGGCAATTGCCGTCGGAGCCGCACGGGGAATGAAGCTTGGCGCCAGCGCCGAGGCTGCACTGATCGCGCGCGGATTTTCGGAATTAACGCGACTCGCGGTGGCATTGGGAGCCAAACCGGAAACATTATCCGGACTGTCCGGGCTTGGAGACCTGGTTCTCACCTGTTCAAGCACCCAGTCACGAAATTTCACTTATGGCATGACTATGGGCAAAGGTGACAGCCTTGAAGGACTCAAGCTCGCCGAAGGCGCATTTACGGCAGGCGTTGCTCTCCGGTTGGCCAGAGAACGAAAGATAGAGGCCCCGATCACCGAAGCAATCGTCAAGGTTCTTGAAAAGGAGGTTACTGCACAGGAAGCAGTCCGCCAACTCTTGACCAGACCCCTCAAGCGCGAGAATTAGTAGAAAAGATTACGCGGAGACAAAATCATGCAGTACTGGCTATTCAAATCCGAGCCGTTCAAATGGTCATGGGAACAACAAAAAACCAAGGGAGACGTCGGGGAGGAATGGGACGGGATACGCAACTATCAGGCCCGCAACAACATGCGCGCGATGGAACTCGGTGATCTTGCCTTTTTCTATCATTCAAATGAAGGCCTGAATGTCGTTGGCATAGCGGAAGTATCTGCATTGAGCGCCCCGGATTCGACAACCGACGATGAACGCTGGGACTGCGTTCACATCAAAGCTGTTTGTGACATGCCCAACCCCGTGACGCTAAAGGAAGTGAAAGCAAACCCAAAACTCGCCGAAATGTCACTCGTAACCTCCATGCGACTGTCCGTTCAACCTGTCACAGAATCAGAATGGATGGAGGTCAGCCGGATGGGCGGTCTTGACGGGAAGACTCTGAAACCGCTTTAGACATCTTGCCGTTTATCAATCCGGATCTGAAAGCAGTTATTGGCGGCTGACCGGACATGAACAAACCGGACATCACCATTGTCAATCAGGCTTGAAGCATAAGCTTCTACTTCTGTGTTCGAGACGATCTTTCCGGTACCGTAGATAATACGTTCATCACAATCATAACCACGGACCATAAACTCCGCACTGTTTTTAAGTATGTCGGGTACCTGATCCTGGTGCTGATATGCGGCGCACTCGTGTTTGTGGAGGAATAAAGGCCCCTGTTCCGCATAGGGCTGGATAGTTGTGAACGGTTTGTATGCAACAATCAGAAATTCTTCTCCCGCCTTGATCATCGAAAGACAATGGCGGCAGGGATTTCCCTTTCCATCTGAAATACAGACTTCGGGAAACTGTCCGTTGGCATCTTTTCCGCCTCTTTGCAGTCTGCGAACTTCCTCTGTAGGCAGGGGTTTAATCACTACGTCTGTCATGATGATCTCCTTTTTCACCGGGAGTATCTGCATAATAACAGGCTCGCCACCCGAAACCTGCACAGATATCGCTGCCCACTTGAACGAATCATCACAATTCATGATTGTTGCGAGATGACACTTCACCTCGACAACCAGACAGCGAGACATCTGATCTTGCATTTACAAGGCCTTACCCGACCGCCACATCTCGCGTTCGGCAAGGGCGAGCTGGCAGAACTGATCGACCAACTCGGCTTCGTTCAGGTTGACTCGATCCGTTGGGTCGAGCGCGCCCATCACATGACGTTGTTTGCCCGTAACCAGACCTACCGTCCAAAGCATCTGGAAAAACTGCATGAAAAGGAACAGGGCCTGTTTGAGAACTGGACGCATGACGCTTCCCTTATACCTTGCAGGTTCTGGCCATTCTGGAAACACAAGTTCCGCCGTGATGAAGTGCGGCTGCGCGAGAAATTCACACAGTGGCAGGGAGAAGGCTTTGAATCGCATGTTGAGGCATTGCGAGCACGTATAGAGGAGAAAGGTGTCCTGCGCTCCCGTGATCTGGAGAAACCGGAAGGCCAGAAGCTGGAAATGTGGCAATGGCACGATGGCAAGGCAGCACTGGAATTCATGTGGCGGACCGGACAGTTGGCTGTTCCCAGACGTGAAGGCTTTCAGAAAACCTATGACCTGTGTCATCGCGTAATTCCTGCAGAACATCACCAGGCTGAAATCAGTCATGAAGAGTTCGTAGATTGGGCCTGCCGGGCAGCACTCGATCGCCTCGGTTTTGGAACCGCAGGCGATATCGCCCGTTACTGGAATCTGTTGTCAATTGACGAGGTCAAAGACTGGCTTGCCGAGCGCGGCAGACAGGAAGCCATGACAATTACGGTGACGCCACACGACAATTCAAAACCAAGAGAATTTTTCGCCCGCTTGGATATTGAACAGCTAATCGGGAACCTGCCCAAAGTGCCGGATCGTCTGCGCGCGCTTTCTCCATTTGATCCCGTTATCCGGGATCGCAAACGCCTGTCCTGGCTGTTCGGTTTTGATTACACAATCGAAATTTACGTGCCGCCTGAGAAAAGAAAATACGGTTATTACGTTTTCCCGCTGTTGGAGCGAGACAAATTAATTGGCCGGGTCGACATGAAAGCGGAGAGGAACAAAAACCGGATAGCAGTCTCAAGACTCTGGCTGGAAAAACGGATCAAATGGTCTGCGACCCGAAACGACAAACTTGTGGCCGAACTGACGCGTCAGGCGAGACTTTGCGGGGTAAAAGAGATTGATTGGGATACATCAAGAATAGTATCCTGAGTCAGGCGGAACTTTTTAGGAGGGATTAATTTTGGATATCTCACAAATAAACTATCTCGGTGTATTGTTGGCGGCTGTGGCAGGAATGGTAACCGGTGCGGCCTGGTATGGCATCTTCGCAAAGCAATGGATGAATGCGGCCGGATTTACAGAGCAACCCAAACCGGACCCAAAGATTTATGTCGTTGCAATTGTCGCTCAACTGATCATTGCCTTTGTGCTCTCAAGTCTGTTTGGGCATTTTGGCTCTGTCAGCGTGATCGGCAGTCTCATGGCCGCAATTTTCCTGTGGCTTGGCTTCTGCGTGGCACCAATGGCGGTCAATCACCGTTTTCAGGGAAAGGGTTGGAACCTCACCTTGATTGATGGTGGATACTGGTTGGTGGTTTTCATCCTGCAGGCGCTCATAATCGGTTGGATCGGAGCATGAAATCAACAACACCCTCATCTATCTGACCGGATTTCCTGCTTCTGGAAAGCTCACAATCGCAAAGGAACTGTGTTCGCAAACCGGTGCTTTCCTGATTGACAACCATACGATCAACGACCCGGTTTTTCAGATTGTCCGGAAAACCGGAAAAGACCGTTTGCCTGAGGCAATTTGGGAAAAAGCTGATCTGATACGCGATGTCGTGCTTGATACCATGGCGGAAATCGGTGCCGCAGATGCAAATTTCGTAATGACCAACGTACTGTTTAACACGCCGGCAGGTCGGAAACTTTTTGAAAAAGTCCGAGATACTGCCAAGCGCAGAAATGCAGTTTTTTTACCGGTAGAACTCAAATGTGATGAAAGCATCATGCTTGAACGGGTCTCCAATCCAGAACGAGAGAAGAAACTGAAACTGACGGAAAGGAAAATACTGCATCATACCTTGTCGGAATATGAAACGTTGCCGTTCACTCATGAAAACCTGATCACAATTGATACCGGGAAGCATTCACCTTCCGAAAGTGTTTCGCTGATCCTGGAGCACATAGAAAATCTGGAGCGACCCTGAGATGTTCTCACGCGAATCGATGAACTATAAGGCCCTGCCGCTTCCGGATCGTCATTCCATGAACGAAAGAGAAATGCTGGAAGCAGCAGGCAATTTTCACAAGTTCATGTCGAAGCGGCACTCAGTGCGGGATTTTTCGGAAAGGCCTGTCGGGCAGGAAATCATTGAAAGCTGCATAAAGGCGGCGGGCTCCGCCCCATCGGGAGCAAATCATCAACCCTGGCATTTCGTGGCGGTACAGAACCCGGACGTAAAAAGAGAAATTCGCCTGGCTGCAGAACGGGAGGAAAAGGAATTTTATGCCGGGGGTGGCGGAGATGAGTGGATCAGCGCTCTGGAGCCAATTGGCACATCCTGGGAAAAACCGCATCTCGAAACTGCCCCCTGGCTCATTGTCATTTTTGCCCAACGCTATGGTGAGTTCGACGACGGTACCCGTTACAAGAACTACTATGTGAACGAGAGTGTCGGAATCGCGACCGGATTTCTGCTTGCCGCCATCCATCACGCCGGACTGGTTGCTCTGACGCATACACCCAACCCGATGAAGTTCCTGAACGGGCTGCTTGAACGTCCGGCATCTGAAAAGCCGGTCATGATTGTTCCGGTGGGGCATCCAACAGATGACGCGACCGTGCCCGCTGTAGCCAAACTCAAGAAGCCGATCGATGAGATTTTGACAATCCTCTAACTCGCCAGCCCGACAAACATCGCCCCGAGCGCAACAAGGTGAATGAGCATTATCGCCTTGTCGTTCCAGATCACGCCGACAATGAACCACCCGATCAGTCCTGCCAGAAACAGGTATATGTTGAGCGGCGTGAATCCAAATGCAGTCGCCGAATAGCCGAATATCTGGATAATTGATGCCGCCCATTTGATAAAGAAGGCGGCATTACCGTCTCTGAAAAGATGAGATTTCATTGCTTGTTCAGCCATTTGCCAAGTCCTTTCGATTTTCCTATTTGCCGGTGATCCAGCCCCAGATTTCCTTCAAGGCTTTTGCACGTTCTTGAGGAGCCCGCTTAAGTCCCTCCTCGATACGACGGTTCAATTCTCCCGTGCTGAATGGTGTGTAAGCTGAATGTTTGATCTGATTTCTGTGCAGTGACATGGGTTTGTTCCTTTCGTTCGATTGAGTTCAAATTAATTGCTCGACAGGCTGCTGACAAACGTGTATTTCTTGCGTGTCAGTTAAAAATTTTTGAAGTCAAATGCGAAAAATTCCACCCGTGAATGCAATTCGTGCCTTTGAAGCTGCAGGGCGGCACATGCAATTTCAGGCTGCAGCAGAAGAGCTCGGTGTGACGCCAGCGGCCCTTTCCTACCAGATCAGGCAATTGGAGGAATTCATAGGCATCAAGCTGTTCAGACGTCTGAACCGGTCAGTAGAACTGACCCGCGAAGGCAGGATGATTTCCCCCGGCGTGATTGAAGCCTTTGAAACCATGGAACAGACGTTCGCGCTTCTGAAGCCGGAAGAGGAAGACAACACACTGGTTATCAGTACGGGTCCTGCGTTCTCGGCCAAATGGCTTGCGCCACGATTGCATTCCTATCTTGAAGAAAATCCTGAAATCGACTTCCGTCTGTCCGCCAATCTGAAACTCACGGACTTTGATCGTGACGGCGTTGATGCAGTAATCCGTTTCGGTGCCGGCAACTATCCTGATCTCTATGTCGAACCGCTTTTTCAGGAAATTTCAACGCCCCTTATTTCACCGACGCTGTTTTCCGAAGCCGGAGGCAAAGCAGATGAAACCCTGTTCAAGAAGGCAAAGCTGATTCATGATGAGTCCCTTCGGTTTCTTGAGGCAAGCCAGTGGGAGACCTGGTTGAAAGCGATGGGCTATGATTCGGTGGACGCGGAGCGCGGTGCCCATTTCAACCATGCTGATCACTGCATTGAAGCAGCCGTTGATGGTGGCGGAATTGTAATGGCTCGGCTTGGCTTTGCATTTCGTGAAATCAATGCCGGGAGGTTGATCGCTCCGTTCCGCCACGCAATCAGCGCCAAAGGCGGGTTTTACTTCTGCTGCCCTCCTGAATATCTCGAAAAGGAAAAAGTTCTTCATTTTCTTGCCTGGTTGCGCGATGAGGCGGCTGATCAGGCAAACGCCATAGATATCTTTATGCAGGACAAGATTCTGTTCTGACATTCAGTGTTGCGCAATTGAAAAGCTGGGATAGCACTGTATGTTTGGCAGTCCGGGTAAAGAAAAAGAGAAACCTATATGAAACTCCGCCTACTGACACTGGCCTTGATTTTCGCTTTGGCAGCCTGCAGCAATAAGCCGTCACAACCGCCTGCTCCAGTCACAGATCAACTGACTGAAAGAACCATCGAACAGGGTAGTCTGATTGGGTTCCTTCATCACGATAATCCGGTGCATGTCTGGCGCTCAGTCCCGTTTGCCCGCGCCCCCGTTGGCAACCTGCGTTGGCGGGCGCCGCGCGCTGCAGAAGGCTGGGAAGGAATGAGAGAAGCGCTGGACCATGCCCCATGGTGCATACAAATCCGCCGCAGGCTGGACGATGGATCCAGCGCGGATGCAATTCCGCTTGGTAATGTCATGGGGCAGGAAGATTGCCTCTATCTCAACATCTACGCCCCGAAAATGGATGCCGATACTGCCAATAATTCAGACCTCCCGGTCATGATGTGGATTCATGGCGGGGCAAATGTCTGGGGTCGAGCAGAGCAGTACGACCCGGCAGCGCTGGTAGCCAAGGAAAACGTGATTGTCGTGGTCGTTCAGTACAGGCTCGGGCCCTTTGGATGGTTTTCAAATGATGCAATCGAGGGATCTGCAGAAATCCCCGAAGACAGAAGCACCAATTTCGCGATCCTTGACCAGGTTGCAGCTCTGGATTGGCTGAAGGACAATATTGGCGCTTTTGGCGGTGATCCAACCAACATCACCCTGTTTGGAGAAAGCGCCGGCGGACACAACATTGCAGCATTGCTTACCAGTCCCAAAGCCAAGGGCAAATTCCACAAGGCCATTGTGCAGTCGGGCCTTTTCACTTCCGTTCCACATGAAGAGGCGAGAGAAACCCACCCGAGATCAGGCAACCGTATTGCCAGAAAGCTTCTGGGTGAAGCTGTGAACGCAGAAGCCCTGCGTTCTTTGCCGGCTAATGAATTCTACGAGGCGTATGGTTCAAAGGATATCGTCACCAACTGGTCACCGCCCAGGATCATAGAAGACGGAATCGTTGTGCCGATCGGAGGCATTTCGAATGCCCTGAAATCACGAGATACTTTCAACGCCGTCCCGATCATTACCGGTACCAACCGGGATGAGACCAAACTCTTCAACATCCTCAATCCGGAGCTTGTGGGCAGATGGCTCTGGTTGATCCCATACGCATACGATCAGGAATTCTATGATGCACTGGCAGAGTATGAGAGCCGAATGTGGCGTGTCAGCTCGGTCGACAAGCCGCTGAAAGCCATGACAGAAGCCGGACATGATGCCGTCTATGCTTACCGGTTTGACTGGGATGAATCTGGATCCGTGTTCGGCTCCGATTTTGCCGACGTGTTCGGCGCGGCCCATGCACTGGAGATTCCCTTTGTGATGGGACAATACAGGTTTCTCGGACGGGCCGACAAATGGGTGTTCACTGAGGAAAACGAGAAGGAGCGGCTGCAGCTTTCTTCCCACATAATGGGATACTGGGCGGAGTTTGCTCGCACCGGCAGACCGGGAACGGGCTCTTCCGGCAACTCGCCGCAATGGAACTCCTGGTCTGAAAACCCGGGAGAGCAGAACATCATGATACTCGACAGTAAATCTTCAAACGGACCCCGATTCACGGAATCGCGTGAGAAAACTACCAAAATCGCAGAAGAACTGTTTTCCGATCCGCGACTTGAGAACAAAGAAGAGACCTGTCTTACCTATCGCAAGACACTCTTCTGGAACGCGGAACTGGCAGGACTTAATGCCGGAAGATGCTGACAGAAAAATCCAATAACCCTTGTCAATTTCTGATAACTGCAGAGAACGGGACTACAATAGGCTTTGGAACGTAAAGCTGGGCAAGGACAGCATGCCTAGCTTTGGTCAGATTGATAAAATATTGCTGCATTTCAATCTTAGGACATCTACACCAATGAAAAAATCTATCCCAAATGTAATATTGATGGCTTTTTTGGCGTTGGTTCTGTCAAGTGCGTTGGCAATATCCGGCGAAGTCAAATCCTTTTCACACCAGGGCATAGATCGTCTTTACTACATTGAAGGCAAAGCCAATGGATCCGGTGAAGCTCAACCTGTGGTTGTCCACCTCCACGGATACAGGAAGAAGGAAGCCGCTTTGGCAGGCCAGGATACGCTCGACTACATCAAATGGAATTCCATGGTGCAATTGGCCGTTGAGGAGAATTTCCTGCTGGTTCAACCAGCCGCATTATACGGCCAATGGAGAATTTTTCCGGGCTTGAGGAACGTCAAGCTGGAAGATGGTACCGAGCTTGACGACGTTGGATACATTTTTTCGCTCGTCGATCATCTGATTGAAAAGGGACTTGCCGACAGAAACCGGATTTACCTGACAGGCATTTCGGATGGCGCAATCATGTCTTACCACTTGTTGTGCAGCCCAAACTCACCGTTTGCGGCAGCCGCGGCAATTGTTGGAACCATGTATGAAAAGCACATGTCTGACTGCCATGCTGATGAACCTCCGGGGCTGATGGTAATCGCAGGCACGAATGATCCGATATTACCCTATGATGGCTGGATTTTCAGAACCGGAAGAGAGGTTTCAGTTCCCGAAACAATGGATTTCTGGCGCAGAAAACATGGTTGCAACGGACAGAAAACCAAACTGCTGGAAGACATCGATACCACCGACGACAGCAGAATGCGGCTCGTGGAGTGGACGGGATGCAAGGTTGAAGGTTCGGTAAAACTGTTCCGTGCTGAAGGCAGCGGTCATGCGGTTCCCGATTTTTCTCCGGTGTCCGAAAGCTGGTTGAAGAAAAGTGGCGGGCAGAACCGGGATATCAGCAGTGCAAAAGAAGCCTGGAAGTTTTTCCGTAGATTCGGCCCTGATAACTGACTTGTCTTACCAGGTACGCCTTGGCCCGTTGTCAATGTGATAAAAGCCTCGCGAATAGTAGCTGTATCCACCGACTTCCCACAGGGACCGCAAATAACTTTTCACTTCGCTCGGATTGCCGGGCACGGAAAAATCCACGGCTCTGCAAGTCAGGTGGTAAGACCGTTTCTTGCCTCCCTTACGCGCATTCTCAAGCGGCCAGCGGTGGGTTGAGTGTACTTTCACCGGACCAAATTTGCGGGAAATCTTGTTGAGTGCGATCTTCAACTCAAGCGGAACACACCACGAAGTATCGCTCCAGGCGATCTGCGGAGGACGGAATACCGCCAGAAAACCCTGCGAACCTCCGGCGCACGCGGCCAGAATAAGCGGCAACAGAAGAACGGCAAACATGGATTTCCGCTTAACGGACATGGGTCAATTCCTACTCAAAACCAAAGGAACCGGTACATCGTCCGCTAAATTCGTTAAAATTTTAACTATCGAAAATTAACCATAATGGTTCCGACACCATGAAAGAATGTCCGCATCCCCCAATGGTTGAATAGACCTTTCATCTGTGGTCTGGTTTATAACGGGAAATTCAGGGGGAATGCCAACAGCATAAAGCCCTTTCGGACTGGAGGAGAATATCATGTCAGATGAACCAAAGACCTATGACATTTTGAAAGATGCGACCGAAGGCGCGTGGATTGACGAAGCCAAATACAGGGAAATGTATGATGCTTCAGTCGCCGATCCGGATGCATTCTGGTCTGAACACGGCAAGCGCATTGACTGGATGAAGCCGTTCACCAAGGTGAAGAACACCACCTACGAATATCCTGATGTTTCAATAAAATGGTTTGAGGACGGAACGTTGAACGTTTCCGCAAACTGCATCGACCGCCATCTTGCTACCCGTGGCGACCAGACCGCCATCATCTGGGAGGGCGACGAGCCGACCGATGACATGCACATCACTTACCGGGAACTTCATGAACACGTTTGCCGGCTTTCAAATGTAATGAAGGCAGAAGGTGTAAAGAAGGGCGATCGCGTCACCCTTTACATGCCGATGGTGCCGGAAGCAGCCTATGCTATGCTGGCCTGTGCCCGCATTGGGGCCGTGCATTCAATTGTGTTTGGCGGGTTTTCACCCGATGCGCTTGCCGGCCGCATCGAAGACTGCCAGTCAGATTTTGTCATAACCGCCGATGAGGGAATTCGCGGCGGAAAGATTATTCCGCTCAAGGCAAATACCGACGCAGCCTGCGATATTGCTGAAAAGGCAGGACAGAAGGTTCGCAAGGTACTGGTGGTGAAACGGACCGGAAATGCAATCGACTGGGTTGAAGGGCGCGATGTCTGGTATCATGAAGCCTGCGATGCCGCTTCAACGGACTGTCCGCCCGAAGAAATGAATGCGGAAGACCCGCTCTTCATCTTGTATACATCCGGATCAACCGGGAAACCGAAAGGCGTCCTGCATACAACAGGTGGCTATCTCGTATGGGCGTCGATCACCCATCAATACACTTTCGACTACAAAGACGGCGACATTTACTGGTGCACGGCAGATGTCGGTTGGGTGACCGGTCACTCCTACATCGTTTACGGACCGCTTGCGAACGGAGCAATTACACTGATGTTTGAAGGCGTCCCTAACTACCCGGACGCGTCCCGGTTCTGGCAGGTCTGCGACAAACACCAGGTCAACCAGTTTTACACAGCACCAACGGCCATCCGCGCGCTCATGCAGGGTGGCGACAATCCCGTCAAATCCACCTCACGCAAATCCCTGCGCATTCTTGGGACCGTTGGCGAACCAATCAATCCAGAAGCATGGGAATGGTATTACCATGTGGTTGGTGAAGGCCGCTGCCCGATCGTCGATACCTGGTGGCAAACCGAGACCGGGGGTCACATGATTACCCCCCTGCCGGGCGCCACCAGACTGAAACCGGGTTCCGCTACACTGCCGTTTTTCGGAATTCAGCCGCAACTGGTCGACAATGATGGCAACCCGCTTGAAGGATCAACCGACGGAAACCTCTGCATCATCGATTCATGGCCCGGCCAGATGCGGACGGTCTATGGAGACCACGAACGGTTCGTCCAGACCTATTTCTCTACGTACAAGGGGAAATATTTTACCGGCGATGGCTGCCGCCGCGACGAAGACGGATACTACTGGATCACCGGTCGCGTGGATGACGTCATCAATGTATCAGGCCACCGCATGGGAACCGCGGAGGTGGAATCAGCGCTTGTTTCGCATGATACCGTCTCTGAATCCGCCGTGGTCGGTTACCCGCATGACATCAAGGGGCAGGGCATTTACTGCTATGTCACGCTCATGGCAGGAGTTGAGGCAACTGACGAGCTGAAAACCGAGCTTCGCAACCATGTGAGGAAGGAAATCGGGCCGGTCGCCTCTCCGGATGCAATTCAGTGGGCACCGGGGTTACCTAAGACCAGATCCGGCAAAATCATGCGCCGGATTTTGCGCAAGATCGCAGAGGATGACTTCTCCAACCTGGGAGATACTTCCACACTTGCGGATCCCGCTGTTGTAGATGATCTGATCGAGAACCGGCAAAACAAAAAGTGACGGAGCCTTCGAGTTTACCAACGGGTTAATTCAGGCGTTAGAATTTGAACGTTTAGCGAAGCCTTGCGTTTACCGGTCCGTTTAAAGGTACAATCATCCTTTTCAGCTAGACAAACAGTGCTGATTTGCGGGGTGAAGATGTTCAGACTTTCGTTGAACAGAAAGTTTCTGGCAATAGCCACAATTTGTTCTGCTGTGAATGTGACAGCGGAAAATACGGTTCATTCCGCAGATATGGGATTCATTACCAGTTCGGCTACCATCGGCGAAACCTGCCTCATTCAGCTGATACAGGGCGGCACATTCGGGGTAAGCGGCAATCAGCGCACGCTCAACTCCCAGAACTTTGGCGGAACCGCGGCCACGATCCATGTTACCTCCCGCAAACGCGGCCCGCTTGACTCCCCGGCTGCTGCATTCCAGATCACTTTGGAACCCCCGACTGCGTTTACCATCGCTCCTCCCGGAGGCGATGACAACGTGGCGTGGCGCACAAGATTTTCGGGCGTGAGCATTCAGGATGGCGTGAATTTCAACACAAGAAGGGGTACAAGGGCTGTTACACTTCCTGAGGCCGGCACTTCAATGACTGAGATAACCGGCCATTTGCGTGCCAGAAAACCCAGAGGACAATCATTCCCCGATGGCAGTTATACAGCGCATGCAACTTTCCGTTGCGAATAAACTGACAGCATCACGGACGCAGATTTCCGGAAGCTGTTCGCAAACTTTGCTCAGAAAGCATGTTGACGGGTTTCAATATTGGCCTAATCTGTCTGTGTGTTCAACGATTCGAAAGGAGGTGATCTAATGTCGAGTGATTTTTTGGTTTCTGGGGAGATCAGGCGGAAAGAGGCTCACGTTGGAGCAACCTTCAATGGGGCTTTAATCCACTAAATAGAGATTTTCACGGAAGTAAAAATCGCGGGGGCTGTCTATGAACCGGGCAGCCCTTTTTATTTGTCTTTACGTTCAAATTTCGGCTGGGCAAAAATAATGCTCGCCAGGGGAGGAGGATCTGGCGAGCATCATTTACAAGGATTGATCGATGGAGGGGAGGGATCAATCCACAAACCGGAACATGGGAGGAGGAGAGTTCCGGTTACTATCGTCAGCATTTTTCATTGCTGTTAAAGTGGATATAATCGGTTTACGGGAAATTTCGAGTCTTAATCTTTCATGTCAGCCATGCATTTATTGCATGGCTTGACGAAATTAAACTCGGCAGATCGGTGACGCAGACCCATTTCCCCGATTGCGGATGGGTCTGGCTATCTCTTCAGAGTCATTGACTGATCCGCAGTTTTCCGATGCTTGTTGCAATCGTGCGGAACGCGGCCCGCAGTTCAGCGCCGTTATCCGCAGAGAAGTAGAATTGCTCAGACTGTGTGTCCGCATTGGCACAGCTGCGCAGCGTAGCCTCCGCTGACGCCGGTGCCTGAAATGCCACTGAATACACTGTGATCCCGGGAGCGCCGTTTTTATCTGCTTTCATGTCCTCACAGAGGTCTCTGGCAAGCGCGTTTGATCTGCCGACATTATCTCCGCCGAAAGCCGAGCGCGGATTCCCCGCTTCCGTTGTGCCGTAATAGTAGGTGTTGAACTCACCGTCTGTCATAAGGATGGCAATTTTTTTTGTGTCGGCCGAGTACACGGCAGGTTTTGAGTTGCCGTCCCAAAGGTCGCGCCACTTTTCCGAAAGCGTATAGTAGCTCCAGGCAATGCCGAGATGACCGGCCGTGACACCGCCAGCGCGAAGATCGCGAATCTTCCGCGTCAAACGGGATCTCTGGTTGGTCAGGGGTTCAATGGATGAGCGGTCGGTTGGACAATTGAAACCGGATACATCCGTACGAACATCATCACCAATCCGCGCTACCGTATAAAACTCATCTGTCGCAGCATATGTACCGCCACGCTCCGTAACGCAGTTTCCGGATGTGCCGTGTTGATCGATTCCGGCCAGCACGTCACCAGCTCCGGCAACCTGGATACCGCCATTTACCACATTCTGCTTGTAGCGGCCGGCATTGACTGATCCAGAATAAGGAACCAGCGATATGCGGACATCTCTGGTGTTTGCATCCGGCAGCAAAGTATCGACCAAATCCCTGGCTGCGAGCTTCAGATCACGAAGCTTTTGACCTTGCATTGAGCCGGTCACATCGAGCATGACCGCGACTTCCACTTCCTTACGGTCAAACACTGCTGTGGAATCCATCCCGATTTCAAACTCCTTGTAGCCAAATATCCCGGTGAAAGTAGGTTTAACCACTGCAACCGCATCGACAGAAATTTCACCGGAATTGGTGTCAGCGGAGAAAGATGAAATCCGGTAAGCTTCAGCAAATTTCTGATTTCCGGCAAGATTGGCTTCGAAGAAGTCGTTAAATTTGGCCCGGAGTTTTTGTGTGTTTGTCTCCCCTTCAACCATTTCAATGCCTGTGGCGAGAACGGCGGCATCAAGAAGCTGCACCATTCTGCCTTTGGTGCTGTAAATGCGGCTATAATCCAGCGCGGCACCCGCAGCACCAATTATGACAAAGATACTCAGGGCAAAAATCATGAAAACATTGCCTGAACGGTCGTTGATGAATGCCGTAGCCGGGTTGATAAATCTGGTTGCGAGTTGCATTTCGTTCTCCATGCGATGATCTGCATGGAGTGTTGCAAGTATCGGACCAGTTTCAGGGCTGGGCGACCGTATCAGCCGGCAGGACTGAAATCACAGATGAAACAGCTTTCTTTTGGTAAACAAGGCCTTAACATACCGGTCTCAGAAATCGCTGATAATTCCGTCCTTCTCCCAATCACCGAAACGGACCGGATCCGGCCCATCCCGACCCATTATCTCCTTGGCCTGGGGTTTTGCCTCTTTTTCAGCCTTCTCCCGGCGAACTTGGGCTTCCTCAAGCGCCCGCTTTGCAGCTTGCGGGATATCAGAACGATTATCATTAGCAGCCATTCTGGAACTCTTTCATAAATTCATGAACCTTGAAGGTGGCAAGTGCCATTCCCATGATATAGGAAACTGTGCCAGAAAGGCACGAAACTTTGGAAAGCCTCTTATGAATATTTTTCGAACCGCCATTCTGCTGGCAGGAATGACCGCTTTGTTTATGGGCGTTGGATATTTGATTGGCGGTCAATCCGGCATGATGATTGCCTTCCTGATTGCTGCCGGGATGAATTTTTTCAGCTACTGGAAATCTGATCAGATGGTTTTGCGCATGCATAATGCTGTGCAGGTTGATGAGAAAAACTCGCCGGAATTTTACGAACTGGTTCGCAGGCTTTCTGAAGCAGCAAACCTGCCCATGCCCGCCGTCTACATCATCAACACACCGCAACCAAACGCATTTGCAACAGGCAGGAATCCCGAAAATGCCGCCGTCGCAGCCAGCACCGGCCTTCTCGAAACATTGTCTCTGGAGGAAGTAGCGGGAGTAATGGCCCACGAGCTTGCCCACATTCAGAACCGTGACACCCTCATCATGACGATTACTGCAACCCTCGCAGGTGCCATTTCCATGCTAGCAAATTTTGCGATGTTCTTTGGCGGAAACCGGGACAGGGGTGTCGGAATTATCGGTACGCTGGTGCTGATGATCGCTGCTCCTTTTGCCGCTAGCATCGTGCAGATGGCAATCAGCAGAACCCGTGAGTATGCCGCCGACAGACGTGGCGCAGAAATTTGCGGAAATCCGGAATGGCTGGCAGGAGCGCTTGAAAAAATCGCCCTCCAAGCAGGGCAGATACCCAACCATGCTGCGGAAAACAACCCCGCCACGGCACACATGTTTATCATCAATCCACTTGGAAAGTTTCGCAGAGACAACCTGTTCTCGACTCATCCCGATACACAGAACAGAATTGATGCGCTGGAAGCAATGTCTCGGGAATGGGCAGCGCAAGACTATCAGGATTCTGTTTCAGACCATTCCGATAGCGATGGTGGACCCTGGAATGATCACCAAAGCACGGCCGATACAGAGGATGAGGATTCCGATCAGCCATGGGGTCGACCCAGGTAAAGCATCGAGCAGAGAACGGAAAAAAACCCTGTCAACCGCGGACAAATCACCACCAGGCCTTGAAAGTCGGCTTGTAGCCACAACCCTCATTACACGGATAGTGGATGATGGCCGCAACCTTGATGCGCTTTGTGATCGTGGCCATGGCATCAAACCGTTTCTGCGCCTCGAACCGCGCGATCAGGCTCTGGTTAGGGCAATTGCAATTACCGCGCTGCGCCAACGCAACCGGATTGACTTTGTCCTGAACAAACTGATGAAACGCCCGCCACCAAAGAACGCGCGGTTTCTCATTCATTCACTGCATGTCGCGGCCGCACAAATTCTTTTCATGGAAGTTCCCGAAAGCGCAGCCGTAAACATTGCCGTAACAGGGATCGGCAATGACCCCCGCACAACCCGGTTCAAAAGCCTTGCAAATGCAGTTCTGCGTCGGATGACCCGCGAGAAAACCGGATTGCTGGAAGCGAGTAACCAGGTCAGCCCACTTCCCGACTGGCTCGCCAAGCTGCTGCGAACGAACTACGGCAAGGAAAATACCCTCCGGATTGCAAGTACTGTTTCGCGGGAACCATTGCTGGATATCACCGTCAAATCAGATGCATCGGAATGGGCCAAAAGGCTGGGTGGAACGGTATTGCCAACTGGATCGATCCGACTGGAAAACTCGAGGCCTGTCACAGAACTTGAAGGTTATGACGATGGCAACTGGTGGGTTCAGGATGCAGCAGCCGCGCTACCTGCAGGTCTGGTGCAGGCGGAAAAGGGAGCACAAGTCCTCGAATTGTGTGCAGCACCGGGTGGCAAAACCGCGCAACTGGCGCATTCCGGATTTGAGGTAACGGCCGTCGATGTTTCCAGACCAAGGCTTGCCCGCCTGGAAGAGAACCTGAAGCGACTGAAACTGAACGCCGAAATCGTGGAGGCAGATATACTCGAATGGACGCCCGGGCGACTTTATGATGCCGTTCTGGTCGATACGCCATGTTCATCGACAGGAACCGCACGCAGACATCCGGACGTGCTTTGGGCGAAAAGAAAGGAAGACATTCCGGAACTCGCTGCCCTGCAGTACAGGCTTGTTGAGAGGGCAGTAACATTCCTCAAGCCGAACGGTTGTCTGGTATTCGCAAATTGTTCGATGTTAAAACAGGAAGGCGAAGACTTACTCGGCAAACTGCTGCAAGCCTTTCCACAGTTGCGCCTGTCACCGGTGGACGCAAGTGAGATCGGGGGGATGTCCGATCTTGTCAACGGCCAGGGTGCACTCCGCAGCCTGCCATATCATTTCCCGAATGAAAAAAATCCGCGGATGGGCGGATTGGACGGTTTTTTTGCGTGTCGGTTCATTCTACAATAGGTGCAGTTTTCAGGATTTATATTCAGAACCTTAGATGCCGCTCCTTGATTCATTCCAGACAGTCATAGCCTCAGCCGGGCGGCAGTACCGTGCGACAAGAAAAATGGCAAGAACCGGAGTAACGGTCCTGACCGGTTACTCGCCTTATGTCCCAAAGCATCTGCTAATTGCGCCACAAAACCTGAGAACCAGTGATGCTTCACTCGCTGAAGAGTACTACGCCGGACGTTATGTTTTCGCCGGAGAACTGGTAGAGACCAAGGGGGCAAGCCCGTTTGGATTTCCCGGCGCAGGCAGTGACTGGAACCGCGAACTTCACTCTTTCAGGTGGCTGCAGAATCTCTCCGCCAGAGGTGATGCATTATCTGGAAGCCATGCGCAGGCCATGGTCCGCGAATGGATGGAGCTGGATGCCAAATCCCCGAAAAATGTTGTCTGGGATACCGAAACCGCCGCTGCCCGGCTGATATCCTGGCTCCAGAATTCCATGCTTATCCTTTCGGTTCCCAATTATGATTTCCATCAGGAATTCATGCAAAACCTGGGAAGTCATGCAAGGTATTTGAAACGTTATGCCAGTAGCGCAAGCTCAGGAATTCCCCGGCTTATGGCGTACCTCGCCCTGGCTTATGCTTCCGTATGTTTTGAAGGACGGACAAGCAGACTTAATTTTGCCGGTAGTCGGCTTGATGAGGAACTGGATACACAGATATTGCCTGATGGCAGCCATATCTCCAGAAATCCATACGCGAGCGTTGAAATACTGACTTATCTTCTGCCCTATCGACAAAGTATAATCGCAACCGGCAAGGAGCCCTCCCCATCAGTGCTGGCATCAACCGAAC
The DNA here is from genome assembly GCA_039029255.1 of Pseudomonadota bacterium. GTDB lineage: Bacteria > Pseudomonadota > Alphaproteobacteria > Rhizobiales > Rhizobiaceae > JAALLB01. The sequence goes on along the minus strand of JBCCGN010000008.1, from coordinate 26,277 downwards.
GCCTCCTTCACGGCCTGAGATTTCATCGACTGGGAGATGGCCATCTTGCGCGCTTCAACGGATGCGGCTCCACCGAAACCGACCTGGTTGCAACCCTGTTACGTTATGATGAGTCTGTGACCAATGAGCTGGTCAATTCATCGAGCGGGGGCTACGAGCGGTTTGAATCTGGTGAAACGATCCTGATTTTTGATGCCGGGAGACCGCCGAAGGGCACGTTGTCGAACAGTGCGCACGCGGGTTCTCTTTCCTTTGAATTTTCATCCGGTGCAGACTGCATTGTTGTAAATTCGGGCGTGCCGGTTCGAAAGCGAGCAGAGATCCCGGCACAGTGGCGCTCATCAGCAACTCATTCCACTTCTGTGGTATGTGATTCATCCTCCTGCAAATTCGAAAATACCGGTCAGACCGGCAGCCTCATGGAGGGTCAACTTTTTTCAGGACCCCTTAAACTGGAATCGGTCCGTTTAACAGATGAACAATATGAAGTCGTCACCGCCAGTCATCAGGGATATGTTCGCGAGTTCGGTATCAGACACGAAAGAACGTTGAAGATGCACCGACAGAACGGTTGCATAGAAGGTCGTGACTGGTATTCGGGACCTGACAAGGAGGACCTGTATTACACGACAAAAGATGCTGTTACGATACATTTTCATCTCCACCCTAATGTAGAAGTGGAATACAGCCAGGATGGCAACGATATTCTTGTTAGATCCCTGTTCGGAAAGACCTGGAGTTTTTCCTGTGAGGAAATTACACCGGAGATTGAAGACAGCATTTACTTTGCGGGCCTCGCCAATCCGCTCAAGACCAAGCAGATCACCCTGCGTTTTCATGCATGCAAGAATCCTGAAATCAACTGGAAGTTTGCTCCCTTAAATTCCTAGAAAGAACCCGTCCCGATGTCGCCAACACCGAAAGCCCACAAGATTCCCGATCTTGTGAAAATTGAAACAGCACTCTTGTCGGTTTCTGACAAAACAGGAATCATTGAATTAGCCAAAAATCTTGCAGAACGCGGCATCAGGCTTGTTTCGACAGGTGGTACAGCAAAGGCAATCATGGAAGCGGGCATCGAAGTCAGTGATGTCAGCTCCATAACCGGCTTTCCTGAAATCATGGATGGACGGGTCAAGACGCTCCATCCGTCAGTACATGGCGGTCTTCTGGCGGTGCGCACTGACGAAACGCATCGCTCAGCAATGGAAGAACAGGGGATTTCACCAATCGACCTGGCGGTTATCAATCTTTATCCGTTTGAGGAAACCATCGCAAAAGGCGGTGATTACGATGCCTGCGTCGAAAACATCGACATCGGCGGGCCGGCAATGATCCGTGCTGCTGCCAAGAATCATGGATTTGTAACGGTCATCACCGACCCTGAAGACTACGGAGAAGTACTAAGGCAGCTCGATGAAAGTCAGAATCAGACTGATTTGGCACTGCGCAAGCGATTAGCCCATAAGGCTTTCGCCCGCACAGCGAATTATGATACGGCAATTTCAAACTGGTTTGCAACCGTGACAGAACAGTCCATGCCGTTGCACCGAAGCATCTCGGGCAGGTTGGCATCCAAAATGCGTTATGGTGAGAATCCGCACCAGTCTGCCGGGTTCTACACATCGGGCGAGCCAAGGCCGGGTGTCGCAACTGCGCATCAGTTACAGGGCAAACAACTGTCCTACAACAACATCAATGATACAGACGCAGCGTTTGAGCTGGTTTCAGAGTTCAATGCACAGGACGGACCTGCAGTTGCCATAATCAAGCACGCGAACCCTTGTGGCGCTGCACGCGGTTCAACCCTCGCCGAAGCCTACGAAAAAGCGTTTGCATGTGATCCTGTTTCCGCGTTTGGCGGAATTATTGCGCTCAATGGACCGCTGGACGAAGAAGCGGCAAAGGAAATTGTGGAAATTTTCACCGAAGTGATTATTGCGCCGGATGCAACCGAGGAAGCAAAGGCTGTTATTGCGGCCAAAAAAAACCTGCGATTGCTGATAACAGGCGGGTTGCCGGACCCATCGGGCAAGGGCCTTTCTGTCAAAACTGTTGCAGGCGGATTGCTTGTTCAGGATCGGGACAACCGCGTCATTGATGATCTTGACCTTCAGGTCGTAACGAAAGTCCAACCAACTGCTGAGCAACTTGCAGACATGAAATTTGCCTTCCAGGTTGCCAAGCACGTCAAATCAAACGCCATTGTCTATGCAAAGGGCCTTGCCACGGTTGGGATTGGTGCGGGCCAAATGAGCCGGGTCGATTCAGCCCGCATAGCTGCACGCAAAGCAGTTGACGCGATGCAAAACTCAGGTGCGACGGAGCCCGGTACAATGGGTTCTGCCGTTGCCTCCGATGCGTTCTTCCCATTTGCCGATGGACTATTGTCAGCGGTGGAAGCAGGAGCGACCAGCGTCATACAGCCGGGCGGCTCGATGAGGGACGATGAGGTTATCGCGGCCGCTGACGAGGCCGGTATTGCCATGGTCTTTACCGGTACCCGGCATTTCCGGCATTGAATCAACCGGATCTGATCACCTGCTTTTGCTTTACCAATGGCAGAAGGAACATCCCGATCAGGAACAACAGAATGATGGGTGTCACGCCAAGGCGCTGACTGTCAAAGACATCAGTTGCGATCGCGACCAGTGCAGGCGCCAAAAAGGATGTAGCTTTTCCCGACAGGGCATACAGGCCAAATGCTTCTGTCATCTGACCTTCTTCTGCCTGGTCAGCCATCAGGGTTCTTGACGCGGCCTGTATTGGACCCGCGGCAGCGCCAATCAGACACCCACAAAGGTAAAACGCGATGTCTGCAGGAGCGAATCCTCCCGGAGCATCCATGACAGGCATCAAGAGGACCATATTCCGATCAGTTGTGACGACCGTAAAACAAACAGCAATCAGCACGATAATCGAGAATGTTATCACTGCCTTCGGTCCGAATCGATCGTCAAATTTGCCTCCGAGCCATGCGCCGATAGCCCCTGTGACTGCCGTTGCGATACCGAATACACCGAGTTGGGTGGCTCCCCATCCCAATACGCCACCCGCGTAAATTCCGCCGAATCCGAAAAGGCCATTCAGCGCATCACGGTAAAACATCGATGATCCAAGATAGGCAAAGAGACTCGGTTGGCTGGGAAGTGTCTTTATTGTCTTCCACAAGTCAGACAAGCCCTTGGCAACTGCTCCCGTAACCTTGGCCCGCTTTGCTGTGTCCGGCGTGAACAGAAAAAACGGCAGAATGAAAACCAGATACCAAAGGGCGGTCAGCGGACCTGTTCCCCGTTCCCCCCCGCCGGGCACATCTGCGAGCCCGAATATGGGCGTTACTCCCAACAGGGTCACACCACTACCCGGTGAAGATTCAACCATAAAACCAAGGACAAGTATGAGACTAACCACGCCGCCGATATATCCAAGAGCCCATCCGTTTCCCGAAAGGCGACCCAATTGTTCACGGCTTACGAGATCCGGCATGACAGCATTGTTGAAAACCGCTGCAAATTCGACCCCTATCAATGCAATTCCGAAAAATACAAGAACAGGCAGTGCTGCACCCGCGGGTTCCGCTGTCCAGAGCATTGTCGCGCCAAACAGCGCCAGCAGCGAGAACATAATCATCCAGGGTTTTCGAGGCCCGGTAGCATCAGCTATTGCTCCCAGAACAGGAGACAGCAAGGCAATCACGAGACCCACTGCGGCCAGCATCCATCCCCACCAGATTTGACCGGTTTCCGGGTCAGGCGCAACTTCGGCAGCAAAATACCGGGCGAATATGAATGTAATCAGCAAAGTATGAAACGGCTGAGCGGCCCAGTCAAAAAACATCCAGCCCCAGATTCCTTTTCGATCCACAGTTTGTATAGGCTCGTCTTCGGCTGCTACCGACATATTGCTACCCCTCATATCCATCCTCCTACACTATTGCAGTCTTTGCCGGACTTTGCCAGTGTTGAATGCAAACATGGGAGTGCTAAACATGGCGCCAAAAAAACCTGCAGATATTGACCGTGAGGAGGAAGCGAAACGAATTCTGGAACGCGTCGCTCAGGATTCTGAAACCGTTGGAACATCATCCATGCGCCGCGTCGCCGAGCGTGTAAAAGGTCATGTTTCAGCGGAAGATGCCGACCATAATGAATGGGCTGAACTCTGGGGAACAAGGATTGGCAGGACCCTCGGTATTCTGTTTTTTATCGGGCTTGTGATTTACCTGTTCCGTACCTACATTTTGCATGTCTGAGAACAACGAAAGACCATCGGTAATCTCGATTTCGTCGCACGTGGCCCGTGGTTCGGTTGGAAATCGTGGTGCTGTATTCGCACTGGAATCCTTTGGATTTCCGGTATGGTCTGTTCCTACAGTCATCCTGCCATGGCATCCCGGTCATGGATACGGAACCCGCATTGTTCCCGAAAGTTCGCAGTTCACTGCGTTGATGGAGGATCTAGCGAACGCACCATGGATCAACGAGGTCGAGGCGGTTCTTACGGGCTATCTGGCCAATCCGGAGCAAGTGCAGATCATTGCGGATTTTCTCGACAAGTTGAGGGAAAACAACCCGGATTTGATACAGGTCTGTGATCCGGTTATCGGGGATACAGAAGGGCTTTACGTGGCAGAGGAAACAGCATCCGCAATCCGTGATTACCTGTTGCCGCGTAGTGAAATCCTCACTCCAAATCGGTTTGAACTCAAATGGCTCTGCGGGCAAAGTTCCGGAGATGACTTGAAAAATCTTGCCGAGATGGCTCAGGATATTGCATCACCCTTTGTTCTGGTCACATCCGCTCCGGGAAAAGCCGATAAGGAAATCAGCAATCTGTTCGTCAGTGACAAACAGCATCTGATGGCTCATCACGAGAAAATCAAAAACCCGCCACATGGAACGGGCGACCTCACCGCAGCGGTATTTCTGGCAAACCTGCTCTCCGGTCTGGAATTCCGGGAAAATCTGCAGTTGACCACCGCATCGGTTTTTGAGGTCCTGAAAAATGCAGCCGAACGTGGTAGTGAAGAGCTCATGTTGGAAACCGACATGACAAGCCTGCTTGATCCGCAGGTAGAGATTGAAGTCCGGGAGCTTTGATGGAAATGAAAAAACTGATTTTGACATTCATTGTTTTTCTGATGGCCGTGCAGAACGTTTGGGCCGACAGTACCGTCTTCGTAAGCCGCTGGTATGAGGCGCTGCGAACCGTGAACCGGCCGACTTTCGAACGCCTTCTATCTGACAAAGCCACCATCGACCTCCGGGAGCTGGGCGTTATCCAGAACAAAGAGGAATTTATTGAATCCCTGGACTATTGGGAGGATGTCGCGGGCGATCTCCTGATCTCAACCAACATCGTTTCATCAACTGACACGAAGATTGTGGTCGACGTCTGTTACCGGTTTCCCTCAGAACCATTTACCAATCGCGAGACCTTCTACCTTGGAAGCGGGCTGATCGAGCGACAGGAACAGGAAAAAATCCGGGATGATTGCTGAACCTGTTCAGAGCTTGACCGGTTCCCCGGGGAACCCGACCACGTCGCGGTTTCCATTTATCCATTCCTTCGTGTCGTAAATGTCAAACACGATTGAAATCCCGTTTATCACCAGTACGATCATGATGTAATTCTGTTCGAAATCACTCAAATCCGGCACGGCAAAATACCGGTAAAGCAGGATGATCTGCAGGGGAATCCAGAAGATCAGGTGGGGAATGGCAAGAACCTTGGAGAACCCGCCATTCAAAAACAGGATCACCATGTTGATCGCAATCGCTCCGGCTCCAAGCACGGAAATCCAGAAACCGCTTTCATATTGCAAAAGCAACAAACCGGAAAAATTGGCCGGAATCAGAAAAATGTAAATCCAGATCTGCACCCATACAGGCATGGAAAAACTGGATTTCAGTATGCGAAGGATGACATTGATCATGGCGTTAATTCCCCGGGGCAAAGCCCGGGGATCAGGAGTTAAGATTAAGCTGCGTTCCGGGTTTCAAGAAGCCCACGATTGACCAGAAGTTCTGCGATCTGGACCGTGTTAAGGGCTGCACCCTTACGCAGATTGTCGGAGACGACCCACATGTTGAGACCATTTTCGATTGTCGCATCTTCCCGGATACGCGAAATATAGGTGGCATCCTCACCAGCGCATTCATACGGCGTGATGTATGTTTCCTCTTCCGGATTGTCGACGACCAGACATCCCGGCGCTTCACGCAGAATTTCGCGCGCTTCATCGGCAGTGATCTCATTTTCAAATTCCAGGTTGACAGATTCGGAATGACCGACAAAGACCGGTACGCGGACTGCGGTACAAGTAACCTTGATGCTCTTATCCAGCATCTTTTTGGTTTCAGCCAGCACCTTCCACTCTTCCTTGGTATAACCGTCTTCCATAAAGACATCGATATGTGGAATCAGGTTAAAGGCGATCCGTTTTGGAAACTTCTCGTTTTCAATCGGGTCTGCAACAAACACGGCCCGGGTCTGGTTGAACAGTTCATCCATACCTTCCTTGCCGGCTCCGGAAACAGATTGATAAGTGGAGATTACCGCACGCTTGATCTTTGCCCGGTCATGCAGGGGTTTCAGGGCAACGACCAATTGCGCTGTTGAACAGTTCGGATTGGCAATGATGTTCTTGTTGCGGAATTGTTCAATATCATCGGCATTTACTTCCGGCACAATCAACGGCACTTCGGAATCGTACCGCCAAGCGGAAGAATTATCGATGACCACGCAACCTTGTGCGGCAATTTTCGGTGACCAGTCTTTGGAGACCGATCCGCCTGCTGACATCAAGGCAATGTCCGTATCTGAAAAATCATAAGTGTCGAGCGCCTTGATCGTCAGGGTTTGGTCTCCGTAGGAGACTTCCTTTCCCTGACTGCGCCGGGAGGCGAGCGGGACCACTGTATCAGCTGGAAATCCGCGCTCATGCAGGATGTCCAGCATTTCACGGCCCACATTTCCTGTAGCGCCTACGATAGCAACTTTGTAACCCATGGAACTTTACTTTCCCCACTCTCGCTTTGGTCTGTACCCTCCCGTCATGCCCGGGAGAGTGTATGCGGGCACAGGCGGAAGCAGTCAGACCTTGGTGGTCTTCGTTGTTTTGGTGGTTTTCTTGAATGCAACGGTTGCGAACGCGCACGCGGTCTCGAGACCTCGGACGCCGGAAATGCCAAAATCGTCAAATCCAATAAAAGACATTCTCAATTTCACAACTCGGTTAATTCGATGCCCGTCATACCGCGAAAATATGAAGAGTCAATGACCAACAAGACTTCCCAGATGTAAGAAAGGTATTATTTGATATCAATTCATAGTCTGAAAGTTACTAAGTAAGAAGTGACGAAATCCGATTTGCGAATTACCGAAGGACGGAATCGATGAAAAGAATCACTAAATTCGGCATTGCGATTTTGGTTTTGTGCATTCCGCAGTTTGGACAATCAGCTGAAGTGGAGCTTGGACCAAGACCTTACTTTCTTGTCGATCAGATGAAAAACGGGCCCCTCAAGGATAAGCTCCTTTCCTGTTCGGCCATAGACTTCAGGAAATCGGACTTCTCGATCGGGCATCGTGGCGCACCTTTGCAGTTTCCTGAACACACAATTGAATCAAATCGCGCGGCAGCCCGGATGGGAGCGGGAATCCTGGAGTGTGATGTTACGTTCACAAGCGACAAGGAACTTGTCTGCAGGCATTCCCAGAACGATCTGCACACCACGACAAACATCTTGAAATCGGATCTGGCACCTAAATGTACACGCGGATTCTCGCCAGCCAGCAGTGACAGGGATGCGGATGCCGAATGCCGCACTTCTGACATCACCTTGTCTGAGTTCCGCACGCTCGCAGGCAAGATGGATGCTGTAAACAATCAGGCAGTTGACGTCGATTCCTATCTGGATGCAACGGCGGGATGGCGGACAGATCTTTACGCAACTCAATCCGGCACCTTGATGACACATGCCGAATCAATTGAGCTCTTCAGGAAACTCGGCACGAAGTTTACACCAGAGCTTAAAACACCTTCGGTCGAAATGCCGTACAAGGGATTTACTCAGGCTGATTTTGCCCAGAAACTGGTTGACGAATACAAAGCTGCGGGAATTCCGGCTTCAGACGTTTGGCCACAATCCTTCAACCTTCAGGATGTCATTTACTGGATAGAAAACGAACCGGAATTCGGCAGGCAGGCTGTTTATCTCGATTCAAGTTTCAGACGCGCTGAGTTCGACCCTGACAAACCAGAGACATTCAGCCCATCAATGTCAGAACTCAAGGAAATGGGCATCAATTTTCTCGCTCCACCCATCTGGATGCTGCTGACACTGGAAGATGGGGAAATCGTTCCTTCTGCTTACGCCAGAGAAGCCAGGAATGCAGGCCTTGATCTGCTTGCCTGGACATTGGAGAGATCCGGCACTCTGAAAAACGGTGGCGGATGGTATTACCAGACTGTAGCAGAAGTGATCAACAACGACGGAATGGTTTACGAAGTTCTGGACGTCCTGACCGTGGATGTTGGCATCAAGGGAATTTTTTCAGACTGGCCTGCGACTGTGACCTATTATGCAAATTGCATGGGCATCGGCATTGAGTGAGTTTACCCACGGTCCAACAGAATTTTCTCCAGAGACCACGAAAGCGGACTTCTAATCCCAAGCGAAGGCTGTTTTCTCAAGTTTCTTGTGATCGAAATGTTCACAGCCATTGGCAACCGCTCTACCTCCGGCGTTTTGGTAGAAGTCGAGGGCTGAATTGTTTTCCGAAAGTGCCCATACTACGAGCCCTTTATATCCGCGATGGCTCAGTTCTTTTCTGGCATCGGCAAACAGTTTTGCGCCCAAACCAACTCCCTGATAAGCAGGCTTTAGATAAATCTCGTAAATTTCTCCTTCAAACGGCAGGGTACTGACGCGATTCGGGCCGAGCGTAACATAGCCGGCAACCTCTTCCCCGAACTCAACGACCAGTATCAGGGTTGATCGACGTATCGCCAGTTGCCACCAGTCTTCGCCACGACGATTGATCATCCTGGAAAGCGCCTGATGTGGTATCACGCCTGTATAGGCATGGAGCCAACTCTCACGATGTACCCGGGATATGTCCCGGGCATCTTCGGGCAATGCACGTCTGGTCTGTGCTTTTGTCAAAAACATCTGGTTATTAAAATTTACTTTTTGTTAACCAACAAGGAAAATCTCGCAATTTTCAGACAAATCTTGTTTTTGACAGAAAATCCGCAAGGCAGTTGACGGAATCTGTCCCAATTTGTAACACTTGTCCCGTGGGGAGCGCGAATGCCCCGTCAGGCGATTGCCCAAATTTCGCATCCATTGACCTTGAGCAAAGGAAGGATGCATCATGGGCTCACATACTCAAATCACCGTTTCACAACTAGACCAATTAATTGGCACACCGCGTTGCCCGGTCCTCATCGATATTTGCATCGATGAAGATTTCAAATTGGACCCGTATCTCATTCCTGGTGCATTCCGGCATCCGCATACCGAGGTCACTGCACTCTCAGACATGCTAGACGGAAAGAGTGTCATAATCATCTGTCAGAAAGGACTGAAGCTTAGCGAGGGTGCCGCAGCCATTCTCAGGGCTCAAGGCATTGCAGCAAAGAACCTGAAGGGCGGCGATATGGCGTGGCGCGAGGCTGGTAAACCCATGATCCCGGCTGCACAAATTCCTACGCACGATGGCGAAATACGGACCCTTTGGGTAACCGCTCAGGGTTAAACAATGGACAGTATTGCATGCCAGTGGCTAATCAGACGGTTCGTGAATCCAGGAGCGAAATTCCTGTTTGTTGCACCGTCTGAAGTATTGGAAGTCGCGGAAAAGTTTCATGCCCGGCCCTTCTGTGTTGCAAATGCTTCTCGCTTTCCGGGCGGAAAAAACTGCGCTTTCGATATCATGATCAAAGAATTTGAACTTCAGACGAGACCGCTCCAGCAAATTGCCAAGATAGTTTGGGCCATAAAATCGGGCCAACCTGATCTGGTTGCCGAAGCAGCAGGATTGATGAACCTGTTAAATGGTCTGTCACAGATGTACGAGGAAGATCTGGAACGACTTGAAGCAGGAACCCTGATTTTCGACGCCTTGTACCACCATGCGCTTGATCCAGGACAGAAAAATCACGGTCAGCCGATCGAAACAGGAGCGGAATCATCACGTGGATAATCTTTCCAAAAAAAACCATAATGCGGTTATGACCGAAGTTGATCTTGCCGCTTCATCAAGAGCCTGGGCAAAAATCGGTATCCTTTCTTTTGGCGGACCGGCAGCCCAAATTGCCATGATGCATCGTGTCATTGTTGATGAAAACAGGTGGTTGACCGAAAAGCAGTTTCTCAATGCATTGAACTTCTGCATGCTGTTGCCCGGTCCTGAGGCCATGCAACTTGCCACTTACTCAGGCTGGCGGATGCATGGTGTCCTGGGAGGCATGATAGCCGGACTTCTTTTTGTACTGCCCGGAGCTCTGGTCATTCTCCTGCTGGCTGCACTCTATGCAAACTATGGAACAGAGCCATTACTCGAAGCTGCCTTCACGGGTGTAAAAGCAGCAGTGCTTGTCATTGTCCTGCAAGCAATGATCCGCCTTTCAAAAAAAGCGTTACGCTCAGGCACTCACTACATCATGGCACTGATGGCATTTGCCGGAATTTTCTTTCTGAAAGTCCCATACCCGGTAATCGTAATCATTGCGGCAGCCTATGGATTTGCGACCGCCAATGACCAGACAGAAGAAGCAGACTCGGCGCTGAAAACCGGTTACTCTTTCGTGCAGCTTTCAAGAACTGTCATTGCATGGTTGTTCATCTGGTGGCTGCCCGTCCTGTGCCTCTGGCTTTTTGGTGCGGATGAAGTCCTGATACAAATCTCCATCTTCTTTTCCAAACTTGCGGTCGTTACTTTCGGCGGCGCCTATTCAGTCCTGGCCTACATGGCTCAGGATGTTGTTGATGCCAAGAACTGGCTAACTGCACGGGAAATGATTGACGGACTTGGGCTCGCTGAGACGACACCGGGTCCCCTGATCCTCGTTACGGAATTTGTGGGCTTCCTGGCAGCAGAAAAATCAGGTGGAATCTGGCTAGGATTGGCCGGTGCCATCGTGACCCTTTGGGTGACCTTCGTTCCTTGTTTTCTCTGGATCTTTGCCGGAGCTCCTTACATAGAATGGCTTTCGGCTCGGCCGAAGTTGAGGGGAGCACTATCGGCTATAACTGCAGCCGTTGTTGGTGTGATACTCAATCTTGCCGTTTGGTTTGCGCTGAACGTGATGTTCAAATCCATCGAAAGTGTCGATGCAGGACCGTTTCAACTTTTGCTGCCGCAGTGGGCAAACCTAGACTTGCAGGTCTTGGCCCTGGTACTGTTTTCAGCCCTGTTGCTGATGAAACTTAAATTGAACATGGTCCTTGCGCTTGCAGTCTGTGCGATCGGCGGCATCATTTTATCAACTGTTTAGGGAAAAGCATGACTGCTTCATGAAGCAGAACTGGTTTGCACTCAGCTGCTTTCCAGTTCGCGGACACGATCATTGATCATTTCACGGACCGATTCCCACAGAAGCGAAAATGACTGAAATCCTTCTTCGGTAACCGCATCCCTGTCGAGAGCCCTTACAACTTCTTCAAGCACCGAAGAAAGTTGGTTCTTCAACTCTCTAAGTTCGGACTTTTGAGTTGCCTTGCGTGCCAAATCGGCGATATCGAGCAGCACGTAATTGTAGCTGTCCATGCGGTCTTTTTGTGAAGACATAAAACGCGACCGCATTGCATAGATCGCGGAGCCAAGCATAGCCGTGAGTGTAACCATCAATGCGAGTGGTTCAGCATTCTCCTGAATGAAATTTGGTTCATCCCTGCTGAAATACTGCTCCGAACCGACATGAAGAGGGATACCGAGACCCGCATTCAAGTCAGGCCTTCTGACTGCAGAAGCAAGAGCAAACCGGATTGTAAGGTCGAGACGATGCTCAAACAGTATTCTTGTAAGTTCCCGGATAACCGCCGGATCCTGATCTTCTCTTGTCACCAGCAAGCGATCAACAGTTGCAGTCGTCATTTCCACCCTTGGAGTGGGACCTTTTCCCAAAAAAGCACCCTTTGGTATCGTACCCACCTGCAGAAAAGGACGCTTGATAACGACTGCTTCCGCCTGATCAAGTTCCACAAATCGCAGGCCTATGTTTTTCAGCTCAGCATCAGCGAAAAGATCAAGCAGCAGTCGGTCGCGCAAGGAACGGACCGTAAAAATTGCATCCACCTCTCCCGACTGGAGTTTCCGGGTCGCATCGGAAAAGCTCATGGCGAGCCATTTCACGCCAGTAATGGGCAAATCGTAGTGATCACCAACAATCCAGAAAGAGCGGAATTCATCCGTCCCAAAACGGGGGATGGCAACGCGACTTCCAATCAGGTCACTGACTTGGAAAATGGAGCGGTCCGAGCGGCTTATGATCTGGAAATAATCCGGAAACAGATTTGCAACCTGTCGCACATCGTCAACCACGGGGGTATCTGAACGGATGGTAGCCGCATCAATCATACCGTCATTGAGAAGTGAAATATTACTGCTTGAATCCCGGGTCGGAACAACTTCTATGCGGATCAGGTCTGAATGTCGGCTGACGACATCAGCCATTTCCTTCATCAGCTCGTGGGAATCTGAACGATAGGGTCCCGCACCGATTTTGAACACAACCGGCTTGTAATTGAGATTCAGATATAAATACCCACCCACCACAGTAACGGCGATAAACACCAGAAATGCCCGTGACATTCGCCTGTAGACAGCACCCGCCCGCCTGCCGGTATTCGCGCGGCGACGGTTCATCTCTGATCCAGCCATTCCTGCCATTTCACCCTCTCCGTATCGGAGCCCTTCTAAGGCAGAAATGACGGATTGGCGAGTCCCGGGTCAGCTACTTCAAGTTCCGTGCTGCGAGGGTACGCAGCCGGAGCGCATTAAGTCGGATAAATCCGTGTGCATCCTTTTGATCATATGCCCCCTGATCGTCCTCGAATGTCACCAGTTCTTCCGAGTAAAGGGATTTCTCGCTTTCGCGGCCCACAACGATTACATTGCCTTTGTACAGTTTCAACCGGACCGTGCCTTCCACGTGTGCCTGTGACTGGTCTATTGCCGCCTGAAGCATTTCCCGCTCTGGCGAAAACCAGAAACCATTGTAGATCAGTTCCGCATATCGAGGCATCAGTTCGTCCTTGAGATGCGCTGCTCCCCCGTCAAGCGTGATTGATTCCATTGCCCGGTGTGCAGCCAGCAATATGGTTCCCCCAGGCGTTTCATAGACACCCCTGGACTTCATTCCGACAAAACGGTTTTCAACCAGATCAATCCGGCCAATCCCGTTATCATGACCCAGCCGGTTCAACTCGCTCAGCAATGTGGCGGGGCTGACTTTCTTTCCATCAAGGCCGACGGCATCACCCTTTTCAAATTCAATCTCGATTTCCGTTGCCTGATCAGGGGCATCAGTCGGCGATATGGTTCGCTGGTAGACATATTCCTCAGCTTCAATTGCAGGGTCTTCCAGAACCTTGCCTTCAGAAGAGGAATGCAAGAGATTTGCGTCAACCGAGAACGGCGCCTCGCCCTGCTTGTCTTTTGGCACAGGAATCTGATGCTGCATGGCAAACTCGATCAGATCCGTCCGCGATTTGAATGACCAGTCGCGCCATGGCGCAATCACCTTGATGTTGGGGTCAAGCGCATAGGCTGACAGTTCAAACCGGACCTGATCATTGCCTTTGCCGGTAGCACCATGTGCGATGGCATCTGCACCCGTTTCCCTGGCAATCTCAACCAGACGTTTCGATATCAGCGGGCGGGCGATTGAAGTACCCAGAAGGTAGACGCCTTCATAAACCGTGTTCGCACGAAACATCGGAAAGACAAAATCCGAAACAAACTCCTCGCGCAAGTCTTCAATGTAGATCTCATTGATACCCAGCATCTCGGCCTTCTTTCGGGCTGGTTCCAGTTCTTCACCCTGCCCGAGATCCGCTGTGAATGTGACAACTTCAGCATCATATTCGGTCTGAAGCCATTTGAGTATGATTGAAGTATCCAGCCCGCCGGAATAGGCCAGCACGACCTTGTTGATTTTGTCTTTTGAGAAGCTCATTGAGTTACCTTGGGAATTGATCCGTAAGTTTCAATTTAACGGATTGCCAGAACGGAATTTTCCGGCAATGTATTCATAATGCGCATTTGTTCAAGCGCAGATTTTCGAAAGTGCGATCATGGAATTCTTACCTGCGATACCCATCCTGTCCGCCTTTACCATCGCTGCCCTGATCCTGACCCTGACGCCGGGACCGGACATGACGCTTTTTCTGGGACGGGCACTCACGCAGGGACGCGCTGCGGGCATGGCAGCGATGCTCGGAGCATCGACAGGAATAGTGATCCATACGCTTTTGGCAGCATTCGGAATTTCAGCGCTGATTCAGGCTTCTCCTACCGGATTTCTTGTACTGAAAGTTGTTGGTGCACTCTATCTGTTGTGGCTGGCTATTCAGGCAGTGCGAGAGGGTTCCTCTTTTGCACTGGAGGACGAGGAACGCAAGCAATCAAGTCTTGTCAGCAACTGGTTGACCGGAATCGGGATCAACATGCTCAATCCGAAAATCATCCTTTTCTTCATCACCTTTCTGCCTCAGTTTGTTTCAACAAACGATCCTCATGCCGCAGCCAAGATGATCTTCCTTGGTTTTTACTTTATTGCCATTGCAATCTTCTGCTCGGTTTTCATGATCATCGCCGTCGACCACCTGGCAAGCACGCTCAAGCGCAATCCGAAAATTACCAGGATTATTGACTGGACTTTTGCGTGCGTATTCTCAGCTTTCGCGATCAGAATTCTCTTTACCGAGCGCGGATAACCACTCTCCGGCATTGCGACCTGCTATCAGCCAGTAGAAGAATGCAGCGATAAATCCTGCGGCCAGCGCAACGATGATCGTTCCATTGTTGGGCATTTCTTCGGCAGGTGAGGCAAGTACTGCAAACAGTGTAAAAAGGGCACATATTCCACCGAGTACCAGATTTGCGACCAGGGATTTCCATCGCATCATTTCCGCTGCTGCAATGGCGATAGTAACAGGCAGCAGGATAAATGCAGCAAGATGGATGCTGACAAAAACCGCCGCTACAAATGTGGCGATACCGATCGCCAAATGTCCGATATCCGTATTGATCACCTCGGCATGACCCTGCGTGCCCAGGAACTCGGCCATCATACCACTTGCAAGGCCAAACCCGATGAATGTTGAGGCTGCCAGAAATGCAACGAACAAAGCGAAAGCAATAACGATAAGACGGCCAATAAGATAGAGGATGAGTTTCATTCAGATGCGGGAGTTTTTTCGTACATTCCAGACTGAAAGCATTTTTTTGCGCCAAAGGAAATAGCCATAGGCTCCGGCAGCTCCGCCCGGAAACGATGTGTAAAAGATTTTCAAACCGTTCAGGAAAAATCCACCCGCAAACGAGGCGAGGATCAAATGTGCCAGAAGAGCGGTCAAAACTCCGGCTGCGATGTAAAATCCCGCGCTGTGGAGGTCCATGCGCCGGGCGAGTACCAGAGTGAGCGCATATCCCGGCAATGCCGTCATTCCCGTATAGGAAATCCCAAGAAAAATGATGAGATGTAGAAACTCGACTTCCTTGTAGAAGGAACCCCATTTGCCATTGTCAGGAAAAACTGTCGGGAGAATAGCGAGCACAACTGCAACTGAAACGGCAATCAGCACCGCGAAGATATAACCCACCGCATAAAGAACCAGTCTCTGTCTGAGTGTAAGTTCGCCAATTTCCATGGGGTCAGTTTACATCGCATTTTGCAGCACGTGAGGCAAAATATCAGCAGTTTTCATGCAGAAACGGAATGGATCACCATTAGGCAGGAACATTCACTCTCCGTGCCCGGCAATCATCATTGCTTCTAGCGCAAGCCGGTCAGCCTTCTTGAGACGTTCAGACTCTGATTTCAGCTGGCCGCAGGCAGCGAGGATATCCCTGCCTCTTGGCGTGCGTATCGGCGAAGCGTATCCATTTGCATTGATGAAATCCGCAAATTTCTCGATCTGTTCCCAATCAGAACATTCATGGGCAGAACCTGGCCATGGATTGAACGGAATGAGATTGATCTTGGCCGGGATACCCTTGAGCAACCTCACCAGTTCTTTTGCGTCTGAAAGTGAATCGTTGACACCCTTAAGCATTACATATTCGAAAGTAATGCGTTTGGCATTGGAAAGACCGGGATAAGCGCGGCATGCGTCCAGCAGATCCTTCAGGGGATACTTCTTGTTGATCGGAACAAGCTCATCGCGCAAATCATCCCGCACCGCATGAAGCGAGATTGCAAGCATGACGCCAATCTCATCACCGGTTCGTGGTATGAAGGGCACGACACCGGAAGTGGAAAGTGTGATGCGGCGTTTGGAAAGCGACAGCCTGTCTCCGTCCGATGCAATCAACAGGGCGTTTTTGACATTGTCAAAATTGTAAAGAGGTTCACCCATGCCCATCATGACAATATTGGAGACCTTGCGGCCCTCAGCGGGTACAATTGCTCCAGCAGGCGTTTCCCTGTCCGGAAAATCACCCAGACGATCGCGTGCAACAAGCAACTGGGAGAGGATTTCTCCTGCAGTGAGATTTCGCACGAGCTTCTGGGTTCCGGTATGGCAAAACGAACATGTCAGAGTGCATCCAACCTGTGAGGAAATACAAAGCGTGCCCCTTCCTTCTTCAGGAATGTAGACCGTTTCCACTTCCACAGGTTTGCCTGCACCCAGAGAGGGAAACTGCATAAGCCATTTGCGGGTCCCGTCGTTTGAAATCTGTTCTTCGACGATCTCTGGACGCGCAATTTCGAAGCTTTCGGCGAGCATCGCACGAAAATCCCGTGACAGGTTCTTCATGTCGTCAAAATCCGAGATACCCCGAATGTTGAGCCAGTGCCAAATCTGGCTGACCCGCATTTTCAGCTGTTTCTCCGGAACACCCTTATCCCGCAGCGCGTCTGCCATTTCGACCCGGGTCATGCCGACAAGCGTTTGCTTAACCACTGAAGCAGGCTTCAGGGCATCAAGCGTTCTCCGCGTATCGGCTTTGGTCAGATCGAGTGAAACAGGCATTCCCGCGATGTATCACGGCTGAAGAATCAAATCACGAATTTTTATTCCGCCACTTCAGAGGTTTCATTGGCCAGTTTCTGGCCATCCCGCAGGTTTGCCAATAGCGCACCAAGCACATGTGAAAAGTCATCACGCCAGACACCAACGATTTCAGAGCCGCTAACGGACTTCCATTCCGGATAATCAGCCAGCAGTTCATCAAGCGCCGCATCGCTCTCACCTACAAGAACAGCGGCTGATGGTGTCACCTGTTGTCTGTACTTAGCATCGTCCGAAGGATGGGCAACGATATAGCGTGACGCAAGCCCCGAAGCTTTCGCCACATTGAGTACCACCGATGAAACATCAAGATTCCGGTTCGAAGTGTGGAAGAATACAAATCCACCATCCTTCAGTTTGGAACGATATAGGTCGAGTGCCTCGACTGTCACAAGATGAGCTGGAATTGCATCCGAAGAAAAAGCATCTACCATGATCAGGTCAAAGCTCGAGGAAGCCTCGCTCTCGAACTTCAATCGCGCATCGCCGGTAACAATCGGTGAATGGGGCGCGCAGTTATTGACATATGTGAAGAGCGACTGGTTTCTTGCCATCTCAACCACAAGCGGATCGATTTCATAAAACTTCCAGCGCTCTGCAGGCTGTACATGACATGCCATGGCACCCGCACCAAGGCCGATTATCGCGACATCCGGTTGACCGACCTTTTCGCGTACGGCACTGATTGCCTGACCGAACGAACCGCCCGGCGAATAGTAGGCAAGCGGATAGTTTAGCGCTTCCTGTGCACGAAGCTGCACATTGTGCTTGGTGTTGCCGTGTTGGAATATATGCAGCGGACCGTCATCGGTCTCCATGCGAATGACTTTCGAGACACCGAAGAAACTGCGGTCTGAGAAAATCACCTTCTGCTCATCACCTGAAAGTACCTGTTTTAAGCTGATACCCGTGAGCGCAAGCGCCAAGAGCACCGCGAACAGGCGAAGCGGAGACTTTCTAAACATGTGAACACCGGTGAACATTGCCAGGACAACCGCCATCAGCAGAATGTTGCGGAAGAAAGTAGGGATAGAGTCCGAGAAACTGATGAACAGCGCGATGCCAGCAACACAAGACAGGGCCATCAGAATTTCGCGCGATAGTCTGCTCTTTTCCGGGAATGCACCAACTGCAACCAGTCCCGTCGCCGCTATCATCAGATGATACTCATAAACATCGTTGAACAGCAAAGGTGCTGCAAGTGCAGTCAGGGCTCCACCGATTACCCCCCCAAGTGACATGTAGAAATAAAACTCGGTGAGGTTTTCCGACGGAGGACGGTCATCGGCCAGGCGATTGTGGCACATTTGCGCTATGACATAGAAACAAAGAAGATTGCCAAAAACCTCAATTGCGAAATTGCTGATTTTGACGCTGATAAGAAATATTGCGCCCGCCGCAACGTATGGAAAGACCCGTTCAATCGAGCTGAAGCTGATAGCGGGCCTCGGCGAAAAGGCGACAATAAAAGTCAACAGATAAAGTGCAAGCGGCATTACCCACAAGAAGGGTGCCGAAGCGACATTGGAAGTTAGATGCGCGGTCACCCCGAGCATCAGGCTGGAAGGAAGTATGGCATATCCGACCCAGGTTGCACGACGCATTGCGCTGAGAGGTTTCTTCACAAGCACTGTTGCATTGGCGACAATATCCTTAGTGGACGCATGTTTTTCAGCAAAGAAACCAGAGCCAAGAACCATTGCTATGAGCAGTGCGAACCCCAGCGCCCAGATAAATGACTGTGTAGACAGGACAGAAAACGGCTCGACCAGAACCGGATAGACAAGCAGCGAAGCCAGACTTCCGGCATTGCTTGCAGCATACAGGAAGTATGGGTCGTTTGCGGATTTGTGATTTGTGTATGAAAACCATTTCTGCAGCAGCGGTGCATTGGCGGAAAGTGCAAAAAATGGCGCGCCAAGTGCGACCCCAAACAAACCAAGCAACCAGAACGTCGGCGTACCGGTTGCTGGTGCCTCCCATCCTGATGGCAATGCAATTGGAAGAACAAACATTGCAAGCGACATGACGATGCCGTGCAATAATATCTGAATCCTGAATTCAAAATACTTTGAAAGCAGATGTGCATAAAGGTAACCGCCCAGTAGCACAGCCTGAAAAAACACCATTGCGGTGTTCCAGACACCGGAGGCTCCACCCAACAGCGGCAGAGCCATCTTCGCGAACATCGGTTGGACAAAGAACAACAGCAGTGCCGAGAGAAGCATGGAAGCAGTAAAGCAGAGCGCAACCAGACCACCGGCCTGTTTGCCCTGATCTACAGCGCTGCTGAGAGCAGATTTTCCGGATGCACGATTTTGCAGTGTGTCAGTCATGTTATTTCCGTCGAGAAGTGTCTGACGAAAACTAGACAAAAAGACTTAGAGTTCGGTTAAGCTCCGGCAGGTTTATTGGCAGGCTTCTATGTCTTTCAAAGAAGCTGTAACGCCCGACAACGAATAGGAGTATCGGGTTTGGGTGCCGCGCCGTGACTGACCTGTAAGAGACATTTTGCTGCCCCTGCGCATCGCTGCAACAACTGCTGGTTCTTCTGCGGGATTCTCCATCCAGGCATTGCTGCCCTTCGTAAACATGGAAAATTTCCTGCCATCAATGTCGAGAATGACTTTTGATTCGTCAGCGAACGGATATCCCACCGTAAACTGCGGTTCGAAATTCACGTTCTGTCCTGGATGTTTGGCAACCATGAAAAATACGTCACCGTGATCACGTTCTGCCGGTTCTTTCGCCGTCGGCAGCGAAAGCACATAACAGATTTTGCCGGTGTTGCCCGAGTGACTGTAGGCTCCCCAGGCATTGTGCTGTTTGATGCGTGTAGGTGCTTGTGCCTGGGCAAAGGCAGACACCGAAATTGCCAACATTGCCAGAACAGCCAAAAAAGCACGTACAAAAATTTGTCCTGTCTTCATTTTCTTACTCACCAGTCCAGTTCGACATCCATTGCTGAGAGGTGACACTGATGTCCCCGTAATTCCTGCCTTAATATGCGTTAATGATGGTTATTAAATTATAAACAAAATCGGAAAAATCCGAATCAATTTTAGGGCCATCATCATCACACAACAATCTCGAATATCACCGTATGTTACAGAATATTGGCAGGATTCAGGCTCGACGATAACATTTGAAGCTGAATCCCATCCTTACGGCAGCCTGGTGCCGCCCGAATAAAGCTTCTTGCCATGGATGTGCGGCGCCCTGGGTTCGCTGGGACCTCCGGCTGCGACCGGTCGCTCCGCAAAACGCCCCATCGAATGCATGCGATCATACATAACAACCACGCCGGCCATCGCTACGTTGATGCAGAATTCCATCGGTATTTTGACGGTAAACTCGCATCTTTCAATCATCCGGGGTGAAAGCGATCCGCCCTCCGGACCCAGCACATAAGCCGCCTTCTGCGGGTGCCTGAAACTCGGTAGTTCAATCGCATCGGGAGTGAGTTCTATACCGACAAGCCTGCAATCATCCGGCAGTTGCATTTCAGATACACCCTCAAAGGAATACCAGGGAAGGTGGTCCTGCGACTTGGTCGTATCAGACTGGGGTGTACCGATGCGTTTTGCAGCTGCGACGGTAAAAATGAAACTGGCGCCAAATCCGTGCGCAGACCTTGCCAGATTACCAAAATTCATCGGTTTTGAAATTCCCTCAACCCCGATGCCAAAATACCCGCGCATGTGCTTTCCATTCATCACTCAAGTGCGAATTACGGAATACGGGCATAAATGTCCATGCTGTAAATCTAGTCGCTCTTGTCTTCCGCCAGCAAAAACCGCCTTGCTGCCTCCCTGTGGCTGTCCTTGAGATGACCGCTCACGATCGAAAGTGCCACCGTCAATACCGTGATGTCATCCGTCAGACCAAAGCCCATCAGGAAGTCCGGTATCGAATCAAGCGGCAACACAAAGTAGGCGAGCGCCGCCAACAAAGTACCTCGAACCTTGGCGGGAGTTTCCGGATCAAGCGCACAATAATAGGCGGCGACAACATCATCCATGAATGGAATACGTCCAGCAGATTTGCGGACCTTGGCCCAGAAATCAGACCTTACCCTATTCTCCCGCGCTTCCTCTTCAGCAAGGTCACCGGGCATCAGAATTTCATCTATTTCCGCTTTTCTCATATTTCTTCCCTTGCGTCAGATGTGGGAAGCAGATGCTGCTGATTCAAGCGCCGGATAGCGTGTTCATGCTTTCAGCAAGCTTTATATCGAGCTCGGTAACACCGTTTGTATCGTGAGTGGCCAGCGTCACATCAACCGTTCTGTAAACATTGGACCATTCGGGATGGTGGTCAATTTTCTCTGCCACAAGTGCAACCTGTGTCATGAAACCAAACGCTTCGTTGAAATTCTTGAACACGAACTTCTTCTCTATTGCTTCGCGGCCAGCTACTTTCTGCCAACCTGCAAGCCTGCGCAATGCATCATAAAGTTCGGTAGGTGAAAGATTTTCATGCGATGGCAATTTTCCGCTCCACAAGTTCGTAACTCTCTTCGGTTATATAAGGACCACCGCCTACCGAGTCACGAGAAGAAAGCAGAACAAACCTGCTAATTTCAAATTTCTCGCTCTGAAATCCACCGGAACCGGAGAGATAACGGGCAATTGCAGCAGTTTTCGCACCGCGTATACGCGCTATCGTCACATGCGGTGTAAACTTTCGGGAATCCGGTTTCATTCCCAGTCGCTGGCAAATCCGCTCTTGTTCAAGCCGCAAATCATGAAGCGCTTCACTGCGGGAAACACCAGCATAAAGGCTGTGCGGCTTTGAATTGCCAAAAACATCAAGGCCGCTGAGTTCGAGTGAAAACGGGGACGCCTTGACTTTTTCCAGTTCATAGCTGAGCTCGCGCGCAGCAGAATTGTCAACATCTCCGACAAAACGCAGGGTAATATGCAAATTTTCTCGGTCAACCCAACGCGCACCGGGCAGCCCGGCCTGCAGCAGCGAAAGCCGCTCAGCAACTTTTGTTGGAATTTCAAGAGCCGTAAACAGTCTCGGCATGCATTTACCCTTTGCTCTTCAAACCACTTATTTCTTCGACACTAGGAAACCCGCACACAGCGCAAGACATCTAACCGATTATCGCATCATCCCAGACCATCGCTCCTAGTTCGATAGACTGCATTCGAATCAGGTGGCAGAATCCGATTGTACAAAGTGTGACAGTTTTCCGGTGGTTTGAAAATGCGAAGCAAAAATTTGATGCCTGTCAAAACAAATACAACGTTTAGTCCGCCATTTCCCTTTGAGCGCCAAGCGCAGGAATAATGGAGCGGAAGCGTTTTATGTCTTCAACCTGTATCGACAGATCCGTTTCGGACTCATCGCCAGCAAAACTGTCACTGACTTTCACTTTCAGCAACTTGGCTAAAACAGCATTCTCACGGGTTTCGCCAATTTCGATATCCGAACCCACAGCAATCATTTCCGCCAGAAGTTCCGGGTTAACTGACAGCTTCTCCCAAGCCCTGCGATGGCTCATCATGATGATTATCCAGATCGCCAACTTGCGCCATTCCGGTGTGCCGGGCTTTACCTCCCCAAGCCCAAGCGCAACGGCCTGATAAAACGAAATCGTGTTAATAATCCGCTTCACCTGTCTGGGATTAGGCGGAAGCAGTCGGGCCAGCGGTTGCAGTTCATGCTCGATTTTTTCATCGTTCCCTTCTTCAGCAAGCGCGAATGCCTGTTCCCAGTTCACGTCCGGAACCTCATCAGAATCTGCCGTCTCACCATTCCCAGCAGCTTCATTCATTGCATCGATGGTTACCGAATCACCCGAGTCGGAAACGGACGATTTCTGTTTCACATCCCGCGCTGTTCCAGACGAGTCGGCCAAGTTTTTAGGAGGTTTCAGACTTTCCGAAAACAGCCTGTTGAGTTGATCAGTGGTGGGTTCGGGAAGGGTAAGCGACATTTGCAGCGCCTTTTCAACGAACTGACGGCCAAGACGTTCCTTGTCACTTTCCTCATCACCAGCCATTTCACCAAACTCAAGAGCAAAGGATTTTTCAATCCACCCACGCTCTCCCAAAATCAGGACTGAAAGATGCGAACTTCGCATGACGGTCTGCAGATCCTGGACTAGAGACGTCACAACGCTCTTTTCGCACCGGTCAATGTCGTCGATGATCAACAGCACCGGATACCCGATCCGCTTCAGGGTGGCATCAAGATGTTTGCGAAATTTTGCCAACGGATCACTGACACCTAACGCATAATTTCTGGCGGCCAGGGGTGTTCCGGGAAAAAGACTGTTAAATATGCTCCTGAAAAACAATCCACCAGCTCCAAACAGCGATACCAGGCTGGTCAATGTGGTAATCAGGGTTTTTGTGCTCGACGCGTCAACATTTTTTTCGATAGCAACATACCAATACATGAATATGGATATTAAGATTATCACCAGCAGTGAGATCACAGTACCTTTGGTGAAAAACCGCCAGATATATTCCCTCGGCCAGAGCTTTAGCCGGATCAAATCGTTGTTGAGCCGGTTTTCTTTGAAATCATGATTACCTATCGCTTCCAGAATGGTCTGATAAATCAGCCACCAGGAAGGTTCGACATCCTGATGCTTCCACGCATTGAATTCAGCAATTATCCACGGGCCGGTGGATCGTTCGTCGTTGGTTTGAGCCGAACCTGTAGCTTCCAGGCGTTCATCAGGATTCTTCAGATAATGTGCGAGAAAATTGCCAAATGTGCTTTTCCCACCACCCCACGGCGCATCAACAAGCACGGTAAAGGGTGCAACATCCAGCTCATTTTTGTTGCTTTCATGGACAATGTCCAGCCTTGCCGCAAGAACCTTTGCCATGTGATTTCTGTTCAAATAATCCTTTTTGATGTCCGTTCCAGGATTGTCCGAGATGCTCTTAGTATCTTGTATGTTATGGAAAGGTTCCGGCCTTTCGAACCCCGTCCAAACCCTGTTTATAATTCCATTGAACTGCTTTTCATCCGTTACGCGCCTGTCGCCAGCCAGAATGGCATCCTGTTCCTTCCGCCTTCTGGGAGCCGAAACATAATTTTCGAAAATGTGAAAATGTTCGTATGAAACCAGTTCTTCAAACAGCCTGGTTTCACCTACGGATCTCGCACACTGTTCAGGGTCGAGGGGTAACGGCAGGTCTGTCTGTTTATTGAGCGCCCCAACCGCTGCTTCGGGAACAGGAAAAAGTGCGCCTTGTCCGGTTATAATCTTCCTATCACCTTCGATTTTTTCCAGATCTATTGGATTCTCACGAAAGTCATGCAGGAAAACTATTGGGATTCGCTGGACGTTTTGCTGGGGCCTTGGATCATAGATAAACGGTTCTCTGGGATGGGTAATCGTCCCTATACCGTGTATCTGCGCGCCACCTTCTTCCGTGTTCACATAAATCACAGCGGTATCGCCGGGCTTCATAATTTTTGTGTACGAATCAGTCCCGTGCTTCCAGGGCACCACGCCGCCCACCTCAACTGTCTTTAAAAAATTCGCACCTTGTTGTTCTTCAAGTGCAACAAACAACCACACTCCGGTAGACTGTCTCTCTTCTCGGTCATTCTTCCGAGTTGAAGATTTCTTCGGTCTTGCTGCCATTTTTGTAGTATATCCGATCTACTATCCGGACCAATAGTATGCACATTGACTGCAATCAGCAAGAAACCAAACCTGATTGAGTGTTACTCGCAGATGGACTGCAGTTTCGTTTTCATCACTGGCAGAATTTTCTCCACCATCACACCTATTCCTTCAGTGTTTGGATGGATCCCGTCCTCCAGATTGAGGCTGGATTCAGCTGCGACACCATCGAGGAAGAACGGATACAGTGTGATATCGTGTTTGCTGGCAAGTTCTGGATAGATGGCATTGAACGCTTCACCATATTTGCTGCCCATGTTGGGCGGAGCCAGCATTCCGGCGAGAACAATCTCTGTACCCTTGTCCTTCAGCGCAACCACCATGTCCTCAAGATTTTGTCGAGTCAAATCCACCGGAATTCCGCGAAGCGCATCGTTGCCACCAAGTTCCAGGACCACCAGATCTGCACTTTCTCCTATCGACCATTCAAGTCTCGACAGGCCACCTGAAGTGGTATCTCCGGAAACTCCGGCATTCACGACTTCGATTGCATAACCGCCTTCTGCAAGCTTTGTTGAAAGTTGCTCGGGGAACGCCTTGCCGGGCGGCAGTCCGAACCCGGCGACCAGACTGTCGCCGAACACGACCATGCGTTTTCCCTCACACGCCGCACTTGCGGGTACCGGTTGCAGAGCAGCCGTAAGGCTGAAGATGAACAAACTGTAATAAAACAGCGGTTTGATTTTCATGAAACAGTCCCATATGGCATCATTAATAAACATAGATGGGCCCAAATCCGTGCTGAAGCAATCCCCCACAACCGCGATCCGACTCGAAAACCTTCAATTGACCCTTGGACAAGACGCGTCCCGTGTTCACGTACTCAAGGGGATCGACCTGAATATAGAAACCGGCACTTCAACCGGCATAGTGGGTCCGTCCGGTTCCGGCAAATCGACGTTGCTTATGGTGATCGCCGGACTGGAACGCATTGATGACGGCAAGATCTTTATAAATGAAACTGACATCACAGGCATGAGCGAGGATAAACTTGCCGCGTTTCGCGGGCGTAACATCGGGATAGTATTCCAGTCCTTCCACCTTATCCCCAACATGACCGCAGTCGAAAATGTGGCCGTACCCCTCGAATTGAACGGTGCTCCAAACGCGCTTGAAAGGGCGTCAGATGAGTTGAGAGCCGTTGGCCTCGGCGACCGTCTCGATCACTATCCCGGACAGCTTTCGGGTGGTGAGCAACAACGGGTCGCACTGGCCCGCGCACTTTCACCATCTCCGGCAGTTCTGATTGCCGTTCGAACAGCAAATCCGCTACCTGTTGACCGGTTTCACCATCCAGGTTGCCGGTCGGTTCATCGGCAATCAGAACTGCCGGAGATGGTGAAAGTGCGCGGGCCAGTGCGACCCGTT
>JBCCGN010000007.1:0-92301 GCA_039029255.1 Pseudomonadota bacterium | reverse complement strand
CGGCGTTGCGCGTCTTGTATGTTCAGGAAGATGTGGCCGACACCGTCGTCTCGATGCTCAAGGGAGCTATGGATGAATTGAATGTCGGCGATCCCTGGGACATTTCCACGGATGTCGGCCCAGTCATTGATACGCCCTCACGAAGTAGAATTCTGAATCATATCCGGGATGCTGAAGAACAGGGCAGGCTGATGCACAGAATTTCATGCCCGGAATCCGGGACGTTTGTTGCCCCTGTGCTGATCTCGGTCGATTCAATTCTTGATCTCGGTGAAGAGATTTTCGGTCCCGTGTTGCACGTGGCCATGTTTGCAGCTGACCAGATTGATCAGGTGATCGCTGATATCAACCAGACTGGTTATGGACTGACGTTCGGGCTGCATACGCGGATTGATGACCGGGTTCAGCACTTGGTCGATAATATTGAGGCGGGAAACATCTACGTCAACCGCAATCAGATAGGTGCCATAGTTGGCTCACAGCCTTTTGGCGGCGAAGGTCTCTCCGGAACCGGGCCAAAAGCCGGCGGTCCGAACTATCTGCCAAGGTTTACGGGAACAACCGAGCCTGCAGATGGTGATACTGCAGATGTCGCTTTTTCCTTGGGGATGGACGAAGTTCAGAAAAGAATTGATGAGGCATCGCGCGAATTTCATCCAAAAAGATACGATCGGCAGGATTTGCCCGGGCCGACCGGAGAGTCAAATACGCTTTCCAGGTTCCCCCGCGGAGTGGTTTTATGTTTTGGCCCCAGCCAGCGTGACCTTGAATTGCAAACGGAGATAGCAAACGAGTATGGTTGTAATCCGGTCTTGTGCTGCTCAAATCAGAACGGTTTTCAGGCCAGCTTGGATCCATCAGAACTCTCCCGGCTTACCGGATTTGATGCAGTCCTTTGTTTCAGCAATGTACAATATTTGAGAAAGTTGCGGATCGCACTTGCCGGGAAAGATGGCCCTATTTTGCCGTTGCTTACAGGGCCGGAAACAGCATGGATGTTACTCCAGGAACGCCATGTGTGTGTTGATACGACTGCTTCCGGTGGCAATACTTCGTTGCTTGCTGCTCAATTTGAGGGATGAATGCTACTGCTCATGATGGCCCTTGCAACTGATTAAAGTAATTGTGATCAGAAAGTAATTTATTGACAGGATTATCTGTCATAGGATGCGGAAAAATCATGAGAGGTGAAAATGTTTTCAAAAGCTAAGAAACTTGGCCTGTTTTTGGGGATAGCTGCATTCAGCATGGCTGGCCATATGCCTGCACAGGCTGCCACCAGCGCGAAGTCGGTTGAAATCAAGGGTGAGGTCATCGATACCTGGTGTTATTTTTCTGGCGTGATGGGAGGTGAAGACGCTGTTGTAGGTACCGCCCACCACACCTGTGCTCTGTGGTGTGCAGCCGGTGGTATTCCGGTTGGCGTTCTGACGGAAGATGGCGATGTTTACATGGTCCTCAAGTATGAAGGCGAAGACATTCTCGAACAGTCAGACAATATAATGGAAGTCCAGTCAGACACCATTACTGCGAAAGGCATGCATTACGTGCGCGATGGCGTGAATTACCTTGTCGTGGAAAAAGTCGTGGCGAATGATGGGATTGTGAACCTCAACCATGAGGATTACGGTGCGGTACCGCCATTCTCTTTCCCGAAAAAGAAGAAGTAAAAGAGGAAGCATTTGATGAAAAATTTTATTCGTAAAGCGGGTTTTGTTGCTTCCCTGGGCGCGTCCCTCGCATTTTCTGTCACTCTGGCACAGGCTGAGGGTGAGTTTTCTGCTGGCAGCAACGCTAAAGGATTTGGTTTCCAGGAAGAGGAAAAAGCAACATTTTCCGGGAAAGTGGTTGATATTCTGTGTGAAGTTGCAGGTAACTGCGTAGAAAGTTGCGGTAACGGGACCCGTCTGATGGGCATTGTCCGCGCTGCTGACAATAAACTCATCCTGCCACTGAAAAATGCCCAACTTGCGTTTAACGGTCCGGTCGATGATCTGGTGCCTTACTGCAACAAGGATGTTGATGTGGATGGCGTCCTGGTCGGAGATGCAGAGGTCTATAATGCCAAGTTCTACATGCTCCAGTTCATTCGCGAAGCTGGTGCACCCGAGTGGAACAAGGCGAAACTCTGGACAGCTGCATGGAAGTCGAGAAATCCGGATGTGGCGTCTGGCAAAGGTCCATGGTTCAAGCGTGATCCTCGTGTTGTCAAGCAGGTTGAAGCCAATGGTTATTTTGGTCTCGGTCACGATGCTGACGAAAAATACCGGGTTGAAAATCAGTAACTGAATTGGAATTTCCGAAATGTTTACAAGACTGATTGCTGCAACATCTATTGCAGTTGCTAGTATTGCTTCGGCTTATGCCCACAATGGTGTGAAGCATGAAAATCTGGATGAAGCTCTGCAGCACCAGGAAGAAACTTCACCCAATACAGCAGGTTTTCCTGAGGTAAAGGGTGGTGATTTTGAACTTGTGGATCATGAAGGTAACAAACGGACTTCAGTGAGTCCGGAAGGAAATTTCCAACTGATTTTCTTTGGTTATGCGAACTGCAAGGCGATCTGTTCCGTCGCCTTGCCAAGAATGGCAAATGCTGTTGACATTCTTGAAGAGCAGAACATCACGGTAACGCCTCTTTTGATTACCGTGGATCCTGAACGTGACACGGTCGACAACATGAAAGAAGCACTGCTGCATCATCACGACCGGATGATTGGCCTGACGGGAACCGAAGAGGCTTTGCAGGTCGCATATGATGCATTTCAGGTGGAAAAATCCCTTGTATATGAACATCCGGATGAAGGTCCGATTTATGCTCATGGTTCCTTCATCTATCTGATCGGTCCTGATGGTGATTTCAAAACCTTGTTGCCACCGATTTTGAGCCCTGAAAGGATGGCTGACGTCACCAAGTCTTACGTCAATGGTGAAAATTCCTGACTTTTGATGTATTATTTGTGAACGTTTGGTTTCCCGGAAATTAACATTCCATTAAGCACCGCTAATCCAATATTGCCGTAAGGGCAGTGATTCTTTTCATATGGATAAGTGAGATGCTAGCGAACAAGAAACCGGATATTGATGTTGAACAGCCAGTTTCAGAGACTGAAATACTGGGGCAGATTTTAGCTGGGCCGTCAGATGCCATTGCGATTGGTGAATCGCTTCCGGAAATGCAGAGGGCTCGAATCGCCCAGTTTTGTTACAATCGTGTGCATATGCGGGAACTCGGGTTGAGGCTTGCTAGTTCATGCAGTCTTGTTACGCTGAAACATGCGTTCGGGCGCGCAGCTGATGTTGTTTACGAACAATCACGCAATGTCGATGAGACCCTTGGCCAGCTTAAGAACAGTCCCGGCAATCAACCACCCAAGCCTATTACCCTGAAAAATACTGTTGCTGACTGACAAGAGTTTCGCACCTTTTTCCCGAATACGGCATTTCAAGCCAAATCAAGCTGGAAACAGCCGTTGATTTTTCAGATATATTCGCCCTTGCGATCACATTTAGTTTAAAATCTGTCTCCAAATGTGATTCCCGAATGCCTGCATTCAGCCTGTATTCAG
Organism: Pseudomonadota bacterium; assembly: GCA_039029255.1. Lineage (GTDB taxonomy): Bacteria > Pseudomonadota > Alphaproteobacteria > Rhizobiales > Rhizobiaceae > JAALLB01. The sequence continues at coordinate 88,732 of JBCCGN010000007.1, read as the reverse complement.
TCTCAGGATGTTATTCATACTTAATGACTTTTTCCTGCAGTTGGGGCGCATGACTACATTACCGAGCAACATACCTTTCACGATCAGCAATTCAGACCCGACTGCCGCAATCAAAACATCAGGCAAGCTGGTAATAGGCCAACTCGGGCAAACGCTGGACGGTTGTATTGCAACACCCACAGGCGATTCCAAATATATCAACAGTGATTGCGGTCTTCGTCATCTTCACGCGGTGCGCAGCGCGGTCGACGGAGTTCTGGTTGGTGTGGGATCAGTGAATGCAGACAATCCGAAACTGACCGTCAGGTTGTGTGATGGCGATCATCCGGCCCGAATAATAATCGATCCGCGCGGTCGTGTTGACATGCAATCAGACATTTTTCGTGACGGGAGCGCCGAGGTGATTGTCATCACCTGCAAAGACAGCCAGCATCCGGCCAGGCGTGTTGCCCGGGTTCTGGAGCTGCCACACCAGGATTTCCATATCGATCCGGCATCAATTATAGAGGCGCTGCAGGTTGAAGGGCTGGAGAGGTTGCTGATCGAAGGCGGAAACCGCACGCTCTCGAATTTTCTTGACGCTGGGGTCATTGACCGGCTTCACCTCATAGTTGCGCCGGTGATAATGGGTGGTGGTCTTTCAGGACTCCAACTTGCTCCAATCGATAAATTGCATGAGGCACTGCGCCCGACTGTTACGCTTTATCCGCTTGGCCAAGATGTGCTGTTTGACTGCAATTTCCGCAGCACTGCAAACTGAATCCCAGCAAGCAGACGCGAATTATCCGTCCATGGGTACGGCGAAAAAGTCGACATGGCCAACCAATATTGACGAATTTTCTTCGCCGACCAACTGGAGACGATCAGATAACCAGTGCTTATAACGCGCTGTGTTGTCGGGATCGATTTCACAGGCGGCTTCCAACCAACCTTTCAGCAACAGTTGCTGAAACTTCGGTTGCCTTGAATCCGCGACCCAGTCAGACTTTGAGCCTGTAACCAGATAGCCGGATGCTTCAAACAGATCAATCGCGGTTTGTGCCGCCTCCGGTCCCATAGCAGGACCGAATCCCTTGTCCGTCTTTTGATGCCGGTTGAAAGCGTCAAGTACATCAGAATCCAAGGGTAGGCCTGGCGTGCACCGGGTTCTGCCATCATAGGAGAGTGCTGCATAGAATGGAATTTTGCGTGCTGTGATCTCTGTGCAAAGTTTTTCAAGCCATTGAGCCGATACGAGATCAAGAAAGGCTGAAGTTGTAATAAGAGAAGGTTGGGTTTCAAATAGTATTTCGATGGATTGCGACAGATCTGTCAGGCTAAAATCCATCCGGTCTCCGTCAAGGCAGGCTTTGGCGTGATCAAGCAGGGAGCTGTCATTATCCACGAGGTGCCAGTTCAGCTTGTTCGACAAAAAGGGTTTCAGCGCCCTCAGGGTGGATCCAGTGCCGCATCCTATGTCAGTGATCGTCAAACTCTCTTCGTTCATGAAATAGTGGGAGACAGCGGAAAGGATTTCTTCACTGCGGGCCGCATGGTCAACGGGTTCGCGCACGTCCAGCCACTCTGATGAAAAACCACTCACTTTATTTCTCCCAGTATCGAAGCAAACTTCGAAGCGGAATCTCTCCATGTCGGGAACCTGCCCGCTTCGCTCAGGCATGCAGAACGAACTGACCGCCGTTTCCCGGGTTCTGAAATCATGGTTTGTAGCGCTTCGGCAAGTTTTCCAACATCTCCCGGTTCCACAAGAATCCCGCATCGTTCGGGTACGGTATCGGGAATTGCACCGGCACGGGTTCCGATCACCGGTAACCCTCTTACGATGGCTTCCGCGTAAGCCATGCCATAGCCTTCAAACAGGGATGGTAAAACAAAAACATGTGCCGTGCTGTAAGCTTTTTCAAGTTCTTCTTCATCCACAGCGCCGTAAAAGGTTATGCGGTCATCCAGTTTTTCTTCTTCGATCAGATTCGTGATTTTGGCAAACAGATCCGGCTGAAAATCGGTTTTCCCAATGCAGTGGAGATGCCAGTCAAGATGCGCGAGTGATGCCAGAGCTTCTATCAGGACAAGATGTCCCTTGCGCTCTATCACAGATCCGACGCACAGGAGGTTGGCTGGGCCGGCGTCGGAAGGCGTGGAAGTCACGCTGCGATTCACACCGGGTAAAACGTGATGAACTGAACTCTCGGAAATGCCAAATAGAGAGATAACGGTTTTCGAAGTTTCAGGACTTGTAGTGATAATTCCGGAAACGTGTTGGAGGCCTTCTGCTTCCGATGAATGCAGTGCTGATATCGTATCTTGATCAAGGCCGTTTTCCATACATAAAGGGTGATGAATCAGCGCTACCGCCGGTATTTTCTTGGATAGTAACCGCAGCATTTCCGGATGCGCTCCGCCGGCGAGGCCATCGACAACAGCTATGTCGTAATTTGGTATGTCGCGAATTTGTTGTAACGTATCCTGTTTTTCATGCTCGCTAATTCCCGGAAAATTTCCCTCCAGCGAAAGCAATTCGACAGAAAGGTTCATCCTGCGCCATTCTTCGATTATTGCCCTGTCATAGCGATATCCGCCAGTTGGAAGATTGATGTCACCGGGAATTATGAAAAGAATATTCACTCGGTTGATCCGTGACGCTGATGTCTAAAGACCGGCCTCATACCAGGCTCGGGCGACATGGCTTTCTGACAGTGTAACCCGTATCGCGTGGAGTTCGCCAGCGTTCCGACCGAGGCCTCCTGCACGAGCGGCTTCAGCAAGATGATTCCAGATATGCTTGGTCAGGAATTCAGTGGTCGTATTCTCACCTTTGAATTGCGGTAATTCATCAAGATTGGCGTAGTTAATTGGCTGCAAAACCTCTTTCAGGGCTTCATGTGCTGCGCCTATGTCGATTACTACGTTGTTCTCATCCAGGGTCTCTGAAAGAAAACAGGCATCAACGACAAAAGTTGCTCCATGCATTGCCTGCGCGGGTCCAAAAAATTCACCCTTGAAAGAATGTGCAATCATAATGTGGTCTCTTACTTCAACGGCGTGCAATGGAAATCTCCTGGTAAAATTTTATTCCGTATATTCGATAAGCTGGCAAAGTACATCGCTTTGTGGGTTGAATATGTCGTGAAGATGGTTTGGCAGATTGTGAAACCCGATCGGTTTTTCCAACAGATTGTCCAGCCGCGGATCGTCCAGCAGGGCGATCGCTTTTTGCATGCGTTGCGAATAGCTGAACTGATGGCGTTTTGCCGGTGCGATTGTGCCGACCTGGCTGGAAATGATTTTCAAACGACTGGAATGAAACTTTCCGCCGAGGGAAAGGGTTACAGGTTTCTCCCCGTACCAGCTCATTTCAATTATTTTAGCCTCAAACCCCGCAAGTTCCACCGCGGATTGAAGGCCTGCGGCCGAAGCACTGGTATGAAATATCAGGTCATATTCGGCCTTTGAATCACTGTCTGTCCGTTCAGTGCCTGTTTCAAAGTGAAATCCCATACTCGATGCTATTTTCTCTTTTGTGGGATTAACATCGATAATTACAGGGCTGAGTCCTGCAACTTCCCGGAGAGCATGCGCAGTAGAAAGCCCTACAACTCCCGCGCCAATTACCGCACATGAGGCTTCGTTGGAAATTTCAGCATCCCATATCGCATTGAGGGCTGTTTCCATGTTGGCTGCCAGTACTCCACGAGCAGTTGGAATGGCCTCTGACAGTAAATTGCAATGTTCAGAAGGAACCTGAAACAGATCCTGATGTGGATGCAAAACGAATACACGATCGCCTTTTTCAAGACCATTCACTGAAGCCCCTTTGTCGATTATCTCGCAAACACAGGCATACCCGTATGAGACTGGAAAAGAAAAGTTTCCGGACATGAACGGGCATTGCATCCTCTTCCACTCAGATTTCGGTACCCTGCCGTGATATACAAGACTTTCAGTGCCACGGCTGATGCCACTGTAAAGCGTCTTAAGAAGCACATTTTCTTCTTTTATTTCAGTAAGTTGAATGTTTTCTATCGAAGCTTCGCCCGGCGCATTGTAAGTCAGGCGCCCGGCTCGCGGAGCGGTAACATTTATTTGTACAAAATGTTCAGCCACAATTCAGGTTGCTTTCGATATACCGTCACTGGAAACTCAGGTTTTTTGTCATATTTACGCCATGTAATGCAATGATTGAATGGCTTGGAATTCATTTGTAACCGTGTATCGGGAATCTTTTTTATGACCTCAACTCATCGCCGGATTATATTTGCAACCCTTGTTCTGGTTACAATGGTCTTCCTTTCGTTCCTGCTTTTGAAATCGATTTCGTATGAGGGAATTTCTATCGCTGAATGGGTTCTTGTGGCTTGCTTCTTGATGACTTTGCCCTGGACGGTAATCGGTTTCTGGAATGCTGTCATAGGGTTCGTGCTTATGCGGGCTGCACATAATCCTGCGCAGCATGTATTTCCGGCTTCCGGGGAAATTGACGGTGATGAAGAGATTACATCGTCAACAGCAATCGCGATGTGCATTCGAAACGAGGACGTGGATCAGGTCGCTCGCAACCTGAATGCCATGATTGCCCGGTTGGTTGCTTCGGGAAATGCAGAGAAGTTCCATGTGTATGTTTTGAGCGACAGCTCGTTTGAAGACGTAATCGAACAGGAAGGGCCTGTATTTGAAGTGCTGAAAAAGGACTGGCACGGTGTCATGAATGTCACCTACCGTCGTCGGTTGCAAAATCCAGGTTTCAAGGCAGGAAACATCCGGGACTTCTGTGAACGCTGGGGAGCAAACCATGACTTCATGCTGACCCTTGATGCTGACAGTGTGATGTCCGCTTCGGCTATCCTCAGAATGGTCCGCATCATGCAGGAAAACAACAAGCTTGGCATTCTTCAAAGCCTTGTTGTCGGGCTGCCATCTGACAGCGGTTTTACGCGGGTCTTTCAGTTTGGAATGCGTCTGGGCATGAAATCCTATACGATAGGCAGCGCTTGGTGGCAGGCTGACTGCGGACCTTACTGGGGTCATAACGCGCTTATCAGGCTGGAGCCTTTTATTGAGCATTGTCATTTGCCGAAATTGCCCGGAAACGGTCCGCTATCGGACTGGATACTCAGCCATGATCAGGTTGAAGCCGTTTATATGCGACGGGCAGGTTATGAGTGTCGTGTACTCGCTGAAGAGGGCGGCTCATATGAGGAGAATCCTCCTCATGTTCTCGAATTCATCCGACGCGACCTTCGCTGGTGCCATGGCAATATGCAATATTTCAAGCTGCTTAGCGAACCAGGACTGTATCTGACCAGTCGCATTCAGCTCGTACTGGCAATTTTGATGTTTACGAGCTCGCCTGCATGGATGTTGTTTGTATCGGTCGCGACAGCGGGTTTTCTGTTCCCACAGCTTAACATCAACTTTCAGGCAATCGGCCCGGGATACACGCTGTTTGCCATTATCATGACAATGGTGTTCGCTCCCAAGATCGCCTCATTCTTTGATGTGCTTCTCACATCCGGATTGAGAAAGCAGTTCGGCGGCGGATTTGCGGTAGTTGGCAGCGCGATTACAGAGACGATCTTCTCGATGATGCTTGCTCCAATCATGGCGATTGCAAACACGATCTTTCTTTTCAAGCTGTTCGTATTGCGGAAAGCCAAGGGATGGGCAGCACAGTCGAGAAGTGTGCAAGCGCTTCCACTGTCCGTTGTGGCATCTCATCTTTGGCCCCAGATGCTGTTCGGTTTCGTCGGTCTTGCCACCGTGTTTTCGGCAGGCGTCCATAGCTTGGCCGGCTTTTTGATCTGCCTGCCGGTGTTTGTCGGACCCGCACTTGCTCTTCCTTTTGGTGTAACAAGTTCTTCGCCGACTATCGGACGTGTTTCGGCTCGACTGGGATTTTGGCAAATCCCCGAGGAAGACGAACCGGCGGTAATTATACGTGCACTGGATTTGCCAGCGCTCAAGGTTCGCGATGAGGCAATTGCAGCACGGCCAAAGTATTCTCCGCTCTCCACAGAGCAGCTTTTACTGATCGACGGTGAAACTGAAACCAACAACGGTGTCCTATCGGAACCGGTCCGAATAGTTGCATAAACCGGCTTGACGTTTCGCCCGTCATTTCATTTAAGAAGCGTTATATTGCTGGGCTTTTTATAATGGGATTTTGAACATGGGTATCATCCCTGTTTTATTAAGCGGCGGGTCAGGAACCAGACTCTGGCCGCTTTCTAGAAAAGAACGGCCCAAACAATTTTTAAGTCTCGATCAGTCTGGATCGTTCTTCCAGGCCACTGTGAAAAGATGTTCTGACCCGCTGTTTGATCAACGTCCCATTGTTGTTGCGGCAAACGACCATCGTTTCCTGGTGGCCGAAAATCTGAAGGAACTGAATTGTCCAGCGGATGTTCTACTTGAACCGGTTGCAAGAAACTCGTGTGCTGCGGTTATTGCCGGGTGCTTACAGGCTTTGAATCGTGATCCGAACGCGGTTGTCATTGTATTGGCCGCCGATCACCATGTGAGTGATGTGGCAGGATTTGTGGAGACCGTGAGAACTGCAGAGGCTTCTGCCAGGGCTCATAAACTGGTCACGTTTGGTATCCCCCCCACATTTCCAGCTACGGGATATGGTTACATACTCAGGTCAGATGAGGCTGTCTCTCCGAACTGCTATCGTGTTCGGAGCTTTGTTGAGAAACCAGATGCGGCTACCGCTACGAACTATCTCAAAGAAGGATATTTATGGAATAGCGGAAACTTTCTCTTTGAAGCTGCCACGTTTCTTAAGGAAGCAAAACGGCTTGTCCCCGAAATTCTCCAGGCTGTACAGGAAGCACATGATAACAGGATCGAAGATCTTGATTTCTTCCGTTTGGGAGAAGAGGATTTCAAGTCAGCCCAATCCATCTCAATTGACTATGCAATCATGGAAAAGACGGATCGTGCGACCGTTACTCCAGCAACCCACGACTGGTCGGACATAGGTACCTGGGAATCGGTCTGGAAAAGCGGTCAGAAGAACGATGAAGGCAATGTTTTGCTTGGCGATGTCACGATCCTTGATGGTTCGAACAATCTCGTGCACTCCAAAGGGCAACTGACCACGTTGGTTGGTGTTGACAATATGGTCGTCGTAACCACTCCGGACGCGGTTCTGGTCTGTTCAAAAGACAATGCGGAACGCATCAAAGACCTTGTCGCGGAACTTGAAAAGTCAGATCGACCAGAAGCAACCGGCTCCAGAAAGGTTTACCGCCCCTGGGGAAATTACGATGTCATTGATGAGGGACACAGATACAAGGTCAAGAGACTGGAAGTAAAACCCGGCGGTGTCCTGTCACTACAGAAACACAATCATCGGTCGGAACATTGGGTGGTTGTAGAAGGAAGACCGGAAGTCACAATCGGTGAAATGGTTAAGACCTGTGAACCAAACCAGTCCGTGTATATACCGGCCAAAACGGTTCATCGCCTGGCAAATCACGGTGATATTCCAGCCGTGCTTATTGAGGTGCAGACGGGTGACTATATAGGCGAAGACGATATTATTCGCCTGGAAGACCAGTATAACCGTGATAGCCGTTAGTGTGGCTGCTGAGTGTCCTTAAAACGAAGATACGTTTGATACAACTACAGCTGCGTTTGCCAGGTGTCCCGGTTGAAATGCACAGAATGCAACAAACACCATCATTCCGTAACTGGTGTAACAAAGGCTCTTCTGGAAGGGTCCGTCCTTCGGTTTTTCTTCTTCAGCAACCACGAACCCCAATGGCGGATTTATAGGCAATTTTTGAAAGGGTGCGATGTTTTCTTCTGTAAAGTCCAGCATGAACTTTCCCATAGCGAGCTCCATGTTTTCATGCCCACGTCCAAAGTAAATTTAGTATGTAGTGTTTCTGTTTACGCAAGCTTTCACGACTCGTTAAAATTCTAAGTATGTGCAGATTTTTGTTTACCACGGACCGGATTGTTCCGCGTTCCAATCGTGATTTTCAGATTTGGACCTGTCCAAATGGAAACAAGCTTCTCCAAAAGTTGCTAGACACGGGTCGCAACTGGAAGTCCCGGCGCAATTTCCGGGCGTGAAACCACTGCTTTGCCTACACTCTCTTCTTCGTTGTTGGGCTGGGTGATTTGCGATTTTTTCTCTCTCAGAGCTTTTCGGTGTTTCCCCTGAGAAATCCAGATCAACAATCCGCCCAGCAACATTCCGGAAAGAAATGCAATAAACAGGAACACAAACAATGGCAGCTCAACGGAAAGCGCCGGTGTGGCTGTATTCAGCGGATCGAGGCTGAACCGAACGGTTTGCCGGTTCGCAACAGACAAAATTATGAGGATTACCGCGATTGGCAGAGTAAACAGATAGTTGAAAATCTTGCGCATCTGGAAACCGGAATTCTAATAGGTTTTAAAAGTTATTTGTTCAACCGCTCGCGCAGTTCCTTGCCCGTCTTGAAAAATGGCACCCACTTTTCTTCCACCGAAACCTTGTCACCCGTTTTTGGATTTCTCGCTTGTCTCGGTGGACGGTTCTTGACGGAAAATGCTCCGAATCCTCGCAATTCCACCCGGTCTCCGTTGGCCAGTGCATCCGTTATCTCGTCAAGGATGGCGTTGACCACATTTTCAACATCGCGGTGATAAAGGTGCGGATTTTTATCAGCTATTACCTGTACCAGTTCTGACTTTATCATCAATAGCCTCCATACATGCCCTTAGGTTAACCCTGCCAAATCGACACCAATCCGTCAAGAAGAAGCCTTTGTCTGACTGCCTGTTCCAATTGAGCAGCATCGCTTTCGGAAAGGGTTATGCCCAGAAGCTGTGCGAGTTTCTGAATGGCGGTAGGGTTGTCAAACAAGCCGTTCCTCGGTCTTTTCGGTCTGTATTCGATAACTTTCAGATCAGCATCGATTTGTCTTTCGTTTTGAAGCCATTCCAGGGCAATCGCTTCCCCCCCTATGGCATCAATGAGACCGTTCTCAACGCCCTGATTTCCGGTGAAGATACTGCCATCCGCCAGTTTCAGCACATCACTTCTGCTCATGTTGCGCCGATCCTCAACTATGCCTACAAACCAGTCATAGGAGTCCCGGATAACCCGATCTATCATGGCAACAGCTTCATCGCTTGCCGGATTGAACGGATTGGGCTCCGCCTTCAAGGGCGAGGATTTAACCGCATTCACCTTCACGCCGATATTGTCGAGCAGCTTTGAAGCATCAGCATACTGAAACAGGACCCCGATTGAACCGACAATCGATGACCGCCTGGCTACGATGTGATCCGATCCTGATGCAATCATGTATCCGGCTGAAGCAGCAAGGGTGCCGACCGTTGAAACGACCGGTTTCTTTTCCGCAAGATTCCTGACGGATTCGAATATTGCTTCGCCACCAACAGTTGAACCTCCGGGTGAGGAAATGTTGAGAATTACCGCTGATATCTTTTCGTTGTCCTTCAATTTCTCAAGGAGAGAGAGCATCGGACCGTCATTGGTGATCACTCCGGTGATTTTGACCCGTGCGATATGTTCATTCTGGGTTTTTGAAAAAACCGAATCCCTTGCAGCAAACGCGATCATGGACAAGAGTGCTATCGTGAAAACGCTGAAGGTCGCAATCCTCCAGAAACTTAGTTTTCTTCTCAGTCTCCTGCGATCAATGATTTCGTCGGCACTGGTCATATCGGTCTGTCTTTCAGGCAAATTAATACTGTCGGATTTCTTCTAAATAGGCGGTTTCACAAGCGTTGCAATTTAAATCGGCTTTTTTCAAGGTTTTGCTTCAAAGTAATGCGATCCAGAACCCCAGTAAATCCGGCCAGGAGATTTAAATTCCGATATAGCGGGTGGTTGTTTCCGTATCGAGATCATCGAACTTACCGGTCCAGATGCTTTTGCCACGTTGAAGAATTGTGATCCGGTCGGAAATTTTGCTCAACTCATGCATGGATTTGTCAATCAGGAGGATCGCCAGCCCTGTCTCCTGTTTAAGGCTTGAGATCGCCCGCCAGATCTCCTGACGGACAATCGGCGCCAAGCCCTCAGTTGCTTCGTCAAGAATGAGAAGTTTCGGATTGGTCATAAGCGCTCGCCCAATCGCCAGCATCTGTTGTTCGCCACCTGATAGCGATCCTGCACCTTGGCTCAAACGTTCCGCCAGTCGGGGGAAAAGCCCAGTAACGCGGAAAATATCCCAATAACCGGATTTTGCTGCTGCCAGCAGATTTTCTTCGACACTCAAATTTGTAAAACAGCGTCTGCCTTCGGGAACAAGCCCAATTCCCAGTTGACCGGCCCGGTGGGATGGAAGCTTTGTAAGGTCGTGGCCGGCGAAACTTATTACGCCGCTTTTGTGGGGCAGCATTCGGCAAATTGTTTTGACGGTCGTCGACTTGCCCATCCCGTTTCGGCCCATCAGGGCAAGAACCTCACCTTCATCAATATGGAGGCTTACCCCAAAAAGCGCCTGACTTGATCCGTAGGATGCTTCAATATTTTCAACCTGGAGCAGTTTCATTCCCCGTCTCCAAGATAAGCTTCACGCACTTGTTCATTAGCGCGTATTTCATCCACGGTTCCTGTGGCAATGATCTTTCCATAGACAAGCACGCTGATACGGTCCGCCAGTGCGAATACAGCATCCATATCATGCTCAACCAGCAGTATCGGGGCCTCCGTGCGCAGTTCGTCCAGGAAGGAGGTCATCCTCATGGAGCCCTCTGAACCAAGTCCTGCCATTGGTTCGTCCATTACAAAAGCTTTTGGTTCTAGGGTTAGTGCGACAGCGACTTCCAATTGTCGGCGCTCACCATGCGAGAGGGTGGATGTCACTGCATCTGCTTTTGGGTCAAGGCCGACGCGTTGCAGCGCTGACTTTGCCGGTTCGACCAGCCGGCTGTCTCTTGACGCATCCCGGAAAAACCTCATTGCGCCGCCCTTGTGTCCGAGTGAACCCAGTATGGCGTTCTGCAGAACTGTGTCCTGCATGGCCAATGCTGATATTTGAAAGGTTCTTCCGAGCCCCATGCGGGCTCTTTTACGGGTATTAAGAGCGGTTACATTTTCACCGAAGAAGAACACTTCTCCTTCGTCCGGCCGCATGCCGCCGCATATCTGTTTGATGAGTGTGGATTTACCCGCACCGTTCGGGCCAATTACGGCGTGAATCTCTCCGGCCCGCAAATCAATGTCGATATTTTCATTGGCGGTCAGCGCTCCAAAGAATTTGGAAATGCCCCGGGTTTCCAGTATCGCGTCAACCATGCGCGGAACCTTTCCCTGAAAGCGTTCCGATGATTCCGCCCTTTGCAAAGAGAACGACAAACAACAACAGGAGACCAAGGTAGATGTGCCAGAATTCGGATAGGCCGCCCAGGTAATGCTCCAGTATGATGAAAAGTGCGGCTCCCGCTACGGGGCCGCAAAGACGGGCGACGCCGCCAAGAATCACAAAAACCATTATCTCGCCGCTGAGCTGCCATGAAAACATTGCCGGGCTGACAAACCGGTTAAGATCGGCAAACAATGCTCCAGCAAGCCCGGTGATGGCTCCTGAAATGACAAATGCAACCAGACGCAACCGGAAAGGATCAAGTCCGACGGTTTCCACCCTTTCCTGGTTCTGTCGTGCCGCATTCAGTGCCAGCCCAAAAGGTGAGTTGATCAACCGCCAATTGAAAAACAGCACAATAACGAGGATCGCATAACAAAGTCCGAAGAACTCAATTGGAACGAGTGTGTTTAGGCCTGGAAATGAATTGCGGATATAGATGGAAAGCCCGTCCTCGCCGCCATAGGCCGGCCAACTGATTGTGAAATAGAAGAACATCTGGCCAAAAGCGAGGGTGATCATGATGAAATAGACTCCGCTGGTGCGCAATGAAAGCGCACCGATCACCAGGGCTGCCAGCGCGGACATCGCAGTCGCGACCAACCAGATTATCGGCATCGATTTTGTACCCTCGATCAAAAGCGGCCACTCCATAAGTGGTTCGAAGCTTTGCGCATGGCTTGCAAGAATGCCCATGGCGTATCCGCCAATGCCGAAGAATGCGGCATGGCCAAGGCTGACAAGCCCACCTGTTCCCAGTGCGATGTTCAGGCCGACACCGGCAAGTGCCAGAATTGCAACCCGGGTCGCAAGGGTGATTGTAAACGGTTCATCAGCGCTGAGTGCCCATAATGGAACCGCAAGAAGTCCGCCGAGTATTAGAATATTGATAATGCCTTCCCGGCTCATGTCGAAGCTCCAAAAAGGCCCTGTGGTTTTACCAGAAGTACGATTGCCATGAGAATGTAGATCGACATGGAAGAAAGGGCTGATCCGACCAGTGTAGCGGATGAGGGGTCCATGAACGCGCCGAATGCTACCGGTAAAAGTGTCCGTCCCAAAGTGTCAGTGAGGCCTACGAGAATTGAGCCGATAAGCGCTCCCTGGATGGAACCTATTCCGCCGATAACAATCACAACAAACGCCAGTATGAGTACGGGTTCTCCCATGCCGACCTGAACTGACTGGATCGCACCAACCAGTGCTCCTGCGAGACCGGCCAACGCGGCTCCCAAAGCAAATACGATTGTATAAAGCCTTGATATGTCGATGCCGAGGGCAGCTATTATCTCCCGGTCGCTCTCTCCGGCGCGAATCTGTATTCCGAGACGGGTCTTCGCAATGAGCAGAAACAATCCCGCAGCAATAAGCAATCCGATGACGATTATGGCCAGTCTGTAGGAAGAATATTCAATCCCGCCGGGAAGCGTGACCGGTCCGGAAAAATACGATGGTGTATCGAGAAAAAGCGGAAAGGAGCCGAATATCCAGCGCGTTCCCTCGGAAAAAATGAGGATGAGGGCAAATGTCGCCAGCACTTGGTCCAGATGATCGCGCGCATAAAGTCTACGGATCACAAGGATTTCTACTATTGCACCGGCAGCAGCAGCAGCGGCAAGGGCTGACATCAAGGCGAGCAGGAATGATCCTGTTGCTCCGGCAACGGCTGCTGCTGCAAAAGCGCCCACCATGAACAGGGAACCATGTGCCAGGTTGATCAGTCCCATCACGCCGAAAACCAGTGTGAGACCTGACGCCATCAGGAACAGCATCACGCCGAATTGGAGGCCGTTCAAAACCTGCTCAATGAATAATATAATTGACATGGGAGACGGTTGAAAGTTTCAGGGACGGGTTTTCACCCGTCCCTGGTTGTTGCGCCCGGAGGCTTACAATCTGCAATCGCCTGTATAGGCGTTGGAATGGTTGGTCATTGTTTTCGCAACCAGTTTGTTGGTCAGTACGTCACCTTCCTTGACAACTTCACGCACATAAAGGTCCTGAACCGGATGCTGGTTTGAAGCAAAGGAGAAATTGCCCCGAACGGAATCAAAATCCGCTTCTTTCAGGGCCGCACGGAATGCGTCAGCGTCTTTCACGCTTGCCTTGCCCATGGCAGAAAGGATCAGGTTTGCGGTATCGTAACCCTGACTTGCGTAAAGCGATGGCAGGCGGCCATATTCAGCCTGGAAGCCTTCCACGAACTTCTTGTTCGCGGCATTGTCAATGTCCTTGTTCCACTGGGATGTGTTCTTGATGCCGATAGCCGCGTCGCCGACAGCCTGTAGAATTCCCTGGTCGAACGAAAACGCAGGACCGAAAAGTGGTACATCCACACCGGAAGCAGAATATTGCTTCATGAATGAAATTCCCATGCCGCCCGGCAGGAAGAAAAAGACACTGTCAGCGCCGGAAGCCCGGATCTGTGCAATTTCTGCGGCGTAATCCTTTTGCCCCAGTTGCGTGTATACTTCGCTGTTCACGCCACCTTCATAGAAGCGCTTGTAGCCAGAGACCATGTCCTTGCCGGCCGGATAGTTCGGAGCCATCAGGAATGTGTTCTTGAAACCGATTTCATTGGCATAGGCGCCTGCGGCTTCAGGCAGGTTGTCATTCTGCCAGGAAACGTTGAAGTAATTCTCGTGGCAACCCTTGCCTGCCAGTGCTGACGGACCAGCGTTTGGCGAGAGGTAGAATTTACCCTGAGCAGTTGCCGAAGGAACCACAGCGATAGCCAGGTTCGACCAGATGATGCCGGTCAGAATGTCGACTTTCTCGCTTTGGATCATTTTGTCTGCAAGTTGAACAGCGATATCCGGCTTGCGTTGGTCATCTTCAACGATCACGTCGATATCCTTGTTGCCGGCTTGCTTTACAGCGAGCATGAAGCCATCGCGCACGTCAATGCCGAGTCCGGCTCCACCACCCGACAGGGTTGTGATCATGCCGACCTTCACAGGTTCAGCAACTGCGGTTACGGCAGTTGCCAAAGTTAGCGCCGCTGCTGCGGCAATTGATTTGAGTTTCATCAGGTTCCTCCCATTTTTGGACTGATTGGTTCTAGAAAGTTTTGAAAGTCAATGTGGTCAGGGTCCGTTCGATGTTCGGAATGTCCAGCAAATTGTCGTTGATGTATTTACCGACGTCCTCACTTTCGGGAATATACATCTGTACCAGCAGATCAAATTGCCCGCTGGTGGAATAGAGACTTGAGTAATTTTCGCGCAGCACGATTTCGTCTGCCACTTTGTATGCGGTACCTGGCTTGCATCGGATTTGCACAAATACGCATTGCATGATCAGTCCCTCCCTGTCGTCGGACTACAATAGAGCTTTTGGCGCAGAATAAAACATTGAATGCATTGAATCTATTCCAAAATCACGTGCCACAGTAAGTTACGTAAGGAGCAGAAGTCGCAGATGCGCCCACTTCATACCGCTCACTCTTCGGTTTCTTCGCATATGGTTCTGTTACATGGCTTAGAAGTTGTTCAAATGGTAAATGGTCTTCCGAAGAAACGGCTGCTTCCAGTCCCTCCTCCACCAGGTGATTGCGTGGAATGTAGATCGGGTTTTTTGCATCTAAGCTTTGGATCATGGCGTCGATAGCGGTATTTTCCTTTTCCAATCGCGCATGCCACTCATTAAGCCAGCTTTCAGCATCAGCAAGCTGACTGAACGAAGAAAGGAATACGTTTCGATCGCCTTCCAATGCCTTTGCAAGGGAGCGGAATGTCTGTGTGAAGTCAGCCTTTCCATCCTCCATTACCTGAAGGAGCGTTTCAATCAGTTTCTTGTCGTCTTTCAGGGGTTTGCGAAGACCAATCTTGCTCCGCATTTCATCCAGCCAAGCAGCCTCATACTCTTGCGGGATCCTATTGATCTCCTCGGTGGCGACGCTGATCGCCTTGTCCCGGTCATCCGGATCAATCAAGGAAAGCAGGCATTCGGCAAGGCGGGCAAGGTTCCATTGCAGAATTGTCGGTTGCATCCGATAGGCGTACCGGCCCATTTCGTCGATGGAACTGAAAACGGAATCCGCTCTGTAACTATCCATGAATGCGCAGGGACCATAATCAATTGTCTCGCCCGAGATTGTCATGTTGTCCGTGTTCATTACGCCGTGGATGAAACCCACGGACATCCATTTCGCAACCAGTCTCGATTGTCTTCTGCCTACTGCTCTTAGGAAATGAAGATATTTTTCCGGATGGTCGATCAGTTCCGGATAATGGCGTTCAATGGCATAGTCTGCGAGTTGCCTTACCTTGTCCTCCTGGCCCCGCGCAGCAAAAAACTGAAAAGTTCCAACCCTAATATGGCTCGAAGCAACCCGTGTCAGGACCGCGCCTGGTAGCGCCGTTTCACGGAAAACATTTTCTCCCGTAGTAACTGCCGCCAATGACCTTGTAGTCGGGATGCCGAGGGCATGCATCGCCTCGCTCACCAGATATTCCCGCAAAACCGGACCGAGCGCGGCCTTGCCGTCACCGCCTCTCGAAAAGGGAGTGCGGCCGGATCCTTTCAACTGCAAATCGCGGCGGCTTCCGTTTGTATCGATAATTTCGCCGATGAGCATTGCCCGACCATCGCCAAGACTTGGCGAGAAACCGCCGAACTGGTGCCCCGCATAGGCCTGGGCCAGTGGGCTGGACCCTTCCGCCTTATGCTTTCCGCTAAGAATGTCAACGGCATGCTCCGAGCGCAAGAAACCGACATCAAGTCCCAACTCTGATGCCAGAGCATCATTCAGCAGGACAAGTTTTGGATCGGGAGACTGGTTTTCGCCGATGGCGACATAAAACCCTTCCAGTGACCGGGCAAAACTGTTGTCAAACTTTAATCCGACCGGATCAGGTGTCAATGGATCATGCCCTTCCGCTTGCCAATTGCCAGAATGCTCATTCATTCAAAATAAGCTCACGAACAGCATCCTGCAATGCGTGAAGGCTGTCTTCGATGGACCTGCCGGAAGTATCTACTGTGACATCCGCTCTTGAATATCTGGCTTCACGGCTGGTCAGGATTGATTTTAATTCTTCCATTGCATTTGGATTGCCGGCCATAGGGCGGTAGTCTCCCTGATCCCGAACCCTTTCCATGTGTTCTTCAGGCTGTGCTTTAAGCCAGACAGAATGGAAAGATGAAAGTATTTTTCCGAACGTTTCCATTTCTGAAACGATGCCTCCGCCTACCGCGAGCACCATATTCTCTTCCTGCTCAGCAAGATTATCAATCGCCTTCATTTCAAGTTGTCGATAGCCTTCGCCACCATAAAGGGCCATGACCTCGGAAACCGGCATGCCGCTTTGCGCTTCAATCAGTTTGTTAAGTTCAACAAATCCGAAGTCCAGTTCATCTGCCAACATCCGCCCCAGCGTCGATTTGCCGGCGCCCCGAAGTCCAATCAGGCATATCCGCTCACCTTTCCGCGAACTGGCCGTGGCGGCGGAAAGCATTTCCCGGACCTTCTCGCGGACAATTTTGTTGGCGGACCGGTAATCACTGATGACCTCGCTTAATCCTTCATCTGAATGATCTGTCAAAAACCAATCGGGCTTTTTCTCCAGCGCAATTGCCACTTTGAACAACAAGGCAACCGAGATATTCCCTGCTCCAGATTCCAGTTGCGCAAGATACCGCTCGGATATTCCGGAGAGTTCTGAAAGTTCACGACGGGAGAGATCTTTCTCTGTTCGCGCAGCCCTAACTCGCGAGCCGACATCCGCTACGAAATTCATAACGGTAATCTGATCCGGGTCGAGATCGACCGGTTGGGCAGATTTTACCATTGTCTGGGTCATGCTGCCTCGACTGACAGTAACGAAACAATTGACCTTGCCCATGGTAGGGCCAAGTCTTCCGGTGGTTCTCCGGAAGAGGCATCATGCAAACCTCTTTCTCCAACCATCTGGGCACCGCATTCGACCAGAAGCTTTGCAAGGCGTTCTGATCCCTGATTATAGGTTTCATCAAAAACCATGTCTCCAAGGCCGAAAATGGCGAACCGGATACCACTGAGATCGGGTTTCTGTTCCGCGAGGGTGTCGTAGAACGGTGCCGCAGTGGTGGGAAGGTCTCCATTCCCGTAAGTCGAAGTAACGATGATATAGAATTTGGACGGGTCAAGGTCAGCATGATCCGTATCACCCAGATCGGCGATATCGCATTCGAACCCGCTTCCGAGTGCTTCTTCGATATCGTCACAAAGCAGTTCGGCGTTGCCGGTTTCGGTTCCGTATAGAAGGCCAATTTTCATACTGCGTTCCTTTGTTGTTCAATGGCAGCCATCATTGTTTTCCATGAGGATATTTTCTGTCTGCAGCGTTTTTCTCCACCGAATCTGGTTTCAATTCTGTCAATCGCCAACCAGTCTTCATACGATGTAATTCTATGTCCGAATTGTTCAAGAATTGCCGCTTTCCCCGGCTTATCCGAAACGGTGGATTCCAGCCAGGAAATGATGCTCTTTGCGACTTTCTGGCTGTCGGTCCGGTTCTCGGGAATCGTGCCGGACGGACCACGTTTGAACCATCCGGTCATGAATGTGCCTTGAGAGATAATTCCGTCTTCAGCACCTTCTGCCTCAGAGAGGATCATGTCCCGATCCAGGGTTCCCGAGTCTTCAAATCCGATCGCGGTTATCACCGAATCGCATTCAATTGTTTTCACATCATTTGAACCCGAGTTGCGAACCAATACCGAGTTAACGCACCCCTTGCCACCGCAAAACGCCTCAACCTGCCAGCCTGAATGGAACACAACTTCCTTTGAGCCGGATTGGTCCTGACTTTCCAACAATTCCGCTAGGGCAACTGCGGTCGGGTTATCCTGGGAGGATGCAAGGAAATCTCCTTGAGCAAGACTGCAGTTAAGTCCTTCAATGTCTTTGAGCTCATGGATCAGCACCGGATCAAACTTGGCATGCTCAAGTGGAGATCTTCCGATGACATGAATTTTCGAGACCTGATCGTTTACATGAGAAGGATTGAAATCCGAACCTTCAAACCCGCTTTCCGGTTTTGCAAGAAGACGGATGATATCCATTGCCACGTTTCCGTTGCCAAATACCGCGACCGTCTTTCCCAGTGAAGGTTGAAAAAGTTCACTATCCGGATGGGCATTCCAGAAGCGGCTGATTTCACCAGCGCCGTATATGTTCTTGAGGTCATTGCCCTGAACATCAATTTCGCGATCAGCATAAAGCCCGGTCGCGATGACAACCGCATCCATGCAATTCTGCAGTTCCTCTAGGCTGATATCCTTACCCACCTCAAGGTTGCCTATGAAGTTGACGCCCTGTCTTTCAAAAAGCCGCGAAAACTGGCGTGATACTCCCTTGGTACCCTGATGATCGGCGGCCACCCCGTAACGGATCAGTCCGTACGGGGTGGGAAGACGTTCAATGATAGTAATTTCCGCATCAGGACTTGCTTTTACAAGTGATTGGGCGACATAACACCCCGCTGGCCCTGCGCCGATGATTGCTATCTTGTGAGACATTGCGTACCGGTCTTGCCTTAAGCCATATGGAGTTTCACGTATTCAAAATCGCCGGGCTTGTTATCGATGCCAACACGTGGCGGCGAAATCCAGCTGGCATATTTCCCAGGCTCATAGCAGGGAACCATCAAGGACTGAATGTATTCACCATCGGCCTTTGTCGGCAGCCAATCGTCGCGTTTCTGATCCCATTCTTCCTGGCTGATCAAATTTCCCAGAGGGTCGATGGGCTTGCCACTGAACACTCCAATCTGCCTGTGGAATCCTTCATGTGGCATAATCATCTCGAATTCGATCCCGGATTTCTTGATACCCTTGTTCCAACGGTTCACGCCCCCGGATGCATCCCGTTTATAATCGTCGCGCAGCCGCATGTTTATTGCGGTAAGGGCAGGCATGTCCTTGAGTTTGATTTCGCCTTCCTCGAACTGGACTACCGGATAGGTCGCGTCGGTAAGTCTGTGGTCATCATCGAGACGGTGCTCCATGAACCTTCCCTTTATCCCTGCGTTAAACGCGTTTGCTGCGTTGGTCGAAACTTCCTGACCGAACAGGTCCAGCGACAGGGAGTAGTGCATGTTGAGCTTCTTTTGGATCGTAGGCAGGTCAATTACACCAAGATCGCGAATTTTGTTGATGTCGTACGGGTCCGTGATGCCGGCCTCATTCATCGCGTCGCATGTACGCTGGATTACCCGTGTAACACCTGTTTCCCCAACAAACATATGATGGGCTTCTTCCGTTAACATGAACCGGCAGGTCCTGGAGAGCGGGTCAAATCCGGACTGTGCCAGTGATTCAAGCTGCATCTTGCCATCGCGGTCAGTAAAGTAGGTGAACATAAAGAAGGACAACCAGTCTGGGGTTTCCTCGTTGAAAGCGCCCAGCATCCGTGGTGCTTCTTCGGAGCCTGAAGAACGGCGCAGCAGATCATCGGCCTCTTCGCGTCCATTTTTTCCGAAATATTTCTGAAGCAGATACACCATTGCCCAAAGGTGACGTCCTTCTTCGACGTTTACCTGAAACAGGTTGCGCATGTCATAGAGGGATGGTGCGGTCAGGCCAAGGAAACGCTGTTGTTCGACAGAACCCGGTTCGGTATCGCCCTGAATGACAATAAGCCGTTGCAACATAGCCCGATATTCTCCAGGCACCTCTTGCCAGGCGGCTTCACCGGCATGTTCACCGCAGGGAATCGTGCGGTCTTCAACCTGCGGAGCGAGCAGGATCCCCCATCTGTATTCCGGCATCTTCACATAATCGAATTTTGCCCAACCTTTCGGGTCCACGGAAACCGCAGTGCGGAGATAGACCAGGGAATTCTGAAAGTTCTGCGGAATGAGGTCGTTCCACCAGTTTATGTAACCAGGATGCCATTTTTCTAGCGCTTTCTGAACGCGCTTGTCGGATGAAAGACCGACATTGTTTGGAATGAGGGTATCATATTCAACATTTACCAGATCGAGCATTTCGTTCTCCTGAATGGGTTCTGTCAGATGCCGTCTAGACGCGGCGCATATCGTATTCGCCGCGTTGGCCGGTGCCGTACCGCTGCAGCGCGCCAGCCTCTCCAACTGCATTGGGGCGCTGGAAAATCCAGTTCTGCCATGCCGTCAGTCGGCCGAAAATTCGTGTTTCCATAGTCTCGGGACCGGCAAACCGCAGATTTGCTTCCATTCCCGTCATGGCGTCTGGTGAGAAACTCGCGCGTTCTTCAAGGAATATCCTGACCTCGTCTTCCCAGTCGAGCTCATCGTAAGCTTCGGTGATCAGACCGAGTTCATCCGCATCAAAGGCTTCCAGTTTCTCACCAATGTTTTCACGGGCTTTTTCCACCATTTCCGGTTCGCCGAGAAAACGGGTTTCTAGGCGCGAAAGGTCATTTGACATCGGGAAAGTGCCAAAATTTGATTCGCTCAAGCTAATTGCTGCGACCGGACGGTTATCTTCCTCAAAATCACCTTCCATCATGTAGGTCCGATCCACGGCAAAAAGGATCTCCGAGAGGACGCCCGCAAAACATGAACCGTTCTCAACAAGCGCAACCAGTGATCGTGATGTCATGTCGATGCGCTTGAGAACCCTCTTCCAGTAAAGCAGAATTTCGCGGGACAGCCAGTCTGCGTTCTGGTTTAACATCAGGAAGTTCTCGTGTTCGATAACCTTTTCACTGTCACCCACAGACTTGAAGATAACCACACCCAGCTCCAGTTCGTTGAGCCGCAGGTGCAGAATTGCTTCATCGAGTTCACGTGCAAGTCTCAAGGCCCAGTTTGATGCGCCCTGGGAATGCAATTTTTCCACGGTAGCTGGTGCATCGTCTTCAGGTCCCTTGATCGTAATTGTCGCGAGTCCGGACGATCGATCGACTTCAACTTCAACGAGGGAATAAATGACAGAACCATCCTCGTGAAAGGTCCGATCCAGGCTGGTCAGTTCAATGCCCTTCCTCGCTTCGCCGTCTCTTGAGTCAGCGGCTATCTCTTTCGCTTGCTCAGTCACAAAATCATCGAATTTGGAATTTGCGACGACGGCGTCCACCAGCCGCCATTCTTCAGCGCGCTTTCCCTTGATCCCTTCCTCTATGGAACAGAATACATCGGCCCGGTCTCTGCGGACTTTACGTTTGTCTGTTACCCTTGTCAGTCCGCCCGTTCCCGGCAGAACAGCCAGAAGCGGAACTTCGGGAAGTGCGACGGATGTCGAGCCATCATCGGTCATGAAAATCTTGTCGCAGGCCAGTGCAAGCTCGTACCCGCCACCCGCACATGCTCCCTTGACCGCAGCGATATAGTGCTGGCCGGAATCGGTTGCTGCCGCCTCGTAAGTGTTGCGGGTTTCATTGGTGAATTTACAAAAATTTACCTTGTGTGCGTGTTCTGCGCCACCCAGCATACGGATGTTAGCACCTGCGCAGAACACCTTTTCCTTGCCAGACTGCATAATGACTGCACCGACTTCCGGATGCTCGAAACGCATGCGCTGGACGATGTCAGCCAGTTCGATGTCCACGCCGAGATCATATGAGTTGAGCTTCAGTTCGTATCCGTCGAACAGGCCTCCGTTTTCGTCAACATCCATAACGAGACGGGCGACGGCACCTTCATAGTTTACACGCCAGTGGCGATACTTTGTCGGATCGGTCTGGAAATCGACGGTTTTGGTCATGCCTTGTCTCGCAATTGCATTTGTGTGCATGTTTTATAGTGCACACAAAAATATGAGACAATGAATTATAGTTCATATAATGAGATTTTGTGCCGAATGAATGTCAGATGGAAACAACCGTACTTTCGATACGCTCGAGACGCGTGGTGAACTCAGAGACAGCAGCCAGCGTTTCAGCTCTCCGCTCAACATGGGGTGCGTGTCCGCATCCATTCAGGATTAGGGTATCAAACGGCGAATAGATGCGGTTTTCGATTTCATCGATTTGTGCCATCGTCCCATATTGGTCTTCACTGCCCTGGATGGCGAGAACCGGAATGCGGAAATAATCGATCACATCGGAAACGTTCCATTCCTCAAAGCCTGGATCAAGCCATGCATCATTCCAACCGCAAAAAGCATTTTCCGGATCGTCGTGATAGCGTCCAAGCTTTTCCCGAAGATCAGTATTTTCAAAACTCTCACGGGCCTCGGCGATTGCAGCAAGACCATCTGGCTCCGTAAAAAAATGCGGTGCCATCAAAACGAGGCCGCGTACCCGAAAATCTTCGGCCATTCCGGCGTGAATCGCTGCGATCGTTGCACCGTCACTATGGCCCATCAGGACGCCGTGCCTGAAGCCAATCGCGTCAAGGATACAGGGCAGTATGTCGACGGCCTCGCGCGTCATGTAGTCAAGGGGCCTCGGCAGGGAAACAGGCGATGATTTTCCATAGCCTGCCCGGCTGTAGGCAAATACACCGAATCCGCTTGTATCGGACAGGGCCTGAGGGAAATCTTTCCACAATCCGACGCAACCCAGTCCCTCGTGCAGAAGTATGATGGTATAGGCCTGATCAGGTGGCGGTCCATGGCAAACATACTCCAGTCTGGAGCCACCAATTTCGAGAAATCCGCTTGCCTGATCCTGCCATTCAAATTCGGTCATGGGTTATGCCCGAAGTTTGAATCTTTGGATCTTTCCCGTGGCCGTTTTTGGTAACTCATCGACAAATTCGATCCAGCGCGGGTATTTCCATTTGCCGATCTGTTGCTGCACATGTTCTTTCAGAACGGTTTCCATTCCGTCCTGGCTTATTCCTTCTTTCAGAATTACAAAGGCCTTTGGCTTCTCGAGATCCTCATCGTCTCTGGCGGGAACAACGGCTGCTTCCAGCACATCAGCATGAGAAGAAATCGATTGCTCGACCTCAAATGGCGAAACCCAGATTCCTGAAACCTTGAACATGTCATCTGTGCGTCCGCAATAGATGTAACGTCCGTCATCGCGGCGCTCGTATTTGTCTCCCGTTCGTGTCCATTTACCTTCAAATGTTGATCGGCTCTTTTCCCTTTGGTTCCAGTAATCGGAAGCTCCGGAATCACCGTTTACCAGCAATTCGCCAACCGTGTTGGGGCCGACCTCATCACCATTTTCATCGACCAGTCGTACTTCATATCCCGGGACGGCGATGCCGGAAGTTCCGTACTCAACATTTCCCGGTGCGTTGGAGAGGAAAATGTGCAGCATTTCAGTTGATCCGACCCCGTCGAGGATCTCGCATGAGGTCAGTTTTTCCCAGGCATTTCCTACTTCATAGGGCAGCGCTTCGCCGGCCGAGAGGCATCGACGGAGTTCTGTTTCGATCTTGCCCTTGCCGCTTTCAAAATGTGCGTTCATTGCTGCATAAAGTGTTGGAACCCCGCAGAATACTGACGGTTTGTGTGTGTTCAGAACTTCTGTGACTGAATCTGGTGTTGGACGGCCAGAAAGAATGATGGTGGTTGCGCCAACTGACATCGGAAAGGTCATCGCGTTACCAAGCCCGTAGGCAAAAAAGAACTTTGCGGCAGAATAAACGATGTCACTTTCCATAATACCGAGGACCTTTGCCCCGTAAGTATCGGAAGTGAACTTCAGGCTACCGTGGACATGACGAACTCCTTTGGGCTGGCCCGTTGAACCTGAAGAGTAAAGCCAGAATGCGCATTCGTCCGAGGTAACCGATATCGGGTCGCTCGGCTCACACTTTGCCAGTTCATCTGAAAAGTTCAGGTAGCTGCCGGGATCGTCACCAATTACGCATATGTGTTCGAGATAGGGATTGTCCCGGAGAGCAGGCTCAACCACCGGAAGCAAAGCCTGCGACACAAAAAGGATGCGGGCGCGACTGTCTCGCAACATTGCGTCGTATACATCTGTAGAGAGTAGTGTGTTTAGTGCAACCGGTACTACACCGCATTTCAGGCTGCCCCAGAAAATGATGGGAAACTCAATCTGATCCAAGACAAGTACGGCGGCCCGATCTTCGCGATTGATGCCATTGTTTCGGAAGAATTCAGCCATCTTGCCGCTTTCCCGGGAAAGTTCCGCGTAGCTGATGTTGCGCTTTTCTCCATCTGCCTCAACAAAAGCGGGTTTCTCAGCGTTGGCGCCGGATGCATGGCGGTCGACAAAGTAAATGGCGGCGTTTTCATTTTCTCCGACCATGATTTTCCTCCAAAGTGCGAATTAGTAAAACAATCTCAGAAGCATGAGTGTGATGCCCGGGAATGCAACCAGTATTGCGGTTCTCAATATATCCGAAACTACGAATGGCAGTACATTCCGGTAGGTTTCGACAATTCTTGTTGTACGGTCCATCGCATTGATGACGAACAGATTCATGCCAACAGGTGGTGTGATCAGGCCGACTTCCACGACGATCAGTACCAGAATGCCGAACCAGATGGCGGTCTCTTCCGGTGTCAGTCCGAAATCGAGCACCGAAATGATCGGAAAGAAAATCGGAACAGTCAGAAGGATCATGGAAAGTGAATCCATCACGCATCCGAAAATCAGATAGAGGCAAAGCACAATCACCAGTACAAGCCAGGGATTGAAGCCCTGTTCAACGATAAACCCTGAAATTTCCTGCGGCACCTGGGAAAGGGCCAAGAATGAATTGTAAAAACCTGCCCCCAGAATAATGATGAAGATCATGGCTGTGTTGGATGCGGTTGCGAGCATTGCGTCGGAAATTGCGATTTTGTTCAGCCCGCCGTTGATCCAGGCGATGATTGCAGTTCCTGCAGCACCAATTGCTGCTGCTTCGGTGGGTGTGAACCAGCCAAGATAAATTCCGCCAACCACCAAGAAAAACACAAGCAATACAGGCCAGACATCAAACAGTGCCTTGAACCGTTCACCGTATGGAATACGCTCGCGCAACTGTGCGTTTCCGGGATTAAGTCTCATGATAATCGAAATCGTGATGATGTACCCAACAGCAGCAAGGAGGCCGGGTATGAATGCCGCCAGAAACAGTTTTGCGATGTTCTGCTCCGTTAGGATCGCGTAGATAACAAGCACAACAGAGGGTGGGATGAGAATTCCAAGTGTGCCGCCGGCGGCAAGCGTTGCGGTGGAAAGACCCCCAGAATATCCGTATTTTTTCAATTCCGGCAGCGCCACCTGTCCCATCGTGGCAGCCGTTGCCAGGGACGATCCGCAGATTGCGCCGAACCCTGCACAAGCCCCCACGGAAGCCATCGCGACACCTCCTTTGCGATGACCAAGCCAGGTTTCCGCAGCCTTGAAAAGTGCGGCAGACATGCCGCCGAGGGTCGCGAACTGGCCCATCAATAGAAAAAGCGGAACAATCGAGAGTGAGTAGCTGGAAAATGTTGAATAGGTCTCGTTCTTCAGCTTGGCGAGCACAACGAGAGAACCACCGGTGATCCACATCGTTCCACCCAGTCCAACAACCAGCATTGCAAGACCGATTGGCATGCGAAGGAAAATCAGAAGCAGGAGAACAGGCATGGAGTAGATTCCAATTTCCAGACCGCTCATCCGGCAATCTCCTGTTTGTCCACGTCTGTGCCTTGTTTGGGATCAAAGAAATCTTTTGTGTGAAGCCACGCAGAATAGATAGCAATAATGCAGGCTACTCCTGCAGCAATTGTACATGCGGCATATCCCCACCAAACGGGATATTGCAGCATGAAAGTTGTTTCGCCGTAGCGCATCTTGTCAGTCGTTCCGACATAGATGCGCCAGGTAATGATAACCATTACGGCGGCAAACAGAATCTCCCAGAACATCGCCAAAAGCCGGTTGGGGGTTTTTGGCAGGAAACCAGTGAAAAGCTCGACGGCCGCGTGCGCCCGGTTCAACTGACACCAGGGCAAAAAGGCCATAATCGCGAACGCCACACCGGCCTCAACCAGTTCAAAATCTCCAACAATCGGACCGGCCTTTGTAAGAAGATTGCTTAGGAAAGCTATGTTTTCCTTTACGAACGGATAGTGTCCGACCGTGTTAAGAATTCGCCCCAAAACCGAAATGCAGGTGATCGCAACAAGGCAAAGGAGTACAGTGCCTCCCAGGAAAGCCATCCAACGCGCAAGCTTATGCATAATCGTATTCATTGGCCCCCCGATTGGCTCAAAGGCATCCTATGCCAGCCTCAAGGCTGCTCCGTCCCGAGCGTCACAGGGGAGAACTTCTTCACCCCTGTTTCAAAATTTACTTTGAGTATTTCTTGATGAGGTCCTGCGCCTCTGAAATCAAGGCTTTACCGTCGATGCCCCTTGAATCCATATCGGCAATCCAGTTGTCATAGACCGGTTGTGCCGCATCGCGCCATTTTGAAACTTCCTCATCACTAAGTGTTATGATGTTGTTTCCTGCTGCGGCTGCCTTTTCACGGGCAGGGCCATCGGCTCCGGCCTGTGTCTCTCCTGCAAAAACCGAAAACTCCTCGCCAGAGTTGTCATCTATGGCTTTTTTCAGATCGTCCGGCAGACTGTCGTATTTTGCCTTGTTCATCGCAAGCACAAACGTAACCGTGTAAAGTGCCTTGTTGGAAAACTCGGTATGGTTTTTCACAAGTTCCGGCACTTTCAATGCGGCTGTGACTTCCCAGGGAATGGTAGTCGCATCAATCACCCCTTTGGAAAGTGCTTCGGGTACTGCAGGAACAGGCATCCCGACTGATGTAGCGCCGAAATTCTCAAACAGGCTGGTTACAGTGCGTGACGCACCGCGAACCTTTACACCCTGAAGGTCTGCAACTTCCCGGATCGGTTTGTTTGAATGGATAAGGCCAGGGCCATGGACCCAGGTCCCAAGGATATGGACGTCCTTGAAATCTTCATTCTTCATGTGCTTGTCAAACATCTGCCAGTAAGCGCGAGAAACCGCACCCGCATCCGTCATCATGAACGGTAGTTCAAAAACTTCCGTTCGTGGGAAGCGTCCTGGCGTATAGCCTACGACCGTCCACACAATATCGGCAACCCCGTCAATTGCCTGGTCAATCAGTTCCGGAGGTCTGCCACCCAACTGCATTGAAGGGAAATGTTGTACATCGATACGGCCATCAGAAGCTTTTTCAACCTTGTCGGCCCAGACATCCAGAACCAGCTTTGGAACATTTGCCTGTGGCGGAAGGAACTGGTGCATTTTCAGTGTTACTTCTTGGGCAAATGCGGAAGCACCCAAGGCCAGGGTTGTAACTGCGGCAAGCGCTGCCGTTCTCATAAGGTTTTTCATTGATCTCCTCCTTGTTGGCCGAAACATTCCAGCCATCCCGCTCTTATGCAAGTGTTAAATTACAGACAGAGAAACAATGTCACATTCCGAAGCCGATATAAACTTCGGATTTATCACGCTTTGTAATGCCGAGTTTCGCGCACTGGCGTTTGGCCTAAATCCGACACGCTGGAAGGACCCGGTAAAGGAACAAAAGTTGCCGCATTACATGTTGAACGGCCGTGACTGCTTAGGGGTTATCTCAGCTTGATGGCGACATTTTTGGTTTGCACATAATTCCAGAGTGCTTCACGGCCTTTCTCCCGGCCGTAACCGGACTTGCCATACCCGCCAAAGGGTGTTTCCACGCCACCGGCATACCATTCATTGACGAAAATCTGGCCTGCCCTGATTTTGGCAGCAGCCCGTGTCGCACGGTCAAGGTCTGACGTAAACACTCCTCCGACAAGCCCGTAATCGCTATGGTTGGCAATATCTATTGCTTCATCATCATCGCCGAATTTCAACACTGATAGCACTGGTCCGAACACTTCATCCTGTGCGATTGTCATTCCCGGAGTAACATCTGAGAACACAGTTGGTTCCAGAAAAAAACCTGGTTGATTCATTTTTCGACCACCGGCTGCCGCTTTAGCGCCTTCCTTTTGTGCGACGGAACACATGTCTGCCGCCCTGTCCCGTTGAGCCAGAGAGGCCATGGCTCCCATATTGGCTCCGAATTCGGCTCTATCGATGCCTGGACCAACGGAAAGTCCTTCGGCCACGCTTACAATCTGGTCAACCACCCGATCATGAATGCTTTCATGGACGATCATTCGCGACATGGCTGAACAGACTTGCCCCGCGTTGAAATAAATTCCCCATCTCACGTC
Source organism: Pseudomonadota bacterium (assembly GCA_039029255.1). GTDB lineage: Bacteria > Pseudomonadota > Alphaproteobacteria > Rhizobiales > Rhizobiaceae > JAALLB01. The sequence continues at coordinate 60,338 of JBCCGN010000007.1, read as the reverse complement.
GTTCATCAATGCATCGATGTCGGCATCTTCATGAACGATTGCGGCCGACTTGCCTCCGAGTTCAAGAACGCAGGGAACGACATTTTGTGCTGCCGCAGTTGCTATAGAAATGCCCGTCGGGACTGAACCTGTAAAAACGATCTGGTTTACGTCCTTGTGGCCTGACAGTGCTGCGCCAGCCTGATGACCATATCCGCAAAGAATGTTCACGGCACCTTTTGGAAACCCTGCGGCTTCCGCAGCGATCGCAAAGTAACAGCTTGTCAGCGGATCAAGTTCCGGTGTTTTAATAACGCAGGTATTGCCGGTTGCCAGTGCGGCAGACAGGGAGCGTGCCGTCATTTCCAAGGGGTAATTCCAGGGGATTATCTGGGCAGAGACGCCATACGGTTCATAGGTAGTGAAATCGAAATACGAAGAGCCCAGCGGGATGGAGCAACCTTCTACAGTTTCCGCCTGATTGCCGTAATACTCAAAATATCTTGCGGCACCTTCGATTTCGACTTTTGCTTCCCACAACGGTTTGCCGGATTCCAGCGTGAGGATTGGTGCAATTTCTTCGCGATGATCAAGCAGATACTGGCCAATTGCCTTTACCATCCGGCCACGCTCTACCGGTCTGAGATCGCTCAATACTCCGGACAGATGTACGCGCTTTGCAGCTTCAACGGCGCGATCGACGTCTGCTTCGTCTGCGATTGCCTGTTCTGCCAGTTTTTCACCGGTTCCCGGATCGTCCACGTCTATTCGGCCGGCACCGCCGTCAACGAATTCCCCATCGATATAATTTTGCCAGTAGGATTTGACTTCAGCCATCTATACCCTCACGCATCCATTGCTGCAGTGCCTTAACGGAATGCTCTGAGTTCACACCGCATTTGGGGTCAAGAACGAGCGGACCGGGCACATAACCTCTTGATTTCAAACCCCGCTGAACCGATTCAACAAGATGAATGTCTTCTTCCACTGTGGTTTCCCGATCCTGCACTGCAAGATCACTGATGATGCCGGATTCTTCCCCGTCAACGGTGTACCATCCACGCCATACCACGACATGGTCAGCATCGATCGCCCTCCAGTGATAGGTATTCAGAACATTGCCGGGATAGACTTGAAAAGAGAACATTGGCCACAGGAACCAGGAGGAATATCGACCAGCATATTCATTTGATTCCATGTCAATTGGATAGGTCATGTTATCGAGGTTCTGGCACTCAGTCCTATGCCGCAGAATATAACCTTCCGGCTGAATGTCATATGTCTCGGGTTTCACAACTCCCGTCGAAAAAGTCTGGTGATTCAGAGAGCAGTGGTAGCATTCCGAGTAGTTCTCCACCGAGATTTTCCAGTTACACTGTTCGGGTATTTCCACCCATTCAACGGGCTTTAGTCTGTCCATGTCCGGAACCCATGCGGCCAGTTCCTGCCGGGCATCGGGAAACCACTCATCCATCGGCTCTGCGTTCGGATCCAGATTGGCGAACAGAAAACCATTGAAATTTTCAAGTCTTACCGAAGTTAGGCATATTTTCGTCCGGTCAAACCCTGGCACAGCCTTGACGTTGGGTCCGGAACGCAACTGACCGGTGAGTTCATAAGTCCAGGCGTGATAGGGACATACGAGAAGTTTTGCGTTCCCTTCACCTTTTACAAGCTCATGTGCACGGTGTTGGCAGACATTGTAGTATGCGCGGACCTCGCCATCCTTTCCGCGGATACAAAAGAGGTTTTCTCCTGCAATCGAAAAAGTGAAGTAATCGCCAATATCCTCTACCTGGCTGACATGACCTGCAAATTGCCAGGTTCGTGCGAGCAGCCCCTGCTGTTCAATCCTGAACACTTCGGGATCCGTATAATACTTGGCATCCAGGGAATGAATGAGGGTTATCGGCTCGCTCATCATAGTTCCTTTTCATAAATTCCCAGCTCATGGCGACGTTTGTGAAATCGGTCGACACGGTCGACAATTTCCGGACTTGCGGTCGCAATGACAAAACTCAAAAGGGTTTCCAGCAACGCAATTGTTGAAAGCGAGGAAGGAAAGAATTGTGGCGTGTCAGCAGAAACAACAAATCCGAATTCGCTCCCTGTAATCACGGGGGAAGCCGGGCTGTCTGAAATACCGATGATACGAAGTCCCTGTTCTCTCGCAACTTTCATGGCCTCAAGGACCTCACGCCGATAAGGTTTGCAGGTGATGGCAATGAGCACATCGCGTTTGTCTGCCCATGCAAGATCGTCAGTTGCAGTGCTGCCCGGTCTGGGAATTGCATGAAACTGGACCATTCCGGTGGAGGCAAGATAGGTGAAGTTCTGGGCATTGGCGGAATTGACGCCGACGCCGAGTGTGAAAGTCTGACGAGAAGCCCAGATCGCTTCAGCGGCTCCCTTTAGGGTCTGCTCGTCAATGCCGGCAAAAGTGGTTTCAATGTTCGATATCATTCCGGAAACCATATCCGCATACAGTTCTCCGAGATGGCCACTCTGCCGAATCGACTGCAGCCACCTGGCTCGATCGGGAAAACTCACGGTGCCACTGCGGATATCCTCGCGGAACGGCTCACGAAAATCGTCATATCCCTCGAAGCCGATCTCACGGGCCATCCGGACAAACGTGTTGGGTTTTACACTTGCTGCATCCGCAATCTCGCGGATTGAGCTGACGCCGACATCCATTGGATTCTCGAGCACATATGCGGCTGCCTTGCGCAACTCGGGCGTTAGGTTTTCGAGCCTGTTGGCCAGCTCATCCAGGACCGTATTCGTGGCCGGTAAAGGACTATTTGGTACATTCATATCATTCATGGTTGACGATTGTACAAATGTTTGATTATTTTGCAATCAGAAATTTTCGAAAGATGATCCTCCGATGTCTGAACAAACACAATCTAAACTTCCTTCGCATGCTCGCGTCGTAATTGTTGGCGGCGGTATCATGGGCTGCGGCCTTGCTTATCATCTTGCCCACGAAGGGTGGGGCAAGGATGTTGTTCTGCTTGAAAAGGCCGAGCTGACGTCAGGTTCCACTTGGCATGCTGCTGGACAGATTACCCATTCAACATCCAGTTTTGGTCTCGGGAAATGTGTTGACTACAATATCAGTCTCTACTCCAGCATACTTGAGGCTGAGACTGGACTGTCTTCCACCTGGCACGGCTGCGGCTCCTTCCGTCTTGCTTACACGGAGGATGAAATGGACTGGCTGCGCCACACACTTTCAGTCGGCAGATCCCTGGGGTTTAACATTGAGCTGGTTGGCAAAGAAAAAATTGCAGAGTTGCATCCGTTCTACAACCTTGATGGCGTGCTGGGAGCTCTACATACACCCGATGATGGTCACGTAGACCCGGCCGGCCCGACGCAAGCGATGGCTGCCGGTGCACGGCAACTGGGTGCCAAAATCATCCGGCGATGCCGTGCGACCGATATCAAGCAACTGGACACCGGAGAGTGGAAAGTCTCGACTGAGTTGGGGGATATTGTTTGCGAACATGTGGTCAATGCAGGTGGTACCTATGCGCGGCAGATGGGAGAGTGGTCTGGTTTGCTGCTACCCATGACATCCATGACTCACCATTATTTTGTGACGGACACTGTCCCGGAATTCAAGGAACTGGATTATGAGCTTCCCGTGATCCGTGATGACAAACTGGTATCAGGCTATATCCGTATGGAACAAAAATCCGGTCTGATAGGCATTTACGAAAAGGAAAACCCTAACTCGGTGTGGCATGATCATTGCCCATGGGAAGCGGAGAATGAACTCTTTGAAGCGGATTATGACCGGATTATGCCATGGCTTGAGAATTCCATGGACCGTATGCCGATTTTCTCGGAACTGGGGATAAAGCGCGAAGTGCATGGTGCGATTTCCCATCCGCCTGACGGAAATCCAATGATAGGCCCTGCTCCGGGAGTTCGGAACTACTGGTGTTGTTGCGGCACGCAGATTGGTATTGGCTGGGGCCCTGGATTGTCCCGCGAACTCGCCCGCTGGATTGTGCACGGCTCGTCAGACATCTCGATGCGTGAATTTGATCCGCGTCGGTTCGGTGACTATGCGCAGAAAGACTGGCAGATCAAAAAAGCGCACGAAGACTATTGCCTGCGTCATGAAATTCCTTTCCCGCATTTCAACCGTCTTGAAGGACGTCCCATAAAACCATCGCCGCTTTATGAGCGCCTCAAAGCGAAAGGGGCGGTACATGAAGAAGTATTCGGTCACGAACGCCCCCGCTGGTTCGCGAAAGACGGTATGGAGCAGCGCGACTACTATTCATTCCTGCGTAATGAACTGCATGATGTTCTGGCTGAAGAAATAAAAGGAGTTCGCGAACGGGTCGGCATTATGGATATCTCGGCTTTCACCAAGGTCGAGGTTGCAGGTCGCGATGCCGAATTATTTTTGGAAGGTTTGATTGCCAATCGGTTGCCGAAAAAGGTCGGCGGTATCATTCTTACCCACATGCTGAATAATCGCGGGCGAATAGAAATGGAAGTAACGATAGTCCGTCTGGCGGAAGATCGTTTCTATATCGTTTGTGCAGCGTTCTTTGAGCAGCGTCTCCTGGACCATCTGAATCTGCGTCGTAAGGATGAAAACATCGATGTCATAAAACGTTCAGACGAATGGTCTGCGATCACCATCAATGGTCCCAAAGCACGGGATGTATTGGCGGGTTGTACAAACGCACCGCTGGATAATGCGAGTTTTCGCTGGATGAGTGCGCAGGAGATTGATGTTGCAGGACACAGGGTCTGGGCATTCCGCATGTCCTATGCCGGTGAATTAGGGTGGGAATTCCATATTCCACATGAAAGTGCACTGGCAGTTTATGATGCGCTTTGGTCCGCAGGAGAGCCCCACGGGATTGTCGACTACGGTTCATTTGCAATGAATGCGATGCGCATGGAAAAAGGTTTCAAGGGGGCAGGCGAACTTACCAATGAAGTGACATTGCCCGAAGCAGATGTGATGCGTTTTGTAAAAATGGACAAGGGTGATTTCGTTGGGAAAGACGAAACTGAAAAATCCATCCAGTCAAACCGCCTCCCGTGGATTTGTGCTTATCTGGCGATTGAACCAGATGGGAAAGAAGACGGACATGGCGGTGAAGCGGTACTGCACAACGGAAAGGTAGTGGGAACGACGAGTTCCGTCGCCTATGGCCATTCCGTAGGCAAGATACTTGCGTTTGCCTACATCAGGCCGGATGCAGCGGAACCGGGAACTGATCTTGAAGTGGTAATCATGGGAGAACCGCGCAAGGCAAAGGTTCTTGGAGAACCTGCTTATGATCCGGAAAGTAAACTGCCGAGAACCGATGTGCAGGTAAAGGAAGCCGCTGAATGACTGAAATTCCTTCAACAATGCGGGCGATTGTACTCACCGGGCATGGTGATCTCGACGTGCTTGAGTATCATGAAAACTGGCCTGTACCTCAGCCTGCCACCGGCGAAGTCCTGGTCAATGTCCATGCATGCGGTCTCAACAACACCGATGTAAATACGCGAACCGGTTGGTATTCAAAATCCGTATCTGAAGCCACCACAGGCGGTGCCTACGAGGAGGTCGATGAAGAAGATCCGACCTGGGGTGGAGCTCCGATCACATTTCCCCGGATTCAGGGAGCCGACATGGTGGGAACAGTTATTGCTGTTGGCGAGGGTGCTGATGAAAGCATGATTGGCAAACGGGTCATGAACGATGGCTGGATCAGGCAATGGGACAACATGCAGGACTTCTACAATGTCGGATATTTCGGTTCCGAGCGTGATGGCGGGTATGCAGAATATACGACCATCCATCAGCAACAGATCCTGCCGGTTGATTGCGATTTGTCGGATGCTGAACTGGCAACATTCTCCTGCTCATATACCACCGCTGAAAACCTGCTCAATCGTGTCGGGTGCAGCAAGGGGGATCGTATCCTGATAACTGGTGCTTCAGGTGGTGTTGGTTCTGCGTTGATCCAGCTTGCTAACCGGAGAGGCGCAAGCACAATTGCCATGGCAAGTGAGGCGAAGCATGATCAGGTTGCGGCGTTGAACCCCACTGCAATCTTGCCTCGTGCGCCAGAAAACCTTGGCAGAGCACTCAAGCAAGCCATTGGTGAGGATACAGTCACGATCGTGGCTGATATTGCCGGTGGCCCATACTATCCGCAGCTGATTGATGTGATGGCACGTGGCGGTCGATACGGCACTTCTGGTGCAATCGCCGGGCCAATCGTCGATCTCGACCTGAGAACGCTTTACCTTCGCGACTTGACCTTCCATGGTTGTACAGTCACTTCGCTCAATGTGTTTCCCGATCTCGTTGGCTACATCGAGCGCGGAGAAATCCGACCAATGTTGGCAGCGACCTATCCACTTGAAGAGTTCCACGCCGCCCAGCAAGCATTCATTGACAAGAAATACACCGGAAACATCGTGGTGGTCCCGTAATGCTGGACCCGAACCTGTTCAGATTGCGGGAAACATTTCGGAACTATGCGTCCGGGCAGGCACCGGACATAAACGCGTTTTGCGGCGAAGCTCTTTTTGCTGATCATCCTGAAGCGGACCTTGAACCATCGACCTTGCCCGCCGTTGCAAACATCAAAGATTTGAGTTCATCGACGGCTGATGCGACACGGGAATTGTTTGATGCAGTTGTGGCTGCTGCACCCCATGTTCACTGGCAGCAAAGTTATACGACGGATGATCACGGGATCGATGATTTTTATCTTGCCAATTACGGCTGGTTCAATCTGATTGCCCCAAGTGGCCCTTTTATCAGCAATGACATCAGGGTGTCTGTCGGATACTGGGGAAGGGGACTGACGTACCCCAATCACTGGCATGAGCCCGAAGAAATCTATCTGACCATCGCTGGTTCTGCGCTTTATGTTTCGCATGGCAGGATGCCGGTGAGAGGTGGACCGGGGACGACAATCTGCCATTACAGCAATCAGCCGCATTCAGCAGATTTTGATCAATCTCCTCTTCTGGCAGCCGCGTTCTGGCGTGGGAACGGGCTTGAAGCGAAATCCAGGTTTCAGGAATCATCATGAGCCGACATTTGTTTGATACAGCATTGTCAGAGATCAGGGAGGCTTATGAAGGTCACCCGGATATGATGGAATTCTGCCCCTTTCCCAAGGATGTAATTTGGAGGGACGTGGCGCCGTATCTGACCGAGCCTGCAAAGCGCATGGTTGAAGACAACAGTCTCGATACTGACGAATTCGAAGATTTGCGGGACGCTCTTATTGCTGCAGGCGATGATGCAAAATGGCGTGAAACCTACAAGCACACGAATATCGGTGATGATTTTCTTTCTAAGTTCGGCTGTTATGAACTTTTTGGCCTGGAAGGGCATTACGAGTGCCAAACCACACGTGGGTTCCTGGTCTATTCGCCGGGTGGACTTTATTATCCTTGGCATCATCACCCGGCAGAGGAAATGTACCTGATTATTGCCGGTGAGGCTGAGTTTGCCGCCGAGGGTAATTCGGCCAAACTGCTAAAACCCGGTGATACGGTGTTCCATTCCGAAAACCTGCCACACAACATGCAAACCCATGAAAAGGGTGTGCTGGCATGGGTTCAATGGCGCGGAGAGCTTACGGTAGCACCGGTTTTGACGGACAGGTTGAACCGGGAACTGCAGCCATGAAAATCTCCAGTATTTCCGTTTACAAGACACATCTGCCCTATGTCGGCGGGAGTTATGTCTGGGGAGCAGGAAACGCAATTGAGACCGCGATTGCATCTGTAGTGGTTATTGAGACCGATGCAGGCATATCCGGCTGCGGTGAATTTACACCGTGCGGTGAAAATTACATGATAGCCCATTCAGAAGGCGTGGAGGCCTTGGCCCGTCTCGTTGCGCCGGCATTAATCGGCGAAGACCCGCGTCAGGTTGCGCGAATTGAACGCTTGATGGACCACTTGGTTCAAGGGCATGGCTACGCGAAGGCGCCTTTTGATGCTGCCTGTTGGGACATACTTGGCAAGGCGTGCGGACAACCGGTCTGGATGCTGCTCGGCGGCAAACTTACGGATGGCGCTCCGATGTACAGGGTTGCTCCCCAGAAGGACATCGAAGCCACCAAACGAGAGCTCGAAGAACATCGCTCGGGCGGATACCGGCAGTTTCAGATCAAGGTTGGTGCGGACTGGGTTTCAGATATTGACCGGATAAGGCAAACAGTCCCGCTGTTGAATCGGGGTGAAAAGGCAATGGCTGATGCAAACCAAGGTTGGCGGGTAGACAATGCGATCCGGGTGGCGGAAGCAACCCGCGATCTGGACTTCATCTTTGAACAGCCATGCAAGACCTACGAAGAGTGTCAGCAGGTACGCCGGCATGTTGCACAACCAATGAAGCTCGATGAGTGCATCACCGGAATTCATGCTGCTCAAAGAATTGTTCAGGATCGTGGAGCTGAAATCTGCTGTCTGAAGGTTTCCAACCTTGGTGGCCTGTCTAAGGCACGAAAGGTGAGGGACTATCTTGTTGAAAACCGGATCTCGGTTGTTTCAGAAGATACCTGGGGCGGCGAGATCACCACCTCGGTGGTGGCGCATTTTGCTGCATCCACACCTGAGGAATTCCTGGTTAATTCGACTGATCTGATGAATTACAATACCCGTTCAACCGGGGTTGGTGGGCCTTCGGTCAGGGATGGCAGACTTTATGCTTCCGATTTGCCCGGGCTAGGCGTCGATCCTGACTTTGATAGTCTTGGAGAACCTGTTGCTGTTTATGGGGAGCCAACATGAAAATTGTTCGTATACAAGTCTATCAGCTTGATCTTCCCTATGCCGGCGGAACATACGCGCTGTCTGGCGGCCGGACGTATACCGGTTTTGATGCAACAATCACACGTGTCATCACAGATACCGGGCACGAAGGATGGGGTGAATCCACTCCGTTTGGTGCGACGTATATCGCAGCGCATGGCAAAGGTGTCAGGTCCGGTCTGGAGGAAATTGCGCCCGCTGTAATCGGCCTTGATCCGCGAAAACACGACCGCATCAATGATGCCATGGATGAGGCATTGCAGGGGCACAATCATGCAAAGACCCCGATTGATGTCGCCTGCTGGGATATTGCCGGAAAGGCTTTTGGCCTGCCGGTCTGTGATCTTTTAGGGGGCAGGCTGGACAGTCCGGTGTCAGTGATTTCATCCATCTATACGGATACACCTGATGCCATGCGCGCTCACGCCCAGGAACTTCGCGATCAGGGGTTCTTGGGGCACTCATTAAAAGTTGGTGCCAGTCAGGAGGAAGGCGGGCCAATGCTTGATGCGGAGCGTATCAAGGCATGCCTTGCTGATCGGAGAAAAGGTGAGTGGTTTCTGGTTGATGCAAATGGCGGCCTTACACCGGAACATGCGTTGCGAATGCTTGAGCTGCTTCCTGACGGGTTGGATTTTGTTCTTGAGGCGCCTTGTGCCACATGGCGCGAGACACTTTCACTTCGGAAGCGCTGCAAGGTTCCCATCCTGATGGACGAACTTGTCCAGACTGAAGAAGATTTAATTCTGGCCATTCAAAGCGACGCCTGTGATGGCGTCGGCTTGAAGATCTCGAAACAGGGTGGCTTGACGCGAACACGGAGACAGCGGGACATTGCACGTGCTGCGGGACTGATCGCCAGTATACAGGAAACCACAGGTTCCGTGATCGCATTTTCCGCCATTCTGCATATGGCACAATCCACACCCCGAAGAATGCTCAGATGCGCGCTTGATACCCGCCCGATGATCGGACTCGTTACGGCGGAATTTGATGCTCCAATAGAAAATGGCGGCTGTCAGGCTCCGGAAGTACCCGGCCTCGGTGTTACTCCGGACATTGATGTTCTGGGCGAACCTGTCGCGGTCTATGGGGATTGAAAATGAGAATTTCCAAAATCACCGTCTACCAACTGGATATGCCGCTTACCAAGCCTTACTGGCTGTCAGGCGGACGCCTGAAATTTGAAAAACTCGATTCCACCTTTGTACGAATTGACACAGATGAAGGGGTTCACGGCTGGGGAGAAGGCTGCCCCTGGGGTAATACGTATCTTCCTGCTCACGGTCCGGGAATCCGGTCTGGCATCGAAACACTTTCCAGCAGCTTGCTTGGGGAGGACCCCCGCAGCCTTCTGCACATTAATCGGGTAATGGACGTAAACTTGCCCGGTCATCCTTATGTCAAATCTGCAATCGATATGGCCTGCTGGGACATTGTCGGCAAAGTTTCAGGAATGCCGCTTTGGCAACTCATGGGCGGTGCGGAGGCTGTGCCGGTGCTGGTGAATTCTTCGATCTCAACCGGAACGCCCGACGAGATGATTGCGCTGATCAACGAAGCCAGTGCAAAGGGGTACAAGGTGCATTCAGCCAAGGTGGGCGGCAGTGACATCGATCTGGACATATCCCGTATTGAGGCGATTTCTGCTGCTCTTCCCAAGGGAGAAAAAGTCACTTTTGACATTAATCGTGCATGGACGCCGGGTGTTGCAATTCAGGTCCTCAATTCGGTAAAAGCGCGGGACTGGGTGGAGCAGCCCTGTGAAACGCTTGATCAATGTGCCCATGTTGCAGCACGCGTCGAAAACCCGATCATGCTTGACGAATGCATGCACACTTTTGGTGATCACCTGGAGGCGTGGCGGAATTCGGCTTGTGAGGGTGTAAAGGTAAAACCAAATCGTGTCGGTGGTTTGACGCGTGCACTTCAGATACGGGATTTTGGGGTTTCCGTTGGTTGGCAGATGCATATTGAAGACCTAGGCGGTTCTGCTCTTGCCGATACGGCAGCGATCCACCTTGCCAGCTCAACTCCGGAAGAAAATCGTCTCGCAAGCTGGTTGTGCCATTATCATCTGGCTGTCGATCCCGTTCCGGGGCAGGGCGCCCGCAATGTTTCAGGAAAAGCAACGCCCCCGAGCCTCCCTGGTCTGGGTGTTGAACCGGACATAACCATTCTCAACGAGCCAGTGAACATCTACAATTAGGATTATCACACATGGAAAACCTCCAAAGCCTGAACAATGAATATCCGGTTCATGATCCCGAATGGATCCGGGACATGCATTCCGATCATTATATCCAGAGCTGGTCCAAGCAAGGCAATCGGCCGAAAGTAATTACGGGTGGTGAAGGGAGCTGGTTCTGGGACAGCGACGGAAACAGATATCTCGACTTTCAGTCCCAACTGGTCAATCTCAACCTTGGGCATCAGCACCCGAAAATTGTGGAAGCAATCAAGGCGCAGGCCGACAAGCTCTGTTATATCGGCCCGGCGATGGGCTCTGATGTACGTTCGGAACTTGCCGCCCTGATGAAGGAAATCGCACCCGGAAATCTAAACGCTACGTTCTTTACATCAGGCGGAGCAGCGGCAAATGAAACAGCGATCCGCCTTGCTCGCCACTATACGGGACGTTCGAAAATCATTGCCCGTTACCGTTCCTATCACGGGGCAACGGGAGGCGCCTTAAGCCTCACCGGTGATCCAAGACATCATCTGACCCGTAGCGACATGCCTGGCGTGGTTCGGATGCTAGACCCCTACATGTACCGCACGCCGACCGGTCATGCTGATCCTGCAGACTGTCCTGTGTGTCAGGGGGGGCCGCACCTTGAAGACATTTTGATGTTTGAAAATCCGAATACGATTGCCGCCATCATTCTTGAAAGCGTGGTCGGGACAAACGGGATCCTGGTTCCGCCGGACGGTTATCTCAAGTCTATCAAGGAGACCTGCGAGAAATATGGCATCCTGCTCATACTTGATGAGGTCATGGCCGGATTCGGGAGAACCGGAAAATGGTTCGCATGCGAGCATTTCGATGTTGTGCCGGATATTCTCACAGGCGCCAAGGGAATCAATTCCGGCTATGTCCCACTCGGAACCATGACCGTGAGCGAACCCATCGGCAATTGGCTCAAGGATAACGCCTTCCCCAGCGGCCTGACTTATGCCGGCCATCCTTTAGCCTGTGCGTCCGGTGTCGCGGCAATCAGGGCAATGATGGAAGAAAACACGCTGGAACAGGCCACCGTAAACGGCCAGTTCCTAAGACAAGAACTTCACAAGCTCGCAGAAAAGCATCCGTCCATTGGTGACATTCGCGGACTTGGCATGTTTAACGGAATAGAGCTGGTCAAAAACCGCAAAACCAAGGAACCGCTGGTTGCATATGCAGCAAAGGGTGATGACGCAAAACCAATGACTGACATGATGTCCTTTGCAATGAAGGAGGGTCTTTATCTGTCATTCTTCTCCAATGTCATCCGGTTGACTCCACCGCTCAACATTTCGCAGGATGAAATTTCGACAGGTTTGGAAATCCTGGATCGAACGTTGGAAATTGCAGATCTGGAGACTTGCTGAAGCAGGTCAATCACTCGGAAGTCTTTATCGGGCGAACGCGGTTCGGAGCGCGATTGCTGCCAGGACAAGGCTAGCAACAGCGTTCCAACCCGCAAAGGAAAGACCAAGCACCCGCAAGGCTGCGTCAGTACATGACGGGGGAACTGATTGCTCCAACTGTTGCAGGAAGCTTCCGGTGTCGCTGGAAATGCCGCCTTCCACGGCACCGCAGTCGCCCGGGCCTTCCCACCATCCCCATTCTACTCCGGCGTGACGGACGCCAAGGATTAGTGAGTAAACCAGAATCAAACCGACCACCAACATGAGACTTCGGGTTAACCAGGCGGGCCATTTCAGGAACATCGACACAGTTGCCAAGATCATTACCGGTATGCCGAGATACCAGGGTTCGCGTTGCTGCAGGCACAGTTTACAGGGTTGGTATCCACCGAGATGTTCAAATGCCAGAGCCGAAAGAATAACCGAACACATGCCTGCAAGAACCAAAAGGTAAAATTTCATATGCGACTGCGGGATTTCTTGCTTCAACATGCCAGTTCTCAGAAAACGAATTTCACTGCTGCAAATCCACCAATAAGAAGGATCATGCCGAGTGTGAACATAAGCCCCAATCTTTTCTCGATAAACTCCCGGACGGGTTCACCGAACCAGTAAAGAAGTGCTGATACCAGAAAGAAACGGAGGCCACGGCCAATGACACTGACGACAGCGAAAACGAGAAGATTGAGCCCGGTCGCGCCGGAAAAGATGGTTAGCACCTTGTAAGGAAATGGCGTGATGGCTGCGAACAATACGCCCCAGCCGCCCCACGTGTTGTACCATTCGCTGACCTTGTCGAACGAATCCGCCTTGCCATAAAATTCGAGGATTGGTTTTCCCAATGCGTCATACAGAAATGCGCCGATGAAATATCCAAGAAAGGCGCCGAGGACGGACGCAATTGTGCAGATGCCTGCGTAAAAAATCCATTTGTGTCGTTTTGCCAGCACCATTGGAATCAGCAATACATCCGGCGGTATCGGAAACACGGAACTTTCTACAAATGAAACGCCAGACAGAGCCCAGCTTGCCCGCTTGTGACGCGCAAGTTTGAAAACCCAGTCATAAAGTTTGCGGATCATCAATTCTGCCTTTCGGTATTCGGTGCCTTTTGGCCTTTTCATGTGTCTGTGTAAAGAGGTTTGGTTGTTTCAACTTATATATGTTGACGCTGAACGTGGCGTGACTATAGTCGCGACGATTCCAGTTGGCCCCTCTGGCGGAATTGGTAGACGCGCGGGATTCAAAATCCCGTTTCTTCGGAAGTGCCGGTTCGATTCCGGCGGGGGGCACCAAGAATTCTTCTCATAGAATCACATAGAAGAGTTATTTTCGTAAAAAACAACATATTAGGAATCCAACCTGCACATTGCTGAACATGGATACTCGCCGTATAGCCACTTTTGCCATGGGATAACGTTCCTGTAGTCATGGGACAAAGTCCAAGTGACCTACCTGCGTCTCCAAAAGGAGCAGCCGGTTCGTCCCATTAGCTGCCGCTAATTATTCTCAAGAAAACCAAGGTGAAAGCTTTGAGAGTGGATCGTACTGAAATGGCAATGATTAGAGGGCTGATCTAGATATTTTCTCTAATGCCTAACGCCTTGGTCAAGCAAATCAATCCCAAGCAGCTTGTCTATACCGTGGCGATTGTTAGCCAGTTCTTCTATCGTATATTTGTCCAGTACATTGAAAAATGCAGCTAAAGCCTCGCGCAGGGCCGAATTCAGTTCACAGTAATCGATCAACGGACAATCAGTTCCTTCATCCCTGAAGCATTCGGCCATATCAAAATTGTCCTCGGTAATCCTGACAATTTCGGATAATCGAATTTTCCGGGTTCCTTGGTGAACCTGATCCCACCATTGCATCCCCGAACAGATTCAATGTACTTATTTTCAGTCAACGGTTTCAGGATCTTAAAAAGAAAATGCTCCGAAAGTCCGTAAGCTTTGGCTATTTCATTCACCAGACTTAAGTTGCCCGGGTTTGCTGCGCAATACATCAGGATCCGGATTGCGTAATTCGTCTGTTTCGTTAGCCGCATCTCTTTGCCTGTCCGTTATCAATTGCTCTAAATCTTCCGCAAGATACCCACAACAATCGGGTCCCGCGGCAATCATTTCATAAAGTTCAGCAATTGTTTTTTGTCAGACGTGCTCATTGAACATTCCCCTCCAATAACAAGAGTGCTTGGCGCAATGCTGCCAGACTGGAACAGCGAAGCGAAACAAAGGCTTTTCTGTTTCACTGTGCCAATCACACATACTCAATTCCCGATTGATGCACTTTGATTTGGAGGTGATTTCCGGAGCTTTATCAGTTGAGCAGTTTGCTCTTCCAGCTTTGACCGCAGTCGTGCGTTTTCTTCGCGCAGTACTTCTATCGCGCTTTTCTGCCTTCCAGTTCCAAGACCTGCATTTGTCCTCCACTTGTAGAAGGTGGTGTCACTGACTGAATATTTTCTACAGAGCTCCAAAGCAGTCTTTCCGCTAATATGCTCCTCAAGAATTGAGGCAATCTGCTGCTCCGTAAACCGGGGTTTGGACAAAATCTCCTCCTGAACGTTCACCGCAATAAACTTAACTATTTTACTCCATTATTATAAACTAAACAAAAATTATCAAGTTTATGGCGAAATATTTTTTGGCTCGAATTTTATTTTGTTCATAAAATGATTCAACCGTTCAACAGCCTTAATCAAAGGCATCGCGTCATTGCCTTCGCACAGCATCATTGCAAATACCCAGGCTTCGGACTTGTTGCCATCTCGTGACGCTTTGATGGTTAGAAACAATAACCGCTCACAATCTGAAATCCGATATCTGCATTTCTGGCATGTGGTACTGTTGAATTTAAAGGTCGATTTTCGGCTTTCGCGCATTGCACCCAATACGCAGAGCAGTGACATCGCTATTTCAACAGAATAACGGTGTCCAAAATCTCTTTTACAGATCGCAGCAGCCAGTTTTCCGTCTGGTGCTTCGCCTTCTGCATAAGCGGTGAAGTACACTCTGGATAGCTGCAACAGCTTTAACGTGAAGTCGTCAAGACCGCACTCGCTTATGGGAATGCCTTGGGGTTGATGTCCACTACCGGTCATTTTAATCTCCATTGAATGCGTGACATGCCACTAGGCGCCATCAACCGAGTTAAAGCCTTCGAATTGCGGGTGTCCCTGATACATGCCCGAATTATTGCCTGCATTCTTGTGGGCACTTCTGAAGTTCTCGGACTTTGTCCAGGCAATGAAATCTTCTTCGGTATTCCAGATCGTATGTGAAGCAAAGAGCGTGCAATTCTCTTCTTCGTCGAAGGCACCACGCATCAGATGAAATTCAACAAAACCTTCCACCTCATTCAAAGAAGTCTTGCGTCCTTTCCAGACGTTTTCAAAGTCCTCCTCATGCCCACCATTTACCTTGAAACGGTTCATTGCCAGAAACATAGTTCTTCTCCTTTTGTAAAATTACTTAAATGCCAACGGTACTCTAAATGACCATCTTGAACGCCCGGCACTTTCCGGAATCTTCGGAAACGGTGCTGCGCGGTATACGGTTTTAATGGCGGCTTCATCGAGAATAGGCGACCCCGACCCTGTCAGAACACGTACACGACTCACCTGTCCACTCTGCGACACTACAAAACTGACCATCACCTGACCGCGAATTTTCTTCCGCTTGGCCGCTGTAGGGTATCGCAAGGAACGACGGAGTTTGCGGACGATTTTTCCTGGGTAATTTGAGGCAGCGGCATTTCCGGCAATACTGGCTAAGCGGTTTTTTTTGCCCTGTTGCTTGTTCTTTGACTTCTTTGAGCCATTGTTAGCGCCACTCTTCTGGGTAACTTTGGATTTGCCCTTGTCTCCGCTTTTAGCCTTTTTCTTCTGATTATTTTTCTTTGGCTTCTCTTTTACTATTTCCTTGGGCTTTTGTTTTTTTGGGCTTAGGCTGAAAAACATCTCTTTTCGTAGGAATCGGCACAGTCTCAAGTTCAGGAAGGATGGGTTCCAACGATGACGATGGTTCCGATGTTTCTGTGACATCAGGTGCAAGAGCCGCTGTTTCAATTGACTTGAAAGTTTCTTGCTCGATAGGTTGCTGCAGAGGTGAAATGGTATTGGCATTGCTCGCGAAAGACTTAGCTGGTTCAGAACTAATCTCCAGAGGTGGCGTTTCTGCCACTACAAGAGGTTCTGACAATTGGGGTTTTATTGTCTCAATCAAGTCGACTGGTAGTAGTTCAGATGGTTCCTGCGTTGGCTCCACAGTCTGCGTGTCCGGCTCAAGAGGTTCCAGCGTTTCTTTCGCATCACCGCTTGCGATTGAATCTGCAAATGCAGTTCCGAATGTTGCAACCTGAACGGACGCACCGCCCTCAATCAAAATTTCTTCTGGACCTTCAGAAAAGAAACTGGCCAAGCCTGAGTGGATTAACAGGGAAATCGAAAGTGCAAACAGCCATTTGAAAGTGCCCGAATTCATGTCCCAGCCCTTTCGGCAATGACGCGCACAGAAGGGGCACCTGCAGACTGCAGTTGGTTAACCACCTCTATCAATTGCAATGCGCTCAGGTCTTTGTCGGCCAAAACTCTTACCGGTTTGCCCGCATTTTCACTATCTCGCAGAAATTCTTCCACAAAGTCAGCTGGGGTATATGGATTACCCAAATAAAAGGTGCTCCCGTCGGCGCGAACAGAAAGGGTGTTTTCCAGCCCGGCGTTGTTCTCAACCTTCGAAAGTATGGGGCTGACCTGATTATCAATCGGCGGAACGATGGTTCCAGCTATCAAAAAGAAGATCAGCATCAGGAAGACGATATTGATCAGAGCGATCGCACCGTCTTTTTCCCTGCGCAACTTTGGGTTTGCAATCTTGATCATCAGCGCACCAAAGTGACCGTAATTTTTTGCTGATTCAGGAGTTCTACTGCATCAATCAATGTCTGCGATGATACCGTTTCATTTACGCGCAAAATTGCGCTGACCTTCGTGTCTGACTGATATCGGCTTAGTATTTCCAATGCATTTGAAAAATCGGCGACCTCACCATTGATGCGCCAATTCTTGCCAACAAGTGAGATAAACAGTTCAGGGCGGTCGGCAGAGGTTCCTGAGCCGATCCGAGCAGCCGTCAGTTCAACCTCGGAATATTTGCTGAACGTCGAGGACAGCATAAAAAACAACAAGAGCAAAAAAATTATGTCGATCAATGAGGTTAGAGATGGGTATTTCCTACGTCTTTGATCTAACTCAATTCGCATAGGCGACCCCAGCGTTACTCTGTTCTTCAGAACTTTCGTTTTCTGGAAGAGCAAAATTGTTGGCAATGAGCTTGGACGTTATGGTTTGAATTGCCACACGCTCATCTTCCACCCGGGTTTCGAACCAGGTAAGTACAAGTGAAATCGGCATTGCAACAGCAAGGCCTGCAGCCGTTGTCAGAAGTGCAACCCAGATACCGCCTGCAAGAATAGACGGGTCGACAGAGTTTCCTGCTGACTGGAGTTTCTGAAAAGCGTCGATCATGCCGAGAACGGTACCGAACAAGCCGAGAAGCGGTGCAATTTGTGCGATCGCCTCCAATGCTCGAAAACCGCGCTGTAGTTCATGAAGTTCCCGCAGCGCAATCGTGGAAATCTCATCTTCCAGATCTTCCTTACACGGTGTTCCGGAATTCATTCTCTCCATGGAGGCGAGAATTGTTTTTTCGAGCGCGCTTCTGGTGCCGCTCAGACTCCTGATGGCTTCAATACGGTTACGTTTCTTCCAATGGTCGATTGCCAGATTCGCATTCTTATGCCTGCCTACATTGCAGGTAAAATACTTCAATGCCTTCAATCCGATCAATGCCAGAGCCCCAACGGACAGAAACAACAAGATCGCCACAACCGGCCCGCCAAGTTGCACAAACTCCAAGAGTGGATTCAGAAGATCAGTCATTGCTCAGCCTGTTAGTTCAGAAATTCGATGTTTGTTTTGTTGGAAAGTTGAAGGCCTTGTACACAAAGGGACGGGTCCAAACTGCGTCCTTCGCAGGCAGATACATCGTTGATCAGGAGTCGGCCCAATCCATCACATTTCGTTTCAGGAAGCTGAAACTGACGAACTCTAATTTTACCGGCACCGAGATCGCGAAAATCAAATACCGTCATGCGCTGAACCCGGAATTCATTATCAAACACAACAAACTCATATGCCAGTTTATCAATGCTTTTGGAGGATTTGCTGGAAGCAACAAAAGTCAGTACACAATCATTTGCCGTTGGCTCCAGTTTGTTCAATTCCAATGCGATGGATTCTGTTTCCTGGGCAGCAACTGTGTATGTCCAAAGTAAGCAGCTGAGAAAACACAAACCCAGTTTTGCAGCTAGTGGGAAGAAGAATTTCACGGCAAACTCCGGCAATCAAATTCGTAACCTGCTGGCCGGCCTTCGGCTTGCCCGCGTTTGCAGTCAGCATAATATGACTGCTAAAGTCTAGTATTGAGTTTCCTATAAAAGATGATAAAGTTAGTCAAGTTTGAAATTGTAATCATGCGTTGCCCAGCAAGTCGGGTAGCCATATAAAAGCGCGACGTATCATGTCTACAGAAAAGAGTAGCAAGGCTTCAATTTCCTTGCCCCAGAATTCAGTATCGCCAACTATAAAGGCTGTCTCTTCACTCAATATCCCGACATTTTCATCTGAACAGCTTTTTGGTGCTGCAAAGGAAATCGGCATTGAGCATCAAAACCTTCACTACCGCCTGCGTATCACAAAACAAGGCAAACTCATTTTAAACAAATGAAACTGTGGCACCACATTGACTCTGTGATTGAGGAAGAAGAAATGGATATCAATGCCATCTACACGTTCTATTCAAAGAGAGCGCTTCAACACTGCTTGATAAGCCTGGGGATTTTTGCATTAACGCTGATCTTGATGTCATGCTTGTTCGGAGGTGCGCAGGCACACAGCGCTGAAGCTCAGAAATACAACCGTATTGTGTCAATTGGCGGATCACTTACCGAAATCATCTATGCCCTGGGTGAGCAAGACCGGTTGATCGCGAGAGACACGACCAGTGTTTTTCCAAGAGAAGCTTTTTCTCTTCCAGATGTAGGCTATATCCGGCAACTTTCTCCTGAAGGCGTGCTGTCTGTTGATCCGGATTTGATAATTGCACTGGAAGGAAGCGGTCCACCGGAAACAATTGAAACTCTGAAAGAAGCGGATGTACCGATTGTCTTTGTGCCGGAAGGGTACACAGATCAAAACATTCGAGAGAAAATACTTGCTGTTGGAAAGGCGATCGACAGCGAAGAAAAAGCCAAGGCTTTGGCGACCAAGACAGCATTTGACCTGAGTGGCATTGCAGAACAAGTGCAGGCAACAGACAAAAAAAAGAAAGTCTTGTTCATACTGTCCATGCAGGGTGGTAAAGTGCTTGCTTCGGGCAGGAACACAGCAGCCGATGGCATCATCAAACTTGCGGGCGGGAAAAACATCATCTCCAGCTTTGATGGTTATCGCCAGATCAGCGATGAGGCCGTCATCAGCGAACAACCTGACGTCATTTTGATGATGAAGCCAAGAGGTAATCATGGGTCAAGTGATGAGGAAGTATTGTCGCACCCTGCCATCGCTACAACACCAGCAGGCAAATCCAGAAATCTGGTGCGGATGGACGGCCTTTACATGCTTGGATTTGGTCCGCGAACAGCTGGAGCCGTATCGGAACTCTTCCAGACGCTGATTAGCATAGATTAATTGATGTCGCAGGCTGGCAACACCTTCTGGGTAGGCCTATCTGGCATTTCAAGCAATGCGACACCTGGTGACCGGTCAAATTCTGCGCGTCTCACTATCCTTGTGTTAGTTTTGCTATACGTAGGTGTAGCGGGCATAAGCCTGAATGTAGGCGCTGCACAAATCTCGCTTACTAACGCGGCCGCACACATTTTTCAAACCGGTCTGTTTGCCGAAAGCAGCACAAATCGGGATCGGATAATCCTGTTGGATATCCGGCTTCCAAGACTGATACTGGGTTCCCTGATTGGAGCAGCGCTTGCGGTCTCAGGAGCTGTCCTTCAATCCCTGTTTCGAAATCCCCTGGCTGACCCCGGGTTGATTGGGATATCTGCTGGCGCAAGTTTTGGCGCAGTACTGGTAATTGTGTTGGGCGGAACCAGCCTGTCCTTTGTAACTTCTGCATTTGGGTTGTTCTCACTACCGGTTATGGCATTTATCGGAGCTTTGGCAGTCACCTATTTTCTATATCGCATATCGACAAGTAACGGCCAGACTTCAATTGTCACCATGTTACTTGCAGGCATCGCGCTCCAGGCTTTCGCTTTCGCATTGACCGGTATTTTGATCTTTCTTGCAGATGACCAACAATTGAGAGATTTAACCTTTTGGAGTTTGGGATCACTTGCAGGTGCAACATGGGCAAAAATCGTTTCGTCGGGATCGATCATTCTCGCTTCTTTTGTAGTGCTTCCGTTTCTGGCAATCGGGCTTAACGCGATTTCACTGGGTGAAGCCACTGCATTTCACTTGGGCGTTCCGGTACAAAAGCTGAAAACCATTGCAATAACACTGGCAGCAGCTGCTACAGGTGCCGCGGTTGCGGTCAGTGGTGGTATTGGTTTTGTAGGGATCGTGGTACCGCACTTACTGCGGCTATTGATCGGCCCGGATAATCGCTATCTGTTGCCAGCTTCTGCTTTACTTGGTGCGTGCCTGTTGACTTTCGCCGACATGATTGCACGCACGATTGTTGCACCAGCAGAACTACCGATCGGCATTATCACCGCTTTGGCAGGTGCCCCGTTTTTCATCTGGCTGCTAGTCAGAAAACGTGGAGTGCTTGAAACATGATTTCAGCTCTTGATGTCTCGGTAAGGTTTGGCAGAAGGGAAGTCGTCAAAAGTGTTGAGCTTAAGGCATCAGCAAAAGGTATCACAGCGATTATCGGGCCTAACGGATCAGGGAAAACAAGTTTGCTTCGAGCGTTAAGTGGTGAGGTTTCATATTCAGGTGACGTTACGATTAACAGCCTTGAAGTAAAGGGGACACCAGCATGGAGGCTGGCAAGCGAAAGGGCGGTACTTCCCCAGTTCAGCAATGTCACATTTCCCTTCACGGTGAGGGAAATCATTTCGCTTGGGATAATCGCGAAGTCACAGAGAGTAGCTGGAGCGGCGGAAAACACTCTTCCAGAAAGAGCGCTTGCCAAGGTCGGTCTATCGGATTTCTGCGGGCGGAGATATCACGAACTGTCCGGCGGTGAGCAACAACGTGTTCAATTCGCACGTGTGTTGGCTCAGGTGTGGGAACCGGTTCTGGATGGTATCCCACGCTGGTTGTTCCTGGATGAGCCCATTTCCAGCCTTGATATCCAGCACCAGCTCACCATCATGAACATCGCAAGGGACTTTGCAAAATCGGGCGGCGGTGTAGTTGCCATCCTGCATGATCTCAATCTCGCTGCCATGTACGCCGACCAAATAGTGCTCATGAAGGATGGTGAGATACTGAGCGATGGAACTCCTCAGAAAGTTCTTACTAACGCCCTTCTCAAGAAGGCGTTTGATTGTGATTTGAAAGTTGGAAAAGTGCCCACAAAAGACCAAAAATTTATTTTGCCACAAACGGCGCAATTATGACTTGCACCTTGCATCTTATTCTTGACTCGGAATATCAGGTTTAATAAACAAGTAACCAAAAGAGTAGAGTAGCAAGCCATTTTGTCGATGTACGACAACCAGCAAGCCAACGAAAAAAGTTTCAGGGGCTTGCAATGCATTGTTCAAAAATTATTCGCGTATTACTTCTCACAACAACAGCACTCACGCCCGTTTGGGCACATGCCCAGGAAGACGAGCCGTTTCTTCTGGACCGAATTTCGATAACGGCGACCAAGACTGAAGAACCAGCGATAGATGCTTTGTCCGGTTCAAGCGTTGTATCCGGTGAAACCTTGGATACATTCGAACCAGATAGTGTTGGTGAAATTTTCAGGGGTGTGCCCGGTGTGGAAACTCAAAGTGACGGAAACGATCCGGCTACCGCAATCAACATTCGCGGTCTTCAGGATTTCGGGCGGGTTAATGTGCTGATCGAAGGTGCAAGACAGGATTTTCAGCGTTCTGGCCATGGTGCAGACGGAATATTCTATCTTGAGCCAGAACTGATCAAACAGGTGGACATAACGAGGGGACCTGTTTCGACTATTTTCGGATCAGGTGCTATTGGCGGGGTTGTCAACTTCGAACTGATTGATGCATCTGACATTCTGAACCCCGATGAGCGCATGGGCGGTGTATTGAAAGTCGGGTATGATACAAATGACGAAGGCTTTCTCATCAGCGGGATTGCCGCAGCACAGGAAGAAAACTTCGACATCCTCGGAAACCTCGTATGGCGTGAAGATAACGACTATTCCGATGGCAATGGCCGCGAGTTGCAAGACACAGGTGAAGAGATTGCAACCGGACTGGTTAAGGCCAACTTTCGCCCTTCAGAGGGGCATGAGTTTACTGCTATCGCCTCTTATCAGGACAACAGTTATCAGACCAGTGATACAGATTTCTCCGCTGGGTTCTTGCGGGAAACCGAAACAACGGCAAGCAATTTGATTGGCAAATGGAATTTCGAAAGTCCGGACAATCCGCTCATCAACTTGTCGGCCAGCGTCTACTATACAAATACGGAAACAGAGCAAACACAGCTTGAAGCAAGCATGTCTGTACCAGCCGGAAATGTGCGAACCTTTGAAATTGATACAGTCGGTTTCGACGTTTATAACACCTCGAATTTCTCGACTGGAGAGTTTGAACATCAGTTGACGATTGGCATTGACGGGTTTGAGGACCGCGTCAGCACCAACGACCCGTTGGGAACCGGCGATGAATTCACGCCTTCGGGTGAAAGAATGGTTTATGGTGGTTTCATCCAAAATCAGATCAACTACCAGGATTGGCTGGAGATCATCGGCGCCGTCCGCTTTGACAGTTTTGATCTTGAAGGCGACGGTTTGAGCATCGATGGCACCAACGTGGCGCCAAAGATTACGGTCGGTGTAACCCCATTTGAAGGACTGCAGATATTCGGAACCTATGCGGAGGGCTTTAGGGCACCAGCGATTACAGAGGTGTTCAACAACGGCACCCACGATCCCGCCTTTCCGTTTACCTTCCTTCCAAACCCGAATCTCCGCCCCGAAACCGCGATGAACTATGAGGTTGGTGCCAACCTTAAATTTGATAGCGTGTTTCACGACGGTGATCGTTTCCGGGCAAAGGCTGTCTATTTTGACAACACTGTCGAAGACTTCATTGAGGGTGACGTTCGCGGAACTAATCCGTTCACGTGTTTTGTAGCGCCAACCTTCTTCCCGTTCCCCGCGCCGACCGGATGCGGCGTGTTTCAGTACATTAATATCGCGGAGGCAGAAATCGACGGATTTGAACTGGAAGCTAGCTATGAGTACGATAATTTCTTCAGTACATTGGCGTACAGTCGTGTTCGCGGTTCGGATGCAATTACCGGTGAGCCATTGATGAGCATTCGCCCTGATTCATTTTCAGCAACAGCCGGTTTCCGACTAATGGATGAACAACTGACTTTGGGCGGTCGGCTAACAGCAGTGGCACAGCAAGACCGGATTCCTGCAGGCGGTATTGCTGGCCTGCAGGGGAACTCATATGAACTTGTAGACCTCTTTGCGAGCTATGAGCCGAATGAAACCTCACGCTACAGTATCGTGCTTAACAACATCACGGATGAGCAATACACCAGGTATCTGGATGTGAATGCAAGCGAAGGGTTCTCTGCAACGTTTACGGCGACATTCAAGGTTGGTGGGTAATTGGATATTGAGGTTACTCTGGCAAGGTCTGCTTTTCGTTGCCAAAGCTGGGATTGGTTAACTTTCTGAGATTGGAGTCTTTGTCCGCATTCCAAACCTTCGTAAGGTATTTCAAACGAACGGCAGTTATTGGGCAATTTGATAGATGTTCTGAACGTTCACCCAATGGCCGGTATGGGCCGAATGGAAACAAGAGGTTATTTCAATTGCTTCTTGGTTGATTAGGGCCGATAGAACGGTCATATCACTCAACATACCCTTCAAAAATATTGTTAAACGGCAGTTTCTTCGGTGTGTTTTCCAAGAGGTGTTTACGAAATCAAGACATTTGTGGGATCAGCCTTCTACTTGCAACTTGATCAGGCCGAAGGATTAACGCTGCTGTCGACGATCCAACTCGCTTTAAACGATCCCGTACGGTGGCAGCACATTTTGGTCTCACACCGCGAAGGTATCAGTCAGGAGAGCATAACAATCCCGGGCGAATATCACGGGCTGGTGATAGAGATGTAAGAGCCACGCTTTATGCGGCGGCCAATGCGCTTTTGATGCGAACAATGGCAGGTTCTCCAATCAAATCCTGGGGCATGCGACTGATGCGCTCCAAGGGGTGGCGGCGTGCAGTAGTCGCTGTTGCTCGAAAATTGGCCGTTTTGCTTCACCGTATGTGGTCAGATGGCACTGTATTCCGTTCAGAAGTTATGGAGGGCAAGGCATGATCTGAACGCCCCAAAGAACTAGCTGAACGGGTTCGTCCTCACCGGACGAGGTCTGTGGATGAAACCGAATATGGCTGTTGCGCAACTTAACAAAGCGCGTCTCTGAGTGAGGTTCTCCACTACCAATCCGACACATGCATGCAGCGATGTCTCATATACATCACAAAGACTGCTAAGAGAAGCGTGACCCGGATGAGTACAAGAACCCAAAACATGAAAATGAATAAGAGCTCGACTAAACCGCACAATTAGAGAAGCGGTCGTTGACGCTTAGGAGTTTTACATCTTTCTCTAAGTTCGTGGAATGGAGAGTGAGTTGGCCACATCTTTTCGTTGTTTTTACGACTAAATTTCTTCAGCGTATCTTGCCAATCCGCTAATATCTCAAAAACCTGGTTAGATGTTTCTTCACTCAGGTGCGCCAGAGAATTATATCATTCCATTGAAATCGTTGATTATCCTTGCTTAAGGCGGGATATAGGTACATTTATGTACATTAAACTAACTTATAGCCGAGATTAAATTGCGATAGGAAGGGGCATTTCAGCCCCTCCAAGTCCAACCCTAAAGGCTTGACAAGAATTTGATGGCCACCAAGATGGCAATCAAGTCAGATATGAAAGCCAAATTTTCCATTCCAATCTCCCATTTTATTAGTCACCGCCGAAATCAAGACGCACTTGTGGCGCGTATTGAATCGACTGTGACCTCTTCAGAGATTGGTTTCGTGAACTAAGCCTCTTTTCGCTTTATCGAAATATTGCGGAGGGGCTGACCCCTCCTCCAAACTGAGTTCTTATCATAATTGATAGTTATCAAGCAGATAAACTACACCTGCTGTGATTGTAGCTAAGTCTGAAAATTGTGAGACTAGTTCAACCATTCTTGTACTCCTTTCATCTAGACACGACTCATCACTGTGTGAATCGTCCAATATGAAAGTGAAAAGGTCTTAGCCTCTTCCCGAGAACAGTTAGGACCCATAGTCCATGCCGAACTGATGCAATGAATATATCGATGCTTGAGAGTTAGTTCAAGCTAATACGAAAAATTTTCCAAGGGCAACCATTCATACGTTCCAAGATGTATTTGCAGCAAAAGATGCTCTTGGCTTCAAGGAAGCAGTCAGCAGCTCGATAATACTGCCAACCAATTCTCCCATATAAAGGAAAAACTTCTTGGTGCCACCATCGACATCAAAGCTGCGATGAGCTCGAATTCCGTATTCTGCAAAACGGCTCAAACAGTTGATGAAGCGGAGTGCTGTCCGCGGATATGATGTCTCTTTAAATAGCCATACGAAGTGCTTTTGGCCAAGTATTCTCAAACGCCTATTGCCGACCTATCCGACAATAAGCTGTTTGAGCTGTAATGCTTCGTGTTCCAGTTGAGTAAGGCGATAATTGACAACGTCTCCGATGGTAATCATGCCTGCCAGCTTTCCGTTCTGAACAACAGGCATGTGCCTGAATCGACCCTCCGACATGCGACGCAGTACCGAAACGACCGGCTCTTCCGGGGTGCAGGTTTCGATCTTTTTGGTCATCAGCTCATCAACTTTTTTCGCAAGGACTTCTCCCGGGGTTTCGGCCAGTTTGCGGACGATATCCCGTTCAGACAGGATGCCCACAAGGGAGCCGGTTGAATCTGTCACTAGCAATGCACCTATTCTTTTGTCCCGAAGCACAATGACAGCCTCTCCCAGTGTG
This sequence comes from Pseudomonadota bacterium, assembly GCA_039029255.1. Classification (GTDB taxonomy): domain Bacteria; phylum Pseudomonadota; class Alphaproteobacteria; order Rhizobiales; family Rhizobiaceae; genus JAALLB01. Next base: position 33,635 of record JBCCGN010000007.1, on the reverse strand, counting down.
ATATCCGGCTGGATGGAAAAGATGGAGTTTCCCTTGTGATTCAGGAGCGACTGGACCGTCGCATTGTCCGTAGCTGAGTTGCTTTGCACAGTCTGGCTGGTGGTTCTTTTTGCTTTGTCACCGCGCGTCGGTGCCTGATATGAGCTTGGCATTTTGTTGAGTCCCTCACTGGTTGCATTGAGCTGCCTGAGCAACCGTACCAGTATTCCAAAAAAAGGTGTGTTTGTCATCCATGACAAAGTGGGGCGTTTTAGCTCAGCTTGATACAAGCTGTGGCATTCGCCGCTTAAATTTACTGAAAAAGCTCTAAATCACACTTGATATCTGGCTTATCCGCCAAAATCGTCCAGCATGATGTCCTCACGATCGACACCGAGATCCAGCAACATGTTTATAACTGACTGGTTCATGATGGGAGGACCACACATGTAGTACTCGCAATCTTCCGGAGCCGGGTGATTTTCGAGATACTCATCAAAGAGGACATTGTGAATAAAGCCGGTGTAACCTGTCCACTCATCTTCCGGTAGGGCATCTGACAGGGCGACGTGCCATTCAAAATTATCGAACTGTTCGGCCAGTTCATCAAAGTCCTCAACGAAGAACATTTCCTTTTTGGAGCGAGCACCATACCAGAATGTGATCTTGCGGCTTGTATTTTTTAGGCGTTTGAGTTGGTCAAAAATATGGCTGCGCATTGGTGCCATGCCGGCACCCCCGCCGACGAAAACCATTTCCTTGTCGGTTTCACGGGCAAAGAATTCGCCGAACGGGCCTGAAATTGTGACTTTGTCGCCCGGTTTCAGGTTGAAAATGAATGACGACATCTTACCGGCAGGTATATCTTGGCTACCGGGAGGTGGCGATGCGACGCGGACATTGAGCATGATCATCCCTTTTTCTTCGGGATAATTGGCCATAGAGTAGGCCCGTTCTATCGGCTCATCGACGACCGATTCATATTGCCAGAGATTAAACCGGTCCCAGTCTTCTACATATTCTTCCTGGATATCGAAACCGGTATACTTCAACTTGTGAGCAGGCGCTTCGATCTGGATGTATCCGCCAGCCCTGAAATTGACATTCTCACCTTCTGGCAGTTCCAATACAAGCGCCTTGATAAAGGTTGCAACATTTTCGTTTGAACGAACGGTGCATTCCCACTTCTTTACGCCAAAGACTTCCTCTGGAACCTCAACTTCCATATCCTGTTTAACTGCGACCTGGCATGAAAGGCGATCGCCACCAGCAGCTTCACGCTTTGATATATGGCTTTCCTCAGTCGGCAATATTGATCCGCCACCTGAATGAATTTTGACACGGCATTGGGCGCATGTCCCACCACCACCACAGGCGGAAGGGACAAAAAGTTTCTGTTCTGCGAGCGTCTGCAACAGCTTGCCACCTGCAGGCACAGAAATATTCCGCTCGCCATTGATGGTGATGTTGACGTTGCCGGTCGACACCAGGCGTGATCTCGCCATCAAAATTATTGTCACCAGTGCAATTACAATCAAGGTAAAGAGAATAATTCCAAGACTGAAAGTCGCCATCTTTTTTCCGTTCTTAAAGCTTTACGCCGCTAAATGACATGAACGCCAATGCCATCAGGCCGGCAGATATAAAGGTTATTCCCAGTCCCTGTAGTCCGTCAGGAATGTCGGAATATTTCAACTTCTCCCGCACCCCGGCCATCGCCGTGATCGCCAGTGCCCATCCGAACCCTGAAGAAACCCCGTATGTGACTGATTCAGCGAAATTATAATCCCGTTCCACCATAAACAGTGAACCTCCGAGAATTGCGCAGTTCACGGTGATCAGGGGAAGAAACACACCCAGTGCATTGTACAGGGGCGGAAAATACTTATCCAGGACCATCTCCAGAATCTGAACCAGAGCAGCAATGACACCTATGTAAGAAATCAGACCAAGAAAAGTCAGGTCCACATCCGAAAAACCTGCCCAGGAAAGTGCGCCCGGAGCCAGCAGGTAATTCAGAATCAGGTTGTTTGCAGGCACTGTGATCGCCTGGACAATCATGACTGAGATACCCAGGCCGATTGCCGTAGAGATCTTTTTCGAAACAGCGATGAATGTGCACATTCCCAGAAAAAACGAGAGTGCCAGATTTTCTACAAATATGGCTTTGACGGCCAGGGATAACAAAGCTTCCATCAATGAGCCTCAACCGTTTGAATTTTGAACTCGCGTTCTTCAACCTGAACCGGTTTCCAAGTGCGGAACGCCCAAATGATCAGGCCGATGATGAAAAACGCAGATGGCGGCAAAAGCAGCATTCCGTTGGGAACGTACCACCCGCCATTGTTCACGGTTTCCATAATGGTTACTCCGAACAGGCTGCCGGAACCGAAAAGCTCCCGCACAAACCCAACCAGCATGAGAATGAGACCGTAGCCGAGCCCGTTGCCTATGCCATCCATAAAAGATGCAAGGGGTGGATTTTTCATGGCAAAGGCTTCTGCCCTACCCATCACAATACAATTGGTAATGATCAGCCCGACAAACACGGAAAGCGTCTTGGAAATCTCGAAAGCATAAGCCTTCAGAATCTGGTCAACAACGATCACCAGTGATGCGATGATCACCATCTGAACAATGATGCGGATGGAGCCGGGAATATGGTTCCGAATAATAGAGATGAACATGGATGAGAACGCCGTCACCGCCACTACTGCGAGGGTCATCACGAAGGCGACCTGAAGTGACGAGGTCACCGCCAGAGCTGAACAAATTCCCAACACCTGAAGGGTGATGGGATTGTTGTCCACCAGCGGATCAACCAGCATTTCTCTCTTAACTTGTGCCATTACACAGCTCCTTCTTTGAGCTTTTCCAGGAATGGTTGATATCCGGTTTCACCCAGCCAGAACCGGATGAGATTGTGAACTCCGACGGATGTAAGCGTGGCTCCGGCTATGGCATCCACGTGAAAATCCACTCCGGCCGGAGGTGGAGTTTTCGCGACTGAAATCTGCAAAATGTCGTTTTCATCGACCAGTTTTTTCCCGTTCCAGAGTTTCTTCCAGCGCGGATTGTCAACCTCTGCTCCCAGGCCCGGGGTTTCAGCATGCTGATAAAACTGAAGCCCGAAAATATCGTTTCCATTTCTTTCAAGAGCGATGAACCCGTAAAGCGTGGACCAGAGACCGTAGCCATGAATCGGAAGAATGACCTTGTCCAGAGCTCCGGCATCATCTCGGAGCAAGTAGACTGTGACGAACTTTGACTGCCTGCCGATCGATGCCGGATCATCTATAAGGGCGATTGAAGTCGCGGGGTCATCGGCTGCAGCCAGATCATCGAATGTTGCAGCATCAAACTGGGTAGTAAAATCGCCGGTCTCCAGCTGCAGAACCCGGGGCTCGAAGGATGCAAATGCTTCGGATACATCAACCTGTGGATCATAAAGTCCAGCGACTTGCAGAATGCTGATCTGTTTGTCCTTGAGTTTGTTTATTTCCTGAATAGGGCGCAAGCTGACTGCAGTTGCGGACACCACCATCGACGCGATCAGACAAAGTGCTACCGCAATGAACATGGTTTTGGGAACCGAGTCCGGCGGCAATTCCAGAAAACGGCGTATCAGTCCCTTTTTTTGTTCAGTATCATTATCCATGGTGCTTGGCTCTCTTTCGGATATTTGCCTGAACCACGAAATAGTCAATAAGGGGTGCGAAAACGTTACCGAACAAAATCGCCAGCATCATCCCTTCGGGGAAGGCTGGGTTGATAACGCGGATCATGACAACCATAAAACCAATCAACGCGCCGTAAAAGTATCGACCCAGATTGGTGTGCGCTGCAGATACGGGTTCGGTGACCATAAACACCATTCCGAACGCGTATCCACCAATCACAAGATGCCAGTACCAGGGCATTGCAAACATCGGATTTGTTTCTGAGCCGATCAGGTTAAGCAAAGTCGAAAATCCGATCATCCCCACCATGCAACCGACGATGAGACGCCAGTTTGCAATCTTGGTGACCAATAGAAATGCCAGCCCGATCAGACAGGCAGCGGTTGATGTTTCACCCAAACTGCCCGGAACGAAGCCCAAAAAAGCATCCATCCATGTCATTCCGAATTCGCTGAGGGCCTGATGACCCTCCGCAGCGGTGACGGAAAGTGCGGTCGCGCCGGAATATCCGTCTACTGGTACCCAGACAGAATCGCCTGACATATATGCCGGATAGGCAAAATATAGGAATGCCCGACCGGTTAGTGCAGGATTAAGGAAGTTCTTGCCTGTGCCGCCAAAAACTTCCTTTCCGATTACAACGCCAAAGATAATCCCGAGTGCGACCTGCCAAAGTGGAGTGGTGGCCGGCAGGATAAGGGTATACAGCATCGATGTGACCAGGAATCCCTCGTTCACCTCATGCTTGCGGATCGTTGCAAAGACAACTTCGAAAATTCCACCTGCAACAAGCGTGGTTATATAAATCGGGAAAAAATAAAGGGCGCCGTGCACCATATTTGCAAACAGGCTGTCTGGATCAAGGCCAATTCCAACTAACAGCAAAAGCTGGATTCGCCAGCCCGTTTGCGCAGATTCACCAAGTGCCTCGATGGCTACATTGGCCTGGTGGCCCGTGTTGTACCAGGCAAACAGGATACAGGGTATGGTGGCAAGCACCACATAGGTCATGATCCGCTTCATGTCGACAAAAGAGCGGACATGAGGTGCCTGGGTCGTTATGGTTTTTGGCGTGTAGAGAAACGACTCCACCATCTCGTAGATCGGGAAGTAGCGCTCATATTTCCCGCCCTTCTGGAAATGTGGTTCAATCCCGTCGAAAAAACTTCGCAAACTCACCGGCTCATCCCTCTTTTTCAATCTTTTTGAGACAATCACGCAGGGCTTGTCCGTATTCATATTTTGCAGGACATGAAAAGCCTATCAGGCCGAGGTCTTCCTCGTCGAGTTCCAGCGCTCCCAGCGCCTGGGCAGAGTCTGTATCCATAACCAGCAATGCCCTCATCAATTGAGTAGGAAGAAACTCCTGAGGCATGAGTTCCTCAAAAGTTCCCAGTGGAACCATGGCTCTGCGCCCACCGTTCAAATTACTGGTGAGGTCGTATAGTTTCCTGCTGAAGGCCGATCCCAAGACCGGTTGAAAGGCAAATTTGCTGCTCATGGGTCTGATCCAGCCAAGCGGGATCTGTTTTTCGTCCTCTTCAATCAATGAAACCTGGCGATGATATCGGCCAAGATAGCCGAGAGGACCCTCAGCCACCCTCCCGCTGAGAACCGACCCTGACAGCACACGAACCGGACGGCTCATGTCAATTTCACCTTCAAGCATATCGTCCAGTGAAGCGCCCGTGTAAGTACGTATCAATCGGGGATTCTTTGCAGCGGGTCCGGATAGAGAAATGATTGTTTCGGTATCCAAATAACCGGTTCTGAAGAGCGATCCGATTTGGATCACGTCCCGATACCCAATTGTCCAGACGGGATTTTCAGCCGTAGGTTGGGTCAGGAAATGCAGATGGGTTCCGGCCAGACCTGCTGGATGGGGACCGCTTACAGCGACTGGTACAATGTTCTCCCCCGCATTGACTTTCCAATCCGCGTCGGGTGCCTGACAAACGTAGCAATTGCCTTGCGTCAACGCTGCAACGATCTGGACACCACGGTCAAAGTCTTCCTCGCGCTCGGCGATCAACGGATTGGCCTGTGGCGCAAGCGGTTCAGTGTCTATTGCCGTTATATAAATTGCCAAAGGTTCTGTTTCGTGATGCGGCACCTTTGAGTAAGGACGAGTCCTGAAAGCGGTCCAGTGTCCTGCAACACAGAGCTTCTTGACGATTTTTTCCCGTGAGCCATCGCCGCCTTTGCGGGTAAAGCTAAGGCCCCTGTCATCGGGATCATCAACCTGAATAACCACGCTTTGCAAGGCGCGTCTTGCACCACGGTTGATTGCACGTACCCGGCCGGTCGCAGGTGAAACCGTTACCGCTTCGGAATCTTCCTTATTGCAAAAGAGGGGGGTTCCCCGACGAACCTTGTCGCCTTCCTGTACCAACATTTTTGGTTTCAGATCGATGTAATCGACTCCAAGTACCGCGACTGAATCGATTTGAGGTCCTTCGCTGATCTCCTGAACCGGCGTTCCGCTGATCGGTAGGTCCAAACCCTTTTTGAACTTTAAATGCTTCATTTTTCGCTTACACGTTTCGAGTTCAGAACACCTAAAATTTTCATCACAATTGTCAATTTCAAGACATATTTAATTTTGTTCATCTGGGGTTCCACTTATTCAAAGGAAACCGCCCGCCGACATTTATTCGATGCCATTTTTTTGCGAAAGAAGACAACCCCTGGCCTTGAAAATTTCTCAAAGATTCGTTTTTTCCAGACAATTGAATATATAAGTCCGAGAAAAGTAACACTTTCGATATGCAACACCCCCTTGTCGTAACCTTTATCCTGTGCCTTTGCCTCCTTGCAACTGCCTGTTCCGATTCTGAAAACCCAAGAACCCTAAGGATTTCAGGACACACTATGGGCACAACTTACAACATAGTGGTAGTCGACGAATCCGCACAGTTGGATTCTGCGAAGTTGCAATCTGAAATAGAGACCGTGCTGGCTAAGGTAAATTCCCAGATGTCGAACTGGGATCCAGAGTCTGAAATTTCACGTTTTAATGCGATTGCAGAGACAATGCCAGTTCAATTGTCGGTTGAATTGGCGACAGTAATGGCCAAGGCGCAAGAAGTTCATGAGAAAAGTGACGGTATGTTTGACATTACAACCGGCCCCTTGATCGAATTGTGGGGGTTTGGTCCGCGCGACCCTGAAGATGCGGTACCCTCGCAATATGAAATTGAAAGGGCTATGGAGCGTGTCGGTCAGACAAGTAAATTGCGACTGGATTTCGGGGCCGGTTCAATAACCAAAAACCATACCGATATCGAAGTAAACCTCTCAGCCATCGCCAAGGGATACGGAATTGATGCGGTAGCATCCAGGCTGTCGGAACTTGGATTTCAGAATCATCTGGTTGAGATAGGTGGAGATCTTCGTGCAACTGGTAAAAACTCCAGATCTGAGCCTTGGCGAGTCGGTATTGAAAAACCGCAAGCAGATAGCCGGGCAGTAAAGCGCGTTGTTGTACTTTCGGATATGGGAATGGCAACATCCGGCGATTACCGAAATTTCGTCGAATTCGGTGGGGTGCGGTACTCACACATAATTGATCCGTCTACCGGATATCCGATTACGCACCGAACTACCTCTGTAAGTGTTGTTGCCGAGGACGCAATGACCGCTGATGCGTGGGCCACCGCGCTTCTTGTTCTGGGAAACCGGAAAGGCCTCGAAATTGCCAATGAGCACAGAATTGCGGCTTATTTCATCTCACGCGGATTTGTTGTAAGCGAGACTGAATTTGTGATAGAGAAATCCGAAGCTTTCGAACTTGAAAATTCCGATCTGAAGGCTGAACCCAGTTCTAATACAACCAGGTAGCAATTATGGCCACATTTCTTTTAGCGTTTACGGTTCTCGGTCTCGTTTTTCTGGGAATGTCGCTTGGTGTCCTGCTCATGGGAAAGAGGATCAAGGGAAGCTGTGGTGGGTTGAATGCAATTTCCGGAGCAGACCGGTGTCTTGTATGCAGCAAGGAAATTGACCCTGACAGTCCTTTGCGTGATCGATTGCAGTGTCCTCGCCGCCGTTTAGTACAGGCGCGGTAAATTCGCTCAGCACAATGGTCCGTTTCGTTGTCACCATCAGCGCCTGTGGACGGTATCTGCAAAAGAACATTTGACGTCATGGAATTCTATCTGACACCGCTGACCGCTACAATTTTGCTGATCTTCGCGGTGTCTTTCGGACATATGTTTCGGCAGAACTGGAAAGACCAGAAAAAGAACTGGAAGATGAGGGCCTGGATCTATGGTTGCCTGGCGGCGATTGCTTTCCTGGTGCTGGCTTTTACTCCTTTGAAGTTTTGACAAAGCAGTTGTTGCGCGAGTTGCCTGTCCAAGGGTTATGGATCGGCTTGGGGTCGGGTGTACAGTTTGTTTGTGGGAGATTTTCAAACACACCTGTGTCCAGGATGAATTATTTGGATTTGCCATTGTTACACCAAATAAGCTGTTGGTTTCAGAAAGTTGTTCCGGATCGCAATACAATTATTATTTGTTTCGTCTGCCCGATTACATTTGACACCCGTTATCATGGTGCTTAGCATACACTGAGGGGCAAAATTAAAGTGATAACCTAGGTTATTTCGCTTTATCGGGGGTACATTATGTCGGCGGAGTCTAAAATTGCCATTATCGGCGGCGGCGCCGGGGGGCTTACGACTGCATGGTTTTTGCGCAAGCAGGGCTACAAACATGTTACGGTTTTTGAGCGCAAGGACAGGATTGGCGGCAAGTGCAAGTCGCTAACCTTTGACGGCCGTTCTTTTGATCTCGGTGCGAACTATATCACATCCAGCTACACGCAGGTACGACGGCTAGCCCGAGAATTCGGAATGGAAATGTTCACCGAGAGCAAGGGCCACGCTCTTGATCTCGACACTGGCAAACTGCGCTCCCTGTTTATGGCAACAACCAGGCGATATGGTATATTTCATGTTGGTTGGGCAGCCTTGAGGTTCCTGTTCATTAGGTTTGGAATTCGCAAAAAACTTGCTCCGGCTTCTCCTGGCTTCCAGGCTGCGAGCGATGATCCGGATTTGTGCGGCTCTTTCCACGACTGGCTTGAAAAGCACGGCCTGAGGTCGTTGGAGCCGGTATTCAACATACCCATAACATTGATGGGTTATGATAAGCTGCGCCAGGTTCCCGCCGCTTACGCGCTGACCTACATGAACACCTGCACGTTCCTCAACCTGATGTTTTTCGCGATGAACATGCCGTTTCGCGGTTGGCCAAAGCGCTTCGACCTTGGCTATGAACGACTGATGGAACGGCTTGCGGCGAGAGTCGATGTTTTACGGGGCTCCAACATTACCAAAATTGAGCGCGGTGAAAAAATTGTCATTCACTACGAGAGATCAGCAACGCACCTGTTGGGGAGTTCGCTTGACGAACACGTCGAGGAGTTTGATGCCCTTGTTCTGGCCTGTCCTCTGCTGCCGGAAGTTCTGAATGAATTCATGGAGCTTTCCGATGAAGAGAGAGCGCTGTTTGAAAAGGTAATTCTCGACCCCTTTGTTGTGACAACCTATGCAACCGATTGCGAACTGGATGTCAGTGCTGTTTCTTTCATGTTCCCGCGTCCTGAAATCGGCGAACCCTACGTAGTCACCCAACAGTTTCGGGATGTGCCGCTTCTTTCAGTTTATTCCAGAATGGACCGGGAGGGTAAAATCACGCGTGAAGATGTCCTGGCCAACAACAGGAAGCTGTTGCAGGTAATCGGTGCAGAAGATGCTACCGCTGAGCCATACACCTATGATGAGTGGCCATATTTTCCACATGTAGACGTCGAGCAGATGCAGTCCGGATTTTATCGCGACCTTGAGAACCAACAAGGTGTGAACAACACCTATTATGCTGGCGGACTGCTGGCATTTGAACTGGTTGAAACAATAGCAGAATATTCGAGACATCTTGTTAAAAAGCATTTTGGAGGAAACCGATGACACCTACCCGCTGGTTTAATCTTGGATCCTTTGGCCTTTTAGTCCTGGGTGCTTTGCATTTTTTCAGCAACCGGAACGGGTTGCCGATCATGCCGACAAATTCCAACGGAGCGCAACTCCTTGAATTGATGGCAAGTTACGAAATCAATTTCTTCGGGCTGAACCGAACACTCGACCAGACCATCGACGGGTTTATCATTACCTGGGGTACCATGGTGATCGCAATTGCCCTGATCAACCTGGTGATGTCAGTTCGCGACCCTTCCATTCCCCCTCCGAAGCTGATGCGTCTTGCAAACGCGATTGCGTGGATAATCTGCCTGATTACAGCTGTTTTCTTCTGGAGCTATCCGCAAATGGGGCTGTTTGCGTTCATATCCTTTGCCTTCGTGATGTCGCTCATGCGGGACAGCAATGTAAAAAAAAAGCCGGTAATTCCTGACAGCGGTGAAGTGCCGAGGGTTGCTGTGGTAGGTGCCGGTGCTGCCGGCATGACAACCGCATTCGCTTTGCAAAAAAAGGGTTACAAAGTCACCGTACTTGAAAAACTTGATCGTGTCGGGGGTAAATGCAAGACACTTGAGTTTGGCGATTACGCGATTGATATCGGTGCCCATGAAATGCTCGCCGGATATACAGATGTCATGCGCATTGCCCGCGAAGTGGATGCGCCTTCCCACGGTTCACAGGACATTCTTGTTTATGACCGGTTTCGACATCAGTACATGGACATCATGTCGGCCAGCACTTCGACCGGTTATACCAATCTTCAGGTGGCCTGGGCCTCCTTGCGTTATACATGGATGCTGATGACGCGATACCGCAAGTTTGCAAAACCGGGAACCGGTCTTTCGGACGCTCCGCAGGAGTTGCTGCAACCGGTAGGCACTTGGCTTCGGCAGATGAATCTCAATGCAATGGAAGAGATTGTCCTGTTCGTAATGAAAGTGCAGGGATATGGACGTCTTGACGAAGCATCTGCTGCCCATTTCGTGAAATTCCAGGGGTTTAGGAACTGGGTTTCCAATGTGCTGCACAATATAGGTCTGCTGGATTATTGGCCGCGTGTGTTCTCCAACGGTTTTCAGGATCTCTGGGAACGGGTTGCAGAGCGTCTGGATGACGTCCGACTTGATACGGAAATCACCTCAATCCGTCGAGTGCCGAAGGAAGACAGCGAAACGATCGGGGTGGAAATCAAGATCAAGGGCACGAGAAAACCGGAGCATTTCGATCAGATTGTCATAACCTGTCCGCATAACCTGGCAACACTGCGTGGTATCGGCCTTGATCTTGACGAGGAAGAAGAGTTTGTTTTCTCCAAAGTGAAGTACCACAATTTCACCACGACGACCTGCCGTGTCCAGGGTATTCCCTCAGGCGTGGTGGGCACTATTCCGTTGCCGCGATTGCTCGACTATACCGGATATATCAAGGTCTATCCGGAGAGCGATATTACCGTCTTCTTCACGCTTTCACAAACAGCAGATCCGGACCATCAAGAGATTTACAAGAATGTTGAAAACACGGTAGCATCTCTACCGGAATCAGAGGAAGAGTCGCCCAAAGTGCTGGAACTGCTGCATCAGAAAACCTGGCATTATTTCCCGCACCCCGAGGTAGCGGAAATGGCGGCCAATTATTTTGACAGGCTTCAGGCGTTGCAGGGTCACAGGCAGACCTTTTATGCCGGAGCGTTGTTGGAGATGGAAACAGTGGGCAATACGGTTGCGAATGCGCAACACCTTGCGGATACCCAGTTTCCACCGTTACGGTGATTGCCAGGATAATCATACTTATCCTGGTGACAGGACTTTTTTGTTCCAACACCTACAATGTGTCTGCTGAGGAACCTGGCGATGTAATTCGGATCAGTCAGGAAGATCATCAACTGGACATCAGTGACCGGATCGAGTTCTTTGTTGATCCCGGTGGACTGGAAACCATAGATACGGTCCAGCAAAGAGAATTCAGGGCGCATAGGGACGGCAATCTTTCCTTTGGTTTTACCAAGGATGTCATCTGGTTGCGGTTCACCGTTGTCCCTGATTACTCTAAGGCACGCGACTGGATCGTGGAAATTGGTCACCCTCTGCTTGATGAAGTCAGGCTGTTCTCCCAGGAAGAACCGGATGCATGGACTGCTTTCATTGCCGGAGACGCGGTAGATGAAAGCCTTCGCGATCTGAAACTGCGGACAGTTGCGTTTTCCGTGGTCTTGCCAGCGCAGGAAACGAAAACCTATTACCTCAGGGTAAAAAGCGACAGCAGCATATTACTGCCAATTTCAATAACCGAGAATTCACGGTACTTTTCGCGTAGCGCTACCACCGAGACCGGACTTGGTCTGTTTTTCGGCGGCCTGATCGTTATGGCAATTTTCAATCTGGTACTCTTTGCATCAATTCGCGATCCGAATTACCTGCTTTATTCTGCTGCCGTAATAGCGACGACTCTTTTCCAGTCCACACTTTCAGGTCATGGGTTTCAGTATCTCTGGCCCAATCATGCCGCATGGACGAATGTTATTTCCCTATATGCTCTGATCGGGGCAATTTCCCTTGGGCTGTGGTTTTCGCTCCAGTTTCTCGAGACCCGCAAAAACGTACCGACCTGGCACTGGGTCATGGTGGGGCTTATCGGACTGTCATTCTTACTGGCGCCGATACACATGATTTTCGGCTACAGCAGGGCGATAAGCCTGGGTGCCGTATTGTCCGTCATTTCCGGGGTAGTTGCCTTGTACGCAGGCATCTGGTGTTTGCGAAAGAATGTTTATTCAGCCAAGTTCTATGTGTTGGCAAGAACCGGCTTCTGTATCGGATCAATTCTTACAGCTGGCCGGCAGCTCGGAGTTTTCCCGGATTTGTTCATCACCGAGCACGGCATGAGAATAGGCGCGTTTCTTGAGAGCATATTGCTCGCTTTCGCCCTAAGTGATCGCTACAATCAATTGCGCGCAGAAAAGGAGGCAGCGGAGAAACAAACCGCCGATGAGCTGAGGCAACTTGACAAGCTCAAAGATGAAATCATGGCCAATACGTCTCATGAGCTGCGTACCCCTTTGCAGGGAATTATCGGAGTCTCTGAATCCATGCTGGATGGTGCTGCGGGAAGATTGTCTTCTTCCGCCAAACACAACCTGTCGATGATCGTTTCCAGCGGCAAGCGTCTGGCCGGGCTGGTTGATGATATCCTCGATTTCTCACGATTGAAGACCCGTGATTTGAGACTGGATCTGAAAGCAGTTGATCTGAATGTTGCGAGTGATGTGGTCGTCACCCTGTTTCAGCCACTGGTTAGCAATCGTCCGGTGGAACTGCTTAACAACATTCCTGACGAATTGCCCTTTGTAATGGCTGATGAAACACGGCTGCAGCAGATACTGAGTAACGTGATCGGAAATGCAATCAAGTTTACGGATGAGGGGGAAGTCACGATTACTGCTTATGAGCGGGGAGGCGAAATCATCGTTGAGGTCAGCGATACTGGCATTGGTATAGCCGAAGAAGATCAGGACCGGATATTTGAGTCATTTGAACAGGCCGAAGGTAGTGCTGTACGGCAACGTGGTGGCACCGGCCTCGGTCTTTCGGTTACCAAACAGCTGGTAGAACTCCAGGGAGGTGAGGTCAGCGTTTCATCAAAGCCAAATGAAGGTTCGACGTTCACCTTCACCCTTCCGCAGGCGACAGAAGAATCCTTGCAAGATGCCAATTCAAGGAAAGGTTCGATACTGCCTGAAGGCGATCGCGGAGCAAATGACAACAAGCCGGAAGTGTTTGACAGCGGGAAACTGGTATTAACGAAGGGAAGTGGTGCCCGTGTCTTGATTGTTGATGACGAACCGGTCAACCAACAGGTTCTGGCAAATCATCTTTCGCTTGCGGATTACTCCGTTTCCCAGGCCATGGATGGTGCAGAAGCTCTCAGGATGCTGGATTCCGGTGAAAGGTTTGATCTCATTTTGCTGGATGTGATGATGCCTCACATGTCCGGATATGAGGTGTGTGAGAAAATCCGCCAAACCCATCTTGCAAATCAGTTGCCCGTCATCATGGTTACGGCAAAGACACAGAATGACGACCTGGTGACGGGGCTGAGTGTTGGTGCCAATGACTATATTGGCAAGCCGGTTTCAAAACAGGAATTGCTGGCGCGGATTAAAACCCATCTCAATCTCCTTAACATCAATTCTGCCTACGGAAACTTCGTGCCACACGAGTTTCTGCGTCATCTCGGAAAAGACAGCATCATCGATGTTCAACTGGGAGACAATGTTGAACTGGAACTTGCCATTGTATGGTCAGATATCCGTTCTTTCACGACGCTGTTTGAGGGCATGACACCGATTGAAAGTTTCAATTTCATCAATGGGTACTTTGGCCGCATGGGTCCGGTGATCAGGGAGCATGATGGTTTTGTTAACAGCTTTATCGGCGATGCAATCATGGCTCTTTTCGTCAAAGGTGTGGATTCGGCGATTGCTGCGGCAATTGCGTCCTCTTACCGTCTCGACGCCTACAATGCAGAGCGCAAGACGAAAGGCAGAAAGCCTATTGATGCAGGATTTGCGGTGCATTCAGGTACTGCGAGAATGGGAGTGGTCGGTGAACTCGAACGCCGCCAAAGCGAGGTTTTTTCCGACGCTGTCAATCTCACAAGCAGAATGGAAGGTCTGACCAAACTCTACGGCTCGCGGGTGATTGTCAGTGCTGATGCGCTTGAGCGGGCCAGTGCAGATCTCTATTCTGTTCGTCGTCTTGACCGGGTCCAGGTCAAGGGGAGGTTTGCCGAAATAGAACTGTTCGAAGTGCTGGATTGTCTTTCGGATCGGGAGACCAAAGAACGGACTCGTGACATGTTTGAAGCCGCGGTCAACTTCAAACTGTCAGGAAAATACAGCGATGCTTCAGCCAATTTTTCCGATGTTTTGAAGCTGGATCCTGATGATGCTGCAGCCAGATATCATCTGTCCCAGATCGAAGAGATTTTACAGGCGACTCCAAAAGCTGGAGAATAGGTTTTTTGGTATCAAACCGGAGTTGAACGCATGTTGATTGGAAACCCATCACGTATTTTTTCAAACATTCTTGTTAGCGGCACCTTTTTTATTGGGCTGAGCCTTATCCCACCGATGTCATTACCATTTGTCACCCCTGCCAAAGCGGAGGGTAGCTCGAACATACCCCAGTTCACTTCCGAACTTTCGTTGAACTATTACTTTTCGGAGGAGGGCGTTCTCAGGATCGATCAGAACAACAATGAGTTCCACCGGTTTTTGGAAGAAAACGTATTGAAGTCCGTGTTCATCGACGTCACGATCTCAGGTTCGTTTGCGTTGGTTCATGAACTTGCATGCGACGGCGATGAAGGGGGTTGGAAATATGTCCATGAATATAATGAGGATGCTGAGGAACAGTATGGGATACTCATGCCAATCCATGTGGACCGATCAGGTGATGATCTTCAGTTTGAGCCGGCAAAAGATCAGTATACAGGGTCGAGTTGGGTAGAAACCCGGATAGAAGATCCTGAGAAGTATTCCGGCTATGATTTCTGCTACACGCACATTTTGGTTGAAGATCCCAATGCTGTTTACACGACCAGCGGTGGCACAGGTTTATACAACATTCACCTCTCCGGATTTTTTATTGTCAGGCACAGGTTGACCGGATGGAAAGGGGAACGGGATCTCTATCAACTCTTTGAAGACCGGTTCGTCCCGTTTGAGGTGCGCCAGTCGGTCTCATCCAGAGCGGACGACTGACAGGCAGTCCAAATAACTCACAACTACTGTTGGCAAATATGGCTGAAGTCTGGAGTCATTGAAACAGGTCAACAAAGGTCTGGACAGATATGTCTAGAAATGATTATTGTATTGGACAGCAGTGTTCATTAGCCGAATGTTAAATGAGCCACATTGTGTCAAAAACCTAAACGGGAAATGTCTTATGAAATCGCATTATCGTGCAGTCGTTATCGGTGGTGGCGTTGTTGGAGCCTCTGTTCTTTATCATCTTGCAAAAATGGGCTGGAAAGATGTTTGCCTGATTGAACGGAACATACTGACAGCCGGTTCGAGTTGGCACGCGGCAGGGGGGTTTCATGCGCTCAATGCCGATCCGAATATTGCGAGCCTTCAGGCATATACAATCGACCTTCTGGGTGAAATTGAAAAAGAATCCGGCCAGTCCGTTGGCATGCACATGACCGGCGGATTGACTCTTGCCGGCACCCCGGACCGGTGGGAGTGGCTGCAATCCGCTTACCGGGTATTCCAGTCTATCGGTATTGAGGATGTACGCCTTGTGACACAGGAGGAAGCTGCAGAGCTCTGCCCGATTATGTCACCGCACGATATTCTGGGCGGAATGTGGGCCGATCGGGAAGGCTATGTTGATACAACGGGTACCGTGCACGCTTACGCAAAAGCAGCAAAGAATCACGGTGGCGAGGTTTTCGAAAACAATCGCGTACTGGAACTGAACCAGACTGCATCCGGTTGGGAGGTTGTTACAGAGAAGGGAACGATCCAAACTGAAAATGTCATTAACGCAGCGGGCTTGTGGGCCAAGCAGGTTGGTCGGATGGCAGGGATAGAATTGCCTGTTTCCCCGCTTAATCACCACTACCTGATATCGGACACCATTCCGCAAGTCGAAGAGATGGACAAGGAGTTACCGCTGGTCGTGGATCTGGAAGGATTCACCTACATGCGTCAGGACCAGAACGGGATACTCTTGGGCATTTATGAAATCGACCACGAACACTGGATGATGGATGGTGCACCGTGGGAGTATGGATTTGAACTTCAGCAGGAGGATCCCGACCGCATTGAGAAGGAACTCGTTCTCGGGTTTGAGCGCTACCCGGCACTTCAGGAAGTTGGTGTAAAAACCTGGGTAAATGGCGCCTTCACATTTGCGCCGGATGGCAATCCGCTGGTCGGTCCGGTTCGTGGAAAGCCGGGTTACTGGTGCGCTTGCGGTGTTATGGCCGGCTTTCTTCAGGGGGGTGGGGTTGGTAAATCCCTGGCTGAATGGATGATAAACGGTGAGCCTGAGGCAGACGTTTATGGCATGGACATAGCCCGGTTCGGCCCGTTTGCTGAAAACAAGCAATACATAAAAGAAACGACGGGGCAATTTTACACCCGTCGCTTTGTCATGACCTATCCAAATGAACAGCTTCCCGCTGGTCGTCCGTCTAAGATGGCGCCGGCATACTCGGACATGACCGCCGCAGGTTGCCGATGGGGGGCGAGTTGGGGGCTTGAGGTGCCGCTCTATTTTGCGCCATCCGCAGACTTTGTCGAAACGCCGACGCTCAAGCGATCCAATGCCTTTGAAATTGTCGCCGATGAATGCAGGGCTGCCCGGGAGAAGGTCGGGCTTCTCGACATTTCTGGGTTTTCAAGATTTGAGGTCTCCGGACCGGGTGCCGAGAATTGGCTCGACCGTATAATGGCATCGAAACTACCGGGTCCGGGTCGAGCACGTCTGGCTCCGATGTTGTCGGAAGAAGGCAAGCTCAAGGGGGATCTCACAGTGTTCAACTGGGGTGATGGTACCTGGTGGATTATGGGTTCCTATTATCTGCGGGAATGGCATATGCGCTGGTTCCATGACCACATGGATGATGGTGTTGCAGTCAGCGACAAGTCAGATGAAACAGTAGGGTTTTCATTGTCCGGGCCAAACAGCCGCAAAGTTCTCGAAAAACTGACAGACGGTCCAATTGGTGATCTACCGTTCATGGGCTGCGGCACATTCGACATCGGTCTTGTCCGTGCAAAGGTCGGTCGCCTTTCTGTTGCGGGAGAGCTTGGATTTGAGATTCATTGTTCAGCCGTTGAACATATCGGCTTGCGGAAATTGCTGCTCGAAGCTGGCGCCGATCTCGGGATTCGTGAAATCGGTTTCAATGCTCTTCTATCTCTCCGTCTGGAGAAAAGTTTTGGCATCTGGTCAGCGGAATTTACGCAGGGATATACCGCAGCGCAGACGGGCATGGACCGCTGGATCGACTGGGAAAAGGAATTTGTCGGAAAATCCGCGGCTGTTACGGAACGTGATGGCAATGGTCCGACACAGAAGGTTGTGACTTTGGAAATTGATTCTGAGGATGCGGATGCAAGCGGCTTTGAGCCGGTCTGGTCAGACGGGGCGCTGGTTGGTTTTGTCACTTCCGGCGGATATGGGCACACTGTCGGAAAATCACTCGCCATGGCGATGGTGAATGTAGAAAAGTGTTCCGAGGGTACCGATCTGAACGTGCATATCGTTGGTGTTGAGAAGTCGGCGCGGGTAATTGCGTCCTCGCCTTATGATCCATCCGGTTCTGCGATGCGGGGCTGAGTAGATGCAGACGGAAACAGGTAACGCAACCCGATCACGAAAACGGCGCGGTCGTTCTGAAGCGGTCGCTACGCAAGTGCAACGCGATACCAATTACCGGAATCTGAAGAATCCGTTTCCGACAATGGATGTCTTTTCGGCGGATGAAATTCAGTCGATGCATTTGACTGCGCTCAGGACACTGGAAGAACTTGGCATAAGGGTGCTGTTGCCGGAAGCACGCAAAATCTTTGCAAAGGGTGGCGCGCGCGTTGATGAATCCAAGGAGATGGTTTACATCGGACGAGACATCGTTGAAGAAGCGTTGTCTCTGGCACCGAAATCGATCGACTGCCGCGCTGGAGCACGCCACCGCGATCTGGTTCTTGAATTGGGCAGCATTGCGTTTCAACCTGGTGCAGGAGCGCCGCACGCCACGGACCTCGAAAGAGGCCGGCGGCCCGGCTCGGGTCGTGATTATCGGGAGTACACGCAACTGGCGCATCATTTTGATGTGTTTCAGATGATGTCTCCCTCGGTGGAACCCCAGGATATTCCGGTTCATTTACGTCACTACTTCACCAATGAAGTGCAGCTTACGCTTACGGACAAGTTTCCGTTTCTGTTTGCTCGCGGAACTCCGCAGAGCATGGATAATTTTGAGATGCTGAGGGACTTCCGGGGGATATCCGATGAGGAATTCCTTGCGACTCCGCATGCCTACACCATCATCAATACCAACAGTCCGCGCACACTGGATGTGCCGATGGCGCAGGGACTAATCGATTTTGCCCGTCACGGGCAATTGTCAATTGTCACGCCTTTTACACTGATGGGTGCCATGGCGCCGATTACGGTCGCCGGTTCCATTACCTTAAGTCACGCTGAAGCAATTTCCGCGATAGCCCTTACTCAGCTTGTTAATCCGGGCGCGCCGGTTTGTTACGGTACTTTTACATCGAATGTGGACATGAAGTCGGGTGCGCCTGCATTTGGTACGCCGGCGCATTTCCAGGCATCACTTGCTGCCGGTCAGCTTGCCCGCCATATCGGATTGCCCTGGCGTTCTGCTGCAGGTTCTGCTTCCAATGCAAACGATGTTCAGGCAGCAAACGAGAACCAGTTCGGACTGTGGGGTTGCCTGATGGCGGGTGCAACGGTGATTATCCATTCAGCCGGTTGGCTCGAAGGCGGATTGACGGTTTCCTACGAGAAACTCGTAACCGATGCGGAAGTTCTCAATATGGTCGCGGAGCTCTGCGCCGGAAAACCGGCCGGATCTGATGAAATCGGATTTGAGAACGCACTTTCTCAGGTTGATCCGAGTGGACACTTCTTTTCGGCTCCCCAGACCATGGAACGTTACAACACGGAATTCTACGAACCCATCGTACACACGTATTCGAATTTCGGCACATGGACGGAACAGGGTTCAAGGGATGCAACGGCCAGAGCGACAGAAGTCTGGAAAAACATCATCACAAGCAATGAAGCCCCTGAAGTTGACGACGACCGAGTGGAGGCGATGAAAGCCTTTATCGCGAAACGTACTGCTGAGGGCGGCGCCCCGCCGGAGAGCTAGATGGCCCGTACTGCTCCACTTCTTCATCGTGATGACCCGGAAAAGGATCCCCTGGTTGGACATGTCAAGGTAACGCGCCAGGACTGGCTGAACATGGCGCGTGATGTGCTCGTGACCGAAGGGGTTGCCGAGGTAAAGATACTTGCGCTCAGTGAGCGTATGGGCGTCTCCCGTTCCAGTTTTTACTGGTATTTCGAAAACCGGTCCGATCTTCTTTCTGCACTGTTGCACGAATGGGAGGCAAGAAATACAGCGCAGATCATAAGCCAGTGTGAATTGCGGTCAGCTAACATCACTGAAGCAGTGTGCAACTTCTTTAGATGTTTTGTTGATCCTGCCAAGTTCGACGGTGGTCTGGATTTTGCCGTGCGGGAGTGGTCGCGCCGGGAGGAACCTCTTCGCATTCGGGTTGATGCCGCCGATACCGCACGCATTGATGCCGTGACGAGAATGTTCGAAGCGCATGGTTTCCCGGTGAAGGAAGCCGATGCTCGTGCTCGCATTCTTTACTTTATGCAGCTTGGTTACCATGCTCTGGAGGTTCGCGAGCCCATTGATCTGAGAATGTCGAGAGTAAAACCCTACATGCAGGGTTTTACCGGAAGTGACCCGGATCAAGCGGCTTTGGATGCGTTTCAGGATTATGTCAATTCTCTGGGAATGGAGTGATGCAGAAATATTCCGCACTTTCCCTGGTTCGACATGCACTTTCCGGCCACAAAAACTGGCGTCCGGCTTGGCACAAAGCAAGCCCGAAAGAAGGTTACGATGCCATCGTAATCGGTGGCGGAGGTCATGGACTTGCGACCGCCTACTATCTTGCGAAACAACACAACATTGAAAAAGTAGCCGTACTGGAGCGCGGCTGGATTGGCGGCGGCAATACCGGTCGTAACACAACCGCGGTACGATCAAACTACTTCTGGCCGGAAAGTGTGGCTTTGTATGATCTTTCCCTTAGGCTGTATGAGGGCCTTTCGAGGGAACTCAACTTTAATGTGATGCTTTCGCAGCGGGGGATGCTGATAGCGGCACATACACCCATGCAGATGGAAATCTGCAACCGGATTGCCAATGCGATGCAGCTCAATGGTGTTGATGGTGAACTCATGACTGCCGAACAGGCGGAGAAAGTTGTTCCCCTTGTCAATCAAAGTGCGGGCGCCCGCTACAAATGCATGGGTGGCATCTGGCAGGGGCGAGCCGGCGTTGCCCGCCATGATGCGGTTGCATGGGGATATGCCCGTGCTGCCAGCAGCCTGGGCGTCGATATTATCGAAAACTGTGAAGTGCTAAACCTTATTATCGAAGGAGGAGCGGTAACCGGCGTAGAAACCAATTTGGGAACATTGAAAACGGAGCGAATTGGCATTGCAGCTGCCGGCGCCACCCCGGGACTGGTGCAGCAGGTTGGATGTGATTTGCCAATTCACACCTATGCGTTGCAGGCATTTGTTTCAGAACCGGTAAAACCCTGTCTTGATACGGTGCTATTGTACCTTGGTACCGGAACTTATCTAAGTCAGTCTGACAAGGGTGAAATGGTTATCGGAGGCGGGCTCGATCGTGTGCCAACACATGGTCAAAGGGGCAACCTTCCGGCTCAGGAAACTGTTCTTTCGGGCATGCTCGAAATGTTCCCTGCATTTGGCCAACTGAAACTTTTAAGGCAGTGGGCCGGAGTTGTGGACGTGGTTCCTGACAGTTCTCCGGTTATTGGTCCGGTTGGGCCTGAAGGACTGTTCATCAATTGCGGGTGGGGAACCGGTGGTTTCAAGGCAATTCCGGCTGGTGGATATCTGCTTGCTCATTTGCTCGCGACTGGTGACCATCATGAAATCAGCCGTCCGTTTGATCTCGATCGTTTCACAAAGGGCCGGCTTATTGATGAAGCAGCGGGTTCCGGTATCGCACACTAACGGAGGAATACATTCATGCAGCTATTTCGATGTCCCTTCTGCGGTTTGCGTAATGAAACGGAATTTCTCTTCGCTGTCGAAGCCGGCCATCCGCGACCCGAACCGGCTGAATCCGTAAGCGACGAGGAATGGGCTCGGTATTTATACCTTCACAAGGCTCCGAAGGGTCATGCGAGGGAAATCTGGCTGCATGTTACCTGTGGTGAGTATTTCGTTCTGGACCGCAACACCATTACCCGCGAAGTCTTGAGCAGCGAAGCACTGCCGGGGATTGAAACATGAGTGGTTGGCGACACAATAGCCTTGGGTCTGAAATCGACCGAAGCGATGAACTGAGTTTCACCTTCGATGGCCAGTCTTTCACTGGATTTGAAGGTGACACGGTGGCCTCTGCGCTTCTGGCTTCCGGCACAAAAATATTCGGCAGGAGTTTCAAATACCATCGTCCGCGCGGTCTTTGGGGCAAGGGAGCCGAGGAGCCAAATGCGATTCTGGACGTGAAACTGGGTTCTGTTCATGCGCCCAATCAGAGAGCCACGACAACATTCCTACAGGATGGGATGGATGTGTACTCGGTGAATGCCGCTCCCGATGCCAAACATGACCGGTTTGGTTTCATGGATCGCTTTCACAGGTTCATTCCTGCCGGTTTCTATTACAAGACTTTTATGGCGCTTAACTGGATGAGTTATGAGCCATCGATCCGAAGGATGGCGGGCCTTGGAAAGGTGGAGCCCGCCTTTGAACCACCAGCCGATGCCGCACATGTTGATATGAACTGTGACCTGCTTGTAATCGGGGCAGGGCCTGCAGGCCTTTCCGCCGCAAAAGCAGCCACTCATTCCGGACGAAAGGTTTTGCTGATCGATGATGCCCCCAGTCCCGGCGGTAGTCTTCGCTGGAGAGGTGGCGAAATTGATGGTCAACCCTGGCTCGATTATGTTGAACACGTTTGCGCATTGGTTCGGGACGCTGGGGGGCAAGTTCTTTCGGATACGACACTTTGGGGTGCTTTTGACCATGGAATGTTTGCAGCCTGGGAAAGGCGTCAGGACAGACCTGACAGGCACTTGCGGATACGTGCAAATGACGTGGTGCTGGCTGCGGGTGCAATCGAACGCCCGCTGTGGTTTGCCAATAATGATGTGCCTGGCGTCATGTCCGTTGAAGCGGCCATGTATCACTTGAACTGTCACGGCGCGGTCGCGGGCAAAAAGATCTTGATCGCCACTGCAAATGATCTTGCCTATCCGGCAGCGACTGCATTTGCGAATGCGGGCGTTGAGGTTACCCTGGTGGACTCGCGAGCCGATGCCCCTAGAACCGAAGATGGCATCGAACAGATAAAAGGGGAAATGCTTAAATCAGCAATTGGCAGTCCGACGGTCACCGGCGCTACCATCGGCGGCCGAGAATTGTCCTGTGATACCATCTTGTGTTCGGGAGGATATACCCCATCCGTGCATATCTGGTGCCAGGCCGGCGGGAAACTTGATTGGGATGAAAACCGCGATGTGCTCGTTCCAAGGCCAGGGACATGCAGCCTGAAGGTTGTGGGTGCAGCGAATGGTGAGTTTGGTCTGGCGCAGTCTTTGCGTAGCGGACATTTGTCGTTCGGTAGGGATGATGAAGCGCCTGTTTCTGATATACTGCCGCCGTCCGACCAGATGCCGGTTCGCCCTGATCCTTCCCTTGCCGGACGCCAATGGATTGACATGCAGAATGATGTGACCCTGAAAGATGTCGGAATTGCTGCCCGGGAAGGTTACAAGTCGGTTGAGCATCTGAAACGGTATACGACGCTTGGCATGGCGACCGACCAGGGTCGCACTTCCAACTTTGCCGGTCTGGCCGCCATGGCTGCGGTCACGGGCAAGTCAATCGCTGAGACGGGAACCACGACTTACAGGCCGCCGTTTGAACCGGTCCCTCTTGCGGTAATAGCGGGGCGACGTCGTGGAGAACTGTTCAATCCGTTGAAACGTCTGTCTCTGGAAAGCCTTCATCAAAAGGCCGGTGCCCGTTTCAGAGAGTATGGAGGCTGGCTTCGTCCAAGCGTTTACGGGGTTGGTGATGAGCAGGCTCTCACACAGGATGAAGCAAGGTGTGCCCGTGAGACAGTGGGAATATTCGATGCGTCCCCACTGGGCAAACTTGAAATCGTCGGCCCCAAGGCGGCTGAGTTGCTGGACTTTTGCGGCTACATAAAAATGTCATCCCTTAAGCCGGGGCGTGCCAGATATGGTTTCATGCTCTCGGAATCCGGAATTGTTTATGATGACGGAGTAGTTCTGTGTCTGGAAAACGAGCGCTTCATTGTGTCTGCATCTTCCAGCCATGTTGATGGCGTCCGTTTTCGTCTGGAGGATGCAAGGCAGGATCGATTTTCGCGTGATGGCGTTGCCATACATGATGTGACGCAGGGTCTTGCCACTCTTACAGTCACCGGTCCGATGTCACGAGAGTTGTTGAGCGCTTCGGGAATACGTGAGCCGGATCTTGCGCATATGGATGTGGCTGAGACAGAATTCAACGATCAGCTGTTGCGTATTGCCCGGATCAGTTTCACCGGAGACAGGAGTTATGAGTTATCCGTCCCGGTGCGAACTGCTGGTGAGTTACACGCTCGACTGGCGGATGGATTGAAGAAGCTGGGTGGTTGCTGGCTTGGTCTGGAAGCCGTGATGATCCTCAGGGCGGAGAAGGGGTATATACTTGTCGGAAAGGATACCGACGGCAATACAATGCCACACGATCTTGGTTGGAAGGGACCAAGAGAAAAGCGCAAGGATGAATATCTGGGAAAGCGGTCACTTTTTAACACGGAAGCCGAATCAGAGAATCGCAGGCAGCTTGTCGGCTTGCAGGTCGGTGATGGTGAAACTCCGCTGGTGGCCGGAAGTCATGTGATACCCAAAAACCGCAAACGTCAGTCTATGGGTTTTGTCACCTCGAGTTATTTCAGCCCCTCCATGAACAGGCCAATTGCTTTGGCACTGGTTGAAAGCGGACTGTCGCGAATCGGTGAGAAACTTGCCTGCTTCAATGACAATGAGGTGCGTGAAGTGACGGTAGTGTCACCATGCGCGTTTGATCCGCAGGGAGAACGGTTGAATGGATGAACGTGTATGGAATGACGAACCGCTATCAGAGAACGTTCCCTTACGCATCGGTTCGACTTTGATCCGGCGTGCGGCACCTCCCGACTTTGCATATCTGATAACAGGAGATCTGGAGAAGAATCTTCATCGACTGGACAAAAAGACCAAGCTGCTCGGTCTGGGAGAAGATTCTGGTGGAGCAGAAACCTATTCAATGCGTATTGGTCGGGACAATGCCCTTTTGGTAAGTGGTTCTACGATTGGGGAAGACTTGCAAAAGGCAGGCTTTGCTGCCAGTGGCGCATCAGATGTATATGTTCCTGTCGAAATAGACGGACCTGAAGCAGTTGAGATACTCGCGCAGTGCGGTTTGGCTTTTCCGTTGGCTCCGTCACCTTCTGCGGCTGTATTGTTCGGGGGTTTGACGGCTTTGTATGTTCGGAACATTGATACCCATGTCATCTGGGTACCGGCTGCATATCTGACTTATATGACCAGCTTTCTCAAAAATATGGGCCTTTGAAACCCTCCAGATTATTTTTTCGCAATTACCAGTTGCTTGCGGAGCATCTTTTGACGTGTAAATGCTGATGTGGAGGAATTTCAATGATTACAGTTGGTGAAAAGCTAATTCAGCATCTCGAGGCTCGAAACGTGGAAGTCGTGTTTGGAATTCCGGGTGTCCACACAATTGAGCACTATAAAGGACTGTCCGCATCTGCAATTCGGCATGTAACTCCCAGGCATGAACAGGGAGCCGCGTTCATGGCAGATGGTTATGCGCGTGTATCCGGGAAGCCGGGCGTGGCGTTGGTCATTACCGGGCCTGGTGTTACCAATACAATCACGGCAATGGCCCAGGCGCGTGCAGACAGCATTCCGCTTCTGATAATTTCGGCGGTTAATCCGCTGAAAACCGCAAACAAATCGTTGGGGTGTCTGCACGAGCTGCCCGATCAGCAGGCGACCATGAACACCATAGCCCTGCGGTCAATTCAGGTCCGCTCTGAAATCGAACTGGCGGATGCCTTCAAAGCTGCATTTGAAATTTTCGAAAGCAAGCGGCCGGGTCCGGTACATATCGAGCTTCCCTACGATGTCGCCGCGCAGCCTGCTACCGAGGAAAAGCCGATTGCTGAGAAATTCCGTAAGCCGGTCGCGAGCCGGGAAGAGCTGGAAAAAACGATCAAGCACCTGTCAAATTCAGAATCACCATTGATTGTTGCAGGTGGCGGAGTGCGTAACTGCAGACCGACTCTTGAAAAACTTGCTGAACTGCTCGACGCACCTGTTGTCATGACGACAAACGCGCGTGGTCTCATGTATCAACACGTTTTGTCGGTTCCCGCCAGCCCCAGCCTTGCGGCAGTCCGAGAACTCATAGGGGATTCGGATGTCGTCCTTGTTTTAGGATCGGAACTCGGCCGAACGGATTTCGACATGTACGCGACCGGAGAATTGCCGAACTTCAAAACCATGATACGGGTCGATATTTCACCCGAGCAACTTGCAGCGCATGATTCGGATTTGAAAATTTGTGGAGATGCTCCTCGTTTTATCGAGCAATTGACCGAAGGTATTTCTGAAGCAAGTAAAAATGGTGCAGCCCGGGCCGCAGGTGCAAGAAAGAATGCGTTCGAGGAGCTGGACGACGGCATGAAACGCATGTCAGGAATGCTGGATACGTTGCGGGATGCCGTACCGGGGTCAATTTTTGTCGGAGACTCCACGCAGGCTATTTATGCCGGCAATCTCTTTTACGACCACGACCGGCCTGGAGGATGGTTCAATTCGTCCACTGGCTATGGAACTCTGGGGTATGCCATTCCTGCTGCCATCGGCGCTTCTCTGGCGGCGTCCGGCGAACGGATTTTCTGTCTGGTCGGAGATGGTGGCGCCCAGTTCTCCTTGCCCGAACTCATGGTGGCAACTGATGAAGCATTGCCGATTACATTCGTGATTTGGAACAATAGCGGATACGGTGAGATTGAAACCACCATGATCGCTCAGGGAGTCACTCCGGTTGGATGTGACCCCAGCCCGCCCGACTTTGGCCATATCGCGGCTGCAAGTGGCATGCCATATTTCAAAACGGGGTTGGTGTCCGCAGATGTCACGACCACCATTCATAGCACTCTTGGCGAACCTGGTCCGGTTCTTTTTGAAATCGAATTTTAAACTATTTCGAAAAACAATTGTGCATGAAGGCAAACAAACCGTGAGTTGACAAAAGAATTCAAATGATGAACCTTTGAATTCATCAGTACGTGCGGGAGAGTTCAGATCTCTGGTCTGACGCCGAAGGAGCAACCACCCCGGAAACTCTCAGGTATCCTGGACCGCATGTATGTGTTCTGTGGCTTTATGTTGCAGGATAGCCAAACTCTGGAGAGCAACGATAATTCGTTCACCGAAGGGGGCAAGCATATGACCTGAATACAGACTTTTCAGGATATGCGAATTCTCTCAGGTTTTTGACAGAGGGGGTACGCTGAATTTCAGCGCAGTCCTTTGTGTGTCAAAATCGAGGGTTTAAAAATGTCAGAAGCAACCGATGAACCGCTAAGCAAGACGCCTTTGCATGATCTGCATTTAAAGCTTGGCGGTAAAATGGTGGGCTTTGCCGGATACTCCATGCCGGTTCAATACCCGCAAGGCATTGTTGCCGAGCATAAACATACCCGTGAATTCGCTGGTTTCTTTGATGTCTCCCACATGGGTCAGGTTTGGCTTAAGGGCAAAGACCACGCCGAAATTTCAACGCAACTGGAAAAGCTGGTTCCCGGAGATATTGCCAATCTCGGCCGTGGTCGGCTGCGATACACCCAGTTTACAAATGTCGAGGGCGGGATACTGGATGACCTTATGGTCACCCGGCCCGAAGAAGAAGCGGAGGAAGGCAACCTCTTTTTGGTTGTGAATGCTTCACGCAAGAAAGAAGATTTCGAACTGCTCATGGATGGGCTTGGATCATCGATCGAAGCCACAATGATCAATGACCGCGCATTGCTCGCACTTCAGGGACCCGCCGCTGAATCGGTGCTCTCCAGCATGTCCGAAGGAATAGAAGAGATGGCATTCATGTCCTCCCGGAAATTAGCTGTCGGCGGGATAGATTGCTGGGTTTCAAGGTCCGGATATAGCGGAGAGGACGGGTTTGAAATTTCAGTAAAAGCAGAAGAGGCAGACAAACTTGCGGAACTTCTGCTGGCTCATGAAGATGTGATGGCGTGCGGGTTGGGTGCCCGGGACTCCTTGAGACTTGAAGCGGGATTGTGTCTCTATGGCAACGATATCGACGAATCGACAAGTCCGGTTGAGGCGGGAATTGCCTGGTCAATTTCAAAACGACGGCGTTCAGAGGGCGGTTTTCCCGGTGCTGAAAGGGTCCAGACGGAATTGGCAAACGGGGTAATCAGAAAGCGGGTTGGCGTCAAACCTGATGGGAGAGCACCTGCGCGTGCAGGAACCGAAATCACGGATATGGCTGGTGCCGTAATCGGTAAAATTACCTCAGGCGGGTTTGGTCCGAGCGTCGAATGTCCGGTTTCGATGGGATACGTGCCGCCCGAATTTTCAGAGATTGGAACTAAGGTTCAGTTGATTGTAAGGGGCAAACCGCTACCGGCAACAATCGCCAGCCTGCCTTTCATTCCAAATAATTTCAAACGCTAGAGATGACTTCAGGAGGAAATCACATGACAATCAAGTATACAGAAGACCATGAATGGGTGAACGTCGAGGGAGATGTTGCTACTTTTGGCATTACCGATCACGCGCAGGAGCAGCTTGGCGAACTGGTGTTTGTCGAGTTACCGGAAGTAGGCTCACAGCTGTCAAAAGGTGGCGAAGCTGCCGTAGTTGAATCAGTGAAAGCCGCGAGTGACGTGTATGCTCCGGTTTCGGGTGAAGTGTTGGAAACCAACGCCGCTCTTGATAGCGAACCCACCAAGGTGAATGAAGATCCTGAAAATTCCGGCTGGCTGATCAAGGTCAAGCTTTCCGATCCAGGTGAGCTGGAAGGAATGCTGGATTCGGACGCTTATTCAAAACTCATCAGCTGAACTTCCGGAGATTTCCAATGACCTTGAAACGTGAACGTTTGACCGATCTTCAGGCTGGCGCAAACTTTGTTCCCAGACATATAGGCCCTCGGGACCAGGATATATCCTTGATGCTGGATTCCGTTGGCTGTTCTTCACTGGACGATCTGGTTGATAAAGTCATTCCCTCTGACATCAGAATGGATGGCGCCCTCAACCTTCCGGAAGCATTGAGTGAACGGAACACGCTTTCTGACTTGCGCCGCACAGCCGGGCGAAACCAGATGTTCACGTCCATGATAGGAATGGGATACTATGGCTGTGTCACGCCCAAGGTTGTTTTGCGGCGACTGCTGGAGAGCCCGGGCTGGTATACTGCCTATACACCGTATCAGGCAGAAGTCAGTCAGGGTCGTCTGGAAGCGCTTATGAACTATCAGCAGATGGTAAGTGACCTCACGGGACTGGATATCGCAAATGCTTCCCTGCTCGATGAGGGCACAGCAGTGGCTGAAGCGATATCGATGGCAAGGCGCGTTTCCAAGAGCAAAAGCGAAAAAGCATTTCTCGATTCAGACACCCACCCGCAGACAATCGCAGTTGTCGAAACTCGGGCCGAGGCCTTTGGAATTGAACTGGTCATTGGAGACCCCAAAACAGATTTGGTTCCGGCGGATGTTTTTTGTGCCATCATGTCTTATCCAGGTTCTAGCGGCACGGTGGAAAACTATTCGGATGTGACTGCTTCACTGAAAAGTGCTGGTGCCATTTCAATCTTTGCAACTGATTTGCTTGCGCTTGCCCTTCTTAAGTCTCCGGGCGAAATGGGAGCCGATATTGCGGTTGGCTCTTCACAAAGGTTTGGTGTGCCGATGGGATATGGCGGACCGCATGCGGCGTTCTTTGCGACCCGCGAAGAGTACAAGCGCTCAATCCCCGGTCGCATCATCGGAGTTTCGATCGATGCTAGCGGTAAATCGGCCTATCGTATGGCACTGCAGACACGTGAGCAGCATATCCGACGCGACAAAGCGACAAGCAACATCTGCACTGCCCAGGTCCTGCTTGCTGTAATTGCCGGAATGTATGCTGTTTATCACGGTCCTGAGGGAATTCGCAGAATTGCCAGGAGAGCGCACAGGTATGCGCAGATATGTGCCCATGAAATCAGTCGGCTTGGCTATGAGGTAAATACGGCCAGCTTCTTCGATACAATCACAGTTCACGTTCCGGGTCGGGCCTACGCAATTCTCGCAAAGGCAAGAGAAAAGAGAATCAATCTCCGTTTGGTCGATGGAGATCATCTCGGAATATCGACCGATCAGACTACAAGGCGCTCTGAGGTCGAACGGTTGCTATCCTGTTTTGACGGCAAGGCCATGAAGGGAAGAACGCTCGACCAGGTGGACCAGGAAGTGTCAGAATGCATTCCGGAAGATCTGGTTCGTACGTCCGAATTCATGACGCATCCGGTCTTTCAGCTTTATCACAGCGAAACCGAACTGCTTCGTTACTTAAGGAAGTTACAGGTCAAGGATATTGCTCTTGACCGGTCCATGATCCCACTTGGTTCCTGTACCATGAAGCTGAACGGCACGACCGAGATGATCCCCATTACCTGGCCAGAGTTTGCCAACATGCATCCCTTTGCCCCGCTGGAGCAGGCGCAGGGATATCAGCAATTGTTTGAAGATTTCGAGGAAATGCTGTGTGAAATCACGGGATTTGACGCCGTATCATTGCAACCCAACGCCGGCAGTCAGGGTGAGTATTCCGGTTTGCTCGCAATTCGTGCATGGCATCGGGACAATGGCGATGCCGATCGAAATATCTGCCTCATTCCAACCTCAGCGCACGGTACAAATCCCGCATCGGCGGTTATGGCCGGCATGAAGGTGGTGGCGGTGAAATGTGATGAGGAGGGCAATGTTGATGTTGAGGACCTCCTAACGAAAGCTGTGGAGCACAAGGACAGCCTTGCAGCACTGATGATTACTTACCCTTCAACTCACGGTGTATTTGAATCAGCCATTCGTAAAATTTGCGACATCATTCATGAAAACGGAGGACAGGTATATCTTGATGGCGCAAATCTGAATGCGCTTGTTGGCATTGTCCAACCGGGTAAGATCGGTGCGGATGTGTGTCACATGAACCTGCACAAAACGTTTTGCATACCGCATGGCGGTGGCGGCCCTGGAATTGGACCGATCGGTGTTGGCGCCCATTTGGCCAAGTTTTTGCCCGATCATTCCGTCGTTACAGGCGTAAATCCTGCAGCGGCCGGGCAGAAAACCATTGGCCAGGTTTCTGCTGCGCCCTGGGGCTCGGCATCCATCCTGCCGATTTCATGGGCTTATATTGCAATGATGGGGAGTGCGGGGCTGAAGAAGGCGACGCAGGTTGCAATCCTGAATGCCAATTATATCGCGTCCCGGTTGCGGGATCATTTTCCGGTTCTTTATTCCGGACCCGGTGGCTATGTGGCGCACGAATGCATTCTCGATATGAGGAATCTGAAAGAAAATCTCGGGATCACGGTGGAAGACGTGGCAAAGAGGCTGGTCGATTACGGATACCATGCGCCGACCATGTCTTTTCCTGTAGTTGAAACAATGATGGTTGAGCCTACCGAATCCGAAAGCAAACAGGAGATCGACCAGTTTTGCGATGCAATGATTTCAATTGCCCGGGAAATCAATGAAATCCGGAACGGAGAGGCAAGTCCGGACAACAACCTTCTCAGCAATGCTCCTCACACTCAGGAGTTGCTTATGAATGACTGGGAAAGACCCTATTCAAAGCAGCGGGCATATTTTCCGCTTTCCTATGTGGAAGCTGACAAATATTGGCCACCTGTGGCGCGTATCGACAACGTTTATGGCGACCGAAATCTCGTCTGCGCCTGTCCTCCAATGGAAGAATATATGGAAGCGGCGGAGTAAGTGTGAGTTAATGTCAACGGTGCGCAGCTAACGGGATTTAGCCTGCGCACCGATAATACCCCCGCAATCATCGCTGTTGGAAACGGGTCAGTCGAGGCTTACAGAAAAGCCGTAAGCCTCGGTTGCGCGGGCGTCAGAATAAGAATCGGCAAAACGCAAATAGTAGGTTCCCGCCTGATCGATGTTTACGCCGATCCTGAACAAGTCACCTCGTTTTGAAGCTCCTCTCCAACTGCTGACGACCGACCCGTCCGGTCTTTCGATCTGGAACACCATGTTCAGATCGGCCGGACTTTGCGTCAGTTGGATTGAAACTTCACCAGGATTTGCAACTGCAAACTTGTAAAGGTCATGGTCACCTTTTGGGAAGATCGCCGCGGCCACGTTCTGGCCAAAGGATATGGCACGCGCATCATTTGCTGTATCGTTTGGCTCCAGAACATCGGTGCTCCGTTTGTGCTGAACAGAAAATCTGTACGGATCTGCTGAACGGGCATCGTTGTAGGCATCGCGAATTTCGATCAGATAGGTTCCCGCTGATGATACATCCGCTGTTGCTTCAAATGGCTTGCCTGCCGCGGGTGCTGTACCCCAGTTGCTGACCACCGCTCCGGCTATGTCCAGTACCCTCACAGTCATGTTGGTTTCTGGCGCGCTCTCGGTGACGGAAATTTCCAGGATACCGGGGTGATCAATGTCGACTGAATAGATATCGGCATCTCCCTTGGGCAGAATGTTTGCCGAGTAATTTCCATCCAGCGTGATTTCAGTTGAAGCCGAATTTGAGTTGTTCGGTTCCGCCCAGTCCTCGGTTGGTTTAAATCGGGTTTCCAGCCGATACGGGAATGGAGAAGCTGCATCGTTGTAAGCGTCCCGAACTTCCAGGATGTAGTCTCCAGGTTCAGCAATATCTGCGCTGCCCTTGTGAGGTTCACCAGCCGCTGAAGCAGTCTGCCAGGTCCGGACAACCTTTCCAGTTTCGCTGAGAATCCTGAATGTAAGATTGGTATTCGGTGCCGAACGCGGGAATTCCAAAGTTAACTCACCCTGATGGGGTATCTTGAGCGCATAATTGTCTGCGTCGCCCTTTGGCAAAATGCTGGCGTCAAGCCCCTGACCGATTGCGAGAGGCGTAGCAACTGCGACCGCATTGTTGGGTTCCCCATTGTCTGGTGTCTGGTCAAGTGATGCGACGATTACATAAGGTGTCGCCGATCTCGCATCATTGTAAGAGTCGCGCACTTCTACAAAATAATTAGCCGGCTCCGGCAGGTCTGCCCATGCCTGATACAATTCTCCTGCAGAAGGGGCGGATTGCCAGCTTCTTACCACTTTGCCGGATTTATCCAGTACCCGGAAAGTTATGCCAGTCTCAGGCCCCGATTCTGTAAATTCCACGGTCATACGCCCCTGGCGGGGTGCAGAAACCAGATACAGGTCAGCATCTCCCCTGGGCAGGATATTGGCACGGGTAGCGACATTCCATGAAAGTGGTGTGGCTTGAGCCAAAACATTGTTTGGCTCGGAAGCATCGTCCTGCGCCGGTATGAAAGTTGTCTGCATTCGGTATTCACCGGAACTGCTCGCATCGTTATATGCGTCGCGAACTTCGATCAGGATTTCTCCGGCTTTTACTATGTCGATCCGCTTTTCAAAAACTGCGCCTGATTGTGGTGCGGTGTGCCAACCGGACACGACGATGCCGTCATGATTTAGGATACGAAACGTCAGATTGACTTCGGCAGGGGACCGGGTGAACTCGACCTTCAGCTCGCCTCGTCCCGGGATGCTCAAACGATAGAAATCGGCATCTCCCCGGGTAGCGATGGCGCCGACGACAACAGTGCCGATACTGGTTTGCACCGCTGTCTCGATCGTTTCATTGCCGTCCGCTTCAACTATTGTTGTGCCATTGAGGCCGACCGGTTGAAGGGGTGGTGATGGTTGCTGCACCGGTGCTCCCAGAGCAGTCGTCCCTGCACCTGGGACTGTTGCCTGACCGGCTGTTGATGAAGCAGTTGACGAACCGGGATTGTCATCATCGTTTTCAAGGGTATTGCCGCTGCCATCCGCTGT